>NZ_JADWYX010000067.1 GCF_016786355.1 Frankia sp. AgB1.9
GGCGGCGATCTAGCGTGACTCGACGTGAACCCGTTCACCAGGCCGTTGCCGCCACCACCTGAAACCCTGCGGCGCGGGGGGGGGGGCGGGGGGGGGGGGGCGCCCCCCCCACCTCCATATGTGCCCTACGTAGCGCGAGGGCCCCGATGAGGTTCATGAGTTGATCTTCCAGCGTCGACGTCTCGACCCGTTCGGAACCGATGCCGGTCGGCACGCCAACACCTGCCAGCGGAGGAGGCATTCCTCGGAGCTGGCGCTGATTCTCTATTGACACCAAGATGTTTTATGATCTTTCCGGAAAGATCGATTCTCGCGTTCGCCGAAGCGCACGACTCGCGCAGGAGCCGCAATGATGGTTTTGCCGCCTTTCCAGATCCGTCGCCAGCTTCGGGGCCGTGACGGCGGTGGTCGCCGGATCACGGGTCGCGCGACCACACGTCACCAGACCGCGGGGCCGTCGGCTTCTGGTGGATCGGCCGAGCCCATCGATGCGGCCGGATTTGGCGGGGCTCCCGGATCACTCGGGTCGGCGAGCTCACGTGGATGGACGCCCGCCTGCGGTTGGGCGTCTGGCTGCGGTGTCGGGGCGGCGAAGGACGTGTCGGGGATCCAGCCGTCGGGCGCCGGGTAGGGGGTGCCCGGTGGGCGACGGATGTCTGGCAGGCGGTCGGGGGTGGTTCGGGCCGCGAGGGCCGCGAGGGTGGCCTGGGAGGTGGCGGTGGGTAGGTCGCCGTAGCGGCGGTGCAGCAGGGCGCGTAGGTCCTCGGCAGGGATCGCCAGGGCGGCGAGTAGCTGCTCGGTCGAGACCTTGAGTTGGCCGAACACCGGGTCGCCGATCGTGGCGGTCGGGCCTTCGACCGTGAGCGTGACACCCGCGCTCACCTGCCTGGGGTGGTGTGGCGGCGGCCCGGCCAGATTTGACGGGGCGAGGGCTGGGGCACGGAGCTTGCGTTGCAGTCCGCGGTGGGCTGCGGCATGCGCGGCGTCGGCGTTGCCGAAGGGGCCGTGCAGGACGAGGGCATCGGATTCGACGGTGTGCAGGTAGCCGAACCAGGTTCCGAGGAAGATCAGGTTGGCGGGGGCTGCCGGGTCGCCGACGGTGCGGGGCGACAGGAAGCCGCGGGCGCCGCGCGCGACGGGGACTGGTCGAATGCTGGGGCGGACCGCGCTGATGGCAAGCAGGTCACCGAGGCCGGTGACAGCGGGAATGACGAAGCCACGGCCGTCGGGGCCACGGGACCAGGCGCGCTGGGCCCAGCCGTCGACGCTACGTGGCTCGGACCAGTAGGTCGCCATCCGCAGCTGTGCGCCCTGAGGTACGGCGACGGGCAGATCACGCAGCACGCCTGAGGCGTCCAGCCGGCAGCTGTACAACACGGGGTCGCTCGCCGGCCATGGCGGATCTCCGGCTGTTGGGAGCGGGTCAGGAGTCGGGCTCGGACGCCGCCGTGAGGGTCTGGTCGGCGGCTCGCTCATCGGGGCTCCCAGGGGGCGATCCGGAGACGCAGGTCCACGCACGGCCCACGGGGGCGTCGCCGGACAGAGGGTGTGGCGACGCTAGGCGACGGGTGAGCTTCACCGGAGGTAGCGGTCGCAACGAGTGTGTCCATGGCTTCCGACGGTCGAGGGCACGGTCCCGGCGGCGGGCATCACGAAGGCCCCGCAACTGTTCCGGCACACCATTTCGGGCCTCGCGAACGACATCGCGCGCGTACGAAGACCGGGTGCCAGTCGGTCGCGTCGCGCCGTCTGGGGCGTCCTCGGCGAGGGCGGTCGCCAGGCCCTGGGTCTGCCACACCACCGGACGCGAGGGCGTCGACGAGGTCGTCGGCGAGGGCCATTGCTGCGTGCTGACCGGCCGCGACGCCGGGCGTGAGGGCTGTCGTGAGGTCGTCGGTGAGGTCACTGCCCGACACCGTCGGGCCTCGGGATGCCCGCACCCGGTCGGCTCGGCCAGGCGCGGTGCGCGCCGGACTGGCGAAGGAGTCGACATGGCACGGTGGATGCAGGGGTGGCGTCGCGGCAGACGAGAGGCCTCGTCGCCCGGCGGCCGCCATCGCGCGGCCAGTCGCGGTCGTCTGGTGGTGCGGTGTTTCCGGCGCCAGCGCACAGCGCGGGCGGCCGGCGTGCCCGCCGGCCGTTGGTCGGGCCGGCGTCCGGGCGGCGCGGAATGATCGCGACGGCGCGGGTGCTGCGGGTGCGCGCCCGGACGCCTGGGGACCTCACGAAGGCGACACGGGCGGTCGTTCAGTACGCGCAGGGCGGTCAACCGGAGGCGACAGACCCGCTGTCGCGGTACTACGGCCGGGGGCAGGCGCGAGGACGCGCCCGCGGAGCGGCAGCCGGTCTGGTCGGGTTGCGAGCAGACATTCCTGAGTCGGCGCTGTCCCGGGTGCTTCAAGGCCAGCACGCCATCACCGGCCTGCCGCTGCTGACCGCCAGCAGGTCAGCCGGCCGTGCCGCGCGGATCAACCCAGCTGCCACCTCGCAGACGCGAACAGGTGGGTCCGCCGACACGAGCGCACCCACGGCGAAGGGTCTCGCGGCCGACGGCGCGGACGCTGGGCGGCGCGGCGCTCCGGGCGTCGAAGACGACTGGTTGACGCTCGCCGAGGCGGCGGACGTAGCGGGCGTCACCGCGACCTACCTGCGCCGGCTGGTCAGCCAAGCAGCGAGCGGGACCGAAGCGCAGACAAAGGCCCCGCCAGCAGACGCGACCGGGACATCAGCGAACGGTCTGTCCGGGCAGCGAGGTCCAGACGGTCGCTGGTGGGTGCGCCGCAGCGAGCTGGCGGTGTGGTCCGCGCGGCGGACCCCGCCGGCGACGGTGCTGGGCTACGACATCGTGTGCGCGGCGCCGAAGTCGGTGAGCCTGCTGTGGGCGTTCGGCGACGAGGCGCTGCGCGCCGACGTCGGCGCCTCGTTGGACGCGGCGGTCGACGCGACGATCGGCTACCTGGAGCGGCACGCCGCGTTCGGCCAGGTCCGCGGCCACAACCGGCGGGCGGTCGGGCTCGCGGTCGCGTCCTACCTGCATGACGTCTCGCGCAACGACGAAGCGCACCTGCACATCCACAACATCGTCGTCAACGCGGTCGCCGTCCCCGCCGACCCACCCGACGAGACCGCGGACCCTTCGAGGCCACCAGGGGCCGGTGGTTGGGAGTGGCGTGCCGTCGACGGGGAGATGCTGCTCGCGCAGATCAAGACAGCCGGCTATGTCGGCGCGGCGGTGCTACGCCACGAACTGTCGGCCCGCCGCGGGGTCGTCTGGGAGCCCGCGCGCAGCGGGGTCGCCGAGATCGCCGCGTTCCCCGCCGAATTGCTGGCCGCGTTCTCGACGCGGCATGGCGAGGTTGTCGCCGAGTTCACCCAGCTCGTTGCCCAGGGATTGGAACCCTCGGGCCGGACGGCCGCCGTGGCCCAACGGGAGTCCCGGGCGCCGAAGAAGGTGCTGGCCGACGAGCAGGTCGCCGCCGTGCAGCTCGCGCGGCTGACGACCGCCGGGTGGACACCCGAGCGGGTCCGCCAACTCGCGCCGCCACTCCCCCACCCTCCCGAGCCGAAGCGGCTGGCGCAGATCGGCGCTGGCGATGTCGCCGCGTTGTTCGAGTTGCTGGCCGGAGCGGCGGGGTTGACCGCGCATAAGACGACGTTCGTGCGACGTGACGTCGTCCAACAGGTCGCCGCCTGGGTCGGCAATCGCTGCGACGCAGTGCAGATCGAACAGCTCGCCGACCGGTTCCTCGCCGACCGGCGCGTCGTCCTGCTGCACGACACCACCCGCCGCCGGCGCCGCCACGAACCCGAACCCGTCTACACCGTCGAAAGCCTCCTCGTCTCCGAGGACACCCTGCTCGGGTTGTGCAGGCAAGGCCAGGTCACCGAAGGCGCCCCGCCACGCCTGCTCGTTGACGAGGAGACGGTCACCGCGCATCTGGCCGCCGCGACGAACCCTCCGCTACCCGGGTCGGCGGTTGCCGATGCTGGGTCGGTGGCGGGCGGGCCGGCGCTGTCGGGCGAGCAGGCGGAGCTCCTGCGCCGGCTGCTGACCAGCGGCGACCTGGTCCGCCCCGCGGTCGGCGCGGCGGGTACCGGCAAGACCGAGGCGATGCGCGTCCTGACCGGCATCCTGCACGCCGCCGGCCGCCACGTGTTCGCTACCGCGCACGGCGGCCGCCAGGCCGAACAACTCGCCGACCGGATCAACATCCCTGCCCGCGTCGTCGCCAGCTGGCTCACCCTCCTGGAAAACGTCGAAAATCCGGCCGACGTGTGGCCGGCCGGCTCGCTGCTGATCGTCGACGAGGCGACCCAGGTCTCCACCCGCGACGCCGAACGGCTCCTGCGCTACGCGACCCGCACCGGCACCGTGCTCGTCCTGCTCGGCGACCCGGCGCAGCTCGGCTCGGTCGCCGCCGGCGGCTGGTTCGCCCACCTCACCGCTCACTCCCCCGACCTGCCGGAACTGACCACGGTGCAGCGCCAGGCCGGGCCGGAACTGGCCGCGGTCCGCGCCGCGCTCGGCGCGCTACGCGCCACGACCGGCCCGTCGGCCCGCGCCGCGCTCGACCAGCTCGCCGCCCACGGCCGCATCCACCTCGCCGACACCACCGACGTCCTTCTCGAACGCGCCGTCGCCGACTGGTACGCCGAACGCCAGCACACCATCCGAGCCGGCCAAGCCGATCCCGACAAGCCAAGCCCCATCGACGCCGACGGCCCGAGTGGCGCCAGCTCGCCTCAAGCCGAGCCGAGCCAGGCCGGGGCCGGCGCGGCACCAACTCCGGCCGAGCTCAACGACGCGCGTAACGCGCCGGATGAGATGGCGGCCGGGACGTCGAGCCGACCCGAGTCCGGCGCGTCCGCGCAACGCGCCGAACCTGACAGCGCGGATGACACGCCAACCTCAGAAGACGCGCCGGGGCTCGGCGCGTCGAGCCGGACAGCAGCGCGCCGAGCCAGCATGCCGATTGACCGCGACGAGCCAGTCGAGCCAAGCACCGTGCGATCCGCCGGCGCCGGCCGCTCGCGGCACGGTGCGCGGGCAACCACGCAGGCGCGGCCCGTGCGGGTCCACATGATGGCCGAACGCCGCCACGACGTGGACCTCCTCAATGCTGCCGCCCGTACGCTCCTGGCCGCCGACGACACGCTCACCGGGCCTGTGCTGCGGGTCGCGGGCCGGGAGTTCCAGAAGGGCGACGACGTCGTCACGCTGACCCAGGCAGGCCACTCCCTCATCCCGGAAGGCCGGCCCCGTGCGGCCTACATCCGCACCGGCTCCGTCGGTGTCGTCACCGCCGTCCACCTCGCCGACACCGCCGCCGACCAGGCGCTGGAGGTCTACTTCCCAGGCAAGGGAACCGCGCGGGTGCCGTGGACCTATCTGACCCACCGGTTCGACGACGGCCGCGACGGCGGTCTCGGGCACGCCTACGCCATCACCGCCGCGAAAGCCCAGGGCGCGACCATGGACACCGCCCGCGCCGTCGTCCCCGACGACACCAGCCGCCCCGGCCTCTACGTCATGCTCTCCCGCGCCCGCACCGACCTGCACGCCTACGTCCTACGCCGCGACGACCTGCACGACAACGACGACGACGAAACCTGGCTACCCGCACTGGCCGACGCCGACAGCGACCCGCTCCACCAGCTCGCCGACCACCTCGCGCACACCCGCCCGGAACGCCTAGCCACCGACCACGACCCGCACGCCATCGCCGCCCACCAACTCGTGTGCGACCACTCCCTCGCGGACCTGACCGCCCTACGCCGCACCGCCCCCGGGCCGGGCGATCCGCGTGGCCGGCGTGACGAGACCCTGCCGCGGGTCCCGACGGACACCGCGTCACCCGAAGATGTGCCGACGGGCCATCGCGCGCCGAGCCACGGACCAGCGACATCCGTCCCGGCGAGCCGCTCGGACGCGCCAGGCTCGGCTCGTGCTGGCTCTGGCGCGCCGGAGGGAGCCCCCGCGCCGATCGCCGGCAGCGTCCATCCGCGCCGCCGAGCCCCAAACGCGCCCGAAGACGCGCCGCTTCGCACGACGGCACAGCTTGATCACGCCCAGCGCGTATCACGCGCCGTCGAGGGCGAGCCCGACGAGCCGTCATTCGCGCCGGACGCGCCACGCCACGAGCCACGTCGTTCCGGTCTTCCCTGGGCGGTGCTGTTGCGGCGCGCCGAACTCGCCGCCGAAGCAGCGCTACGCGCCGACGCCCTCGCCCAGCAATCCGCCGCACTCCTGGAACGAATCGGCCCCCGGCCACCGACCGGCCCCGACCGAGCCGTCTGGGACGACGCCGTCGCCGCCCTGGCCATCTACCGGGCCCGCTACACGCCGGACGCGCCGGCCGGCGACCCCGGACCGCCGCCCGGCGCCAACCCTCACGACCGGATCGCCGATCCCTGGCTACGTCACCACGACCAGGCCGTCCACCTCGCCGCCACCTGGGCCGCCGGGCTCCCCGAGCACGCGCGGACCCGCTTCGACAGCCACCTTGAAGCGGTCCCGCGCCAGCGCGCGATCGGCGGCCTGCACGTTCTGCTCGACCATGGCCACACCGCCGACCGACTCGAAACCGCCCTCAGCGCCGAACCGTCGGACGACGCACGGACCGGCGCCGCGGTTCTCGACCACCGCGTCACCGCACTGTGCCAGGCTGGGGGCCTAGACCCGACGGTGTACGACCTGCCCACCCCGGCCACCGCCCAGGAGGACTGGAACACCGTCACGCGCCTCCTGCGCACCGCCGAGATCAACCAGCTGGCGACCCAGCCCACCCACACGCTCGCCGCCGCGCGGCGCGCCCTCGACGAACAGCTCACCCAGCCGCACCTGTCCCTGGGCTCGGCCGGTTTGCCCGACCGACCGCAGGCAGACACGCTGGCGCGGCGGGAGGCGCTCGACGCCGCGCTGGACCGCCAGACCAGCACCGCGCTGCTGCGCGCCACAGCCGAACCCGCACGCTACCTCACCGATCTCCTCGGCCCCCGCCCGATCACCGAGCCGGACACGAGTGCCTGGGACAGCGCCGCCCACCGGGTCGAGCACTACCGCCACCATCACGTCGGTCTCCCCTACGGTGCCCCCGCACTGACCGACGCCTCCGACCCGGGCCGCCGCGCGCTCGGAAACCGGCCCGTCGAGCTGGCCGCTGCGGATGCCTACAGACAAGCCCTCCAAATCGGCTTCCCGCACGGGCCGGTGCTTCCGCTGTAAACGCCTGCCGGCAGCGCCGGGCGGCGCGGCCGGCCCGGTCTATCGCAATCCGAACCCTTTTTTCGGGGTTCAGGGCCGCGGAATCGCCGTCCGCTCGGTCGCCCTCCGTATCCTGGCTAGGAATGGTGCCCAGAGCAGGCTCGGCCGACAGCATCATCAACTGGCTCGAATATGCGTTTCATCGGCCCAGCAGTTCCGGAGGCGCTGGTCCTAAGGTCACCGTGATTGTCGGGATCGTGGTCGGGCCGGGACTTACTCGGCTACCTGCTCCTCACACGAGCGCCCGCATCCGGCTGTTGGTCTCAGGATCGGCCGGGTAGAAGGCTTCGACCGTGAGTTCGTCCACCGTGACGTCGGCGGCGGTCTCGACCTTCGCCGCGATAGAGAAGAACGACAGTTCGCCACACTCGTGACGCAGCCGCAGCGGCAGCACCACGTTGTTAGGCGGCAGGGTCGAGCGGGCTCCGCCGGGGTAGTCGGCGAGCTCGTCGTGGAGCTCCCGTAGCCGTTCGTCTCCAGTGTCGTCAGCCCGCCGACGGACCTGACCAAGCAGGTGCGCGCGCCATTGCCCGAGGTTCGCGATCCGCGGCGCCATCCCGTCCGGATGCAGACTCAACCGCAGCACGTTCACCGGCGGTTCGAGTAGATGCGCAGCGCAGCCGGCAGTCAGGACGCCGACCGCGGCGTTCGCGTCCAGCAGCTCCCACCACCGGTTGATCACCAGAGCGGGGAAGGGCTCATGCGCGGACAGCACGAGGCGCAGCGCCGCCTGCACGCTGCCCAGTTCCGGCTCGTCAAGTCCGTGCTGCGGGTAGGCGGGTGCGTAGCCGCCCGCGAGGAGCAGCTGGTTGCGTTCGCGGAGCGGGACGTCGAGGTGCTCGCTGAGGCGCAGGATCATCTCCGGCGTCGGGCGCGACCGTCCTGTCTCCACGAAGCTGAGGTGGCGCGTGGAGATCTCGGCCTGGTTGGACAGCTCGAGTTGGCTGAGCCGGCGCCGTTCGCGCCAGTCGCGCAGGAGCTGTCCGACCGGGCGGGTGGGTAGCGCGGTGACGCTCATACCAGCGACCGTATCCCCCGCCCCGTAAGCCGGCGATTACCTGCCAGGTAACGAGATCGCATTACCTGCTAGGGAATCGACCCGCCCCGGTGCCGCCGGCAGGATCGCCATCGACGAGTAACACAACTCCGGTGGCGAAGGGAAATTCGCTGTGCCTGACCTTCTTGACCATTACCTGGCGTGCTGGAACGAGACCGACGCCGACGCCCGACGGGCACTGATCGACCGCTTCTGGACCGCCGACCCCAGCTACCTCGACCCCCTGGCGCAGGTCCAGGGCCGGGACGCACTGGACGCAGCGATCGCCGCAGTCCAGAGCCAGTTCCCCGGCTTTGTCTTCTCGCCAGCCGGCCCGATCGACGCCCACCACAACATCGCTCGGTTCACCTGGGGCCTCGGGCCGGAAGGCGCCGAGCCGGTCGTCGTCGGCTTCGACGTCGTCATCACCGATAACGAGGGACGCATCGAACGGGTACTCGGCTTCCTCGAACGGGTGCCGAGCTGATTTTTCTCGCCTTCCGATCAGGAGAGAAACAATGACCACTCTCGCCGACGTCAGGCCGGTCCAGATCCGGCCGGAAACGGTCGGCTGGGCGCCGCTGCTCGTGGTGCTCGCCGGAACGTTCGTCACCTTCCTCGACTTCTTCATCGTCAACGTCGCCGTGCCGTCGATCCAGACCGACCTCCACGCCAACCCAGCCGCGGTGTCCCTCGTGGCGGCGGGGTACGGGCTGACGTTCGCGGCCGGGATGATCACGGGCGGGCGGCTCGGTGACATCTATGGGCGCCGCCGGATGTTCACCCTCGGCCTTGCCCTGTTCACCCTCACGTCCGCGGGCTGCGGCCTCGCTCCCACCGCCGGCGTGCTCATCGCCACCAGAATGCTGCAGGGCGCGGCCGGCGCGCTGCTCACCCCACAGGTCCTCGCGATCCTCGGCACCACCTACACCGACTCCCGGCGGAACGCCGCCTTCGCGGCCTACGGGTTCGCGATGGGCATCGCCGGCGTGCTCGGCCAACTCCTCGGCGGGGCGCTGATCCAGGCCGACGTCGCCGGTCTCGGCTGGCGGACGATCTTCCTGATCAACATCCCGGTCGGCCTCGCGACGTTGCCGATGGTCAGCCGGCTCGTGCCGGAGTCGCGTGGGGCCGCGACCCGGCTCGACCTGGTCGGGACAGCCCTCGGGACGGGCACGGTCACGGCCCTCGTCCTGCCCCTCATCGAGGGACGAGAGCACGGCTGGCCAGCCTGGACCTGGCTAAGCCTCGCAGCCGCACCGGCCTTGGCCGTCTGCTTCGCCGCGCATCAGCGACGGCGTTCGGCTCTCGGCCGCGCGCCGCTGGTAAATCTGGCGCTGTTCCGGGACCGGACCTTCTCCATCGGCTGCCTCGCCGGACTCACGTTCGCACTCGTCCCGCCGTCGTTCTTCTTCATCCTCGCGCTCTACCTCCAACGCGGACGCGGCTACAGCGCACTGTTCTCCGGAGTCGTGTTCACAGCGGTCGGAGCCGGCTACTTCGCAGCACTACTCGCCGCCACTCCGGTCGCGCGACGAATCGGCCACCAAGTGCTCGCCCTCGGCGCACTCCTCGTGGCGGCAGGCTGCGTCCTACTCGCCGAGGCGGCACATGCCGGGTCCGCCTGGGACCTCACCCCAGGCATGGCAGTCATCGGGTTCGGCATCGGCCTGGTACTCGTGCCGCTCACCTCGACCGTGCTCGCCGGCGTCGACCCACGCCACGCGGGATCGGCCGCGGGAATCCTCTCGACAGCCCAACAGGTCGGCGGGGCGCTCGGGGTCGCGGTCATCGGCATCGTGTTCTTCCGCCCCGGCGCGATCACCGACGCCTTCGCCGTCAGCCTCTGGGTACTCGCCGGACTCACCACAGCCACCGCCCTCCTGACGCAGCTGCTCCGCCCGAAGCACTGATCTCGCCGACAGCCAACGACCACGGATCGGGCCACCGACATCGGCCCGATCCGTGACCTTGTCGGCGCCTGAAGGGCACGCCCAGCCGGGTAGATGCTCCTCAGCCCCGCAGAGGGCCGCCGAGGGTGGGGTGCGTAGCGACGGGCCGGCCCTGCCCGGACCTCCGCTGCGGCAGCGGTCTTCACGCGCAACGTACCTGGACGATCGCGACCGCGGACTGCGCCTCGACGGCCGTCGAATAGGCTCCCGAAACGTGGGGCAACCGCTGATGGGCGCCGCGGAAATCGCGAAACGGCTCGGTACCGACCGCACCCGGGTCAACCAGCTGTTACGCACCGATCCGACGTTCCCGAAGCCCTACGCCACCCTGGCCGCCGGCCACATCTGGCGTACCGAGGACATTGAGGGCTGGCTCGCCGAACATCGCCCCGACGGCCGATTGCGCCGCCGCAGCGGCGCCGGCGAGAAGAGCGATGACACGTAGGCCGGCGGGCAGCGGGCACGCACCAACGTCCCGGCGCCAATCGGCGGCCAAAACAGTCAGCCGGCGCCCAGGCCACCTGATGTCTGGCGAGGTAGGCGCCGTCAAGCCACAGCGTTGTTCTCCTGCCGGGGCCTGGTGCCGCTGCCGACTTCACGCGGACAGGCGGAGCCCAGCGACGGGGCGGCGCACCTGGGCGATGTAGCGGCGAGCGGTGCCTGCATGGAGATCCACGATCGGCGCCAGGTCGCGGGCGAGGGCATAGTCGGAACGCGGGTCATCGGGGGCGACGCTAGCCAGGAGCGCGATCAGCGCGGCCCGCTTGGTACCCGCCCTCAGCACGGGGACCGGGCCAAAGGTCATGTCAGCGTTCCCCGTCGACGCGGCGACACTCTGCGCTGCCCCGTCCGGCCCGGCGGCGGTGTGCACACCCAAGGGGTTCGCCCCGTCGAGCTCGTCGCCAGGCATCGGGCGAGGACCCTGGGACCTATCGCCGCGAACGCCTTGCGGTTCGGGGCTGGCCGCAGCGGTGAACCCAGCCGGGCCAGGCGTCGGAACACCCGGCGCTCCTAGGCCTGGACCGACCGCAACCGCCGGGTGGCGCCGGCCGGCCTGGCCCTCAGGCACGGAGGAACGGGTGGCGGCACGAATCTGGCCCATCAAAAGCTCGTAGGCGCCGATCAGCGCAGCACTCGGCCACGCAGAGATCACGCGGGCCGCGAGGTCCGGCTGCGCGTGCATGACATTGGCCGCGACGCTCGCCGCCGAGCTGAGAGCCAGCAGCGTGTACGGAAGCCAATTACGGCGACGACCAGCGCGGCTGTCAGCCAGCAGGGTCATCGAGGCCGCGACGATCAGTCCGTCGACGGAGATAGGAATGATCGCCGCGGCAGTCGGGTCCTCGCCGTGGTCGAGGGCGACACCCCTGATGTGGCGGTAGCTGACGGAGGCGGCGATGACCGCGACCGCGAGCACCGCGAGAACAGTCGCGAGGCGGATCCAGGAGTCGCCGTCGCGCCACCGGCGCGGTCGCGTTCGGCTGGGACCACCGGTGCCCACGTCGGGGGCGCTCTGAGCCGCCCAGCCCATGGCGTGAAGCTGAGCGCTTCCGCGCGTGGCGGCCGGAACGCTGTCCGAGGTTGGCGGGAGGACGGTCTGAAGCCGCGGGAAGACGGGCTCAGGGACTGCCCAGCCACCGCGGATCGGAGCGGTCGGAGCGAGGGTCATGTCGTCTCCTGCAGGGGTGTGCGTGGTGCGACGGAGGCGGGGACGGCCGAGCATCGAAATGTCGGGTGTGGCGAAGTTTCACGGAATGTAGCTCCCCGTTATTCAACGATCGTGGAGGCTGTTGTTCGGCGTGTCGACGGCTCGCGCCCACGACCGGTCGTCCACGACGCGTCTACGAGCCCCGGCGAGGGTGGGGTGCCGTAGCGACGGGCCCAGCGAGGGTTACCAGGCGCTTTTCCGGCCGGTCCCTCGATCGTGAGGGCCTCGACGAGGGCCGGCGCGAGGCTTGAGCCCGGCCTGGCGGGTCAGGTGAGGGTCGCCGCGAGGGCCTCGGTGAGGTCGTCGGTCGACACCGTCAGCTCGTGACACCAGACGCCTAGGCGCTATCGACGCGAGGGCGCCAGGCCGCGCCAGGCTTGCGAGGGAGGAAGTTCGAGGGGAGTCACCAAATCGGTCGAAGAACGAGCATCGCTGGCCGTCGGCGCCCAACATCACCGTGCCCCGCCTTCGAGCACATCGGCGTCGAGCACGCCCATCAGGCCTGTTTCGTCGAGGTAACCGCGCTCTGGCGGCATCGCGCCATATGGCCAAAACATGGCGGAGGCTGGCCAAGCTGTTCACCTTCCCGGGTCGTCCGGGTTGGGCTAGTTTGCGCCTACCGAGTTCGGCTGATTGCCGGCGCGCATCGGGGAGCGCGCGGACAATTGGCCCATCGGCTTACAAACGCGCCTGGGCGCCCAAGCACTCGATCAGACTGCTGCCTTTGCAGTGTCCTGCCCACCAACGGCCATTCGTTGGTGCCGTGTGCCACCCCGCCCGGCGCGCCTGTTAGGAGGCCCAATGCGACCCGGCTCCCCACCACATCGCCGCCTACCTAAAGCGGGTCCGCGCCACATGACTCGGCTCCGCGCGCGCAATGTCCGGATCCGGACAACCGGCATCGAAAGGCAACCCGGCTATGTCCGCATCCGGGCGTTCGCAGTCATCGCCACCCTCAGCGTGTGCCTGACCACTGCTGCCTGCGGCGGCTCCAGCGGGGGCACCTCCAACTCGCCCTCGACTACTTCGAGCGCCAGGCCGACGGTCACGGCCCCGGCATCGCCGATCGACGGTGCCGCAGTGGTCCGCGCCGCGGTAACCACGGCGCAGGCTCGCTACTACCGGGCGTATCGCGCGGCCGCCGCCAGCCCCCGTGACCAGGCACTCGTGAATGCGCTACTCGCGGTGTATGTCGACGGTTCGGTACCCGCGCGCAACGAGCAAGGCGACATTTCATATCTCGCAAGCCACGGTTATGTCGTCCGCCCCAGCGCCAACGACTACTACATCATCGAGAACATCACCGTCGATGCCCTCCCACCTGCGGGAAGAGCAACAGCGACCGTGTGTGGCTACGACACCGGCGTCATCATCGACGGGGTCAATCACGCGCCCGACGGGCAGGACATCATCGTCAACAACACCCCGTCGAGTGGCCGCACCCATGTCGTGTGGGCGCAGCAGGCCGACGGCACCTGGAAGATCGACGGCGGCGACCTCGTCAGCAGCTGGGAAGGCGAGAACCGGTGCCCGGCCCGGCCCGCCGGCTCCTGATTGCCATCGGCACGACAACCGTGTTGACCGGCGCCGCGTTCACCGTGCTTCCGTCGCTGCCCGCCTGGGCGGACCCGCGGCCCATCAGTTTCTTCAACGAGGGCCTGGCGGCGCACGGCGAGGTGCGCACCGACCAGGACCGCGAGCAGCTCATCGGCTCGCTGACCGCGACCGGCGACGCCCCGTCGCCAGCCGGCAACGCAGGTGCGGCCCCACGCTGCGTCTGGGAGACGGCGCAGCGGTACCTGGCCTCGACCCCCTCGGAGCCGGGCGGGCCGGCCGTCCAGTCCCCTGACCGAACGGACGCTGACGGGTCTGTCTCCCGTCTGTACGTCCGGCTGTGTGACGGCAAGTTGACCACCTGGGAATGGTTCCAGGTCCAGAACGTGCCCGCCCTGCAGGCGGCGGCGGAAGACGAGGTCCGCCAGCAACTGCCGACGCCCAAGCCGGTGTTGTCGCCGGACCCGGACAGCGGGCTGGTGGTCAAGGTCGCGACCTGGTTCGCGGTTCCGGCGGCGCAGTGGGTCGCAGTGACGGCGACGGCCGAGGCGCTCGGCCTGTCAGTCACCGTCACCGCGACACCCGATGCGTTGGTCTTCGATCCCGGGGACGGCGCGCCGCCCGCGACGTGTCCGGGGCCGGGGCTGACCTTCGATCCGGTAGCCCCACCGCCGTCGAACACCCCACCGCCGGCGTGTTCCTACACCTACCGGGATGCCTCGACCGCGGCTGCGAACGGGCGCAGTTGGGCGGCGTCGCTGTCGGTGCGTTGGCGGGTCACCTGGGCGGTCAGCGACGGCGAGACGGGCCTTCTCGATCCGCTCGTGACGACGGCGCCGTTCGACGCGGTCGTGCGCGAATACCAGGCCGTGGAGCGAAGCGGCTGATGACCACGACGATGCCGGGGCGGCCGTGCCCCGGCGCGAGGAGAAGGGATCGGCGATGACGTTCGTCGCGCCGCGCCGCTGGGACGCCCCGGAACCGGACGCCGAGCCCCTCTGGGAGCCGACCGCCGGGACAAGAGGGCCGCTGCGGTGGGGTGCCCTGGCCACCGGGCTGCTGTTGGCAGTCGTCGGGGCTTTTGGGGCGGTATGGCTGGGCTCCAACCACCAGCACCTGATCGACACCGTGGCGTTGGCTCGGCCGCTGGAACGCGGCCAGGTCCTCACGACCGGGGACCTGGCCGACGTACGGGTGACCACGGACGGGGGACGTATCCGGCTGGTGACACCAGCGACGGCCCGTGCCGTGATGGTGGGCCGCCAGGCGTTGGTCGACCTGCCCGCCGGCATCGTGCTCAACCCGGAGCTCCTGGGGACGGTCGCGGGCTCCGCCGGCACGTTGACGCTCGGGGTGGCGGTGGACGCGGCGGGTCTGCCGTCGTCCGGGCCACGATCGGGTGAGCTGGTGGACGTCGTCGGGGTGGACCCGGTGACGAAGGAGCCGGTGACGCTCGCCGAGCAGGTGACGGTGACCGAGGTCCGCGCCCAGAACAGCGCCGCTGGCAGCGGTGGCATGGTCGTCTACCTGGCCGTCCCGGACACGGTCGCCGCGCAGGTCGCGATGGCCGCCGCGACGAGCCCCGGTGTCCGCCTCCTCGGTGTCACAGGCTCCGCGGCCGCTGCTGTCGGCGCGCCGTCGACTGACGGTTCCGCGGGCGCCGGCCCGGACCCCGCGGCGGGCGCCGGCACCAGCGGCCCAACGGTCGCCGGGGCACCGGCCGCCGGCGGCACAGGTGGCGGCGTCGCTGACCCGTCGACTCAGCCGGTCACTCCGGGAGCCAACGGCACCGGGGTGGGCGTCTCGGGCACCGCCGGGCCTGGGGCCACGGCCGGCCTGGGCGGGACGCTTGGAGGCGGCGGCTGATGGCGACGCGTGGTTCCCGCCAGGACGACGATCGGGCGCCGCTGATCCGGGCGATTGCGCCGGCCGCGCAGGCAATGCCGGTGCCCGTCGAGCCGGACAACGCCGAGGTGGAGGCGGCGTGGATCGCGGTACTGGTGGCGCGGGTCGGCGAGGTCGTGCAGACGCGACTGGGGCACGTCCGCCGTCCAGGAACGGCCGGCGGGGTCGATCGGGCCCGGCTGGTCGAGGACTCGGTCACGGCCGTGCTGGACGCGGCCCGCCGGCAGGCGGAAGCCGAGGGGCGTCCACCGATAGGCCCGGTGGCCGAGGATCTGGTCCGACAGCAGGCCCGGGCCGCGGGCGCCGATCTGGGCCCGATGGGCCCGGTGCTGTCGGCGGCACATCGCTTCAGTGATGTGGAGATCAACGGTGCCGTGAACATGATCTGCACCGAACGTCTCACGGGGCGGCGGGTGGAGGGCCCGTCGCCGTTCGAGTCGGACGGCCAGGTGTGGGAGTGGGTCGCCAGCCAGGCCGCGCTCGCGGGCCGGCGGTTCGACGAGGCCAATCCGTCGGTCCGGTTCCGGCTGCCGAACGGGGTGCGGGTCCACGCGATCGGCCGGGTCACGTCGCTGACCCATCTGGACTGCCGGCTGTTCGCCCCCGGGTTCGAGACGCTCGCGGGGCTCGCGGCCGGGGGCCTGTGCGGTCCGGATGTGATCGCTTTGTTGGCTGCGACGTCCGCGTTGCAGGTGCCGTTCGGTCTGGTGATCTCCGGTGGCACCGGCGTGGGCAAGACCACGCTGCTGCGTGCGTGGGCGAATGCCACGCCCGCGGACCGGTCCCTGGAACGGGTTATCACCGTCGAGGACGAGGCCGAGTTGTTCCTCGACCGCGCCCGGTGGCGCAACCTGGTCGAGTTCGAGACCCGCGAGCCCAATGTCGACGGCCGCGGCGAGTACTCGATGGAGCGCTACCTGACCGCCGACCTGCGCCGCGAGACCCCCAGCCGGCTCCTGCTGGGGGAGCTGAAACCCGACGGCGGCGTCCTGCCGCTGCTGCTCGGCGCCGGGCAGGGCATCGGCCAGGGAGTCGCCACGACGATCCACGCCCTGTCCGCGGCGGATGTCGTCGCCCGGCTGCAGACCTATGCCGCGTTCGGCTCCCGGCAGGTCGGCGAGCCGGTGGTGCTGGCGACGATCGCGCGCGCGGTCGACCTCGTGGTCCACGTCGCCCAGATCGGCGGGCGACGGGTGATCACGGAGGTGCGGGAGATCGGGGACTACCAGGCCGGGATGGTCACGTCCGCGCAGTTGTGGGCGTGGCATTCCGGTGTGGGCCGGGCGGTGCGCACCGAGATCGACCTTTCGCCCGCGCTGCGGGACAAACTCGCGACGGTCATCGATCCGCGGCAGTTCGCCGCGCGCCGCGCCCCGGCAGGGATCCGGTGACCGGCGGGATGAGGTTGCTGGAGCTCGCGGGCGCGGGCGGCCTCGCCGGCCTCGGCCTATGGCTGACGGCGCTGACCCTCGCGGGCCGGCTGAACCGGCCACGCGGCGTACCTGCCGCGGATGGGGCCCGGGCTGCCGGATGGGCCGCGCCGAGTGAGCGGCGGGGGCACGGCCGGACAGAGATCGCGGGACTCGCCGGGTGGCGGCAGGTTCGGGGGGCGGGGGCCACGCCGATTGTCGCGGCCGCGTTTTGTGGGCTGGTCGTGGGTTGGCTGGTCGGGGTGCCGGTGCTCGCGGTCGCGGCCGGTGGACTGGTGTTCCTGGTCCGGGAGGCGCGGGGGCTGCGGGCGGTGCCGCGGGTCAACGAGCTGGGTGAGGCGATCGCGACCTGGTGCGAGACGATCCGCCAGGACCTGGACGCCGGCCAGCAGCTGCTGGCGGCGGTCGCCGCGTCCTGCCAGCTGCCCCCGCCGCCGCTCGCCGACCCGCTGGCCGGACTGGCCCGTCGGCTCGGTGAGCGTGAGCCGTTGCCGGTGGCGCTCGCCGCGTTCCACCGCGACGTCGAGCACCCGGCGGTCGGTCAGGTCGTGGTCGCGTTGAACCTGGCTTACCGGCACGGCGCGGGCGATCTCGCCCGGCTGATGGCCAGCCAGGTCGAGACCACCCGTCACCGCGTCGCGGTGCTGCGTGACCTGCATGCCGGCCGGGCCCGCCACCGCCGCGCGATGAGCCTCCTGCTTGGCCTGTTCACGCTGGTCACAGTCGTGCTGCTCGGGGCATGGCCCGCCGTCCTCGCCCCGTACCGGACCGGCGAGGGGCAGCTCGTACTGGCCGGCCTGCTGCTGGCCGTAGCCGGCGCGGTCCGCGCCCTGTTACGCCGATCCCGCCCGCCGGCAGTTCCCGACTTCTTCCGGGAGACCCCGTGACCCCGAGCGGTGTCCTGCCCGCGGCCAGGCTGCTGGCCGGTCTGTGCGGCGCGAGCGCCGGCATCGGCTGCTTTCTTGTCCTGCGGACAGTGGCCGGACGAGTCTCCCTGGGGCAGCCTTCCCGGTGGCTCCAGGCGGGTGCGGCGTGGCTGAACGGTCAGGTGACCGGCACCGCCGGCCCGGAGCGGGGCCGGCGGATCCTGCTCGCCGACGAGATCGCGATCGCCGGCCGCGACCCGGCCGCCCACACCGCGTCCCGGGTCGCGCACGCCACCGGTCTGGCCATCCTCGCGGCCCTTCTGGCCGCCGCCGCGGCGGCCATGGGTCTGCCAATGCCCGTCCTCGTCGGACCGGTGGCAGTCCTGCTCGCCGCGTTCGCCGGGGTCACCCTCGCCGACCGGCCGGTCAGGCGGCTGGCCACGCAGCGCCGCCAGGAGACGAAGCTCGCGGTCGCCGCATACCTGGAGCTGGTCCGGGTGCTGCTCGCCAGCGGCCTACCGCTGCACGCCGTGCTGCGGCTGGCCGCCGACGCCGGCCACGGCTGGGCGTTCGGCCAGATCCGCGCCGCCCTCGCAACATCCGCTGCCCGTAACCAGTCACCTGACGCCGGCCTCGACGAACTGGCGGGCAGGGTTCCGCTGCCCGAGCTGAGGGAGCTACGGCTGACGATCACCTCCGCGCTGCGCGGCGCGTCACCGGTCGAGGCGATGGACAGCAAGGCCACCCACCTGCGCGCCTCCGAGGCCGCCGACGCCCGCGCCGAGGCCGCGACCGCCGACGCCGAGCTCGAACTGCCCGCCGCCGCCGTCGCCCTCGTCTTCGTCGGCTTCCTGACCTACCCGCTGCTGGCTGTCCTGTCCTCCTCCGGTCTCACCTGACTCCCCCCGGCCACCCGACGAAGGAGCTGCCCCATGAGCCGCCTGGGCCTCTGCCTCACCCTGTTCTGCCTGTGGCTGGCCTGTCTGCCACAGCGGCTCGGCAACAGGCTGACCCGCCTCGACCACGCTGCCCGTGTGAGACGAGGCGACCGAGGCGACGGGCCACTGACGGCCGCGGTCATCGCCGCCGGCATGGTCGTCATCGCCGTCATCGTGATCGCGATCATCCGGGCCAAGGCGACGGACATCACCAACCACATCTGCACCCAGACTGACCAGACCACCTGCCCATGACCCGCTGCGCCCAGCCCCGTCGTGTCCGAGGCCGGCGGCAGGGCGACCGAGGCGCCGGCGCGGCCGAGCTGGCAGTCGTGATGACCGCGGTGCTGGCCCTGTTCGCGCTGGTCCTGACGCTAGGAATGCGCTGGCTCGCGGCGCAGGCCGCCGACGCCGCCGCGCAACGCGCGCTCGAGGTAGCCCAGGCCGCCGGCGGCACCGACAACGCGGCCGACCAGGTCGCCACCGGCATCGCCCGTTCCAGCCAGGCGATCACCACCGTCACCACGACCGTCCACCGCGGCGACACCACGGTCAGCGTCGACGTCACCGTCACGGCCCTGCTCGGCGGCGCGGTCACCCGTACCGCCACCGGCCCGTCGATCCGCTTCCTCCCCCAGACCGCCGGACCAGGACGAACCCCGTGAGACTGAGACCTGACGCCGCCAACGAGAACCGCCCGTCGGCCGCCAGCGCCCACCAGCAGCACCGCCGACGGGATCGAGGGTCGTACGCGCTGGAGTTCGCCGTCGCGTTCCCGGTGATGCTGCTCGCGATCCTGGTACTCGCGACGGTCACCATCGACGCGACGGCGCACGCCGCCGTGGGACGGGCAGCCCGGCAGGCCGCCCGCGCCGCGTCCCTAGCGACCACGCCAGCCGAGGCACAGGCAGTCGCCGACGCAACAGTCGCCGACAACCTGCACACCGGCCTCTGCCGGACGCCCCAGGTCGACACCACTGTCTCGACCGCCGACGGCTTGGCCATGGTCACGGTGGCCGTGCGCTGCCAGGCGACCATGCCTTTCGGCACCCACCAGCTACGGGCGACCGGCGACGCCGTCCTCGACCGCTACCGGGCCGGGACCACCCTCACCACGCCATGACGACCCGACGAACCCCACACCCGACGCAGGGCGACGCCGGGACGATCAGCCTGACGCTGGCCGTCCTGTTCGCCGGTGCGCTGATCCTCGCCGGGCTGATCTTCGATGCCGGCCATGTGCTGGACACCGCGGGCCGAGCCTCCGACCTGGCCGCCGCCGCGGCCCGCGCCGGCGCCCAGGCCCTCGACGAGACAAGCCTGCGCGCCGGCACTCCCGCTCTCGACCGGACCCGAGCGGACGCGAACGTCCACGCCTACCTGGCCCGCCACCCAGAAGCCCAGCCCGTCGCAGTCATCGTCGATGGGCTGACCGTCACGGTGACCGTCACCGAACGCGTCGACTTCCAGCTCCTGGCCCTCACCGGCCACAGCCACACGACGGTCGTCGAGACCCGCACCGCCACCGCCGCCACCGATCCCTAACTCGCGGCCAGTCCCACCGGCGCGACGTGGTCCCCGCGGGCCGCCCGACCGGGCACCCCGCCAGCTCGAACCCGGCCCACAGCGGCCGCACCAGCTCGAAGGTCGGCGCGGCGCCGACCGCCCGCGACCCCGTAGGAAGAGGACCCGCATGTCCCGTCGGGCCAGCAGCGCCCCAGCCCGGTCAACTGCCCGCCGCGCCGGCAGGCCCGGAGCCGGCGAGATCCTGCGCAGCCTGTTCGCGCTGGTCACGATGGTCGGCTTCCTCGGCGGGGTGCCCCTGCTGCTCTGGACCTGGCGCGGCTACCCGCTGCCAACGACGTTCCAACCCGAACGCTGGTGGAATCTCCTGCGCGCCGGCTTCATCCACCCCGACGTCCTGCCCAACTCGCTCGCCACCGCCGGCTGGCTGCTGTGGGCGTGGCCGACACTCTGCATCGCCTGGGAGATCGTCACCCAGGCTGCTGCGGCCCGTCGAAGGGCCATCAGGTCGCGACGCCACGGAGCGGTCCGGGCTCACCCGTTCGAGCCGGCGCAGCGCCCCGGTCGGCAGGCGAGCGACCGGCCGGGTAACGGCGGGCGCGTCCCGCGCTCCGCAGACACCCGGTGGGATGCGCCAGCGACGTCAGATCCGAGAGGCGTGCGACCTGGAACGCCTGCACCACGCGCTGTCCGGCGCGGCGCAGCCCGCTGGGTCGCAACCGCCGGCGTCGCGATCACTCTGCTGACCAGCCGTGCCGCGCTCGCCGCCAGCCCGGCCACCGTGATCCCGACCGGTTCCGGCGTTGTCGCGACCGCACCCGCGAACCTGGCCTTCACCGCCCCGCCGTCCTCGTCCGCCAGCCTTACCGTCGATGCCCTGCTCGCCGCCACCACGCCGTCACGCCCCACCGCGACCACGGCTGGCGAGAACACGTCCGCCAGTACCGGGCGGACGACGACGTTGCAGCCCACAACCGCCTTTCACACGGTTCAGCCCGGAGACACCCTCTGGGCCATCGCCGCGCACTGCTACCCCACCGCTACCTACGCCCAGCTGCCGGCCGTCGTCGACGCGGTCTTCACCACCAACCTCGGCACTCCCGACCCCGCCGGCCGCCGCCTCGTCCACCCAAGCCTGATCAACCCCGGCATGCTCCTGGTCCTGCCGACCGTCACCGCCAGCCCCGAGGCGCAGTCACCCCGCTCCGACCCGACCGGCGCTGGAACGTCGCCCAACGAGAGCACGCCGACCGCCAGCCCCACGCCGAACAGCAGTGGACCGGCAACCGGCGGCACGCCGACGACCAGAACACCGGTCCCGGCGCCCGCATCCGAGGCCCAAGGACTCACCCCACCCGCCAGCACAAGCCCGCCAGCGCCATCGTCGGCACGCCCGACGGGCCCGCCACCTCCGACGCCGAGTTGGGGCCTTGCCCCGGTCGTGCCCGTCGTCCCTCCGACGCTGGCCAATCCGTCGCCGACGGCCGTGGAGCACCATCAGCCCTCTGGCCCAAGTGCCCAGACCAGGTACGGGTTCGCACCTTGGCAGCTGGCCACCGGCCTCGGCGGCGGACTGCTGGCCGCGGCGGTTCTCAGCGCCGTCGCCTTCCGGCGTCGCCGCCGCGACCACCAGGTCATTCCCGCTACCGCCCCGCCACCGCCCGACCAAGCGACCGCCGAAGTGCACACCGCGCTGCTCGCGACCACGCCACCCGACCGGGCCCGCCGCCTCGACCATGCTCTCCGGGCCCTCGCCCTCCTGCACGCCACCCCAGACGCCGACGGCCCACTGCCGCAGGTCGTGCTCACCCGCCCCACCGGCACGCTCGACGTCTACCTGCTCGACCCGATCCCTTCTCCACCGTCGCCCTGGGAACCCGACGCCGACGGCCAGGTCTGGACCCTGCCCGCCGACGCCACCCTGCCCACCGTCGACGACGGCCTCCCGCCGCCCTGCCCAGCGCTCGTCCAGCTCGGCACCCAGCCCGACGGCGCCCTCGTCCATGCCGACCTCGAAGCCCTCGGCGTCCTCACCCTGGACCCCGCCGGCCACGGCCCGGACGCCGTCGCCAGCCTCGCCCGCGCGCTGCTCACCACCCTGGCCCTCAGCCCGTTCGCCGAGGCACCACTCATCCGCACCGTCGGCCTGGACCCCGCAGGCCTCGCCACCGAGTGGCGCGTCCATCCCGCCGTCGACCTGGGCGACCTGTTGGCCTCCACGGTGCCCGAGACCGCCCAGCTGCGCGCCGACCTCGCCGCCATCGGCGCACCCACCACCCTCACCGCCCGCGCCACAGCCCCCGACAACTGGGACCCGACCATCGCCCTCGTCGCCACCTCACCCACCGACGACGCCGAAACCGACCAGCTCGTCGACCTCGCTCTGCTCGCCGCGCCAGGCAGCACCGGCCTCGCCCTCGTCCAGCCCGCCGAGTCCGACTACCAGTCCACCTGGAGCCTCACCCTCCTACCCGCCACCTCCCGCGACGCCGCCGACGAACCCCATACCAACGGGCCGACCACCGAACCGACGGACCAGAGCGACGAGGACCCAGACGACCTCGACGACGGCCTTGATGTCCTGGACGACGCCGACGAGGACGACAGCGCTGACGAGATGCGCGCGTGGCCGCGCGCCCCTGTCATCACAGGCCACAGGACAGGAACCGGCCCGCATTGGCGCCTGGACCCGCTCGGCCTTGTTCTCACCCCAACCACGCTCGCCGCCGCCGAGCTAGCGGCGCTGTGCGACCTGCTCGCCGACGTCGTCCGACCACCGATCCCCGCACTCCCCCTGGTGCCACCGTTTCCACCACCAAGCGAAGACGGGCCCGCCAGCCCACCCGCCGCCGACTACACCGGCCTGTCATGGCCGCACTTCCTGAGCCCGACGACGGCACACGAGTCTCCTCTGGATAACGCCCCGCAGGCGGAAGGCTCGACCTCGCGGCCTGCTGCTTACGGCGTCGACGGCGATCCGTTCGAAGTCACCCGGCTGGACTGGCCGCACGAGGTCGACCTCGACCCGCCCGCGCGCCCAGAACCGCTCCCCGGGCCGATCCACGTTTCCGGTCCACACGAGTCCTCGAACGGGTACCCGCGTCACCTGACTCCAGCACCGCCAGCGGACCCGATTCAGGTCGCCGGCCAGGACACAGCCAGCCCCGCCTGGACCCCCGTAGTCCCCGACGCAGCGGCCACGCACCGGCCCATTCCAGTGCCCGCCGAGCCCGGGGCGCTGACCGGGCGCCCCGACAGCCTGGCGGCCGACTCATCTACCGAGGCGGAGGTCAGCCCGCCGCCGTACGTGGAACCCAATTGGCAAGTCATGGTCCACTTCTACGGACCGCTCATCGTTACCAGCCGCGCCGGCAAGCTCCCAACCGGCGACGTCGCCCGCGGCCGCAACCTGGAAGTCCTCGCCTGGCTCGCCACCCACCGCAACCGCACCCGCATAGACCTCGAAGCCGCCGTCTGGCCCAGCGGTGTGCGAGCGAAATCGATCCACAACCAGCTCGGCAGCACCCGCAAGCTCCTCGTCCAACTCGCCGGCCCCGACGCCGCCGCCTGGATCCCCACCGGCACGACCATCCTGCGCCTCGACCCCGCCGTCACCACCGACCTGCACCTGCTCGAACACCGACTGGCCTACGCACTGCGCCACCAGAACCATCCCGACACCGCGATCCCCGTCCTCGCCGGCGCCCTCGACCTGGTGAACGGCACCCCGGCAACCCACTCCTGGTTCGAGGCAGAACTCGGCTCCGCCCTGACCACCAGCGCCGTCCGCGCCGCCGCCCTCCTCGCCGAGCTACACCTCGCCCGCGGCGACACCACCGCCGCACTGACCGCAACCACCCGCGGCCTCGCGATCCTGCCCGCCCACCCCGACCTGTTCGGTATCCGCCTACGCGCCCACGCGGCCAACGGCGACCCGGCCGCCGTCACCGCCGACTACCACGCCTACCTACGCGCCGAACAAGCCGACCCACTCAACGAAGGCGACACCAACTCCGACCTCGCCCACCTGCATCGACACCTCGTCAAGAGCCTCACCGTCGCCTCGCGGCCTCGGGCAGAGCGAAACGAGTTCAACGGGCCCGGAGCTGGCTCCGGTGATCAGGATGTTGCGGCGGACCGTGGTTCGACTTCTTGACAAGGTTCTGACTGGCGTCGCGCCCACCGCGCGGCCACCACGCGGCACGTTTCGGCAGCGACAGCGCGGCAGGGATGACCACCATGCGGGCCGCAGAGGCGTCGACCGTGGGCACGGGGCGAGATGCCTTGTTCCAGCCGCGCGGACACGCTCAGGGTCGCGCCGTCGGTTCGTGGCCGGACCTGGCTCAGGACAGGGCGCCGACTTCGATGAGGCTGCGCCTGGTGTCGGCGAACGTGTCCTCGGCGGGCGGGGCGCCCAGGCGGAAGTGGCGCGTGCGGCAGCGTTGGACAGCGGGCCGCCGACGCCGAGGCTGCCTGTCACGGCGTGCACCCGCGCGTCTCTGCACGACGTCGGCAACGTGCCCGGTGTTGTCGACGCGAGCGCCCGCGTCGCACGCGATCAGCTGGTCAGCCAGGCCGCACAGCGGCACGTCCGCCCCGGGCAGCAGGACGGCGCTGTCCGGGCCAAAGAGCACATCCGACGGCGGGGCCACCGTCATCGTGCCGTGCCGCCGCGGCACCGGGACAACACTCACGACGTCGGTTGCCACCGGCGCCGCGGTCACGACGCTACTGTCGTCCACGGCGCAGTGCGCCGCGCCAGCCGCCTCGCAGATCGCCAGCCACAGCGCCTTCACCTGGACCTCCTCCGGCTGGTCCAACGCCGGCTGAGCCCCTGCCACCCGGCCCAGCCCTACAAACGTCACCGACCGGCCGCCCAGATGCGGCAGCAGATCACGCCGACGCAGATCAGCCGCGACCGCCTTTGCGTCGAACGTCCACCCAAGGCTCGCCAGATTCACCGGGTCCACCGTGCTCACCCCCGACGTCAGTAGATAGATCGGGCCGGACCCGGCCTCAGCGACCGCGCGCAGCGTGTCGAGAACGTCGAGCTGCTCACGCGTCGCCGCCCGGCTCGCAAGCCCCGCCGAAAGCTTCCCGAACGCAGCGTCGATCAGCTTCACGCGCTCGGTGGAATCGTTCTCGACGTCACCTCCGCGCATCGGCGTCAGATCAACATCCGCCGGTGCCCGACCGAGCTGGACGAGACGTGCGTCGGGGACGCCCGGCTTCTGCGAACGGTCCGCCTCCGCCCGCAACGTCGCCGCGAGCGCGTCCGACAATGCGGGCGCCGGCTCGGCCGACGTCGCCGTCACTCCCACCACCGCCGTCACATCCTTCGGAGGCCGGCCGCAGCCATCCAGCAGGGCCAGCAGAAGAACAACCAGGCAGACGAGCAGCCCGACCGCGCTCCGACGCGGCCGGGCGCCCGCGCTCCGTCCGCCGGACCCCCCGAAGAGCCGGCGGACGTGACGGCCGACGAGAAGCTCGGCGCTGGACCCTCCCGACAAGCCGCGACGCCTCCCCGACCCGCGCGACGCGGACACCCCGCTCCCCACGGGCTCGAACGACATCGCCCACCGCGCCTCGCCCAGGCCGAACACAGACATCCCAGATCCCTTCGCGCAGACCGACGGCCCGCGACCGCCCAGGCGCGCGAAGCATCAGCGCCCCGGCAACCCGCGATCCCCCCGGCGTCCGTCACCCCAACCAGACGGACAGCGCACCCCCATCCGCGACCTCACCCGGCGTCAGGTTCACCGGCATCAACACACCTCGGGATTTATGCGAATCAGACTCGGCGATCTCCGGGGGCGCAGCGCTCGCTGCAAAATACCGTCCTGCGGGATTTCAACCCGACCCGGATTTAGTGGATTCTGGGGCCCCCAGGAGAACGTCCCTGCGCGTTGCTCCTTCACGTTTCAGTCCGACTCGGATTTGGTGATCTCTGGGACCCCTCGACGAGCAGTACGACCAGAGCCAGGACGGCTAGTTTCAATCCGACTCGGATTTGGTGATCTCTGGGACTGTAATTGCGGTTTCCGGATCGACTCCGGCCTCCGCGTTTCAATCCGACTCGGATTTGGTGATCTCTGGGACCCGCAAGAGCCATCGCGTTCCTTCCGCGTCCTGGTGGAGTTTCAATCCGACTCGGATTTGGTGATCTCTGGGACAGGTTCTTGTACCTGTGCAAGCGGGTCCACCGGCTGTTTCAATCCGACTCGGATCTGGTGATCTCTGGGACCAGCAAGCGTAAGGCCTACGGCCTGTTCGCCACCGTCCTGTTTCAATCCGACTCGGATTTGGTGATCTCTGGGACACCCACCGCAGACCTGCGGAGCGGGTTACACGGGGTTTCAATCCGACTCGGATTTGGTGATCTCTGGGACACGAGGCTGTCGAGTTCGGCCGCGACGTTCGGACCGTGTTTCAATCCGACTCGGATTTGGTGATCTCTGGGACTCCCAGATCCCCTGGGACGCTCTGCCGAGCATTGGAGGACAGTTTCAATCCGACTCGGATTTGGTGATCTCTGGGACCCGAAACCGAGGCGCCGCCGCCTGGCGTGGTCGTAGTTTCAATCCGACTCGGATTTGGTGATCTCTGGGACCCCTGCTAGCGCGACTCGGTAAGGGCGTCTATGACGAGTTTCAATCCGACTCGGATTTGGTGATCTCTGGGACATCTCGGACGTCATCAAGGCACTGACCGTAAAGAGTTTCAATCCGACTCGGATTTGGTGATCTCCGGGACCGACAAGGACATCGATGTCCTGAACGTGATCATCCGGTTTCAATCCGACTCAGATTTGGTGATCTCTGGGACAGCTGCCCGAATTGTACACCGGCTGACCTGCGGGTTTGCAAGATCGAACCAGAACCTCGACTGGAAGATCGACTCGTGATCGCCTATTGGATCTTTGAGATAGGCGTCCTCGCAGCTCAGGGCACAAGTCGAGCTACAGCCAGAACCTGCTCGGTCTGTCGGCGTGTCGGAGGTTCTGGCCAGGTCGCCGGGCGCGTCCGTCTGTCGCCGGTGAGACCCGCCGCCCGCGCGCGGCGGGCTCGGACGGAACGGAGGTTCGGCGGCATGGTGATGCGGTTCGGCGTGAGGCGGGGTAGTGCCGTTGACGGGCCGGTCCTGCCTGTTGTCGGTTCGGCCACACTGCGGGGGGCGGCGGGCGAGAGTCGGATGCCGAAGGCCATGGCGCAGCCGCGGGTGCTGTGGGCGGCGTGGGCGCGGGTGGCCGCGGGCAGTGGGATGCCGGGGGCTGATGGGCTTTCGGTCGCCGATTTCGCCCGGGACCTCGGGCTTCGGCTCGACCGACTGGGCGATCAGCTGGCCGAGGGGCGGTATGAGCCGCAGCCGTTGCGCCTGGCGACGATCACGCGGGGTGGCCGGAGGCGGAGGCTCGGTCTGCCTACCGTGCGCGACCGGGTCGCCCAGCGGGCGTTTCTCGAGGTCTGCCGCGAGGAGCTTGACGCCGACGCGGTCGAGGTGAGTTTCGCCTACCGGCGCGGGCGGTCGTGTCTGGACGCGCTGGCGGCGGCGGAACGGCACCGTGACGAGGGCCGGCGGGTGGTGCTGCGCACCGACATCGCGGACTATTTCGCCCGCATCCGACACGATCTCCTCCTGGGGGCGCTCCCGTCTGGGTTGAGCGCGGACGGCGTGGCATTGGTCCGCGCCTGGATAGCGGCGCCGCTGCTCACCGAGCACGGCCTCGTCGCGCGGACCCGAGGTGCCACGACGACCCACACCATCAACACCGAAGACCTGGCCGCCATCAACACCGATCGGCGCCACCGAAGGAGTTTGTCCCCGTCACCGATCGCCGCGCGGGCCGCGACAAGATCCGCCTCGGCCGCGGTCAGCCTCTCCCGGGCCGCCGCGCACGTCAGCTCCAGGGCGGCGAGGTCCGCCCGCGCACCCTCGACCAGGCTCCACGCCCGCACACGACCATGCAGATAGCCACGGCCCAACCGCTCACCCCGCACAGCAGCGTGCCCGCCGAGCACCGTCTCGAACGGCGGCTCGGTCGGACCCGACTCCGTATCCGGATACGGCGCCGCCGCGTCCCGCGCCGCACACGCACGCGCGAACGCGAGCAGCCCGCCGGTGTCTCGCCGCCGGTACGGCACAAGCGGAAACAAGGTGCGGGGGCGCGAGTCCATGCCAGACCTCCTCATCAGAACCGACCAGCGACATCGCCGACGGTCCCGGTCGGCACCCGCCGGACCGTCAGCAGCCAGGCCGGCGGCCCGAACTCGGTACGTGGCCACCCCTCGACGAGCGCAGCGGCCTCGCCGCGCCGGCGGCGCACGTTAGCCGCCCGATACACCTCCACACACTGATCACGGAAAGACGAGATCACCCTGGCGCGCGCCTCGGCCTCGTCGACCAGACGCTCACGCCGCTCCAGGCACACCGCCAGCTGCACACGCAGAGCGTCCAGACGACCCTGGTCCGCGACCAGATCCGCACGAGCCCTCGCCGCCGCCCGCCGCGCCCGGGCCGCCGCGTCATCGCCACTCCGCGGGGCTTCAAGCTCCTCAGCCTCGCGGACAAGCCGCTCAGCCGGACTCCCCGCCACCCGCGCCACCAGCACATCGACCCTCGCCGACACCTCGGCGATCCGCGTGTCCAGGCCGACGAGCGCCGCCGCCACGACCCCGCGCAGAACCTCATGCGAACCCGCGGCCGCCGAGGCGAGCTCCAGCACCACCGGACTCGCCGCCCAGCCCGCCGGCGACACCGGAACCGCGGCCACCATCGACACGCCGACGGGCGGCACACCAGCCCGGCCATCCCGACGCCCCAACCACCACAACCGAAACCGCGTCCTGGCCCCGAGGCCAGGAGCATTCCCCTTCCAGATGGCCTCCAGCCGTGCCGCGCCTTCGAGGTCCTGCCCCGGACCCCGCCCCACCACGAGCGACCCGCGAACCCATCTCCCGCCCCCGTAGCTCGACGCACCCCCCGACAGCCACACCAGACGGACGCACTCACCCGGCCACAACAAACCCGACCTCTTCGCCTATCGCCAGGCAGAGCGGCACCTGCACCCTGCTGACCGCCGCGCCCGGATCCTGGCCCGCTGGTTTCAATCCGACTCGGATTTGGTGATCACCTGCACCACACACTGACCCCGGACCAGGCCGGTGGCCTCAAGTTTCAATCCGACTCGGATTTGGTGATCACCTGCACTCAGCTCGCGAACCTGAATGACGTCGGTCGTGGTGGGTTTCAATCCGACTCGGATTTGGTGATCACCTGCACCATCCACCTGGCCGGCCAGTACAAGAAGGCCCAGACGTTTCAATCCGACCCGGATTTGGCGATCACCGGCACCAGACCTGCGCGAGTGTCTACGGACCGGGCTACACGGTTTCAATCCGACTCGGATTTGGCGATCACCTGCACCGGCATTGTTCTGGCGATTGCGGCCGGTGTTCTACTGTTTCAATCCGACTCGGATTTGGTGATCACCTGCACCCGTGCTCATCTTCGGGGTCTTGCTCGGCTGGCTCCTGGTTTCAATCCGACTCGGATTTGGCGATCACCCGCACCTCGGACACAACTGAAAAGTGAGGACTAGTAGTGATGTTTCAATCCGACTCGGATTTGGCGATCACCCGCGCCGTGATGAATCGGAGCAAGAGACGTTCTGGACCATCGTTTCAATCCGACTCAGATTTGGCGATCACCCGCGCAGCTGTCCGAATTGTACACCGGCTGAGCTGCGGCTCTACAAGATCAAACCAGAACCTCCTCGCGGTGGTCGGCATCCCTCGCCACATTCGATCTTCAAATCCATCATCCGGTCAGGTCAGAAGGCATGTCGATCATAAGCCAGAACCTCTCCAGGGCCGGTCAAGGCGTCGAACGCTCGGACTGCTGTCTTCGTGACGGGGTCGCGCGGCGCGCCGAGCCGGTCCGTCTGCTCGGGACGTCGGGCTGCTTGGCCTGGCCGCCTGGTCGCGGGGAGGGGTGGTGATCGTGGCCAGTCCGCCGCGGCTGCGGGTCGACGGGCGGGGAGTCGCAGTACCTGTGCTGGACGAGGAGGGCACGGGCGATGGCTCCACGCTCGCAGGTCCGGTCCAGGCCGGGGCCGGGCGTCGGCCGATTGGGCCCGCTGCCGAGCGCCGCCGGCGTCGGCGGGGCCGCCGGACGGGACGGCGCGCGCACCCGGGCGCTCGCGGCGGGGCAGGTGGACGTGACCGGCGCCGCGACACGCGGCCCTTCAGGGCGCGATGGCACCGGCGCAGAGGTCTCTTCCTCATGTCAGCCGGCTTCGCCGCCGGGGTTCTGTGCGGCTTCGCGGCCGTGGGGATGTCGGCCGTCGTGCTCACCTGGCTGGCTGCGCATCCCTGGCCCCGCGGATGGCGCGTGGGGCCACCGCACACGGGCGCGGGACACGTCCGTCTGGGACTCGTAAACGTGGGAATGGAAGGTGCTGTTGTGCCCCGCACGATTCGGATCAACGGAATCGACGTTCCTGCCATCGCGGACGAGATGACCGGCGCGGAACTCAAGGCCGCCGCGGGAATCGGGCCGGACCGCGTTCTCGTCAAGCAGGATCCGGACCGGAACACGATTGTCCGTGACGGCCAGCGGGTCAGGCTGGACGACGGCGACACGTTCGCTCACCACGCCCGCCATTCCAAGGCGTAGCGCAGCCCCGCCCGCCTGAACCCCTCCGTTTCGAGGAAGCCGCATACTCACCCCTGGGAGTAGTTCCGTGAACAGTCAACAGCGGCGCGTGTTCGCCGAGGCCGCGCAGCTGCTGTGCGCCTATCCGGCGCTGCAGGTCGCGGCCGACGGATCGTGGCTGCTGATCCCGGAGTTTCGGCTGCCCGCCGGGTGGGCGCCCGCACGCACGACGGTGCTGATCGTTGTCCCGCTGACCTATCCGGAATGCGGCCCGGACGGCTTCTACCTCGGCGATCGGCTGCGCCGCCGCAACGGCACCTCGTTGGCGCAGCCGGGACATTACTTCCGTGACTTCCACAACCCCTATGCCGATCGTGGGTACCGCTGGTACTGCCTGGAGGACCCCGAGCGTGGGTGGCGCTCCGACGTCGACTCGATGGTCAGCCTCGTCGAGGCGATCCGCACCTACCTCGGAACTGCGGACTGACCCACACCGCGTGGCGACGCGACGGGTAACCGGAGGCTACGAAGCGGCACAAAGGCAGGTCCGCTGATCACTCGTCATGCAACCGTCGGAGCCGGCCGGAGGCGGCTGGGCCGAGAGGGCCGGCGAGGGGTGTAGCTGGCAAGCGCGACTGGGCAGGTAGACGATCAGTGGCACTGACCAGACGTCGGGACGCCCGGTGTGGCGATGCGACCAGATACGACCGGCAGCTCCGGGTGTTCGGGCCGGAGTCACAGCGGCGGCTCGACGAGCTGACGGTCGCCGTGGTCGGCGTCGGCGGAGCGGGGTCGCTGATCGTCCAGGGACTCGCGCACGTCGGCGTCGGGCGGCTGGTTCTCGTCGATCCGGATGTGGTCGACGAGACGAGCCTGGCCCGGCTCGTCGGCGCCCGCCCGCAGGACGCCCGTCGTGGCACCGCCAAGGTCGACGTGGCCCGGCGGACAGCACGGGCAGTGAACCCCGGTCTCAAGGTGCGGACGATCCGGCGTGCTGGAGGCCGCCGTGTGGCGGGAGTTGCGACACGTCGACGTGCCGATCGGCGCGGTCGACGCGCACGCGCCGCGCTGGGCGCTCAACCGGCTCGCGGTCCAGTACGGCCTGCTCTACCTCGACATCGGCGTCGACCTGACCCGGCAGGAAACGGCCGAGGCCAAGGGTGCAATCGACGCCGGTGGCCGGGTCGCGGTGGTCCGGCCGGACGGCCCGTGCCTGCGCTGCCAGGACGGCTACGACCCCGTGCTCGCCGCGCGTGAGCAGGATCCGGTCCTGCGAGCCGCGCGCCGGGCGTCTGGTTACGACGCAACCAGCCACAATCACAAGGGAAAGCACCCCTGCCCCGACGACCCTACTGGTCCGCATCACTGTCTCCACTATCGCGCAGGAGCCGAACTCCCGGGACCGGGCAGCCTCCTGTCACCGAGCTCAGACGGACAGCGCCACGCGCGGCATCGAGCACCCCGGATCCGCAGCACGGCAAGACGAGACTCCAGCCCACGCAAGCCGTCTCGCGCCCCCACGGACAACCTGCAGAAGGTGGGGACGCAGTTTCATCCGACTCGGATTTGGCGATCTCTGGGACTGGGACGAAATGCAAGTTGCCCGGGAAGATCTCTGGCGGTTTCAATCCGACTCGGATTTGGTGATCTCTGGGACCCTGAATAGTTCTGCACGTTCATGATGAGGTTTTCGTTTCAATCCGACTCGGATTTGGTGATCTCTGGGACAGCTGCCCGAACTGTACACGGGCTGACCTGCGCGTATGCAAGATCAAACCAGGACCTCGCCCTGGAGATCGGCTCGCGGCGGCCAGTTCGATCTCCTCTCCGGACGTCTTCGCAGGTCGGGCATAAGTTGATCTTTGGCCAGAACCCCCTCGGCTGGTCGGCGTGTCGGAGGTTCTGGCTGGGCCGGTCCTCACTTGGCCAGTCGGTCCGTCTGGTGCCGATGGGGCCGCTTCTGGGCTCTGCGGAGGGTCGCTTCCCCGCTGGAGGGTGGTCACGCCAGGATCGTGGCAGGGCGGCGACGCACGGCGGGTGCGGTGGTCGGCGGATGGATCGACGGGGGTGGACGGTGCCGGCGCGGATTGTGGTGCGGCTGGAGGCGGATTCGTCGGGGGCGCCGCCGCCGCAGACCGGGCCGGGGGTCGCCGCCGCCGTACTCGCCGCCGTCGCGGCGGTGGACCCGGCACTCGCGCGACGCCTGCACGACGACCCGCCTCCGAAGCCGTATCGGCTGACGCCGCTGCTCGACGAGCACCACCAACCACCACGCCGAAGCTCCCAGCAGATCCGGTTCGAGGTCGGGATTCTCGTCGACGCGCTGTTCGCCGGGTTCCACCACGCGCTGTCGAATGCCACGAGTTGGCGGATCGGCACCACGGCCTACCAGCCGGCCGGAATCGACATCGCCGCGTTGCTGCCCTATCCGGACCTCGCGAGCGAGTCGGCCCCGGCGTCGTCCTGGGGGTTCCAGCTCGTCACGCCGTGCGGGTTCGGCACGGCCCGGGAGGAAGGCGCCCGTCGGCGGCGGGTGTTCCCGGAGCCGGAATGGGTCTTCACGTCGCTGGCCCAACGCTGGCGGGCGAATGCACCCGCGCTGCGGACCGCCGACGGCGGCGCGTTCGATCTCGCCGGGGCGGTCGAGGCGGCCGAACGGAACCTGCAGGTCGTCGAGTTCGAACTGCGAACCGCCGAGCACCTCGTCAAACCACGCGTTCCACCGTTGCGCGGCGCGGTCGGCACCATTCGATACGCCCTCGCCGAAGCCGCGTCGGTCTCCATGGACGCCCGCCACGCGCTGTCCACCCTCGCCGCCTACGCCACGTACGCCGGGCTCGGCGACCGCACCACGGTGGGCATGGGCTACGTCCTTCCGCTCCCGGCACTGGGCCCACCATCTGGCACACGACTCGCGCCAGCGGCCACCTCCGGCGCTACGCGCCACCCGTCCGGCAGCACTGGACGGCCCCGGCGGTCCAGCTGATGCAGTCGCCAGGCAGACCGGCAGGATTTCCGATCAGGATCCGTAGCATTCGCCGGCCCGGCGGGCGAGTTGACGGGGATCAGGCAACACGACAGCCCCAGTCGTGACCGCGGAGCGCGGCTCAGCCTAATGAGCCCCGGCGGGTACGTAATCCATCGTTCCGCCCGACTCGGCCCAGGACAGGCGGCTGGACCAGTCGGGCGGTGGCGCGACCGTCCACCAGGAGATCGTCGGGTTGTACGACCAGCGACCAGTCGCGCGGCTATGGCGCAGGACAACTGACCCCTGCCGTGCGAGCTGACTGAGGGCGTGCGCGAGAAAGACGGACGCCGTGTAGCGCTTGTCCTCGATGTGGGTGTGGCCGTAGATCTGGACGAGCCGAGCGAAGTCGTCCTGCCGCCGTCGCGCGTAGTCGTGCTCCACGACGCCGTACTCCACCCAGCGTCCCTGGTACGCGGCGACCACCGCCGGAAGCTCGATATCGAGCCCGAGTTCGTTGGCCAGACCGCCCAATCCATCCGGAGTGCCTGCCGGAGGCGGCGCGACCAGCCACTCGTACGAGCCGAGGAAGGGGTGCCCCTTCGTCAGCGGGCACTTGTAGGCCCACGACCCGTCGCCGCTTGCCGTGGGCCGCACGAACTCATCTGAGTGAAAAGGACACACTTGGCCATCCACGCGACCATTCTGGCGACGTCACGCATCTGGCCCACCACCGGCTGGCGACCGACGGGAATCACCGCCCACAGGGCGGGACCCACGCGGCATGTCGACGCGTTCAACCGGCGCCGTGCGACTGGGCCAGCTGGCGCCGGTGGCAGCGGGCGAACAGCTGGGGCACGCCGCAGCACAGCGGCGAGCTGGCGCGATGCCACTCGCGACGGGTAGCGGATGACGGATCGGGCTAACGCGTCGTGTCGAAAAAGAGCGGGACTACGAGGTGGCGGCTATACTGCTTGCGGCGCGCATAGAGGCTGGCGGCTCGGGCCGATTCGAACGCGACCGTCACAGTCGCCGCGCCGGTGCAGGTGTCGTCCGGCAGGTGGACGACGGCGAAGAGCTGGGCTGACGCGCTCGCCTCCTCGCTCCGGCCGGAGGAATCCGCGACAGCTGGGCTTGGCTGGGAACCCGCGCCCACGGGCGCGAGGTCCGCGTTGCGGCAGGTGGCGAGGACCGTCGTCAACAAGGCTCGGGTCTGGTCGAGGCGGGTCGTCGCGGTCTCCAACCAGGCATCGGCCAGCGCGAACTCGTCAACGGGCAAATCCGCGAGGTGAGCGAGCCAGAGCCGAGCGTCCGTCAAAACTTCCGCGACCGCGCCCAGGTCCGCGGCGAGGGCGCCTCTGTCGCCGGCCCAGTCTTCACCGGCAGCCGTCCCGGGGCGGGCGGTCGCCGGATCGACGGCGCCCAGATCCTGCGGCGTCACACTGTCACCGCCACCGGCTCGACGCCGCTCGGTCGCCTGCTGGCCAGCAGGGTCGGCAGGCGCCGAAGGTCGATGATCTCCCAGACGACCCGCAGCCGAACGGACCCCGGAGTCACGACCGACACCAGATGCGGGAGGACCACTTCCCCGCTCTCCCACGCACATCGCGGCCGAGCCCCGCACGCCACGACCGACTCCTGACCCGCCACCGCCGAGCCGCGCCGATCGGCGAGCAACCGCGCGACCACAAGCGAGAGGATCGTTCGCCCCGGCGACACCAACCGAGGACACACCACCAGCGCCCGCGCGGGCCGCGTTGCCCCGAGCCGTCGCGCGACCGCCTCCGGCGGATACGGATGCGCCGGCACGAACAACAGCCCACCGTCCCCATCGGGCACCAGCGTCGTCGCGGTCTCGATCCCGGCGCAGTGAGACCCGCGGACACCAGATCGGGGATCCGGGTCGAGGCCGGCCACGAGCACACCGGCTACGGCCGGCAGCGAGAACGACGGCAGCTCGACGGTCACCAGGCCGTCAGCACCACCGTCCACATCGATCATCACCTGCATGCTCCTGGCCCCCCAATCCTCGGTCCGACTGGCGACGAGCTCGGCCTCGATCAGTCGCCTGCCAGCACCAGCCTCGACATGTTGCTGCAATTATGTGTGTTGCTGCAACATATGGCAAGGGGTCAGATCGGCTCCCGTCGGGTTTCGGTAGCGTCACGTGCCGGCACAGCCACTGATGCGGGAAGGAGACCGGACGATGCCTCGGCGACCCCCGTCCGCTCGCACCCGCGGACTCGGCGCAGAGCTGCGCGACCTCCGCGCACACACCGGCCTGACCAGCCGCGCCGCCGCCGACCGACTCGGCTGGCACCCATCCACCCTCAGCCGGCTCGAGAACGGCCTGCGCGCGATCAGCCCCGAGGACGTCGCCGCCCTGCTCGTCGTCTACCAGGTCACCGGCGACGACCGCGAGCGGCTACTCACCCTCGCCCGGGAGATCGACCGACCAGGCTGGTGGGAGACCGGCCCGGCCGGCATCCCCAACCAGCTCACCGCCCTCATCGGATTCGAGGCCCAGGCAACCCGCATCACGGACGTCGCGATGCTCCTTGTCCCCGGGCTGCTCCAGACACCTGGCTACGCCCGAGCAGTCATGATTGACGGGGGCGTCCCCGCGGGCGAGGTCGATGCTCGCGTCGCGACCCGCCTCGGCCGTCAGGCCATCCTCAACCGGGCCCAGTCCCCGGAGTTGCACGTCCTGCTCGACGACGCCGCGATCCGTCGTCCGGTTGGCGGACCGGCCGTCATGGCCGACCAGCTACGCCACCTCGCCGCCGCGAACCGACGGCACGGCGTCACCGTCCAAGTCCTTCCGTTCGGCTCCGGCGCCCACCCGGGCGTCCACGGGTCCTGGGTAACCCTTCAGTTCGAGAAGGCACCGGCCATCGTCCACCTCGAACATCTGCGCTCGAGCCTCTTCGTCGACGACCCCGCCGACGTCCAACCTTTCCTCGACGCCGCGGATACCCTGGCCACACAGGCACTCGACCCGGCAGCGTCATCCGAGTACCTCACCACCACGGCCGACGAGTACGAACGCAGGTGAACAGGCCGATGGATCTCACCCAGGCGACCTGGCGCAAGTCCTCCTACAGCGCCACCCAGACCAACTGCGTCGAAGTCGCGGTCCTCCCCGATGGCACACGAGTCGTCCGCGACAGCAAGGACCCCGATGGGCCCGTCTTGCAGTTCACCCGCGCAGAATGGGCGGCGTTTCTTTCCGGTGCCCGGGACTGCGAGTTCGACGACTAACTGCCCGCGATTCTCATAGTCGGGCGGCCCGCGCACGGTCCGCGGGCACCGGGGGCGGACGTAGCGCGAGGCCAGCGCCGGTGAGGATGCTGAGGTCCAAGGTCCAGACCGCCTGCGAGCGCATTTCCCACAGGGCGAAGGCGACGCCTACATGATCGACGGCCTCGGAATCGGTCATGCCCGTGACCTGGCGGAGATGGGCGAGCGCATCGAGATCCCCGCCGTGCGCGACAGCCCGGCCGAAGTGCGTCGCCGTATGGCACGACGAGCACAGGCACACCAGCCGGCGCAGGCGCTGCACATGGGTCAGCTCGTCGTAGGCCCATCGTTCGTGGACCTCCAACCAGCGGAGCGTCTCCTGGTCGCGCCCCCGCCCGCAGGCCTCGCAGCGCTGGTTCGCGCGGGCCAGCACCATCCGACGCAGCCGGGCCCAGTCACCGGGTTCCAGGCAGGACCGCGCGTTGGTGAACCAGCACGACGACGGCACCAGGTCGACGAACAGCCCTGATCCGAACGACCGGTCCTCCCCCGGCAGCAGCGCGGGCAGATCAGACCGGACCGCCCAGCGATCCAGGCCCGGCATGTCAGGTCGCGGCGCGTACCACCGCCCGGCCGCCGGGTCCCAGCGCGCCCCGGCAGCCTTCGCCAGGTCCTTCTCCGCGAAGGGGACCTCCAGCCAGCAGCGCCGGCCACCTGACCAGTCCATCACGCACCTCCATGGACAGTCGCCCGACTGCAGCGGCCGACGACACACAACAGGAACCACCTTCCATTGTTGATGGGTTGTTCTCTATGTCGAGTTTGTCGCGCCCCCGCGTGTCGCTTCGCTCCAGAGCGCGGGTCCGTACTTAGACAGCTGCGGGACGGGCGCCGCGTGGCCCACCCGGTTGTTCGTCTCGCGGACGGCGAGGTTCGGTCGGCCGAGATTTTGCTTGGCAGCAACTTCCGGTTGGGGGCTTCGGATTCGCACTGCGGAAGTAGAGGGCTTTCTACGTCCGGAGGTGCTGATGGTTCTCCAAGGTGGTTGGCGGCCGCGGGTGCGGGCCTGGTCGCGACGCGCCAGACGGCTGCTCTCGATGGCCGGGGCAGCGCTGCTGCTGGCGGTATGCGGATCTTCGTCGCCGGCGGGAGCCGCGACGAGCGCGCCCTCACCCGGCGCGACGGGTGAGGGCGTGCCGGGGATCGACGTCCGGCCCGGATGGCAGGGGATGCCGGGTCAGGACAAGATCCAGACGTTTCTGGATGTGGCGTCGCAGCTTGGGCTGGCCTGCTGCATCGGGTCGGTCGTGATCGGTGGGGCGGCGCTCGGCGTGGGCCGGGCGACCGGCGCCGGGCAGGCGTCGGGCCGCGGACTCGGGATGGTGCTGGGTGGTGGCGGTGGGGCTGTACTGATCTTGCTGGCGCCGTCGCTGATCGGCTGGATGAGCCGATGAACGCCCCCAACCCGCACGCCGCGCCGACGCCGGGCTGGACCTCCGCTCCGGCCGGCCCCGAACTGCCCGACTCGGCTGGCTCCGGCTGGATCCCCCGCCTACCAGCCGAGACCCCACCGGTCGTCAGTGGACCGGCCGTACTCGCGGGCTCGGGATGGATTCCCGAACTGCCTCTGCAGCCCGCTCTCGTCACCGATGCGCCGTCCGGATGGATGGGCAACGAACCGGCGTCGTCCAGGCCTGCGGTGCCCGGGCCAGTCAGCGGCTACAGATGGGGCGAGCGGTTCGTCGCCTGGGTGACCGTGGTGATGCTGCTGGTCGCGGCCGGGCTGTGCGCGGCGTTGGTTTGGCGACTACTGCATCCAGCGCCGAGCCCGGCCTGCCCCGTGCTCACGACCCCGGCCGCTTCGCTCGCGCCGCCGATGGTGGGGCGGCTGGCCTGATGGGTGCGCTCCTCGGGAACCTGTCCACGGCCACGGTCCGGCCGATCCTGGAGGCGATGATCGGCCTGTTCGTGACGGCGTTCGGCGACCGGCTGCACGACCTGTTGGCCGGGCTGTTCTCCTCGTCGACCAGGCCGCAGGTGACCGCGGCGAGTTTCGTGGCCGGTGACGGGCCGTACCACACGGTCGCGCTGTTCAGCACCGTGCTACTTATCGGGACGCTGGTGCTCGGCGTCATACAGGGTCTGCTGTCCGGGGAGCCGGGGCAGGCGTTCGCGCGACTGGTCCGGCAGGTGCCGGTCGCGGTGCTCGCGATCGGCGGGTTCCCGTGGCTGGTCGACCAGATGCTCAGCCTGGCCGACGTGCTCGCCGAGGCGGTCCTGCCCGCGGCGCAGGGCCGGCAACTGGCGGACGTGATGGCCGCGCCGCCGTCGACGGATGTGCCGGGGCTGCTCGTGACCGTGGTCGCGTTCTGCGGCGGGGTGCTGTTGACGATGGAACTCGTCGTGCGCGACGGGCTGGTCATGGTGGTCGTGGCGCTCGCGCCGCTGAGCTTCGCCGCGTCGGTGATGCCGGCCGCTCGGGCCGCGGCGGGTGAGGTCGTCAAGCTGACCGCGGCGGTTGTCCTCGCGAAACCAGCGATCTTCGTCGCGCTACGGATCGGGATCGACCAGCTCCACCAGAGCCAGAACGGCTCGGCCCTGGGGACGGTTGTGAGCGGCACGGGCACGGCCAACTGGGGGCCTTACCTGCTCGGCCTCACGGTGCTGGTCGTCGCGGCGTGCATGCCGTTCGTGGTGTGGCGACTGATGCCCCTCGCCGAGGCCTACGCCTTGGCACAGGGAGTGTCGCGCGCACCGTTCCGCGCTGCCCAGTCAGCCGCCCAACTGGCCTACTACAGCCGCTTCCTGTCCGGCGGAGGCGGCGGCCGCCCGGGCGCGCTGCCGGGAGGCGGCGCAGGCCGGCCCGACCGCCCCGGCGGCGAGCGAGCCGGCACCGGCGGCTTCGGCCCTCCACGCACCCTGCCGGACCCACCGCCCGCCGCCCGCGCCGGCAGACGGGGCGGCCGGCCGGGAGCACAGAACCCGCCGGGGCCAGAGGTACGGCCGCCGGTCCCGAACCCGCCGCCGACAGACGTTCAGAGGGACGATCGGCGCCAGCGACCCCGTGGCGAACCGGACGGCGCCGCGGCGCCGGGGACCGACCAGTGAGCGATGAGCCTGTCTACCGGCTGGCGCCGCGACGCAGCGGAACCGCGTTCTACGGGCTAACCGTCGCCCAGCTCGCCCTGGCGGCGACCGGCATCCTCCTCATGGTCGCCGCGACCACGATGCTCGGCGGCTCCGCCGGCCTCGTCGCCGGGGCGACGTGCCTGACCGCGGCTGTACTGATCGCGACCGTCCGCGTCGACGGCGAACCCCTCTATCAGGCGTTGCCTTTGCTCGTCCGCTATGCGCTCACGCATCCCCGCCGCGCGGCAGCGCGCCGATCCTCTGGGCGGATCGCAGGCCGTGGACACCGACCGCCGCCGGCAGCGGCAGCGGGCGGCCTGCCCTGCTGGCTGGGTGCCGGCTGGCTGCGCGACATCGAAATCGTCGACACCGCGACCAAAGCACTACGCACCTCGGATGGCGAGCCGCCTGCCGTGATCCGCCACCTCGACAGCGGCGCGTTGACCGTCGTCCTCGACGTCCGGGGCGGCCCCTTCACGCTGCTGGACACCCCAGACCAACACCGCGCTTTGGCCGCCTGGGCCCGCGTCCTAGCCCAGACAGCGCGCTCCCGGGGCATCCTCGCCTTCGGCTGGACCCTGCGCACCCGCCACTCCCCCACCGAAGATCCACGGAAGCCCGGACCAACGGCGACGCCGGCCGGCCAGAACAGGCAAGAGGCGTCGCGACTCGACCGAACACCGCTCGGCGGTACCCGCCGCGACGTCGCAGAGGCCACCCTGACCTCCTACTGGCGGCTCGTCGACGACACGGTGCTGCAACATCACGAGCTACGCCTCTGGCTCACCGTCGACGCCGGTCACCGCCGGGGCCACCGCCGGCGCGGCAAATCCGCCCGACCGGAGCTGGTCGCCGTCGACGCCGCCGCGGCACTCGCCGCCCGCGCGACCAGCGCCGGCCTCACCGTTCACGGCGTCCTCAGCGCCACCCAGCTCGCCGCCGACCTCACCCTCGCCACCGATCCCAGCCCATCCGCCGAGGACGGCGAAACGCCAGACCGGGCCGACGGTCACCCATCGCCGGGTTCAGCCGTTGACCGCTTCACAGTCGAATCGGCGTCCCTTCAGCAGCCGCCGACGCGGCCGGACACGGTAGTCCGAGAGCCGCTCGGCCTGGCCGCCCGCGCGGGCCTCGCCGGCGCTCGCGACAGCCACCATCCACCGACGCGGCGAGGGCCAAGCGGTCGACAATCCTTCACGCCGCCAGCCGCCGGGACCGGCGAAGGAGACGGTGACGGTGAAAGCCGCCCAACGCCGCCGGGCCGACGCGAGCCGACGCCCGCAGCCCATCAGCCCGACGCCGTCCCCGCCGGGTGGCGTCGCGGCGCCAGGCGCCCGACGGATAGCCGCGATCTCAAGGTCTGCTGGGACGCTGTCCGGACCGGTCGGACGTGGCACCGAGTCTTCTGGGTCGCCGCCTGGCCCGCCGGACCGCTACACCCCGGCTGGCTTGACCCCCTCCTGCACGAAGCCCCCTGCGCCCGGACCCTGACGGTCGCGTTCGCCCCCGTCTCTGGCCGGGCATCGCGCCGAAGGCTCAACCACGACACGGCCGCCGTCGACCTGGCTCTGCAGATCCGCGACCGGCACGCCGTCCGCATCCCCGACCAGCTCGCCCGCGCCCACGACGAGATCCGCCAACGCGACGCCGAACTGTCCGCCGGCCACCCCGAACTCGCCTACCTCGCGCTGATCGACCTGGCGGCTCCCGACCGGGACACCCTCGACGCCGCCTCCGCCGAACTGGCCGATCTCGCCGCCCGCACCGGCATCACCGACCTGCGCCCCCTGCACGGCCGCCACCACCACGCCCTCCCCGCGACCCTGCCGTTCGGCCGCGTCATCCGCCGCGTTCACCCTGGAGCCGCCTGATGCCACGACCACTCGCCCTTCGCCGACTCGGTCGCCGGGCAGCGCAAGGACCGGCGGTCCCGGTGACCCTGCCCTGGCAGATCGCCACAACCGCCCACCTCTGCGCGCTAAGCCCCCTGCCGATCGCCACCGGATCGGGCACCGCCGGACCGCTACTGGGCGCCGACCGCCTCGCCGGCGGCCCCTTCCATTTCGACCTCATCGACGCCTACGAAGCCGGCCTCATCCAAGGCCCCAACATGCTGATCTCCGGCGCCGGCGCCCACGGAAAAAGCGCCCTCGCTAAGGCCTACCTGCACCGCACCACCGCCCTGACCGCGCTGACCGGCCGTCCCCGCTGGACAGCGGTCATCGACCCAAAGGGCGAATGGACGGCCCTCGGTCAACGCCTCGGCTACGCCGTGCTGCGCCTCCAACCTGGCGGCACCGTCCGCGTCAACCCGCTGGATACCGCGCCAGGCCACCTATCACCGCCCAGGCAGCGCGCCACCACGATCAGCGCCTCGCCCGCACCTCCGTCCGGCGCGGGAAGCTCGAAAACCACCGGCGCCGACCACGACCCGCCCGCCGCCGGATCGACCAGCATGAGGGCCTCCGCCAGGACTCGCAGCTCGACGGCCAACCCAGCCGGCATCGGCGGGCAAGGCGACATCGACGGCGTCGCCGCGCGACGCGCTGCCGTCCTGGAAACCCTCCTCGCCGTCGCCCTCGACCACCCGGCACTCGACCCCAGCCAACAACGCCTGCTCGTCGAAACCGCCCGCCGCATCAGCACCCGGCCCGGCGCGACCCCGTCAGGACCGACCGCGCCAACCCTGCACGACGTCCGTCACCTTCTCGCCCAGCCCGACCACGCCCTGGCCGAAGACCTGGACACCACCCTCGACGAGCTCCTCGACCGCCGCCGCCCCCTGCTCGACGCCACCGTCACGCTGCTCGAACACGACCTGCGCGGCATCGCCGACGGACCAACCAGCCGAGGCCTCGCCTGGCACACCGCCCCGGGCCTGATCCTCGACCTGTCCGCCCTACTCACCCAGCCCAGAACACTGAAACTCGTCCTGACCGCCGCGACCGGCTGGCTCGCCGCCGTCATGTACGGCCAACGCGCGACCCACAAGGTCACCATCGTCGACGAGGCCTGGATCGCCCTCGACGACCCGGCCATCGCCCGCCACCTCGAAAACCAATGGCGCCTCGGCAGGCAGTTCGGCCAGGTCAACATCCTCATCACCCACGCCATCGCGGACCTTCGGACCCGGACCGGCAGCAGCGGCGCTTCAGCCACCGCCGAAGGACTCCTGAACACCACATCAGTACGCGTATTTCTCCACCAGAACCCCGAACACGTCGGCTCACTGTTCGCCAACATGGGCCTCACCCGCCGCCAAACGGACCTCCTCGACCAGCTGCCTCCGTTCACCGCCCTCTGGCAGATCGGCCCCCACACCGCACTCGTCGACCACACCATGACCCCGGACGAGTGGACCTTCGCCGACACCGATGCCGCTATGATCAACTCGCCGGTGCCACACGCATGACACCGCGAGGAGCCTCAGAGGCCGCGAGCCAGACCAAACGGCCATCCGCCGCGAACGGCCTCGCCGTCCGATTACAAGTCGGCCAGTGGGGTGTTTCTACGTGTTCGCCCGTTCCGAACCTTGCCTGTTTGTCCAGGTGGCGGCCGATTTTTGTGTCATCAAAGGTTCCGGAGTGCTGCATCGTGTCGCGACGTTCGTACACACAATGAGCACACATCGGCGGTGCGGGCGACGACCATCGAGCCCCGACACTGTCGCCGATATATCGTTGTTATAGTTGCTGTATGTAGCCACCCTGGGCTTACCGGGACGCCGACGCCGTCTATCACGCTAAAAGGCCTTACGACTCCGCTGACGTCCCGCTCGGCTGGCGAGCGGTCCACGGTGGGGCCAAGCTTACTTCGAGTGGCACCGTTACGATCTTCTGGTGCGGCGCATCGGGCGATTTCGGCGGCAACGCGTCGATCTGCATAGCCTGCCTTCATTCGTGGGTGACGCGCATCCCCAGGTACTCGCGTCCGGCGGCAGCTTGAGCGCTCACGTCGATGTTGCCCTTGCTCCCTACCTCGAACTCGCCTGGGTGCACGGTATCGCCACCCTGAACTCCTGCCAGGGAACCGAGCGGGAGCCCTCCCAGCGACCGGCGCGACGCTGGCCGACCACCCGGGGAGCGTGCCCCCGGCCAGTGGCAGCTTGAGAACAGGAACGCTGGCAGGGCGGCGCGCACCGGCCCCGCTCCCCGCGAGAGGTCAACCGCACTCGGCCGCCAGGCGGCCGCCAGCGGCCGTGACCGGGTCAGTGGCGAGGTAGGTCAGGTCCTGGCGCGCGAGCGCCGTTCGCGACGCGGCGAAGACCGTGCCCATGTCTCCGCGTATCGCGACCGGCGCGTTCGCGAGCTGTGCGTCAAACTGCGGCGCAAACTCGGCCAACAGCCGCAGGCCCGCCGCCGCGGAAGGCACTGCCCGCGCGGCGATGTTGACCCTGTTGACGAAGGCGCAGGCCGCGGTCGGACGGACCGCTGCAGCGACGGCGGGATCGATCGACGGGGCACCACCCTCGGTCACACCGCCTGCGCCCGCCGGGGCGCGATGCCCCGAACAGGCCGCGACCAGCGCGGTCACGAGCAGCAGGGCCGCGGTGAACCGTCCCACCGGCCTCCCGGAAGCCCGGCCGATCATGAGGTGCACCGCACGGCCCTCCAGTCGAGCACACCGAAGACCTTGACCAGCTCCAGGCACTCGCCCTTGTTCACGATGTCCGCGCGCACCTGTGCCTCGTGTTTGGTCTCGATGTAAACGCCGAGCTGGTGCACTTTGGCGAGGTCCCCAGAACAGTACAGATTGATCTCGGTGCTGAGCAGCTTGTAGGTTGCCACCCCGATCGCTACGGCAACAGGCCCCGACTCCGCTGTCGCGCCAGCGGCGAACACGCCGACGGTCGTCCCTATCTCGTCCGCGATCGGTCCGCAAAGCTGATCCTTGAAAGTGGCGAAATACTGCGCCGCGTTGGCGTCGGACGCGATGCCGAGGTAGTCGCAGGCCTTGTCGGCCCGTTTGAGCTTGAGGTTCTTCTTGCCCACGACGCCGACGACGACTCCGATCGTGACACACGCGAGTTCCCAGGCGCTGATCGACGCGTCGCTGAGCCCCCAGCCTTCGCAGGCCTGCAGCGCACTCGCGGTGCGATCATAGTTGGTCTCGCTGCCCCCGAAGATCGAGTGTGTCGTGATTGTGCCGGGCTGGAACTCGGCAAGACACGGGTCGGTGTTGTGCGCGGTCTGCGTCGAGCTCGAGCCGCCACCGGTGGCCGGCGGGGCGCCGCCGCCCGTCACGGCTCTGTCGGCGGAGCTACAGGTAGTTACGCCGGGTGTCGCGCCGTTGACCTGCGTGTCGAGATAGACGTTGGGAATCCAGCCCCCGCCCGCGAGAGCGTCCCACCGGCTACTGGTGTAGCCAGCCGAGTCGGTGAGTGCCTGCCCGGTCGTTTCGCAGGTGATAGCGACAAGAAGTCCGGTGGGCAGGACAGCACCGGTCGAGGCCGAGTTGAGTGACTGGGCGGTACGCGGGCTATAGCCGCTGGCCCCGGTCCAGGCGACGGGATAGGTACCCGTACCGAACTGGGCACTGGGACACGCGGGAACGGTGGCACCGTTCGAACCGGTGTACAGCTCGGCGTCAGGGATGTAACCGCCGGTGTCGAGCGCATCCCAGAGATCTTCGGTCCCGTAAGGCCCCGAGACGGACTGTCCCGCCACATAGCAGTGGATACCGACCGTCTGCCCGGACGACAGCGAACCCGTCTGACCATTGGCATCACCAGGACCCGACCGCACCGCGAGAGCCGTCAAAGTCCGGCCGGTGCCTGCTGCCGGCCGGCCGCTCGTTGCGCCGCCCCCCGCGGAACTCCCGGCAGGGGGCGTGCCGGAGCCGCTGACGGGCGCCGCGCCCGGGGTCGACGCACCGGCGCCTCCGCCGGCCGAGCCCGACGCCGCGGAGCCGGCGGCCGACGTGTTCCCGCTGTCGCTGGAGCTACCGGCGCCGGAGCCGTCGTCCGACGGCGCCTGCGTCGGCGCGGCGCACTCACCCACGCCGGGTGTCGCGCCGTTGACCTGCGTGTCGAGATAGACGTTGGGAATCCAGCCCCCGCCCGCGAGAGCGTCCCACCGGCTACTGGTGTAGCCAGCCGAGTCGGTGAGTGCCTGCCCGGTCGTTTCGCAGGTGATAGCGACAAGAAGTCCGGTGGGCAGGACAGCACCGGTCGAGGCCGAGTTGAGTGACTGGGCGGTACGCGGGCTATAGCCGCTGGCCCCGGTCCAGGCGACGGGATAGGTACCCGTACCGAACTGGGCACTGGGACACGCGGGAACGGTGGCACCGTTCGAACCGGTGTACAGCTCGGCGTCAGGGATGTAACCGCCGGTGTCGAGCGCATCCCAGAGATCTTCGGTCCCGTAAGGCCCCGAGACGGACTGTCCCGCCACATAGCAGTGGATACCGACCGTCTGCCCGGACGACAGCGAACCCGTCTGACCATTGGCATCACCAGGACCCGACCGCACCGCGAGAGCCGTCAAAGTCCGGCCGCTCGACCCAGCGGACGCGGGGCTGGCGAGCACGACCTGGACGCCGCCGACGACGACGACCGCGCAGGAGGCAACGGCTAATCCACGTATCCTGTTTCGCACTTTTCCCCCGTTTGTTGCCCCAGCCAGCTGCCTGGCCGACACGCCGGTACGAAACCGACCAACTCTGGCCCGCACTCTAACCGCCGCGGGCGGGACACCTTCGCGGGTGCTGTGGGTCAGCGCGGCGGTGTGCCGTCTTCGAGGTAGGCGGTCTTGCCGGTCGTGCGGGCCGCGAGGCAGGCGGCGATCCGCCGGGCGAGTAGCGGCACCATCAATCCGGGTAGTTGGTCGATCGCCGCGAACGTCCAGGCGGCGAGTTCGTCGGCGGGGTGTTGGAGCGCCGCGGAGTGAGGGGATTCCTCTTGTTCGACTACTCCGCCTGGGAGGTCCCAGCCTGGCCGGTAGGTCGGCTGCACGATCAGGATCCGGCTGTCGTCGTCCACGAGGATGACCGCGGCACGCCGGGAGCTGTTCGAGGAACTGGACCTCGACCGGCCCATCGGTGGCCTTCTCGCGGTCGACTGGGTGCCAGCGACACCCGAACGCACCGAGGGCCTGATCCCGTGTTCGACGGAGGGCGACTGACCCCGATCGACACCGCGCGGACTGGGTCACCCAGCACTTCGCCGGTACCGGGGTGCAGACCCGGCCGATCCGGGCGGGTGGACAGCTGATGCACTCGAAATACGTCATCCGCGACGCCACCACCACCCCGGCGGAGACAGGCTTGGCGTCGGCGGCGGTGTGGACCGGGTCGACGAACTTCACCGACGACGCCTGGACCCGGCAGGAAAACAACATCATCACGATCGCCAGTGCCCCGCTCGCCGACGGCTACCGCACCGACTTCGACCAGATGTGGACCACCGGCACCATCAGCCACACCGGCCGCGGTCGCCAACGACAGGTCCAGCGCGGTCTCGGCGGTCACCAACGCGGCGTCCGTACCCCTGCGTCCCCCCGCCACCCGACCCGACGTGTCGGGATCATGGTCTGGCATTCTCGCCACCGTCAACCACAGGCGACTAGGACAGGGCAAAAGACGCGCCCGCGCGGGTGAAGGCGCCGCGCGGACCAGTACAGGCCCGAGTAGTGCGGCTGCCCCCGACGCCACCGCAACGTCCGCCACGGCTGCACGCTCAAGCGGCGGCCCCATGGGCGACGCCGGTATGTAGGTTCCAGCGACGAGCCTCGATCGCGGGTCTCCTGACCACTGTTCAGCCACGGTGAACAGGAGACATCCTGCGAGCATCCCACCATCCACCTGGTCGCAACAGCAATACGCGCCAACCGGTCCCCAAGGGGTCACACGATGTCGACCCGTGTTGCCGACGAAGGGGGTGTTTCGCCTTCGAGGCTTCGCCCGGAAGGCAGACGAGCGACAGCGTCTGCGGGTTGCCTGGAGAGGTGGACCTGCGTAGAGCGCGCGATTTGGTCGCCCCTGACCGCCCCCGGGACCTCTCGCCGCGCAGCGGCGAGAGCCGGAGTCGAAGGCAAACAGGCTCGGCGTCACTGGCGGCGTCCGGACGTCAGGCCGCGATCACGACCGTCGAACGGCGACAGGAACGGCGGGTCGGTTGTCGGTCGGGGTGGTTGCAGGACCAGTCGTTTTGGCAGATCAAGTGGCGACTCCTGGCCGCGCCGCGCGATGGCTGCGCGTCGCGCCGGCACGCCATGCTCGCCGGCGCGTGTCGTCGAGCAATGATCTACCGGCCTGAGAGGCCACCACCACGCGGCGAAGCCGGATAGATTAGAGTCGACACTTACCTTGCATCTCCTCGGAGTAGCGTTGAGTACACTTCCAGACTTCCGCGACACCCTTGAGTCGATGGACGCAAGGCAGTGGTTTAGCGATGAGATGCTGGCTCGACTTCCTCAGCCACTGGATCAGCATCTACCGTTTCCGGGAGAATCGCGGCTAGCTTCTCGTGGGTCGCGGCGTCAGGCAGCCCACAACGACGCCACTATCGAGACCTATCTAAAAACCATAACGGCTGACCTCCGTGACAGGCGACAGCAATGCTATTCGCGAGCCCAGCGTTCTTTCAATCTATGCATTTTCCTAGCGCTACTTAGTGCGGCCACAATATACACTATCGCCATCGTCTCAACGTTCGAACCCGCAAGCGTCGGTGCGATTGTTCCAGAACTAGGAACTCTAGTATCGTCCTCATCAAGCGCTTTGGCCTATAGGATATATAGATTGGAAAACCGTCACGCGAAAGAGATTGATCAAGATCTTATGAAGCTTGAAGTATTTCGCCTCAACTATCTATCCGGGTCTTCGCCAGCACTTACCCGCTATGAGGTTATCCCCCTAGATTCGCGGGCACCGCACGTGCCAACGGACGACCAGTCAAACGACTCTCGGACGTCGTCGCCATCATGACCGAAGCGGATCATGCTACCTCACGCGAATGGGCACACTTCGACCCCGCGATTTTCTGTTGCCACTTTTCGCGGGAGTTAGTTCAAGAGATGTCGTCCACGTCACTGGACGCAAGCCTGGTGCAAGTTCCACCGGAAATTCTCGTACACGAAGCAGCGCATGTTCTTCAGGCTGCAGCTACAGGATCCGGACTTAGACTATGGGCCGTCAGTCAGAATGTAATAAACCTCAGTCTCATGGCGGTGGAAGCTGTCACGAAGGACACCGGCGGCGTTCTACCCGAGGCAGTCATGAGGGTAATCGACGAAACCTTTAGGTCGACATCTTCCGATGCTGACCCTCTAACGATCGCCCTGCGCTCGGTGATCACCTTTCGTAGCCTCTTCTTTGGCGGCCAGTCGATCGAACTCTCATCACTCGAAGACCATCCAGAACTAGAGCCTTACCCCGCACCCGGGTTCGTAATGACCCGTCGGCCTTGGCCAAAAGGAGCGGGCGTCCGCGATTCACAGCTCCATGCGGTGTTACCGTCTCGTCTCCGCAATGGGATCGCACGAAGAGTCTCCCTCGGAGCAATACACCTATACGAGGGACAGAGCGCCGCCCTGGAAGAACTCTGGCTGGCACTAGATATGACCTCAAGAGGTCATTCTTTCCAAGAAATAGGGGATCAAATTATCTGGCGCCACAAAGGGCGCCCAAATGACCCTTATCATATAGCCCGCGAGCTTTTCATATCAGTCGCACGACCAGAAAGCAAGAACTACGGAGACCCACTCGAGTTTATACTAGTTATTGATCTCGCCTTAATGCTGGACCGTTCCGGCTTTATCGGAGAGCGCTTTAACTC
>NZ_JADWYX010000068.1 GCF_016786355.1 Frankia sp. AgB1.9
GCTGCCTCGCCTGCTCGCTCTGGACTCTCGCGGGCAACGCCGTACCGCGCTGGCCGCTGCCGCGCTGGGCCGCGGCCCGCCCCGCCCGCCCGTGGGGGCCCCCCCCCGGAGCCGCCTGCCTTCGCCCACCGGATTCGGCGGACGTTTCACCCATCACCGAGCTACTGGGTGAGCGACACCGTCTTGCCCTCCAGCAGTTCCCCACACAGCGGTGAGGCGCCCTTGACCGGCACGAACTTGCCGCTCTCGAACTGGGTGAACCACATGCAGTTCGCCGGGCCGTTCACGACGTGGGTCCGGTCGTTGACGTCGAAGCTGTGGTCCCCGGTCAGCCCATAGGCGGTGAAGTTGTGGACGGTGCTCAACGTGCTGATAATCTTGGCCGCGCTCGGCGTCGGGCCTGACCCCTTCAGCCCCGCCTCCAGCAGGTCCACGCCCGCGTAGCCGAAGTACTCGGCGTAGCTGGGGAGGCCGGCCAGCCCGACCGCCTTGCGCGCCGCCTGGAACCTCTGCGTCGCCGGGGTGTTCAGCTCGATCGGCTCGTAGGAGATCGGGAAGTACACGCCCTGGGCGTCTCGCTGAGCCGTCGCGCCGGCATTGATCAGCTCGGCGCCGTACCCCGTGAAGAGCACGACCGTCTTCGGCAGGCCGTTGATGTCCCGCATCGCCCTGAGCAGGGTGAAGTTGGCCGAGATGGCCGTCGTGGTCTGGAAGCCGTCGACGTGGGCGTCCTTCACCGCCAGCGCGACCGGACCGACGTCCGTGCCACCGAACGCGAAGTTCGGGTTCATGTAGCCGATCTTCAGGCCCTCGGCGGGACCGGAGACGCCCAGGGCCTTCGCGGACAGTGCCGAGTTGGGCGCGATGCCGTAGCCGAGGGAGCCGAGGATCGTGGCGCCCTGCTGCTTGAAGAACTTCGCGAAGGTGGTCGACACCAGCTCCTGGTGAGCCGGGCCGAACACCGAGAACATGTTGTGGTCCGAGATCCACTCGGGGCCGTCCTGCGCGACGCCGACGACCGGGACGTTGTGCGCCGTCAGGTAGGGCGCGGCGGCGAACAGCACGGAGGAGTACGCCATGACCACCGTGACGCGATCCTGCTGAACGAGGCGCGTCGCGGCGGTGAGGGCCGTCGCCGGGTTCGTACCCGTGTCGGCCACGACGTACTGGATGTCGATGCCGTCTTTCTTGGCGTTGTAGATACCCGCCTTGATCCCGTCGACGGCCGCCGCGGTGGCGTTACCCGGACCGGTCGCGTCCGTCAGGATTCCCACCTTGATCGAGACCCTGGCGCCTGCTGTCGGCGACGATAAAGCTCCTCCGCCGCCGCCACTTCCACTACTGCCACAGGCGGCCGCGACGAGTGTGGTGGCCGCGATCGCCGCCACTACACCAGATACTCGACGAAACACTGGTTCCTCCTTGGTCGGGTGAGCTATCGGTCGACAGCGGAACGAGCGTCGCGGCGTCGCATGGCGACGACAGAGGCGTTCATGAAGACTCAGCTAAGGAGCTTAATTTACGGAGGTTGAAACGTCCATGGCTTCGAGGTGCCGAAGAGGGGTGTCTGCCCTGCTCGCGGCGCAGGTCAGGCCGCGCGGGGTGCGCCACCGACCGCCCGCGCGCGTACGGCGATCCGTGGGCAGACCTGGCGCGCCGACGGCCGGGGCGCGAGACGAAACCTTGGTCAACGGCCAGGCCTCGTGAACAGTGCGGGAAGCAGCCCCGCGGTGCGGACCGTGCGGCCCGGGGCGGTCAGCCCGCCTCGACGCCCGCTTCGATCCCCGCGGGAGGCGCTTCGAGCGCCGCCGCGAAGAGAACCACGAGATCGGCGACCAGACGAGGGAGCGGCGCCGGCAGGCCACCCGCCCGCAAGGACGTCTGATAGCGGGCGAGCGTGTGGACCGCGCTGGTCATCATGACCATCCAGCGCTCTTCGAGGATGGTCCCCGGATGGGTCGGCAGGAGCCGGCGCAGCATCGAGGTGAACGTGTAGATCGTGTTGCTGATCTCCATGCCTTCGAGGCCCACGTAGCCGCCGCGTTCAATGACGTAGCGCGACAGGAACGCCAGGTAGAAGTTGTCCGCTTCCAGATGGCACGACAGTGCCCTGATCCAGGCCCGAACCAGATCGGTGACCCGTGGTGAACTTCCCGTGGCGAACAGGTCCGCGAGCAGCTCCACCCGCACCTGCTCGCTCAGCCGGCCCCGGTACGAGGCTATCTCCCGGATCAGGCTCTCACGATCACCGAAATGGTACTGGACCACGACGTTGTTCTTCTGACCCGCAGCCGTACCGATGTCGCGCAATGGCACCGCCGAGATTCCTCGATGCGCAAAGAGCTCCTCCGCCTTCTCCAGCAACAGGAGGCGGGTCGCCTCACCCCGGGAGTTCGACCGGTCTCGACCGCCCGCCTTCGGCGTCGGTTCCGGCGCTTGGCCGCGCGTCGAGGAAGACACCGCTTTAGTATGCCCTAGGTGCAGTGCGTGGCCGGATGAACGGCGCCGGATTCGCCGGGTGGCCCCCATCCACCCGGCGAACAGATTCCTACAGACGGTACCTGTCCGGGGTGTTTTTCAAAATGACCGTCTTCGTCTCGAGGAACGGGAGAAGACCTTCGGTGCCGCCTTCCCGGCCGATGCCGGACTGCTTGAAGCCACCGAACGCGATGCCGAAGTCGGTCGCCATCGTGTTGTGCCCGACCGTGCCCGACCTCAGCTGTCCGGCAACGGCCTGAGCCCGCTCGAGGTCGTTGGTGAAGACCGAAGCGTTCAGGCCGAAATTCGACTCGTTCGCGATCCGTACCGCGTCTTCCTCGTTTTCGGCTCGGATGACGCTGAGGACGGGTCCGAAAATCTCCTCCTGGGCGATCGTCGAACCGTTGTCGACGTCCCCGAAAACCGTCGGCTCGACGTACCAGCCACGGTCGAGGTCCCGCGGGCGGCCACCACCCGCGGCGAGCTTCGCGCCGTCCGAGATGCCCTTGGCGATGTAGCCCTCGACCCGGTCGCGCTGCCGCCGCGACACGAGCGGGCCCATCCCGGTGTCCGCCTCGAACGGATCTCCGACCTTCACCCGCGAGAACAGGTCCGCGAGCGCCTCGACCATCGCGTCGTGCCGGTCCTTGGTGACCACGATCCTGGTGAGCGACGAGCAGACCTGCCCCGTGTTGATGCACTCGAAGAAGGTCAGCGTCGCGGCTGCCTCGGCGATGTCGAAGTCGTCGAGGATGACGGCCGCCGACTTGCCGCCGAGCTCCAGCGTGCAGCGGGCGATCCGCTCGCCACAGATCGAGGCGATGCGCCGACCGGCAGCCGTGGAGCCAGTGAACGTGATCTTGTCGACCCGGGGGTCCCTGACCAGGGCCTCCGACGCTTGCCGGTCCGCGGTCACGAAGTTGATGACGCCGGGCGGCAGCCCGACCGACTCCATGATCTCGGCGAGCAGGAGCCCCTCGACCGGGGACTCGGGCGCGGACTTCACGATCACCGTGCAACCGGCCAGCAGCGCCGGCGCGGTCTTCTGGACGATGGTCGACAGCGGCCCGTTCCAGGGCACGATCGCGCCCACGACGCCGACGGGCTCCCGCACGATCAGACCGAAGCCGCCGTAGCTGGCCTTCGCCGGCTCCTCGAACGGGAAGGTGTCGGCCATCCCGGCGAAGAGCTCGTAGAAGCCCGCCTCCATGTGCGGAGCACCCCGCGCGATGGCGTGAATCATTCCGCTCTCGCGGGGAAGGGCGAGGCCGAAGTCCTCGGCCCGGTCCCTGATCCCCTTCGCGACCGCTCGCAGGTACTCGGCCCGCTCGGCGTGCGAGAGCCTGGGCCACGGACCGTGGTTGAACGCCTCGTACGCGGCGTCGACCGCACGCCTGACGTCCGCTTCCTGCGCCTCGGCCACCGTGAGGAAGACTTCCTCGGTATGCGAGTCGACGACCCCGAAGCGCGCCTCGCTGGAAGGCTCGACCCACGCCCCGCCGATGAAGAACTTGTCCGGGTGCCGCAGTGTCAACACGGTGTCTCGGGGCTGCGTCATTGCTTCACTCCCTCCTAAGAGCGGAACAGGGGTATGACCTCTTCGGCGAATCGGCGCAGGGGGTCGAGGTCGAACGGGGCACGAATGTTGAGGATGATCCACTGCACGCCGGCGTCGACGTATTCCTTGACCCGGTCGGCCACGCGGGACATGTCGTCGGCGACGAGCATGTTGTCCGTCAGCTGCGACTGGGTCGGGTCGTAAAGCCGCTTGCGCAGTTCCGCCTCGAGGCCGTTCTCCCCGACGCCGACGTAGACGAGGTTCACGCCCGTCGCGAGCCGGTCGGGGTCGGGCGCGTTCTGGCGCACGATCTCGTACTTCTGCTCGAACTCCTTCGGCGACACCGCCGCGACGTTCCAGGCGTCGCCGAGCCGGCCGGCCAGGGCAAGCGCCCTGGGCTGGGTACCGCCCACCCAGATCCGCGCCGACGGCTGGACCGGCTTGGGAACGCAGCGAGCACCGCGCAGTGTGTAGAACTCGCCGTCGTAGTCGACCACGTCGGTCGTCCAGAGCGCCCTGATGATCTCGATGGACTCGGCGAGCCGACGCAGCCGCACGCCGGGCGTCTCGAACGGAATGCCGTAGCCCTCGTATTCGGGTTTGTGCCAGCCGGCCCCGACGCCGAGTTCGAGGCGGCCGTTCGAGATGTGGTCGATCGTCACGGCCGCGTTCGCCAGGACGGCCGGATGCCGGTACCCCGCCGAGTAGACCAGCGAGCCGACCCGGACCCGCGAGGTCGTCGCCGCGAGCGCGGCCTGGCTGGCCACCGCCTCGAAGCAGGACTCGTCGAAAGCCCGTGGGTTGGCGTAGAAGTGGTCCCAGATGCTGACCCAGTCGAAGCCCAGGTCCTCGGACGCCCGCCACACCTGGTGCAGCTCGTCCATGGTGCACATCTGCGGACCGGCGTGCACACCGAAGAAAGTCACTGCTGCCCCTTGATGGTCGTCACCGGCCGACCGAGATCTTCAGATAGTCGAGCCCCCGGGTGAGGAACACGCCCCGGTACTGCCAGTCCCCCAGCTCGTAGGTGGGGTAGCGGTTCAGGAAGGCCGACAGCGCCAGCCGAGCTTCCATCCGGGCGAGCTGGTTGCCCAGGCAGAGGTGGATACCGTGCCCGAACGCCACATGCCTGTTCGAGGTGTGCCGGGAGATGTCGAACCTGTTCGGGTCCTCGAAGGCCTCGGGGTCGCGGTTGGCCGCGCCGAGCAGCGCCATCACGATCGATCCCGCGGGCAGATCCACGCCTGCCAGGGTCGTGTCCTGGGTGAGGTTGCGGGGAACGATGGTGGTGACGCCCTCGTACCGCAGGATCTCCTCGACGGCATTCGCGGTGAGGCTCGGGTCCTCGACGAGGGAGCGCCGGACATCGGGATTGCTGCCCAGCAGCCGCAGCGACGTTCCGATGAGCTTGGTGGTGGTCTCGTTTCCCGCGATCATCAGCAGGACGCAGGTGGCGAGCAGCTCCTTGTCGTCCAGGATGCCGTTCTCGTTGGCGACCAGCAGGTCGTTGATGAGGTCGTCGTGCTCCTCGCGGCGGTGCCGGTTGATCTGGTCGGTCAGGTAGGCCTTCATCTCCACGCCGGAGTCGGCGCCGCGCTGCCAGCGCACCTCGAACTCGGGTGTCCCCCGCTGCCCCGAGTCCATGAGCGCGGAGAGGTCGTCCGACCAGCGGACGAAGTCCGGCAGGTCGCTCAGCGGCACGCCGAGCAGGCGCGCGATGACCTGGGCGGGCAGCGGCCGGCAGTAGGCGTTCACCAGCTCGGCCTCACCGCCGCCCGCCAGCTGGTCGGCCAGCGCGGGGTCGTCCAGCAGATCCGTGACGACCTGCTGGATCGTGTCCTCCATCTTGCGGAGGCTGCGCCGGACGAACGCGTTCAGCGCCACCTTGCGCAGCGGCTGGTGCTTCGGCGGATCCGCGTTGATCATGATCTCGGCGCCGTCAAGAATCGGCGGCAGCTCGCCCATGCCGTACGCGGCGTTCGAGAAGATCGCCGGGGTGTGCAGCACGGTGAGCACGTCCTCGTACCCGGGCACCATCCACACGCCTAACCGCTTGTTGAGCACGACGCGGCCGGCGGAACGAATCAGGTCGTAGGTGGGGACCGGATCGGTGACGATCTCTGGGAGATCGAAATTGATGTCGACTTCCTGTGTGATCACGTTCAGCTTCCTTGTCTGCTTCGGTCCGGTACCCGGGTTGGGCATTCCGGCGGCGGCGTTCACCGGATTGCCGGCGCCCACCTCAGACGATCAGTAACCGCCGCTGTGCACCGGCGTCTTGAGCAGCGACCCGGCGTCCACGCAGATGTTCTGGCCGGTGATGTACCGGGCCTCGTCGGACGCGAGGAAGAGCGCCAGGTTGGCCACGTCCAGCGGCTGGATGTACGGAATGGGCATGCCCTGCGTCGCCTGGAAGACCGGCTCGACGTCCTCGCGGGTGGGGTTCTCGAGGTCCGGCCGGTGCAGCTTGTAGATGAGCTCGTTGTGGAGCAGGCTCGTGTTGACGTTCGTCGGGTGAATGCAGTTGACCCGGACCGGCTGCGCCATGAGGTGCGTGGCCATCTGGCGGGTGTACTCCATCAGCATCGTCTTGGCGTAGCCGTAGCCGGAGCCGCCCGGGTCGCCCTGCACCGTGTGCTCCATCTGGGCCGCGGTCGAGCCGGTGATGATGATCGAGGACCAGTCGCCCAGGTGCGGCAGGCTCACCGCGACGGCGTTCATCACCCCGAGGAGGTCGACGTCGACGGCGTCGACGAAGTCCATCGGGTTCGGCTTCTCGGGGTGCATCGGCAGGATGCCGGCCTGGGCCACCAGGATGTCCAGCCTGCCGAACTCGCGCAGACCGTCGTCCAGCGCGGACCGCAGCTCGGGCCGCTCGCGCACGTCGCCCTGGCGGGCCACGATCCGCCGGCCCGTCTCCTTCACGAGGCGCTCGGTCTCCGCGAGGTCCTCGGGCCGGGACATCGGGTACGGGTTCGACGCGATGTCGCGACAGATGTCGACCGCGATGATGTCGGCGCCCTCCTGCGCCATCCGGAGGGCGTGCGCGCGTCCCTGGCCCCGCGCGGCGCCCGTGATGAATGCGACCTTGCCTTCAAGCCGGCCTGTCACGATGCTCTCCTTGAGTTCTGATCCGCCCGCCGGTGACACGCACCGCCGGGCACTGTACGGGTCCGCTGACCAGGGCGGACGCGTCGCGGTGCCGGCCAGGCCGGGAAGCCGGGCCGACCCCGACAGCCACGGCCGCCGGGTGCGCGACGACCGGTCAACTGGCCTAGGCGAACGGCCCGAACTCCCGGAAGGCCAGCCCCAGATGAGCGGGATGCTCGTCGGGCGGCAGCGGTCGGTCGAGTTCGGCCGCGGTCGGTCCGATGCGGTCCGCGACCGGCCGCAGGACGCTTTCATCGAGCCCGTACACCCGCAGGGCGTTGTCCCCGAGGATGGCCCGGACGTCGGCTCGGGGCAGCCCCGCGAACGTCTTGCGAAGAGCCTGCGGAGTGCGCCGCCAGGTGCCTTCGACGTGCGGATAGTCCGAGCCCCACAGCAGGGTGTTCAGCCCGATGTCGTGGCGGAGCTCGGCCTCGTAGCGGGCCATGAAGCTGCACCCGACGAAGCAGTTCTCACGCCAGTACTCGCCCGGCGACCTGTCCGGCTTGTCGCTGTAGTCACGGCGCGGGTCCACGTAACAGGAGTCGAGCTCCTTGATGTGCTCGGCGACCCAGCCCGCGCGCTGCTCCACGAACCCGAGCCGCAGCCGGGGGTGCCGGTCGAAGACGCCTCCGAAGGCCATCTGCCCGAACGCCCGCCGGCTGTAGAACTGCAGCTCGGTCGCGAAGATCATCAAGGCGCCGCGGCCGGAGATCGTCGGGCGCAGGCCGCTCGCGACGTGGCAGACCAGCGGGAGGTCGATCTCCTCGACCGCCGACCAGAACGGCTCGTAGACCGGGTCGTTGTACGCGGGGTAGTCCGGCCTGGGCGCAGGGAAGTTGATCGCCCGCAGCCCGTGCTCCTTGCCCCAGACGATCTCGTCGATGGCAGCTGGAATGTCCCAGATCGGGATCTGCATGACGCCCAGGAGGCGCTCCGGGCCCACGGACGCGAAGTCCGCCAGCCACTGGTTCCAGATGTGGCCGCCCGCGGCGCGCAGCGCCGGGTCGGTGCTCGGGTCGCCCGCGTTGAAGCCGTCCGACCAGGGCAGCGGTTCCTTGTTCCCACCCCCGGCGAAGATCACCTGCGTGGCGATTCCCTCGGCGTCCATGTCACGAAGGAACGCATGCGGATCGTGGAGGCCGTCGCAGGCCAGCAGCGCCGCGTAGGCGTCGAGGGCCGGCTGGGTCGCGTCCTCGATCATCGGGTCCGGCATCGTCGACAATGCCTGGCGATAACGGTCGGCGTAGCTGTCGAAGTCGGCGAGATACCTCGGTGGGCAATACGGCCGGAGGTCCCTTTCCAGCGCCGGGCCGGCATGCGAGTCGCTGGAGACGATCAGATAGCGGTCCGTATCACTGATGACGGCGCCGGCCGCGGGCGTGCTTACGGTCAGACTCACGATAACTCCCCCAGCATGGTGCGCCGCGACGCGACGGTGCGGGTTCTGAACGAGCGAGGATCTCGACGCGGTCCCACAGTTCGCCCCATGAGCGCCTCCTCGCCTCGATGCCCGCCCGCCGACCGGCGGGCCCGGCCGTCGAACCATTGATCGACTACTAGACCCTGATGTTTAAGTTATCTGGATTACATATGAGGTGCAAGGGTGAGCCGGCAGGAACCTCTCGCCGCCGGCGCCCGGCTGGAGGCCGCGCCGCGGCCGACCTCCCGACGGGCCGATCAGTACGGCCGGTTGAGAGTGAAGGGGACCTCCGCCAGGCGCGGCGCCGCCGTCTGCAGCGCCTCCACCGTCCACCGACCCTCGGTCTCGATCCCGTCGACGATGGCGAAGGGCTGGAACAGGAGCACCTTCCCGCCCGACACGAAGAAGATCCGCCCCTCGATCGGGCAGGTCTCCGTGGCCAGGTAGGCGACGAAGGGCGACACGTTCGCCGGGTCCAGCCGCGCCACGACCTCGTCCGCCAGCGTCGCGTCGCCCGCGGGCGCGGTCATCCGGGTCAGCGCGGACGGCGCGATGGCGTTCACCCGCACGCCGTAGCGCCCGAGCTCCGAATGGCTGATCATCGTCAGGCAGGCGATCGCCGTCTTCGCGGCCCCGTAGTTTCCCTGGCCGGCGTGATTGAACAGCCCCGACGTGGAGGTCGTGTTGACCACGGCTGGATTGAGGACCTGTCCTGCCTTGTGCTGCTCGCGCCAATACTGCGCGGCGGCGCGAGTCGGCAGGAAGTGACCGCGAAGATGTACGCGGATCACGTCATCCCATTCGTCGTCGCCCATGTTGACGATCATGCGGTCCCGCAGGATTCCGGCGTTGTTGACCAGGATGTGCAGGGCGCCGAACTCGTCGATTGCCTGGCGGACCAGTCGCTGCGCGCCGGCCGCGTCGCTGACGTCGTCACCGTTCACGACGGCCCGGCCGCCGAGCGCCTCGATCTCCCGTACGACCTCGGCCGCGGGCGTGTCGTCCGCACCCGAACCGTCGCGCGCGCCGCCGACGTCGTTCACGACGACTGAGGCCCCCTCGCGGGCGAACAGCAGCGCATGCTCCCGGCCCAGCCCACGGCCGGCTCCGGTGATCACGGCGACCCGGCCCTCAAGCGCTCCCACAGGAACTCCTCACCCGTTTTCTCGTCATCGACTTCTCGGCCACTTCACTGCCCGGATCACCGACTGCCCGCGGCCACGGCCGGTACACAAGCGCCCCGGCGCTACCGGGGGACGACGAACGTCGCGGTGCCGGTCAGGTGCTCCTCACCGTTCTGGCGCGCACAGCGCAGCGCGACGTCGACGAGGCGCTGACCGTCCACCTCGCGGCGCGCGACCACCTCGGCCGAGTACGTCAGCACGTCGCCCGGCCAGGCCTGGCGGGCGAAACGCACGCCGAAGGCGCGGACGTTGCGTGGCCCGAGCCAGTCCGTCACGTACGTGGCGAGCACACCGGCCTGGCGCATGCCGACGGCGAAGGGGCCCGGATAACCCGCCGCGGTGGCGAACGCCGTGTCGTGGTGGATCGGGTTCAGGTCGCCCGAAGCGCCCTGGTAACGAACGAAGTCAGTCACGGTGAGGGGCCGTTCGACCCGTGGCGGCTGCTGGGTACCGACCTGCAGGTCGTCCCAGGTCACCACGCCGGCTGAGTCGGGCGCGCTCATGCGCCGGCCGGGCGCGAGGTCGCGATTGAGGTACCTGTGACCTCGGCGACGAGTCGGCCGGTCTCGTCCCGGTACTCGGTCACCACCTCGGTGAAGGTCATCTCGCCGCCGCGCCGGCCCTGCTTGGCGTAGGTCCGGCCAAACCTTGACCGGCCGACGAGCCGGGTGCCCGCCACGGGTGGGCCGTCCGGGAAGGAGAAGTCCTGCGCACCGTGCAGCATCCGGCTCATATCCAGCGGCTCGACCTCGTCGTACGGGCTCGACCCCGGCACCTGCGCCTGCCAGAAGGCCGCCGACATCAGGAAGGTCACCGGCGACACCACGTCCGGCTCGGTCCGCAGGTACTCCTCGTGCGACGACCCGGTCGCGCGCGCGAACTCACGGATCTTGCCCAGCTCCACGAGCATCGGGAAGGGCTCTGCCACGCTGACCTCCGGGCTGCGGGAAGGGTGCGAGACCGGCCCCTGGATCGATGGGCTCAGCCGGAGTTCCCTGATTCGGGAGACTCCGCGCAGGGATCGGGCAGGGCCGCCGCTGGCCAAAGTCTAAGTACATTGACTCAATTTGGTCAACCGCCACAGCTGGGCGCCGCGCCTGCGGTCGCCGCGGTCAGGGGCGGGAGTAGCGAGTTCCCAGGCCGCCCGCCGGCTGGCCCGCGCTCAGCGGGCGGTCAGCCCGCCGTCGACGACGATGGCCTGGCCGGTGATGAACGAGGCGTCGTCGGAGGCGAGGAAGGCCGCCACCCTGCCGATCTCGTCCGGCTCGCCCCACCGGCCCATCGGGACCCGCAGCTGCTCGAGGAGCCCGGCGCCACCGTCGTGCGCGCCGTGCATCGGCTCGGTCACCCTGGTTCGGACGTAGCCCGGGCAGATCGCGTTCACCCGGATGCCCTGCTTCGCGTGGGCGAGCGCGAGCGTCTTGGTCATCCCGATGACGCCGTGTTTCGCGCTGGGGTAGCCGGTCTGCTCGATCCCGCCGATGAGCGAGCCCGTGATGCCCGCGACGGACGAGATGTTGATGATCACGCCGCGGCCGGCCCGTTCCAGCTCAGGAATCGCGTACTTGCAGGCGTAGTAGGTGCCGGTCAGGTAAAGCTCGACGGACTTCTTCCAGTCGCTCACCCGGCCCCCGGCGCTGGTGATGAGTGTGTCCAGGCCCCCGAACTCCTCGACCGTCGCCGCGACCGCGCGGGCGACGGACTGCTCGTCGGTCACGTCGGTGACGACCGACGAGGCGGTACCGCCCGTCCCTTGGAACTCCGCCACGGCGTCACGGGCGGCGGTCTCCTCCAGGTCGGCGACCATCACCGACGCGCCTTCCGTCGCGCACGCTCGCGCGCAGGCCCGGCCGATGCCGGATCCGCCACCGATGACCAGAACCGGTCGTCCCTTGAGTCTCACTGCTTATTTCCTCCTCGGGTGGCCGCCGGCGGGACCAACCGAAACGCGGGTCACCGGCCGCCGACAGGCCGCGGTCCCTGCTGGAACGGGTGTGGGCCGGGCCCGGTCAGCCGCAGCTGTTCCCGGCCGGTGCGCAGGTCGTGAATCACGACCTCGAATCCCCCGGTGCCGATGTCGAGGATTCCGACCGTGCCGACCAGGCCGAGGTAGCCGTACGGCATGGTCGGGCTGCCCGGGTTGACCAGCGCGGTCCCGTCGTCCAGGCCCCACACCGCCGGGACGTGCGAGTGCCCCGACACCGCGAAATCGACTGGGCCGTCGAAGGTCCGCACCAGGATCTCCCGGACCGCGTCGTCGGGACGGCCCTCGGTGTGGCCCAGGTCGTGGGTCATGCCGATCCGGAGGCCACCCGCGTCGAGGACGACGACGTCGCGGACACGCGGGTCCGGGGCGACGCCGGGGCGGCGGCGCCGCGGCCGGTACGGGTCGCCGTTGCCACGGCTGGCCAGCGTCGGAGCCAGCCGCTCCAGCCGGTCGACGATCTCGATCGTGTGCAGGTCGCCGCAGTGCAGGATCTGGTCGCAGCCGGCCAGCGCCGCGTAGGCCGCGGCCGGCAGGTCGTCGCCCGCCTCGGGAATGTGGGTGTCCGCGAGCAGGCCGATCCGGTACCCGGTCATCGGGGTACCGGCCCGGCCCATCGCGCGGGACCGGCCACGGGCGAGGCGTACGTCCGTGTGTCAAGCATCCGCTGGCCGGACCTACTGCGCGGCGTCGCCCGCGGGGTACTCGATCCCGAAGTGGTCGTCGCGCCAGTCCACCGCGGACCGAAGCCCGCCTTCCGCGGAACGCTTCCAGAACTCGTCGGCGTTCGAGCCGTAGCTGCCGCGCACACCCGCCGAGTGGACGTCCATGCTCCAGCGCATGCCGGTCCGGAAGCCCTGCAGCTCCAGCTGGCGGTTGACGGCGGCCTTGGTCGACATGAGCAGGACGGGATCGGTCTTCGCGATGCTCCGCGCCAGCTTGTCCGTCTCCTCGTCCAGCCGGTCCGCCGGGTGCACGTCCGAGGCCCAGCCCCAGTCGTAGGCCTTCCTGCCGTCCATCGGGTCGCCGGTGAAGAGGAAGTGCTTGGCTCGGCTCGCGCCCATCAGCCAGACCTCGTACTGGTAGCCCTCGATCGTGAGCTGCCGGATCGTGGGGAAGCCGATCTGGGCGTCCTCGGCGACGATCCGCAGGTCGCAGAAGCCAGCCAGGTGGGTGCCGCCGGCCAGGCAGTAGCCGTGGACCTGCGCGATGACCGGCTTGTGCAGGTCGAAGATCCGGAAGTAGAGCTCCCTGGCGAAGAACTCGTACTTCGCGAAGGTCGGGTGGTCCTTCTTCGGGTCGTAGTAGACGCCGCCGGGCGGGTCGCCGACGTCCGCCCACGCGATCGACCGCCGGTAGTCGTCGGGGTTGGGGTTGTTGGCCTCCGCCTTGCCCGGCGTGAGGTCGTACCCGGAGCAGAAGGCCGAGCCCGCGCCCTTGATGATGACCACCCGGATGTCCGGGTCCATGTCCATTTCGTGCAGGCCCATGGCCAGCTCGCAGATCCTGGCGTAGCTGAGTGGGTTCCGCTTCTCGGGACCATTCAGGATAAGGCGGCCGATCGGCCCGTCCTTTTCATAAATGATCTCCTCGAAGTCGTCGGTCGGAATGCGCTCCTCATATTTCCAGGGCGGCAACCCTATCTTCTTCTTCGTCACTACGCCTCCTCAGGCCGCGTCTAAGCCGGGCAGGTGAGCCACGGCTGGGCCCGGAACGCGCAGCCCAGCCGGGCCGACGCCCGCGCGGCGTCCCGCCCTCGTCCTCACTACCACCGGCCGGCACGCGCGGGCCGCCGAGCACCCCTTGTCTCGCGGCGGCGGACGCCGGCGAATGATCCCGCTCCAAGGGCGCGCCCCCATCGCTCGGCGACGCTATCTTAAGGACAGAGACTTATCAATAGGTCGGTGGCGTGGCCTCGACGCCCGCCACACAAGGAACTGTCATCCGTGCGTCAAGCACGGGTCGAGACTCCGCGCACGGTCCTAGCGAAGGAAGTGTGTCGTGCCGATCGCCATCTCCGAAGACCACCGGGCCCTGGCGGATGCCGCGTCAGACCTGCTGACCAAGCGCGACGCGCGCGCGGCGGCCCGGGCCCTGCTGGAGGCGCCGGACGAGTCGTTACCGGCCTGCTGGCGCGAGACCGCCGACCTGGGCTGGCTCGGCCTGCACCTGCCCGAGCAGTACGGCGGATCGGGCTTCGGGATCGAGGAGCTCGTGATCGTGGTCGAGCAGCTGGGCCGAGCCGTGGCACCCGGCCCGTTCGTCCCGACGATGATCGTCAGCGCGGTCGTCGCCGCCGGAGCCGACGAGGCGACCCGGGCCCGTCTGCTGCCCGGCCTGGCGAGCGGCGAGCGCACCGGCGGCGTGGCGTTGACCAGCGAAGTCACCGTGGCCGACGGCAGGGTCTCCGGCGAGGCCGGTCCCGTTCTCGGAGCGGCGCTGGCGACGGTCCTCGTCCTGCCCGTCGGCGAGGACGTCGCCGTCCTCGAGATGGGCGACGGCGTCACGGTGGAAGCGCCACCGAACCTGGACCCGACCCGTCGTTCCGGCCGGGTCACGCTCGACGGCGCGGCCGCCACCGTCATCCCCGGTGGCCGCCGCCTGCTGGTCGACCTGGCCCGGACGATCCTGGCCGCGGAGGCGGTCGGCGTCGCGGGAGCCTGCACGGACGCCGCCGCCGAGTACGCCAGGGTCCGAGTCCAGTTCGGCCGCCAGATCGGCATGTTCCAGGCCGTCAAGCATCACTGCGCCAACATGTGCGTCGCGAGCGAGAAGGCGACGGCGGCGGCGTGGGACGCGGCCAGGGCCGCCGCCAGCGGTGGTGACCAGCTGACCTACGCCGCCGCGGCGGCGGCCGCGCTCGCCGGCCCTGCCGCGTACCTGTGCGCGAACCTCAGCACCCAGGTGCACGGCGGCATCGGCTTCACCTGGGAGCACGACGCCCACCTGTACCTGCGGCGAGCCACCGTCCTGCAGGCACTGCTCGCGCCAGAGACGGCGGCGGCGGACCTGGTGGAGCTCTCCCGCCGGGGGGTCAGCCGGGACAAGACCATCGAGCTGCCACCCGAGGCCGAGGCGTTCCGCGCCGAGATCCGCGCCCTCGCCGGCGAGCTGGCCGGGCTGGAGAGGACGGCGCGGCGACGACGACTGATCGACACGGGCTACCTCATGCCGCACTGGCCCAGGCCGTGGGGACGGGAGGCGGGGGCGGTCGAGCAGGTCGTCATCGAGCAGGAGCTGATGGCCGCCGGCATCGACCGCAAGATGGACCCGATCACCGGCTACCAGATGGTCACCCTCATCCAGCACGCCACCGCCGAGCAGGTCGCCCGCTGGGTGCCGCCGGCGCTCGCGCAGGAGACCATCTGGTGCCAGCTGTTCAGCGAGCCCGAGGCCGGTTCCGACGCGGCAGGCATCAGGACCCGCGCCACCCGCGCCGAGGGAGGCTGGCTGCTCAACGGCCAGAAGGTCTGGACCAGCGGAGCGCAGTTCGCCGCGAAGGGGCTCGTCACGGCGCGGACGAACCCCGACGCGCCGAAGCACAGGGGCATCACGACGATGGTCGTCGACATGTCGGCGCCCGGCATCGAGATCAGGCCGCTGCGCCAGCCCGACGGCAGTGCCCACTTCAACGAGGTGTTCCTGACCGACGTGTTCGTGCCCGACGCCGACGTCGTCGGAGCCGTCGACGACGGGTGGAACGTGGCCCGCGCGAACCTCGGCAACGAGAGCATCAGCGTCGGGCGCGACGACTCGAACATGTCCACGCCGGCGACGACGCTCCTCGACGCCTACGACGCGCACCCCGACCGAATGCCAGGCGGGGCCGTCCGGATCGGCTACTACATCGCGGGGCTGCAGGTGCTGCGGCTGCTGAACCTGCGGCGGGCCAGCCGGGCGCTGGCCGGCGCCGGGCCCGGGCCGGAGGGCGCGATCACGAAGCTCGTCATGTCAGAGCTCGCGCACGAGGTCGCGGCGATCCTGGCGGTCGCCGGAGCGCCGGACCTCGTCTTCGTCGACGGCGACGGGCTGCGGCCCGCGATGCTGAACCTGACGCACCGGATCTGGTCGATCGGGGGCGGCACCTCCGAGATCAAGCGCAACCAGATCGGCGAGCGGATCCTGGGCCTGCCCCGCGACCCGCTGTTGAAGTAGGACAGCGTGTGCGCCGCGCCGTGGCGGCACGGCGCTGCGCACGTTCGTCCTGTCCCGGCAGGTGCGCCCGGTCAGCGGACGTCCGTCAGCGGCCGGTCCAGACCGGGCGGCGCTTCTCCAGGAACGCCTGGATTCCTTCCTGCCCGTCCGCCGAGTCGGCGAGGTGCGCCATCGCCCTGGTGGTGGCCGCCCAGCCCTCGTCGTCGGCGGCCCGCGCCGCCTCGTTCACCGCGGCCAGGGACGCCTGGACCGAGACGGGGGCGTTCGCGCAGATGCGCTCCGCCAGTGTGACCGCCCCCTCGAGCGCCTGGCCCGGTTCCGTGAGCACGTTGACGAATCCGGCCGAGTAGGCGCGCTCGGCGTGCAGCGGGGCGCCGGTCAGGATGAGTTCCCGGGCCAGGTTCAGCGGAAGGCTTTGCGGCGCCCGGAACAGCCCGGCACAGGTGGGAACGACGCCGATGGCGACTTCCGGCAGGCCGAAACGCGCGGTCGTCGACGCCACGACGAGGTCGCAGGCCAGCACGATCTCCATGCCGCCGCCGAGCGCCGGGCCCTCGACGGCGGCGATGAGTGGCTTGCGGCGGTCGCGGCGGATGATGCCGTACTCACCGCCTCGCTCGGTGACGTAGTCCCCCCTCGAGCGCAGGTCGCTGCCGGCGCTGAACACCGAGGTCGTTCCGGTGAGCACGCCGGCCCAGAGGTCGGTCTCGTCGTCGAGCCGGTTCAGCGCGCCATCGATCGCGTCGGCCAGCGCGCGGTCCACCGCGTTGCGTTTCTCCTCCCGGCACATCGAGATGACGAGCACCCGCCCACGCCGCTCGGTCTGGACAAGCTCGCGCATCGCGGTCCCCATCTGTCGGTCAGAGCTCGTAGGCGATCCGGACGCTCTTGAGATAGCTCATCTCGTGGAAGCCGGCAAGACCGCACTCCCGGCCGTAGCCGCTCTCCTTGACGCCGCCGAACGGGAACGACGGGTCGCCCACCCGGTAGGTGTTGACCCAGACCGTCCCGGCGTAGAGCTCGCGGGTCATCCGCTGCGCCCGGTGGATGTCCTTCGTCCACACGCTGGCGCCGAGGCCGTAGTCGGTGTCGTTGGCCAGCGCGAGCGCCTCCTTCTCGTCCGCGAACGGCACCACGCACGTCACCGGCCCGAACACCTCCTCGCGGAAGATCCGCATGGACGGGTCGACGTTCGTGAAGACGGTCGGCTCGAAGAAGTACGGGTGGTCGGCCAGCTCCGGGCTGGTCGGCCGGCCGCCACCGCACGCCGCGGTCGCGCCCTCGTCGAGGCCCATCTGGACCATCCGGCCGACCCGCTCGACCTGCTGCCGGGAGGTCAGCGGACCGATCGCGGTCTGCGGGTCGGACGGGTCGCCCAGCGGGAAGGCTTTCACCGCCGCGACCAGGCGCTCGACGAACTCGTCGTAGATGGAGGCCTGCACCAGCACCCGGGACGCGGCCGTGCAGGACTGCCCGGTGCTGCCGGTGAACCCGCCGGAGATCGACCGCACGGCGTTGTCGAGGTTGGCGTCCTCGAAGATGACGCTCGGCGACTTCCCGCCGAGCTCCAGCACCATCGGCACGAAACGCTTCGCCGCCGCCTCGGCGATGAGCTGGGCCGCCGCGCCGCCGCCGGTGAAAATGATCTTACGTACGAGCGGGTGGTCGCAGAGCGCGGCACCGGTGACCGGGCCGAGCCCGGAGACGATGTTGATGATGCCGGGCGGGATGTCGGCCTGGCGGGCGACCTCACCCAGCGCCAGGATCGAGCACGGGGCGAACTCCGACGGCTTCACCACGATGGCGTTGCCCGCCGCGAGGGCCAGCGCCGCCTCCTGGACCATGACGCCGAGCGGGTTGTTCCACGGCACCTGCACCGCGATGACGCCGTACGGCTGGCGAACGGTGTGGCACATCAGCGCCGGCGAGGGGCCCTGCTGGATCTCGCCGACCGTCGCGGACATGCACAGGCCGGCGCCGTAGCGGAAGAAGTTCGCGATCTGCCCGGTGACCCCGAGCGCCTCCCGGATCGGCTTGCCGCAGTCGCGCATCTCCAGCCGGGCCAACGCCGGTCCGGCGGCCTCCAGGGCGTCGGCGAACCGGTCCATCGCCTGCGCGCGGCGGCGCGCGTCGTGGCGCCACCAGCCCTCGGTGAACGCCTTGTGCGCCGAGCGGACGGCCCGGTCGACGTCCGCGGCCGTGGCGGCCGGGATCTCCGCCCAGTCCTGCTGCTCGTAGGGAGCGAGGCAGCGCAGCGTCTCCCCCGACTCCGACTCGCAGTCCTCGTTGTCGATCGTCATGTAGAAACTCTCGAGCGCGGTCACCGCGTCTCCTCAACTCTCGTCGCTGTGAACCGAACTGGCTGTGCACCGGGCCGACGGCGGCCGCAGCCTTCCGGTCGCGCCGGCCGTCCGTCCGGTGAAGGCAGGGCTAGTCGCGAGTTACCGCCGAGACGGCCCATTCGATCTGGCTCTTGGTGGCCGACGAGGGCGGGCTCTGGCAGTCGGGCGTCGGCACGGCACGGCCGCGCTCGACGTCGGCCGACCACGTGACGGTCGCGCCGCCGTCGGCCACGCAGGTCAGGTCGGCGCGCGAGCCGTCGAACGAGCCGGAGCGCGGGGAGTCCAGCAGGCTCCAGCCGACCCGGCGCAGGACCTCCAGTTCGAGCGCCTGCACCTGCGGGCCGCCCAGGCCGCAGCAACCGCGGTAGTGGCCGGCGACGTCGGCGAAGTCGCCCTCGCGGCGCAGCACCGTGGCGACCAGGTCCTCGTCGCCGTAGGCCCAGGCCGTGCCCTCCGGCAGGACCAGGAAGGTTGCGGCGAAGCGGTGGCCGCCCAGGTGGCTGGTTCGCCGGTACGTGACGCCGTCGGGCGCCCCGGCCGCCGCCAGCCGGGTGGCGAGTCCCGCGCCCAGCCGCCCGCAGCAGCTGTCCCGCTGGCCGTGGCCGCACACCAGGACGTCGACCCCGCCGGTCTCCAGGTCGCATGGCCCCGGGTTCGCGGCGCCCGCCAGCAGGTCGACGACGGCGGCGGTCAGCGAAGCGCCTACCGCGCGCTCGAACCGCCGGTAGCCGGTGAACGGGCCGCCACCCGGCGGCCGTGCGTACAGGATGACCCGTCGTTCCTCCGGACGGGCGTCCGGGTCAGCGGGGACCACGGCCTGTACCCGATAGCCGACCGGGCTCAGAAGAGGCGCGACCGCCGCCGCTTCGGGGGCCTCGCCGACGTCGCCCGGCCACGGCAACGGGAGCTCCAGGAGGAGGAAGCCGGGGTACGTGCCGCTGGTCGCGATGGGGGAAAGAGCCGCCACCCGCGACCAGTCGCTACATCTGATCTTCGCTTCCGGGTCCAGGTCCGGTGGGCTGGCCCAGGTCAGGTTCGCCATGAGGTCGGCCGGTCCCTCAGGCCGCGAACTTCATGACGGCGGCGAGGTTGCCGCCCATGATCCGCGCGATGTCGGCCGGCGGCAGCCCGTCGAGGCGCTTGAAGTAGTCGGCCGGAGCCGCCAGGCCCTCGGGATGCGGGTAGTCCGAACCGAACAGGACCCGGTCGGCGCCGAGGAGCCGGACGACGTCAAGCGGGTCGTCCTCGTGGAACGGATGCACCCACACGTTGCGCCGGAAGGCCGCGACCGGGTCCTCGTCGAACAGGTGCGGGTTGCGGCCGTAGGTGTGCTCCAGCACGTCGAGCAGCGGGCCCACCCACACCGAGCCGTTCTCGACCGGCATGACCCGCAGCGACGGGAACCGGGTGAACAGGCCGTGGCAGACCGCCGAGAGCATCGCGTCGAGGATGCCCCGGTGCTGGTGGCGGAAGACCTCCTCGAACGCGCTCTGCGACTTGAACGGCAGGAACTCCCCACCGCCGCCGCCCTCCCACACGTTGAGGTAACGGGTCGACCCGTCGTCGGAGGCGTGCATCCCGACGGCGATGTCCGCCTCCACGACCTTGCGCCAGAACGGGTCGAACTCGGGCAGCGCGAAGGAGCGGGTGCCCTCCAGGCCCGGCACGGGCGCGGGCCGGATGAGCACGATCCGCGCCCCCCGGCTGACCACGAGCTCAAGCTCCTCGATCGCCTTCTCGACGATCGGCAGAGTGATGACCGGGGTCGGGAAGATGCGGTCCCGGTAGTTGAAGGTCCACTGCTCGTACATCCACTCGTTGAACGCGTGGACGACGGCGTGCATCGCCCGCGGGTCGTCGGAGAGCCGCTCCTCCAGCAGGCTGGCCAGGGTCGGCCACATGATTGCCCGGTTGATGCCCAGCTCGTCCATCAGCCTCAGGCGCGGCTCGGGGGCGAAGTAGGCGTCCACCGCGCGCATCGGCTCGCCGAGGATCTCCCGGCGGGACCGGCCCTCGGGGTTGCCGTTCTTGAAATAGTCCTGCTGGGCGCCGGGCCGGGCGACCACCTCGAACGTCGGGTTCGGGATGTAGTCGGAGATCGCGTTCTTCACCGCGATCTTCGTCCGGCCGTTCACCTGCACGTACTTGATCAGGCCCGAGTACCGCGCCGGCAGGTGCCTGGTGAACGCGTCCTGCGTCTCGTACATGTGGTTGTCGGCGTCGTTGATCGGGCAGTCAACTGAACCATCCGTCACGGCTTCCCCTTATTTAAGTTCCTGAGCTTATACAGTCCACCACGTCGGCCCGGCGCGACGCAACCGCCCCTGGCCACCTGACCGAGGTGTCGGCTACGCTCGCTCGTCGAGCGGCCTCGCGCCGCCCACCGCCTGGCCGACGAGCGCCGTTCGATGCCTTTGGCTCATGCCTCTGCGCTGGTCCGGACGCTCGACAGGGGAACGACGGGGGCGCATGGCGCAGCCGGCGGCGACCGCCACTACGGTGGACCGCTCGCCCGCCGGACTCGACCCCGGACCACGACGTCACTTGCGCCACCGAAGGCCGTTGTTCCATCGTTAAGCTAGGCGTATTATCTCCGGCGCGTGGCGTTCGCAGGATCCGACGTCGCCGTCACTTCACCCATTGGAGTCCCAGATGCAGAGCCACTCCACTGGCCGTCGCTACGTGCTCATCTCGACGGACTGCCATGCTGGCGCGGATCTCCGCGACTACAAGCAGTACCTGGAGCCGCGGTGGCACGAGGAGTTCGACCACTGGGCCGACAACTACTTCGATCTCTGGGGTGACATCGACACCGAGTCGGAGTGGAAGGCCGGCGTGTCGTCGTACATGTCGCCGCTGAACTGGGATTCGGGCAAGCGCCTGGAGGCGCTGGAGACCGAGGGGATCGCCGCCGAGGTGATCTTCCCGAACACGGTGCCGCCGTTCTTCCCCAACGGTGCGCTGGCCGCGCCCGGCCCGCGCAACCAGGCGGAGTACGAGCGCCGGTGGGCCGGGATCAGGGCCCACAACCGGTGGCTCAAGGACTTCTGCGACCAGGCCCCCGGCCGCCGGTTCGGGCTCGCCCAGCTGCTCATCGACGACATCGACGACGCGCTCGCGGAGATCCGGTGGGCGAGGGAGGCGGGGATGCGCGGCGTGCTGCTCCCCTCCGACCACCACCTGAAGCTGCACAACCTGTACTACGCCAAGTACGACCCGATCTGGGCGCTCTGCCAGGAGCTGGGCATGCCGGTCGGCCGGCACGGCTCGATCGTCGGCTCCGACGAGGAGCGCGACTCGGTCGACGTGGCGCACGCCTGCGGGGTCTACGAGACCCTCTACTTCGGGCAGCGCACGCTGTTCCAGCTCGTCTTCTCGGGTGTCTTCGACCGGTTCCCGGACCTGAGGTTCACCTTCACCGAGCTCGGCACCGGCAGCTGGGTCCTCGACCAGATGCCAGTGCTCGACGGCTTCGCCCGCGGCGCGCAGGTGCCCGGCACGATCCCCGAGATGTTCGCCGGCGAGGCAATCTCCAAGCTGAAGCTGCTGCCGAGCGAGTACTGCCGCCGCAACGTCTGGGTCAGCTCGCTGTTGATCGGCGGCGACGTCCAGCGCCGCGACGACATCGGCATGGACCGGCTGATGTGGGGCGCCGACTTCCCACACCACGAGGGCACGGCCCCGCACACCCGCAAGGTGCTGCGCGGGCTGCTGCAGGGCGTGCCCGAGGACGAGATCCGCACGCTGCTCGCGGGGAATGCCGCCGAGCTGTACGGCGCCGACCTCGACTTCCTGCAGGGCGTGGCCGACCGGGTCGGCCCGACCGTGGACGAGGTCGCGACGCCGCTGCGGCCGGACGAGGTCCCCGACGACCCCGCCTTCGCGTATCTCGGCGACAAGCGCGAGGGCCGCCGCATCTCGATCGCCGGGACCTGATCCCCCGGCGCGCGCGCCCCGACCGACGAGGACGGAGATCATGGCAACAGGCGAGGACAGCTTAGGACCCGCGTTCCTCACGCCGCTGGGCACGGACGAGTACGTCCCTCCCCCGCGGACCGCGACCCAGCTGCACGCGAGCGCGACGGCCGCCGAGACGGGTTCCGAGGCCGCCGAACGCACGCAGGCACCGATCCAGCGCTACTGGGCCGGTCGCCGGGGAACGGCCGCCGGACTGCTGGCACTGAACGAGGCCGCGGGCGACGCCTTCTACGACGTCCCGGCGGAGGCCGCGCTGGACGACGCGGCGGCCGAGGAGGCCTTCGCCTCCGACGGCCCGGTCATCGACGTGCAGACGCACTGGGTCGCGAGCCGCCCGAGCCTGCGCACCTTCCAGGACCACGTCCTCGGGAGCTACCGGCACCTGGGTCCGGACTGGTGGACCGGGCTCGAGGGAGTCACCGCGTTCACGATGGCGGAGTACCTGCGCTGCGTGTTCGTGGAGAGCGAGACCGCGCTCGCGGTCATCAGCTCGACCCCCGGCACCACCGAGGGCGAGATGCTGCTGACCAACCGCGAGATGGCCGGCATGCGCGAGCTGTTCGACCGGATGGCCGGCTCCGGCCGCCTGCTCAACCACACCGTCGTGCGGCCCAACATGGGCGAGATCGACCGGATGCACGACTGGACCGCCGCGTACCAGCCGTCGGGCTGGAAGGTCTACACACTCGGTCAGATGAGCGACCAGTACGTCGGATACGACCAGGACTTCGCCTGGCGCCTCGACGATGACACGACCGGCCGGCCCTTCCTGGAGCAGGTCCGGGCGACCGGCGTCAACCTGGTCTGCGCGCACAAGGGCGTGAGCGGGCTGGTGGCGTCGGGCTCGCCGAGCGACGTCGGCCCGGCCGCGCGGGACTTCCCGGACATCAACTTCGTCGTCTACCACTCGGGCTACGAGCCCGGCCTCGGCGAGGTCCCGTTCACCGCGGAGGCGGCCGACATCGGCGTCAACCGGCTGATCGAGTCCGTCCGCGGCGCCGGTCTCGGCCCGGGCGACAACGTGTACGCAGAGCTCGGGACCACCTGGTTCTGCCTCGTCAGCCGCCCGGTCGAGGCCGCCCACGTCCTCGGCAAGCTCCTGCTGCACCTCGGCGAGGACAACATCGTCTGGGGCACCGACGCGATCTGGTACGGGCCGACCCAGCCGGTGCTGGACGCCTTCCGGAAGTTCCAGATCCCGGACGCGATGTGCGAGCGGTACGGCTACCCCAAGCTCACCGCGACGGCCAAGCGCAAGATCGTGGCCGAGAACGCCGCCCGGCTCTACAAGGTCGACCTGGCCGGCCTGGCCGACAAGGTCAAGAACGAGAACGTCCTCGGCTGGACGAAGGGCGTTCTGGAAACCTTCGACCGCCACGGCCTCGCCACCGGCGGGTAGCAGCCCATGCCGCCCACACACCCCGATCCGGACGGCGGTTCCATGGACGACGCGACCCAGCAGCGGCTCCTGCGCCTGGCCGACCGGGCGGACATCATCGACTGCCTGGCCCGGTACGCCCGCGGGATGGACCGGCTGGACCGTGAGCTGGCCCGCTCCGCGTACCACGACGACGCGATCGACGACCATGCCGGCTTCGTCGGGCCCGTGGACGCGTTCCTCGACTGGTCCTTCGCCTACCACCGCCAGCAGTTCCGCCACCAGCACTACGTCACGAACCACCACATCGAGCTGGCCGGCGACGAGGCGCACGTCGAGACGTACTACCTGTTCGTCGCCACCGAACGCGACCCGAACGAGCCGCTGAAGGTCTACGGCGGCCGTTACGTCGACCGCTTCGAGCGCCGCGCCGGGCGCTGGGCGATCGCGGCCCGCGTCTGCCTGCCGGAGTGGCGCGCCGAGACGACCGTCTTCCACCCGGACCTCGGCGGGGCGGTGCCGCTGGTCAACGTCATCGCCGAGGACCGCACCGACACGTCCTACCTGCGGCCCCTGGTAGTCCAGAGCCCGGCGGCGGCAGACGCCGGCACGAAGTAGACCGAGACACCCTGCGACGACCGTTGGGCGCTGGCCGTCCACCTGGGTCAGCTCGGTCGGCACGGGCCCTTGAGGATGTCCAGTCTGAGGAGACGCGACCGACGTACGGGCGGGCTGGGCAAGCCCCTAACGTCTACGCGGCACGAGTCCGGTTTCGAAGGCGATGATCGCCAGGTGGACGCGGTCCCGAGCCTCGAGCTTGGCGAACAGACGCGCGACATGGGTCTTCGCGGTCGCCGCGCTGATCACCAGCCGCTCGGCTATCTCAGTGTTCGACAGCCCCTGTCCGACCAGTGCCAGCACCTCGCGCTCCCGGTCGGTGATCCCCGCGATGGGACTCGAGTCCGCGGCGGGCCCGGCGTCCGGTTCGGGGGCCGCGGGGCCGGACGTTCCGGCGAAGTCCGCGATCAGCCGTCGGGTCACGCTCGGCGCGATGAGCGCGTCGCCCGCGGCCACCACGCGGATCGCTTCCAGGATCGCGTCCAGGGCCATGCTCTTGAGCAGGAAGCCGCTGGCCCCGGCGCGCAGTGCGCCGTAGACGTACTCGTCGTGGTCGAAGGTCGTCAGCAGCAGCACCTTGGGCGGGTCCGGCTCGGCGGTCGCCTGTCGGGTCGCCTCGATCCCGTCCACGCCCGGCATCCGGATGTCCATCACCACGACGTCCGGCCGCAGCTCACGCACCAGGCGCACCGCCTCGCGGCCGTCGCCGGCCTGGCCGACCACCTCCAGGTCGTCGGTGTCGCCGATCAGCATCGCGAGCCCGACCAGCATCAGCGGCTGGTCGTCGACCAGCAGCACCCGCACGCTCATGCCGGGAGCCTCGCCGTCACCCGGAATCCGCCCTCCGGACGCTGGCCGGCGCTGAACTGGCCGGACAGCAACGTCACCCGCTCGCGCATGCCGAGCAGGCCGAAGCCGCTCCCGCCGGCCGCCGAGTGCCTCGGACGGCCCGGCCCGCCCAGACCGTCGTCCCCGTCGTCCACCACCTCGATCCTCACTCCTTCCGGCTCGTAACCGACCGCGACCCGGCACGTCCGCGCCCTGGAGTGCCGCACCACGTTCGTCACCGACTCCTGGATGATCCGGAACGCCGACAGTTCGATCTCCGGCGGCAGTGGACGCTGCTCGCCCCGCCAGGTCACATGAACCCGCACCCCGGCGCCGGCCGTACGTTCGGCGAGCTGCGGGACGTCGGCCAGGCTGCCGGCCGGCGCCAGCGGAGCGGCCTGCGGCATGGCGTCGTCCGGCTCAGCGCGGCGTAGCGCCCCGAGCATGCGCTGCAACTCCAGCAGCGTCTCCCGGCTGGTGGTCTCGATGCCGGTCAGCGCCTGCCGCGTCTGCTCGGGCTTGGTCTCCACGACCCGCGCCGCCGCTCCCGACAGCACCGTGATGATCCCGATGCTGTGCGCGACGCTGTCGTGCAGCTCGCGGGCGATCCGCAGCCGCTCGGCCATGACGACGCGGGCCGCGGTCTGCTCGTCCAGAGCTTCGAGGTATTCACGGCGTTTGCGATACACCCCCCCGAAGACCCACGCGACCGCGAACCACACCGCGAGCCACCCGGCCCACTGGACCGCGTCACCGACGTTCTCTCCGCGGACGCCGATGTCGTTGACGAACGCGGCCGCGACGCCCGCGACGGAGCCGACGGCGGCAGCCTTCGGCCGCCGGGCGGCGATGTACCCGCTCAAGGCGACGAGCAGGATGAACACGACCAAGGGCCGCGCGCCGAAAATGTCGCCGAGGGCTGATTCGCCCAGGACCGCCGCGAAGACGGCCGCCGGCAGACGGCGCACCAGCAGGATCGGAAGGGCGAGCACGACGCAGAGACCCATCGTCTGGTAGCGCCCGAGGTCGGGGAACCGGAACAGGCCGTCGTCAGGGCTCGGCGTCGTCAAGACGAGCATCAGCGCATAGAAGCCGGTGATGGCCAGCACCACGGCCTGTGACATCAGCCAGGTCACGCGCTTCGATGTCGAGAGACGCTGGAGAAGCCGTTCCATACAGAGATCGTATTCACTGGCGTCGGCTCGGCGCGTCGCCCCGGGGATGTACGCCGGATACGCCCCCAGGCCGATGGCCTGGGAAGAGGTGACATCCGCCGGCCGACGCGGTGGATCATGGTCCGTTCCTAGGTTCATGGCCATGACGAATCCGCCGATGATCGCTCTCCAAGACGCGACAAAGAAGTACGACGACGGCCCGCCCGCACTGGCCGGCGTCACCTTGTCCGTGGCGGCTGGTGAGTGCGTGGCGATCCTCGGCCATTCCGGCAGTGGCAAGTCCACGCTGCTGAACCTGATCGCGGGTCTGGACAAGCCTTCCAGTGGCACCGTGACCGTCGACGGCACCCGCGTCGACCAGCTCGGCGAGGCCGGTTCGGCGAAGTACCGCCGGGCCTCCATCGGCATGATCTTCCAGTTCTTCAACCTGCTCGACGACCTGACCGTGTTGGACAACGTCATGGTTCCGGCGCAGCTGGCCGGGATGGCCAAGGGCGAAGCGAAGCGGCGGGCCATCGGGCTGCTCGGCTCGCTGGGCATCGACCGGCATGTCAAGGCCTATCCGCAGCGGCTGTCCGGCGGGCAACGGCAGCGGGTGGCGGTGGCCAGGGCCCTGATGAACAAGCCGGCGCTGCTGCTGGCCGATGAGCCGACCGGCGCTCTGGACTCGAGCTCGGCCGAGGACGTGCGCCAGCTGCTGCTGGACCTGAACAGCGAGGGCCAGACCATCCTGCTGGTCACCCACGACGTGCAGCTGGCCGCGAGCACCGCGCGCCGCACGATCGAGTTGGTGGACGGCGCGGTCAAGCGGGACGTCATCAACGACGGCAGCGGTGCCGGCCTGGCCGCCCGCACACCGCTGCCCCGTCCGGCGGGAGAGGTCCGATGACCCTGCGCAAGCCGCCGATGCCCCGGCGCGTCTTCGAGGTCGGTTTCCGGGCCGTGGGCCGCCTGCCGCTGGCGGTGAGCCGGTGAGCGCCTTGGGCAAGGTCGTACGTTCCGGCGTGGGCCGGCGTCGGGTCCAGTCCTTCGTCATGGCCTTGACAACGTTCGCCGCGGTGACGTCCTCAGTGCTCTCCCTCGGCCTGCTGGCCGTCGCGCAGGCCCCGTTCGAGAACGCTTTCAGTGCTCGGAACGGGGCGCACCTGGCGGTCCAGTTCGACAGCTCGAAGGTCACGGCCGCGCAGGCCGCCGCCACCGCCCACGCCGCCGGCGTCACCGAGGCGGCCGGGCCCTACCCGATCGCCGCCGCCCTGGACACGACGATCGGCACGGACTGCCCCAAGAAGGATTTCGCCGGTCACGACAACGGTCCGATCACCGTCACCACCCGGCCCGACCTGGGCAGCACCTCCGGGATGGACCAACTCGTGCTGACCCAGGGGCGCTGGCCGACGAGCCCGGGCGAGATCGCCCTGCCGTGGCAGCACTATGCCGCCGACTGCTTCGGCGATTCGGTGGTGTTCTCCTCCCTGCCGGGCAAGCCGTCGTTCAAGGTCGTCGGCTTCGCCGACTCGGTGACCGACAGCGCGACCGCCTTCGCTACCGCCGACGGTTTCGCGCGGCTCACCGCTGCCGGCGCCAAGTCCGACGAGCAGATGCTCTACCGGTTCGCCAAAGCTGGGACCGACGCCGACATCGCCACCGACAAGCAGGCGGTGGCCGCCGCCGCGCCGGCCGGCGCGGGCGAGGGGGGCCACTCGTAACGGACCCCGGCGCAGCCGGCGACCCGCCACGCCAAGCCCTACGTGCCGTTCCTGATCGGCTTCGGGATCCTCGGGCTGTTCATGTCGGTGCTGATCATCTCGATCGTGGTCAGCGGGGCTGTGGCCTCGGGAATCCGGCGCATCGGGATTCTGAAGTCGTTGGGCTTCACCCCTTCGCAGGTGGCCCGCGCCTACACCGCGCAGGCCATGATCCCGGCGACACTCGGCCTGGTGCTCGGCACGGTTTTCGGCAACCTCCTGGCCGTGCCGATCCTGGGCGGGGCCACCAAGCAGCTCGGCGCGGCCAGTGCCACGATTCCGTTGTGGGTCAGCGCCGTGGTGGCGCTGGGCACCCTGCTGATCGTCGGCGTCACGGTTTTGATCCCGGCACTGCGGGCCGGCCGGATGCCGACGGTGCGGGCCCTGGTGGTCGGCCGCGTCCCCAAAGCCGGGGGCGGTCAGACGGCGCAGCGTCTTGCCTCGCGGCTGCCGCTGCCCCGGGCCATGTCGCTGGGGCTGGCCCAGCCGTTCGCCCGGCCGTCCCGGGCCGTACTGGTCGGTGCGGCGGTGCTGTTCGGCGTGGTGACCGCCACGTTCGCGGTGGGGCTGGAGACCGGGTTCAACAAGTACCTGGACGCCAGCACCTCAGGCTTCAACGTCGCGTCGGAGTTCGTGGAGCCCACAGCCGACGTAGGCGTGCCCTGGGGTCGCTACGGCCCCAACGACCCGCGCAACCCGCACCTGGATGCCGCCAAGGTGGCCGCCGCGCTCGCCGAGATCCCGGGCACGAAGGCCGCGTTCGGCTGGGGCGACAGCGGTGCGACCATGGTCGGCGCCCCGCCCGGCGGCGAACCGGCGAAGGTGTTCACGGTCACCGGCGACTTCTCCTGGACGAACCTGGAGCTGCTGTCCGGCCGCTGGTACTCGGCGCCCGGCGAGGCCGTTGTCGGCGACAAGCTGGCCTCGGCGGTGGGAATCCACGTCGGTGACGACGTCACCGTGGTGCAGCGGAACAAGCAACTGTCGCTGAAGGTCGTCGGCATCAACTTCGACACCAACGTGGGCGACTACACGGTCATGACGGATGCGGCCACTTTCACCGCCGCCGGTCTGAACCCGCACATCGACCAGTACAACGTCGAGCTGGCCTCGAACGTCAACGGACCGGACTGGTCCACCTCGGCCGCCGCCGCGCTAACCCCGCTGAACGCCTCGGTCCAGCCGAACACCGATGGGGGCAAGAACATCGTGGTGATCACCATGGGCGCCCTGGTGGCCACGCTCACGCTGATGATGATCGCGGTCGCCGCGCTCGGGGTGCTGAGCATGGTGGTGCAGGACACCCGGGAGCGGGTCCATGACCTGGGGATCCTCAAGGCCCTCGGGATGACACCCAAACAGACCATCGCGATGGTCCTGACCTCGGTGACACTCAGCGGCCTGATCGCCGGGCTGATCGGGGTCCCGCTCGGGGTCGCGGTGGAGAAGGCGACGCTGACCCCGATGGGGAACGCGATCGGCCGGCACCTGCCGCCGAGCGTGACCCACTCCTACACCGCCGGGCTGCTCATCCCCCTGCTGGCCGGCGGGATCGTGATCGCCCTGCTCGGCGCACTGCTGCCAGCCAGCTGGGCGGCACGGACCCGGACCGCCACCACGCTGCGGACCGAATAGGACCGAGCAGGACCGAGCAGGACCGAGCAGAGCCGCTGGTCGCCACGGCGAAAGCGGTGCTGGGCACTGCACGGCGCGGCAAGAACGCCAATGCCGACCAGACCCTGCTGGCCAATTCGACGGATGGTCACGGAAGTGTTCCGATCGCAACCACCCGAGGGCCAAAACGGCGATCTTGGTCAGCCGGCGGCCGCCGTCAGGAGTGGCGGACCTGGGACCAGGGGAGGTCTCGGTCGACGTCCGGCTCCTTGGGCAGGCCCAGGACGCGTTCGCCGATGATGTTGCGCTGGATCTCGGACGTGCCGCCCGCGATGGTCTTGGACTGCACCCGCAGGAACGACCAGGCCGTGTTCTGGCGCCACCGGTCGCCCTCGACCCAGGCCTGGCCGCCGGCACCCTCCAGGTCGCAGGCGAGCTCCTGCAGGCGCCGGGCGTGCTCGCCGTAGAGGAGCTTGAGGACCGATCCCTCCGGCCCGACGCCACCCCCGGCGCGGCGCCGGGCGGCGGCGCGGCGGCCGGTCAGCGAGAGCAGCTTGTCCTCGATGAAGGCCTGCACGAGACGCTCCCGCAGGCCGACGTCGCCGACGGGCGCGTGCCGGCGGATCAACGCCTCGACGGACCGCCCGGTCACGGTCCCGGGCAGCGCTCCCCCGGACCCCGAGGTCGCCTGCCGCTCGTTGAGCAGGACCGAGACGGCGACCTGCCAGCCCTGGCCCACCTCACCCAGCCGCAACGAGTCCTCGACCGGCACGTCGTCGAGGAAGACCTCGTTGAACTCGATGTCACCGGCCATGTGGCGCAGCGGGCGGACGGTCACGCCCGGCTGGTCCATCGGCAGCAGGAACGCGGTGATCCCCTTGTGCTTCGGCACGTCGGGATCCGTCCTGGCCAGCAGCAGCCCATGGGACGCCAGGTGGGCGAGGCTGGTCCACACCTTCTGCCCGCTGACCAGCCACCGGTCGCCGTCCCGGACCGCCTTCGTCGACAGGCCCGCCAGGTCCGAGCCCGCGCCGGGCTCGGAGAACAGCTGGCACCAGATCTCCTGGTGCCGCGCGATGGGGCGCAGGAACCGCCGCTTCTGCTCGTCCGTGCCCCACCGCAGCAGGGCCGGCCCGACCAGGTCGACGCCGACCGGGTTGGTGAAGCGCGGCACCCGGTAGGTGCTGAGCGTGCGGCCGATCGCGCCGCCCGCCGCCCGGCTCGCGCCGAGGCCGCCGTACTCGGCCGGCCAGGTCGGCGTCACGTAGCCCGCGTCGGCGAGGCTCACCCACCAGGCCGAGAGGTCAAGCTGCTCTCTGAACGCGCCTACTGCCCCGGTGTCGCCGCGGCCGACCGCCGCGACCCACTCCGCGGGCAGGTGCGTCCGGAGAAACTCCCGCACCCCTCGCTCGACGTCCTCGGAGCCGGTGCTCCCGTTCACTGCCATCTCGCCTCCCTGCGCTCGACGAAGGCCAGCGGGCCCTCGTTGCAGTCCGGGTGGGCCCGATGTTCGATCAGCAGGTCCCACCCGTACTGCATGGCCTGCGCCATTGGCCGCTCCACGGCGGAGCGGATGGCGCGCTTCGACGCCTCGATCGCGGCCGGGGATCCCGACGCCGCGATGTCGGCCAGTTCGAGGGCCCGTTCCAGGAGCCGGTCGGGCTCGACGACCTCGTCGACGAGCGAGATCCGCAGCGCCTCGGCCGCGTCGATGCGGCCCTTGCGGCCGAGGACGGCGAGACGCAGCGCGTTGCCCAGCCCGATCCGCGGCAGCAACGTGATCGGTTCGATCGCGGCGACCTGACCGACGCTGACGTGGGTGTCTACGAACCAGGCATCCGTCGAGGCGACCACCACGTCGGCGTCGGCGACGAAGTGGAAGCCCGCCCCCGTGCACACGCCGTTCACGGCGACGATCGTCGGGAGCCACACGTCGCACTCCAGCGGCGTCTGGCGCAGCTCCGCGTGGACGTCCGGGTTGATCTCGCGCGGGCCGCCGCGCTCGGCGAAGTCCTGGAGGTCCATGCCGGTGCAGAACGCCCGGCGGCCGGCGGCGGTGATGACGATGGCGCGGATGGTCCGGTCGGTCCGCAGCGACGTCCAGGTCTCGCGCAGCGTCGTCTGGATCCGCTGGCTCAGCGCGTTCATCCGCTGCTGGCGGTCCAGCGTGACCACGAGCACCCGGCCGCGGCGCTCCACGTTGAGCTCGTCGGTCATCGGGCCGCGCCCCCGTCCGCCGCCACCTGGTCGAAGGCTGCGCGGGCCAGCTCCCTGGCCCGGCGGCGGTCGACCTTGTCCCGTGGCGTCAGCGGCACGGCGTCGAGCGCGAAGGTCCCGCGCGGGACCTTGTAGTGGGCCAGGCCGGTCCGCAGCTCCCGCAGCAGGGCCTCCTCGTCGGGCGCCCCCGCCCACACGATGCCGGCGACCGGCCGCTCGCCCAGCCGGTCGTCGGGCAGGCCGACGACGACGAGGTCGGTGACGAGGGGCGACCGGCGCGCGGCGTCCTCCACCTCGGCGGGGTAGACGTTGAACCCGCCCACGATGATCTTCTCCTGGGCCCGGCCGGTGACGTAGAGCAGACCGTCCTCCAGGCGCCCGACGTCGCCGGTCGCGAACCATCCCTCCGCGTCGACGGGGACCTTCGCGCCGCCGACGAACTCGGCCGGCATGTCCTTGGTGCGCACCAGGATCTCGCCCTCTCCCTCGGGCCTGTCCTCGTCGTCGAGCGGCCGGATGCGGATGTCCACGCCCGTCGCCGGGCGCCCGACCGACCCCGGCCGCCGCCGGCCCGCGCGGACGTCCTCCAGCCGCTCCTGGCTCACCACGCCCACCTCGGTCATGCCGTAGGCGTCGAGCACGGGGACGCCGAACCGCTGCTCGAAGCGGTCGCGGGTCGCGACGGAGAGCGGGGCGGTGCCCGAGGTGACGTACTGGACCCCGCGCAGCTCGATCGGCTCGCCGCTCGTCGCCAACATGTGGATCATGGTCGGCGTCAGCTGGAGCGAGTCGGCGCTGAAGCGGGAGAAGTACGCCTGGACCGCCGGCACGGTGAACCTCGGGATCAGCAGCGCGGGGCGCCCGATCCACATCCGGAACGCCAGCCGCAGGAACCCGGCCGTATGCCCGAACGGGTTGAACACGACCCCGGGAGCCAGGTGCGCGGGCGCCGGGTCCGGACGGTAGGCGGCCTTGCGGGCGTAGCCGCCGGCGACTCGCTTAGCCCCCGTCACGAAGTCGCCATGGGTGTAGGTGATGCCCTTGGGCTGGCCCGTCGTCCCCGAGGTGAAGAAGATCGCCCCGAGCTCGTCCGGGTCGGGCAGGCGGAAGTCGAGAGGTCCGGCACCGGTGGCGGGACGGGCGGTGGCACCCACGCCGTCGCCCTCCTCGTCGATCGTGACAACCCTGAACGTCGCCGGCAGCGCGGGTGCCCCGGCGGCCGCGACGACGGTCGAGACGCCCGCGAGCTCGAACAGCCGGGCCGCCTCGGGTCCCGGCACGAGGGTGCCGACGGCAGCGACCACCCCGCCGGCCCACCAGGTTCCCAGCGCCCCCACGACCCAGCAGGGCGCATTAGACAGGTAGCAGCCGACCCGCTCGCCCGGCGCGACTCCCGCCGCCGCGAGTGCACCGGCAAGCGCGGCCGCCCGCTCGGCGGCCTCGCCGTACGAACGGGCGCGCACCTCGTGGGGCTGGCGTTCGTCGATCGTCATGAGGAACGGAGCCGAGTCGCTGCGCCGCACCCGCAGCAGCGCGATCTCGGCCAGGCTGGACGGCTCGGGCGTCGCTTCGGTCACCGGACCACTATAGAAGAAATTGAGCGTGATGACTTAACTATGTGAGAGACTCCAGCGAACCCGAGCGAGGGAGGGAACCGCGACGTGGACCTCGACCTGACCGACGACCAGAGGCTCTTCCAGGCCACGACCCGGAAGTTCCTAGGGGCACGCGCGCCGATGTCCGTCGTCCGGGAGCGGATCGGCCGCGGCGTCGACGGCGACCTGCTGACCGGCGGCGCCGAGCTCGGCTGGACGTCGATGCTGGTTCCCGAGGACCTGGGTGGCGGCACACTGTCGGGCGAGGGCGTCCGCGATCTCGGCATCGTGGCCGAGGAGCTGGGCGGCGCGCTCCTGTCCGGGCCGGTGCTGCCCACGAACGTCGTCGCCTACGCGCTGGCCCGCGCCGGGTCCGAGCACCTCGCCAAGGAGCTGCTACCCCGGCTCGCGGCCGGGCAGGTGACGGCTACCTGGGCGATATCCGAACCTGCCGAACGCTGGTGCGCCGAGGACGGCGGGGTGAGCGCGCGGCGGACTGATACGGGCTTCCGGCTCGACGGCGTGAAGACGCCGGTACAGGACGCCGACGCCGTCGATCACCTGCTGGTGACCGTCCGGACCGCCGGCGCGGGCACGACCCAGCTGCTTGTAGACGCGCACGCGCCCGGTGTCACGGTCACTCGGCTGGAAGGGCTCGACCTGACCCGGCGCTACAGCCGGGTCCGCTTCGACGGCGTCGAGGTCCCGTCGTCCCACGTGGTCGGTGAACCAGGCGCGGCCGACGCCCAGGTCGACCTGCAGTTCGCGCTGGCCCTCGCGCTGCAGTGCGCCGAGACGGTCGGTGCGTCCGATCGCCTCTACGGGATGACGCTGCGGTACGTGAAGGACCGCAAGGCCTTCGGCCGCCCGATCGGGTCCTACCAGGCGCTCAAGCACCGGTTGGCGGAGATGCTGCTGTGGCTGGAGTCGGCCAAGGCCGCGACGAGCGCTGCGCTCGCCGCGGTGCAGTCCGAGCAGGGCGCGCCGGAGGCGGCGTCGCTCGCCAAGGCCTACGTCGCCGACCGGTGCCCCGCGGTCGTGCGTGACTGCCTGCAGATGCACGGCGGGATCGGCTTCACCTGGGAGCACGACCTGCATCTGTTCCTGCGCCGGGTCGAGACCAACGCCGTGATCTTCGGGGGCGTGGACTACCACCTCGACCGGCTGGCCGCCGCGGTCGGGTTCTGAGGAGGCGCGCCGATGAGCACAGCCAGGACGACCGAGCCGGCGGAACTGGACGACTACCGCGTGCGAGCCCGAGAGTGGCTGGCCGCGAACCTGAACCGCGTCGAAGGGGCCGATCCCGACCTCGTCGGCGACCCGTCCCCCGAGCGTGTCGCGGAGGCGAAGCGGATTCAGGCCCTGCTCCACGCGGCCGGCTACGCGGGCTTCACCTTCCCCGTCGAGCACGGCGGCCAGGGCCTGACGTTGGACCACGAGCGCGTCTTCCTCCAGGAGGCGGCCGGCTACGACGTCCCCACCCGGTTCTTCGGGGTCTCGATCAACATCCTGGGCGCGACGCTGGCCGCCTACGGGACCCACGAGCAGAAGGAACGCCACCTGCGCCCAATCCTGTCCGGCGAGGAGATCTGGCTGCAGCTGCTGTCCGAGCCCGGCGGCGGCTCGGACCTCGCCGGCCTGCTCATGCGGGCCGACCGGCGCGACGACACGTTCCTCGTCAACGGGCAGAAGACCTGGAGCACCGGCGCGCACTTCGCCGACTTCGCGCTGTGCCCGGTCCGCACCAACTGGGACGTGCCCAAGCACCGCGGGATCTCCCTGCTGATCGTCGATCTGCGGGCACCCGGCCTGGAGATCCGACCGATCCGCCAGATCAACGGCGAGGAGCACTTCTGCGAGGAGTTCTTCACCGACGTCGAGGTGCCGGCCGCGAACCTCGTCGGCGAGCAGGACCAGGGCTGGCGGGTGATCCGGGGCCTGCTGGAGATCGAGCACGCCTGGGTCGGGCGGGGCGGGGCCAAGCGGGTCGACTTCCGCGCGGACGTCTCCGACCTGGTGGCCCTGGTGAGAAGCCGGGGCCTCACGGGTGACGACGGCGCACGGCGCACGGTCACCGGGCTGCACGTCATGCTCCAGGTCCAGAAGCTCGTCGCGGCCCGGGTGTCGCACGGTATCGAGACCGGCCGCCTCGACCACGGCTACGGCAGCCTGCTCAAGATGGGCAACGACACCCTGGCGCAGCGCGGCGCCGAGGCCGCGCTGGCCATCGGGGGCGCAGCGGCGGCGACCTGGGAACCGGGCGACGCCGGTGCCGGCGGATGGGTCGAGGGCTACCTGACCAGCCGCAGCGCGCCCATCGCCGGCGGCTCGGCCGAGATCCTGCGCAACAACGTCAGTGAGAAGGTCCTCGGCCTTCCCCGCGAGCCGAGCCTCGACCGGAACCTCCCGTTCAACCAGGTCCCGCACAACTGAGCCGGCGGTCGATCAGCCGTGGACCAGCCAGCCTCGCCGGACTTCGAGCCCACCGTGCCCGAGCTCCTGCGCACCGCCGCCGAGCGGTGGGGGCCGCGCGACTGCGTGGTCACACCGACCGAGCGGATGACGTTCGCCCAACTTGACGACCGCTCGGCCCGGCTCGCCGCCGAACTGGCCACCCAGGGCATCGGCAAGGGCACCCGGGTCGGCCTGCTGTTCCCGAACGGCGTCAGCTGGGTCATCGCCTGGGCCGCCGCGGCGCGGCTCGGTGCCATCACCGTGCCCGTGAACACCTTCTACCAGGCCACCGAGCTGACCCGGTTCCTGCGACACAGCGATCTTCAGGTACTACTCGGCGTCCCGTCGTTCCTGCACCACGACTACGTCGCCCGGCTGGAGGCGGTGGCGCCGCAGCTGATTGCCCATCGGTACGGCGGCCCGCTCCTGCTCGCCTCGCTGCCCCAGCTGCGCCGGATCTCGCTGGCCGGCCCGGCGCTGCCGCCGTGGGCGGGCCGGCTGTCGGTCATGCCCGCTCCCCCACGGGTCGACGGCGGCGTCGACGCGGTCGTGGCGGCGATGGGCGAGGACGTGACACCGGCCGACCCGTTGCTCGTCACCTACACCTCCGGCTCGACCGGGGAACCGAAGGGCGTCGTGCACGGTCACGGCCCGGTCCTCACCCACGCCTTCAACCTGGGCGCGATGGGGGGCATCGACGAGACCTGCCGGATCTGGACTCCGATGCCGCTGTGCTGGGTCGGCGGCTTCGTCTTCGGCCTGCTGCGCGCCCTGACCAGAGGCGCCTGCTTCGTGACCCAGGAGACGTTCGACGCCGGCACCGCGCTGCGGCTGCTGGCCGACGAGCGGGTCACCGACGTGGCAGCCTGGCCCGGCGTCGCGAAGGCCCTGCTGGAGCATGCCGACTTTCCCAGTACCGACCTGCGGTCGCTGCGCGCCGGCCTGTACGAGGCAGTCGCGCCGGACCGGCGGCCGCCTGACCTCGGCCTGGCGATCGGATCGCTCGGCATGTCGGAGACCTGCGGGCCGCACACTTTCAAGACCGCCGACGAGGAGGCCGCCGGCGCTCCCGAGGCGTACCGGGGCACGTTCGGACGGCCCGTCCCAGGCATCGAGCACCGCATCGTCGATCCGGAGACAGCGCACGACCTTCCCGAGGGCACGGAGGGCGAGGTCCTCGTCCGCGGCTACAGCCTCCTGCTGGGCCTGCACAAGCGCGACCGCGCCACCGTCTTCGACGCCGACGGCTGGTACCACACCGGCGACCGGGGCTATTTCCGCGACGGCTGGTTCTTCTTCACCGGCCGGCAGAACGACCTGATCAAGACCGGCGGCTCCAACGTCGCGCCGGCCGAGGTCGAAGGCCTGCTGATGGCGGACGACGAGGTGAAGCTCGCGTTCGTCGTCGGCATCCCGGACGAGATTCGAGGCGAACGGGTGATCGCCCTCGTCGTGCCTTCCAGCGCCGTCGATCCCGCGCACGGCCTCGCTTCCGCCGAGCCGTCCGCATGGGCGACGGACGGAGCGCCACTCGGCGAAGCGCTGCGCGGGCGGCTGCGCGGACGCCTGTCGAGCTACAAGATCCCCCAGCACATCCTGCCGATCACCGACGGGCAGGTTCCGTGGCTGGTCAGCCAGAAGGTAGATCGCCGAGCGCTGGTCGCGCTGGCGCGGACGCTTCTGTCCGACCAGGTCACGGCCTGATCCGACCCGTTTTCGTCACGCCACCGATCAAGAGAGCCAGGGACCATGGATCTTCAGTATCTCGACGTCGAGATCGACGGCCCGGTCGCGACCGTGTGGCTGAACCGGCCGCCGGTCAACGCGGTCAACATCGCGCTCTACGACGAGATCCAGCGGGTCTTCGCCGACCCGGACGTGTTCGCCGAGGACATCCGGGTGATGGTGCTCGCGGGGCGGGGCGCGCATTTCTGCGGCGGCAACGACCTCGGCGAGTTCGCCACGATGACGCCCGAGAACACGAACGAGCGGATGTGGCACGTCCGGGAGGCGTTCTTCGCCATCCAGGACTGCCCGGTCCCGGTCATCGGGGCGATCCACGGCACGGCGGTCGGCACGGGACTGGCCCTCGCCGCCTCCTGCGACTACGTCATCGCCGCGGCGGACGCGGTCATCGGGCTTCCCGAGATCACCGTCGGCGTGATGGGCGGAGCCCGCCACCTGGGACGCTGGGTCGCGCAGCCGGCGGTGCGCCGGGCCTTCTTCACCGGCCAGCGGCTGACCGCGGCAGAGATGTACCGGCTCGGCGCGATCCAGGCCGTCGTTCCCCGCGACGAGCTCTTCGGGGCCGTCGACGCCGAGGCCCGCCTGATCGCCGCGCACAGCCCGACCGCGATGCGGGTCGCGAAGCGCGGCCTGAACGCCATCGAGCACGCGGACCTCAAGAGCGGCTACACCTACGAGCAGCGCCTGACCGCCCTGATGAGCGGCCATCCGGACTCCAAGGAGGCGCTGCACGCGCGCAAGGAGCGCCGCGCACCCGAGTACGCCCCCCGTCAGGACCTGCTCCCGCCGCCCGGCGTCCCGGCGCAGGGCTGACGGCCACCGCTGCTCGGCGGGTCACTCCTGCGACGTCGGACGCGGACCCGACAGATTCGGTGACTTTTCCACTCGATTGCGGCCATGGTTTTTCGCGCTGTACAGCGCCGCGTCAGCGAGCTCGATCAAGATGGTCGGGTGCTTGTCCGGGGTCGGCGTGACCGATGCGACTCCGATGCTGACGGTCACAATGCGGGGCTCGGTCAGCGGGTTTGGTTCGGCGAGTCGCATGATGCTTGAACCAAGGCGTGTGGTCAGCCGGGTCGCCGTGTCGGTGTCCGTGTCGGGCATGACGAGGGCGAACTCCTCGCCGCCGTAGCGGGCGGCGAGATCCGTGGCACGGGTGTTGGTGGCCAGGCAGGTGGCGACCTTCTGCAGGCAGCGGTCACCGGCGGTGTGCCCGAAGTGGTCGTTGTAGAGCTTGAAGTGGTCAATGTCGATCATCGCCATGGTGAGGGGTGCCTTCGGGCCTATCGCCCGGTGCCATTCGGCCTCCAGGGCTTCGTCGAGGCGTCGCCGGTTGGGTAGGCCGGTCAGCTCGTCGGTGACGGAAAGCTGTTCGAGCCGCCGGTTGGCGATGGCCAGCTGCTGCGTGCGGTCAGCGACCCTGCGCTCCAACGAGGCGTAGACCGTCGCGTTGTCGAGGGAGACGGCCAGCTGCCCGGCGACGAGCATGACTCCTTCGAGGCGGGCGGTGGTGAACGCACCTCGGATCATCCGGTTCTCGAGGAGGAGGATCGCGCGGAGTTCGCCGCGGATCATGATGGGTATGGCGAGCAGGGAGCATCGGTCCAGGTCGAGGAAGTAGGGGTCGCGGTTGAACCGGTCGTCCTGGCTGGCGTCGGCGACGACGAGCGGCTCCTGGGTGCGTTCGGCGTACCAGACGACGGAGGGCGGCAACAGACGCAGACGGCCTGCCTCGGTGAGCGAGACGGTGTCGGTGTCACCGGCCGGCACCAACCAGGCCTGCTGGTCGTCCGCGCGCAGGAGCAGGTGGACGCCGGTGGCGCCGGTCATCGACGACAGGACGCCCACGACCTTGGCACGCAGGCCCTCGACGGTGGTCTCGGAGCTCAGTGCCTGGGACGCGGCGACGATGCCGAGCAGGTCGAGGGTGCCGGTGGTGACGGTGGATTCGGCGGAGGGCTGGCCAGGTGGCCGCGCGGCGGCGGACTGGGCTCGCAGCGCGGGGTTGGCCCAGTCGAGCTGCGTGACCTTGGCGGTCGCGCCCCAGTCGGCGTAGCGGCGGCGGGCCGTGTCGAGCAGCAGATCGCCGACCTGCTGCATTCCGCGAGCCCGGTAGAACTGCGCTGACCGTTCGAGGATCAGTGCCTGGTGCCAGGGCCGGGCCCGCCCGCAGGCCTCGTGCTGTGCCATGTCGAAGGCATAGGCCGCCGCGCGGAACTCGCTGGCCGCCCAGGCCCGTTCCGCGTCCACCAGGCGTAGCAGGTGCAGGAAGTTGTCCGGGGCGTCGGCCGCGCGCGCGGCCAGCCAGGCAACCGACTCGTCCAGCTCGGCCATCAGGGCGCCACGCTGGCCGCTCTGAGCCGAGCGGGCCTGCCGGGCCAGGGACAGTGCTCGCAGCGTGCGGGCGAGAGCCTCCGGATACTGCATGTGGATGAACGGCAGCAAGGGCACCAATGCCGCCGTGTGCCGGGCCAGCTCGGCCGGGTGATCGAGGATGGCGGCGGCGACCGCTCGGGTGGTATGCAGGTGGGCGGCAGCCATCGGCTGGGTGGCGACCGTGCTCTGCGCGGCCAGTTCGCCAGCCGCCGACACGTCGGCCGTGCCGCCCATCGCCTCCGCGAACTGGCGGTACGCGCGGAATATCTCTTCGGCGCTGCTGTTGGCGGTGCGCCGGGTGAAGGCCAGCGCCTCGTCGGCCGTGGCAGCGAAGACCTCGAGCGAGGGCGCGCAGTCCAGCAGTTCCCACACCAACGCGAAATACGTCCCGGATGCTTCGTGCAGGTCACCGGCGCGCACGAGGCCCTCCAGCGCGTGGCGTGCCAGGGACACGTTGTCCTCAAGAGGTTCGCACCAGTGTCCGGCGCCGATCGCGTAGAGATATTCCGCTTCCCACATCTCGGGCTCATAACCACGGGTCGTGGCGATCGCGAGAATGCGCCGCATGATGCGGTGCCCGGTCCGGTAGTCCTGTCTGCGGGTGACGGTCACGAACATCGCGTGACAGGCCGGGCCGACGAGCGCGCGATCGGGGCCATCTCGCGCCCACATCCGCAGTACTGCCACGACCAGCCAGGACATCATCGAACGGTCGCAGAAGTACCCCGGTGCCAGGAGCCGGTTGATCACGGTGACCGCGTCGAGCCGAGAACGATCGGCGATGGGCGGTTGGCGCAGGTCGTCGATCTCGCTGGTCTGGTCGATCCACCGGTACACCGCGTCGAGCCCACGCTCGATCTCGGCGTCCAGCTGGTCTGGGTCGGGAATGGCAAGCCCGAGCTGCCGCAGCTGGCCCAGGCCGAGGCTCATCGCCTCGGCAGGGCGGCTGCGGTAGGTGAGGCTGCTGACCTGTACGACCGTGGCGGCCGTGCGCTGGGCCGGCTGGGTGCACAGCCGGCGGATGATCTCGTATTCGTCGTCCGCCTCCTCCAACCGGCCGAGCATGTACAGGGCGGCGTGCAGCTCGGTGTGAGCCGCGATCAGCTGGTCGGCGTCGTCGGGGTCGATGAGCGGCACCGCCGCGGTGAGGAACCGCTCCGCCAGAATGTGGTTGCCCACCCCCCGGGCCTGGTCGGCGGCACGGCGGAACAGGCTCAGGATCAGCCGACGCTCGGCGGCGGAGCGCACGGCGTCGGCGACGGGCAGGTACTGCTCGGCCGCGATCGCGAAGAACTCGTCTCGTCTGGCCAGGCGGCGCGCCATGCGCAACCGCTCGGCGCGCTGCGCGGCCGGGGCGACGAACCCCAGGAGGGCCTCCTGGGTCCGGTCATGGTGGAACCGCGCACTGGGGCGGGCATCGGGGTCCAGGACCAGCAGGCCGGCCGCGGACGCCGGGGCGAGCCGTCGTGGGACCTCGTCCGCCGCGAGCCCGGTCGCGGCCTCGAGCAGGTTCAGCTCCACCCGGCCGGCCAGGCATGCCATGACCGTCAGCAGGCGTCTCGTGGCCGGTGGCAACGCCGCGACGCGGGCGGACAGCAGCTCGGTCAGGTCCACCCGGGCCACCCGGTCACGCAGCGTCGCCTCGTCCCAGCGCCAGCCGGCGTCGCCGTAGGTGAGAGTCCCGCCCTGGCGCAATGAGTTGAGGAGCTCGACCGTGTCGTACGGGTTGCCTCGGGTCGAGGGCGCGATCAGCCGCGCCAGCTCGTCCGCGGGCCGGGCAGGCAGGCGCAGCAGGTCGGACACCATGGCCGCCTGGTCTGCCAGCCGCAGGTTGGCCAACCGCACGTGGCCAGGCCCGTCTGCCTGCCGATCCCAGCGGGCGAGCACAGGTGTCAGCGGATGTGTCGCATCAAGCTCGCTGTCCCGGTAGGCGGCGACCAGCAGCAGCCCGTCAACCTGGTCTTCGCCGCTGAGGATCCGATCGACGAAGGCCAGCGATGTCCGCCCGGCCCACTGCAGGTCGTCGATGAACAGCGCCACCGGGCGCTTCCGCGAGGCGACCGCCCGCAGGATCTCCACCCCGGCGCGCTGCCCCCGTTCCTGCGCGGTCATGGGATCGCCAGGTTCCGGTGGGACCTTCAGCACCGCCGCGAGCTCCGGCACCGAGGACGCCACCAGCCCGGCGCCAGGTCCCAGCGCCCCCAGCAGACGGTCCCGCACCTCAGCCAGACTGCCTTCCGGCTCGGCCAGCAACAGCCGGCCGAGTGCCCGGAACGCCTGCCGGAACCCGTTGGACTCCTGGTCAGCGCGGTACTGGTCGAACTTGCCGGCCACGAACCAACCGTCGGCGCCGGCCACGATCGGCCGCAACTCGTTGACCAACGAGGTCTTGCCAACGCCCGGCACGCCGCTGACGAGGACCCCGGAACAACGGCCCGCCATGGCCGCGGCGAACGCCGCGCCCAGCTCGCCGATCTCCACCTCGCGCCCGGACAGCCGCGACGGCGACAGAGTCCGCGCCGGAAGGTCGTGTTCACCCGGACGCACAGGGGCCCCGCGGCTTACCAGAGCGAGGTCGTGTGCCAGTCCGTCGGCGCTCTGGTACCGGTCGTCCGGCTCCTTCTCCAACAGCTTCATGATGATCGCGGACAGGTCGGACGGTATGGCGGCGTTCACCGACGACGGTGGCGTCGGTACCCGCGCGAGGTGGTCGTGAATGACGCGCAGGGGGTCGCCTGTGCCAAACGGCGGCCGGCCGGTCGCGAGCTCGTAAAGCGTTGCCCCCAGCGCATACAGGTCGGCCCGCTGGTCGACCTGACGGCCGGTCCGGCCGGTCTGCTCGGGCGCGAGATAGGGCAGGGTGCCGACGATCTCGCTGTGGGGCACGAACGCCAGCTGGACGGTCGCGAAGGTCGTGGCCAGCGCGAAGTCGACGAGAAGCGCGGCGTCGTGGTCCCCACTGACCACGATGTTCGCCGGGTTGATGTCCCGGTGCACGACACCCCGCCGGTGCATCCCGGCCACGGCGCGCGCGAGCGAGAGGGCAAGACCGACCAGCCCGACTGGATCAAGCGGCATCGTCCGTTCAGCGAGCGCCGCGCCGCCGATGTCCACCAGCAGCACCGAGCCCGGGGATGGCGACATCCCGGCCGCCAGCTGCACCACCCCTTCTACTCCGGCAAGCTTCTCGAGGATCTCAAGCTCGTGCCGCAGCCGCTGCCCGCCGTCGAGTCCCAGCGGCTCCTTCCGGATCACGGACCCAGCCGGGAACGTCAGCCGGACAACTCGGGTCCGCTCCGACTCCTGCAGCAGCTCCGCCTGCGTCGACGGTGGCTCGCGGCTCGCCACCGCTCGCTGGAGCCCCATCAGCCAACTCCACTCCGTGTGACCTCTCGCTCACCTCCTTAGCCTTCCCGCGACCATGGCGGCTTAAGAGGGCGAGCCGGGCCGCTGCCGTGCGGACGCCGACGGCGGTCAGATGACGATCGAGCCGTCGCGGGGAATGAGGATGCCCTTCGGCTGCAGGAAGTCGCGGAAGGCCTCCACCCCACGCTCGACGCCGATTCCCGAGTCGCGGAAGCCGCCGAGCGGGCTGGCGGGGTCAAGGGTGAATCCGTTGATCCCGAGCGCGCCGGAACGGACCTCCTTGGCGATCTCGAAGGCGTGTTGCTGGTCGGCCGACCAGACGCTGCCGCCGAGGCCGTACATCGAGTCGTTCGCCAGGCGGATCGCGTCCTCGTCGCCGTCGTGGGGGATGATCACGCAAACCGGGCCAAAGACCTCGTTCTGCGCGATGCTCATCGAGTTGTCGACGTCCCGGAACAGGGTCTTGTCGACGTAGAAGCCTCGGTCGAGGCCGGCCGGGCGCCCACCGCCCTTCACGACCTTGGCGCCCTCGGCCTTGGCCGCCTCGATCATTCCCAGCACCCGGTCACGCGAGTGGGCCGAGATGACGGGCCCGACCCGGGTGTTCGGGTCCATCGGGTCGCCGATCGGGAACTTGTCGAAAACATCCGCGAAGGCGTCGACGACCTCGTCGTAGCGGGCCCGCGGCGCGAGAACCCGAGCGTTGGCGATGCACTGCTGCCCCGCGCCGGGAAGGAAGGTGTAGGCGCAGTTCAACGCCGCGGCCTCGATGTCAGCGTCGTCCAGGAGAATCGCCGGCGACTTGCCGCCGAGCTCCAGCGTGACGCCCTTCAGCTGCTTGGCCGCGGCGACGGCGACGCTGCGGCCGTTCGACGGGCTGCCGGTGAACGACACCCGGTCGACACCGGGGTGCTCGGCGAGCAGCGCACCGGTGGCCGCGCCGCCGGTCAGGATGTTCAGGACGCCGGCGGGCAGGCCGGCCGCCTCCCACACGTCGCCGTAGAACGCCATGTTGAGGCTGGCCTCGGGCGCCGTCTTCAGGACGGCCGTGCAGCCGGCCAGCAGCGCGGGCGCCAGCTTCATCATCGTGATGAGCTGCGGACCGTTCCACGGCACGATCGCCCCGACCACGCCGACCGGGTACTGCTGGACGATGACGTCGAGGTGTCCCTGCTCGACGTCATGGCACGGACGACGCTCCATCCACGGGTACACCGCGGCCTGCTCGACGTAGAAACTGACCAGCTGGCTGACGATGCCCTCGATCTTGTGCGACGTGGTGATCGTGAAGCCCGCCTCGCCCGTGTAGATCGGGGCGAGGTCGTCCCACCGCTTGCGCAGCTCGTCCAGGAAACGCAGCAGCATCGCCCCGCGCTCGGTCGGGTCGAGCCTGCGCCACGGCCCCTCGAACGCCTGGCGCGCCGCCGCGACCGCGCGGTCTACGTCCGCCGCGCCCGCCGCCGGGATCGACCCGAAGATCTCCTCCGTAGCCGGGTTGATGACGTTCAGCGTCTCGCTCGTCGCCGGTGCGACCCACCGGCCATCGATGAAGAGCTTGTCCCTCGTAAGCATCCGGACTCCCTGGTACGACCGCAGCTGGCTGCGGGATAGACCCATGTGCCCAGCTCGGGGTTCCCGAGCCGCGGGCACCGGTAAATAGTCAGTCGTCGCCGAGGGCGACCCATTCGAAGGTGACGCCCGCGCCAGGCACGAAACTCACGACGACGACGCCCGCCTGCCCCTGCAGGGAGTAGGCGGTCGCGCCGGGGTAGAGCGCGGGGCGCGGCGGGTCGCGGAACACCAGGTGGGCATGGTGATGGCCGAGCGCGACGTAGTCCCAGTCGATCGCGTTGATCTCGGACGGCAGGATGGGCGAGGAGTGATGGCTGCGTCGGTCTCGGCGCAGCACCAGCCCGTGACCGGCCACGACCCCCCACCGGCCGTCCGGCTTGTCCGGAACGCCGGCCAGCGGGCGGTAGCGCGGCTCGTGCTCGACGAGCGCCCGGCCCCAGACGACGACGTCGGTTCCCGGTACCTCGACGACCGATCCCCGCGGGTCGTCGAGCAGGACCGCGTTCGGGCACCGCTCGGCGACACGGAAGCGGTGGTGGATGGACGCGTCGTTCAGGTTGTCGTGGTTGCCGGTGAGCAGGACGACCGGGCGCTCGGCGCGGTTGAGCTCCTTCGCGGTCCAGGCCAGCAGCTCCTCGGGGAGCCGGCCGTGGTCGAACAGGTCTCCCACGATCAACAGTCCGTCGACGTCACGATCGATCGCGAGGTCGACCGCGCGGGAGAACGCGCGGGCCTCCCGGCCTTCCGGGCCGCCGTCGCCGTTGCCCAGGTGCACGTCCGCCGTGTGCAGGAGGGTCGCGGGGCGCGGCAGCGTCATCGGCGTGCTCGCAGTCGTCGGCATGCTCGGTGCGTGACTCAAAGCAGCTGGAAGTACGGGAGGGTCACCCCGTCGGCGACGTCCCGGAAGACGATCTCGACCGGCGCGAGGAGCTCCAGCTTCTCGGTGTCCCCGATGAGGGTCGCCGGGAATAGCAGATCCTCCTGCTCGTCCAGCCGGACCAGCACATGGACCAACGGCTCGCTCCCCTGGAAGCCGGCGACCATGTGGTCGTGAATCACCGTCCAGTTGACGACGTGACCGCGGCCGCCGACCCGCTCGAACGCGAAGGACGGGTTGTCGAGGTTGTGGCAGCCGCGGCAGAAGGCCACCGGGAGATGTGCGAACCGCCCGCAGTGCTGGCAACGTTGGAACGCCAGCTCGTGCCGGCGGACGGCCTCCCAGAAGCCGGCGGACGACTCGTCCGGAACGGGGATCGGGCGGCCGTATTCGCTGGTGGTCGTCATCCGTGCTCGACTCCCTCTCGTGCGGGACGTAGGCGATCCGGCCGGTCATGCCGGACACGATCCGGCTACGGGCGATCACCCAGCCGACCCGGTCACACTCGATGATGAATGGCGATCGGCGTCAATATCACCACTCACTTCGACTGTCAATATCCCGTCCACGCGCTCTATCGTCTTTGAGTACGTTACCTTAGTTTCGTGAGGCCTTCCGGGCAAGCAGAGCAAGAGGGGAAGCCTGCGTGACCGAGACACCCGCCCACACACCGGCCACTCCCGAGACCATCCCGTTGCGCGAGCGGCCCGGGGTGCGGATCGTCGACTGGAACAAGGACAGGCACCCGCAGGGACAGCCCGGCGAGGTGATCGCAACCCTGTTCTCGCTCGTCCTGGGCGACCGCGCCGATCCCGACGCCGTGCGCTTCACCCACGCCCGGATGGCACCGGGCAGCGGACCACGGCTGTGGCACGCGCATGCCGACTGGACGGCGTCGATCGTCCTCGAAGGATCGCTCACCGTCGAGGGCGTCACACTGACGGCGGGCCAGCTGGTCGCCGTGGCACCGGACGTCGCCTACGGCCCGCTGACCCCAGGGCCGGCGGGCGCGACCGTCCTGGAGATCTTCGCCAGCGCGCGGGCGACCCAGACCCAGTGGGACGACGACGACCCGCGCGTCGGCGACTACCGCCGGCGCGGCTGGATCCTCGATCCGCCAACAGAACCATAGTCTTGAGTCCTCAGACTTAAAATATTTATAGTCACTCTCGTGGTGTCTTCAGCCGAAAGTCTTGTCGTCCGGGCGCACGAGTCCTGCGGGCTCACGGATCTCGGACCCGGTGGATGGCGAAACGGGCTCGACAATCTGGTCACCGCGACCGAGCGCGACGCGAGCGGGGATCCCGAGGCCGTCGAGAGGATCGAGGCGCTCCTGGTCCAACGGCTGGTGACCCGGATGCGCATCGAGGAGTGGTACTCCGAACACGCGCGGGAGGCGGCCGATCCGATCGACGGTCCCCTGATGATCGTCGGGCTGCCGCGCACGGCCACGACCGCGATGCATTTCCTGCTGGCCAATGATCCGAGGTTTCGCTATCTGCGCCCCTGGGAGGTCAACAATCCGGTGCCCCCGCCCGTCCTCGGCCGGGAGCGCGACGACCCACGCCGGCCTCGGGTGCCACCCGCGGCCAACCCGCGTCACATCGTGGCGGTCGACGGCCCGGCCGAGGACTGGCCGATCCACGCACTCGCCTTCGACCACGCCGAGCTGACCCTGCCCGTGCCCTCGCACGCGACGTGGTGGCGCGGCACGTCGCACACGGATCTCTTCCCGTACCAGGAGCGGGTACTGCGCCTCCTGCACGCGCACCGGCCGCCGCACCGCTGGCTGCTCAAGACCCCGGCCTATGTCTTCCTGCTGCCGGAAGCGGCCGCGCATTACCCGGACGCGCGGTTCGTCTTCACGCATCGCGATCCGGTGGCCGCCCTCGCGTCGACCTGCAGCACAGTGGCCGACGCCCGCCGTCAGCGGACTCCCAGCTGGTCGCCCGACGACGCCTTCGGCCCCTCGCTGCTCGAACACTGGTCGGTGGGTGTCCAGCAGGCGATGGCCGCGCGGGAAACCATCGGGCAGGACCGGTTCCTCGACGTCGGGCAGTACGAGATCGAATCCGATCCTGTTGGGACGGCCGAGCGGATCTACGAGTTCACCCGGCTGACGCTCGATGACGAGGTGCGCCTCAGCATGCGCCGGTGGGCCGAGGCCAACAGTCAGGGCGCCCGTCCGGCGCACCGCTATTCGCTGGAGGAATACGGCCTGACCGCCGCGGGCATCACCGACGCGTTCGCGCCGTACCTGGAACGGTTCGCCTCGCACTGCTTCCGCTAGCGGGCAGCCCGACCGCGCCGACGACGGGCTGCCAGTGGACCGCGAGGGCGACGTGTACGGCCCAGTCCTCGCGGGGCGGCGTCGAGGGAGTGGCCGTCGAGCGCGGTCATTCACCTTCCAGCGAAGTGAGCCGGCCGGCGTGGCGCACGTAGGCGACGACCTTTTCGGCGCTCTGTTCGGCGGGGATGGTGCCGGAGGCATCAAGGTGGATTTCGGCATGGTCGGGTGGTTGGTAGGGGGAGTCGATGCCGGTGAAGTTGGTGAGTTCGCCGCGGCGGGCTTTGGCGTAGAGGCCTTTGCGGTCGCG
>NZ_JADWYX010000069.1:0-3235 GCF_016786355.1 Frankia sp. AgB1.9
CCCCCCGACACCACCCCCATCACCCTCACCAACTTCTACGACCACCTCACCCAGCACGGATACCACTACGGACCCACCTTCCAAGCACTCACCGCCGCCTGGAAATCGGGCGACGACATCTACGCCCTCGTCGAGCTCGACGCCGAGTACCGAGACGCCGCGTCGGACTACGAGATCCATCCGGCGCTGCTCGACGCCGCCCTGCACGCGCTGGCGGTCGGGGACGCGGCGGAGAGCTCGCCCCCAGGGGCCGTCCGGCTGCCGTTCGGGTGGAACGACGTGACCCTGCACGCGAGCGGGGCGAGGAGCCTGCGCGTACGGCTGGCGCCGGCGGGCCAGGACTCGGTGTCGATCACCGCCTGGGACGAGGCCGGATCGCTCGTGCTGCACGTCGGATCGCTGGTACTGCGCACCGCGAACCTGTCGCCGTCCGCCGGGTCGTCCCAGCTTGCGGCCGCGCGTTCGCTCTACCAGATTGACTGGGCCCCGCTCGACGTGACGGAGGCGGACCAGGACGCCGGCCTGCTGGCCGTCCTCGACGGCGTCCACCACGCCGCTCTCGACGAGGTGGACGGCGACGTCGTGTCGGCCGAGAGCCTGACCGATCTGACGGACGGCGAGGACGCGCGCCTGCCCGACATCGTGATCGCCACGCTGGGTGAGCCGGCGGCCTCCGCTGGCCCGGGCCACGCCGCTGAGTCCGCCCACCTGCTGACCACACAGACCCTTTCGCTCGTCGGCCGGTGGCTCTCCGAGCCACGGCTGGCCGCGGTCACTCTGGTACTGCTCAGCCGTGGCGCGGTGGAGCTGCCCGCGGCCGGCGGCGCACCCGATCTGGCGGCCGCGGCCGCCCGCGGCCGTGTGAGGGCGGCCCCGGCGGCGCATCCGGGGCGGATCGTCCTGGTCGACATCGACGACCAGCCCGAGTCCGCCAGGATCCTGCCGGCCGCGGTCCGCGCCGCCACGCGGTCCCACGAGCCCGAGCTGATGATCCGCGCCGGCCGGCTGTACCGGCCACGGCTCGTGCGCGGACCGTCGCGGCCGGCCCTGAGGCCGCCCTCCGCGGAGGGGACCGCGGCCGGCGCGACGGCGGGTTCGGCCTCGTGGCGACTCGACGTCAGCGAGCGCGGCACCGTCGAGAACCTGATGCTGCGGCCGAACCCGGACGCGCATCGCGCGCTGGGAACCGGCGAGATCCGAGTGGCCCTCCGCGCGGCCGGATTGAACTTCCGCGACGTGATGATCGCGCTGGGGATGTATCCGGGCGAGGCCGCGCTTGGCAGCGAGGGTGCGGGCGTCGTGCTCGAGGTCGGGCCCGGCGTCCAGGACCTCGCGCCGGGCGACCGGGTGATGGGCCTGCTGTCGGGCGGGGCCGGGCCGGTCTGCGTCACCGAGCGCGCGCTGGTGACCCACCTGCCGCGGGGCTGGTCGTTCGCGACCGCCGCCGCCGTCCCGATCGTCTTCATGACGGCCTACCGGGGGCTGGTCGATCTCGCCGGCCTGCGGGCAGGTGAGTCGGTGCTCGTGCACGCGGCCGCCGGCGGCGTCGGCACGGCCGCGACCCAGCTGGCCCGCCATCTGGGCGCAGAGGTGTTCGGCACGGCGAGCACCGGCAAGTGGCGGGCTCTGCGCGACGCCGGGCTGGATGACGCGCACATCGCGGACTCCCGCACGCTGGGCTTCGAGCAGACCATCCTCGAGCGCACCGCTGGCAGGGGTGTCGACGTCGTCCTCAACGCCACCGCGCGGGACTTCGTGGACGCGTCGCTGCGGTTGCTGCCGCGCGGCGGCCGCTTCCTGGAGATGGGCAAGACCGACATCCGCGCCCCCGAGCGCGTCGCGCGCGACCACCCGGGCGTGCGCTACCAGGCCTTCGACCTGATGGAGGCCGGTCCGGCGCGGATCCAGGAGCTGCTCGTCGCAGTCGTCGAGCTGTTCGAGGCAGGTGTCCTGACACCGCCGCCGATCACCGCGTGGGACATCCGGCGGGCTCCTGAAGCCTTCCGCCATCTTGGCCAGGCTCGCCACGTCGGCAAGGTCGTGCTCACCGTCCCGGCCGAGCCGGATCCCACCGGGACGGTGCTGGTCACTGGCGGCACCGGCGCGCTCGGGGCGCAGGTCGCCCGTCATCTGGTCGCCACCGGCCGGGCTCGCCACCTGCTGCTCACCAACCGGCGCGGCGACCGGTCCGGCGCGGCGCGGGAGCTGGTCGAGGAGCTGTCGCAGCTGGGGGCGCAGGTGCGCGTCGAGGCCTGCGACGTGGCGGACCGGACCGCCCTCGCCGAGCTGGTCGCTGGCATTCCCGCCGACCATCCGCTGACCGCGGTCGTACACACGGCCGGTGTGCTCGACGACGCGCTGCTCGCGGACCTGACGCCGGAGCGGGTACGGACGGTGCTGCGGCCGAAGGTGGACGGAGCGTGGAACCTGCACGAGCTGACAGCTGGCGCCGACCTGGCCGCGTTTGTGCTGTTCTCCTCTGTCGCGGGGACGCTCGGCAACCCCGGGCAGGCCAACTACGCCGCCGCGAACGCCTTCCTCGACGCCATGGCCGAGTACCGCGCGCGCGCCGGTCTGCCGGCCACGTCACTGGCCTGGGGACCGTGGGCGGGCGGTGGCATGGCCGTGGATCTGGATGGCGCCGCGCGTGTCCGGCTGGACCGCGGCGGCATCCGGACGCTGCCGGTCGATCAGGCTCTCGCGTTGCTCGACGCGGCGATGGCCGCGCCGCACCCGGTGCACGTGCCGGTCGCGCTGGACCTGGCCGCGCTGCGTGACCGGGGCGCGGCAGCAGGCTCGAGCCGGGTGCTGGACGGTCTGGTGGGGACGCCGTCCCGACGGCGGACCGCGTCCGCGGCAGACGCGCCGCGACAGCTCGCCGACCGCGTCGCCGGCCTGGGTCGGGAGGAACAGGACCGCCTGCTCGTCCAGCTGGTGCGGGCGCAGACGGCGACCGTGTTGGGCAACCACGCCGCCGAGTCGGTACCGCCGAACCGGCCGTTCACCGAACTCGGCGTCGACTCGCTCGCCGCAGTCGAGCTGCGCAATCGGCTGGCAACCGTCACCGGTCTGCGGCTGCCGACGACGCTGGTGTTCGACCATCCGACCCCCGTCTCGCTGGCCGACCTGCTTCGCGGCCTACTGCTCGCGAGTGCCGGCCGCCGGCCCCCCCCCCCCCCCCCCCCCCCCCCCCCCCCGCGGCCCCCCCCCCGCGCCCCCCCCGGGGCCCCCCGGG
>NZ_JADWYX010000069.1:3245-47966 GCF_016786355.1 Frankia sp. AgB1.9
GGTGGGCGGGGGGGGGGGGGGGGGGGCGGCCGGGGGGGGGGGGGGGGGGGCCGGGGGCCGGGCCCCGGGGGGGGCCGGCGGCGCCCGGGCGCCCGACGCCGCCGGACCGCGCACCGGGGAGCCCGGGGCCGTCGCCAACGAGGTCGACGAGGAGTCCGACGCGATCGCCGTCATCGGTATGGCGTGCCGTTTCCCGGGCGGGGTCAGCTCTCCGGAGGAGCTGTGGCGACTGGTCGAGGGTGGCGTCGATGCGGTTGGGCCGTTCCCGACCAATCGCGGCTGGGATCTCGACGCTCTCCACGATCCCGATCCGGACAGGCCGGGGACCTCCTACGTGCGGGAGGGCGGGTTCGTCTACGACGCGGACCTGTTCGACCCGGAGTTCTTCAACATCAATCGGCGGGAGGCCACCGCGCTCGATCCGCAGCAGCGGCTGATGCTGGAGACGTCGTGGGAGGCGATCGAACGCGCGGGCCTCGATCCGCGCTCGCTGCACGGCACCAGCACCGGGGTGTTCGCAGGTGTGATCGCGGGTGACTACGCCGGCGCGGGGGGCCGTGTGCCGACGGATTTCGAGGGATACCTGTCAACAGGCAACACGACGAGCGTCGCCTCCGGCCGGGTCTCTTACACCCTGGGCCTGGAGGGTCCCGCGGTGACGGTGGACACGGCGTGTTCGTCGTCTCTGGTCGCCCTGCACCTGGCCGGTCAGGCGCTGCGCGGCGGCGAGTGTGACCTCGCGCTCGCCGGCGGAGTGACGATCATGTCGGGGCCCCGCAACTTCGTGGAATTCAGCCGGCAGCGGGCGCTGTCGCCGGCCGGGCGATGCAAGGCGTTCGCCGCCGACGCCGACGGCACCGGCTGGGGCGAGGGCGCCGGGATGCTACTGCTGGAACGGCTCGCCGACGCGCGGCGCAACCAGCATCGGGTGCTCGCCGTCGTCCGCGGCTCCGCCGTGAACCAGGACGGTGCCAGCAACGGTCTGACCGCGCCGCACGGACCGTCGCAGCAACGGGTCATCCGCGCCGCGCTCGCCGCCGCGCGGCTCGCTCCGGACGAGGTCGACGCGGTGGAGGCACACGGCACGGGTACTCCGCTCGGCGATCCCATTGAGGCCCAGGCGCTGATCGCCACCTATGGCGAGCGGGGTGCACGGGCGGAGCCGCTGTGGCTGGGGTCGATCAAATCGAACATCGGGCACACTCTCGCGGCGGCGGGCGTCGCCGGTGTGATCAAGATGGTCGAGGCGATGCGGCACGAGGTGTTGCCGCGCACCCTGCACGTGACCGAGCCGACCTCGGCCGTCGACTGGTCGCGGGACACCGTCCGGTTGCTGGCTGACCAGCAGCCCTGGCCGTCCGCGGGCCGTCCGCGCCGTTCGGCGGTGTCGTCGTTCGGCATCAGTGGGACCAACGCCCACGTCATCCTCGAACAGGGCCCCGCCGACGAGCCGGTGTCCACGCCCCGGCCCCTGCCGGCCGAGGGCACCGATTTGTCCTCGCCTCGCCCCGGTGCGGCGCCCGGCCCCCTGCGCACCGGGACGAGGCCGGTACCCGTCGTCCTGTCCGCGCGTACCTCGGGCGCCCTGCGCGACCAGGCCGCGCGGCTTCTCGACCTGGTCGACTCGGACGACCCGCCGCCGCTGGTCGCCACGGCCGCGGCGCTCGCGACCCAGCGCTCCAGGTTCGAGCGGCACGCGGTGGTGCTCGCCGCGGACCACGCCGAGCTGGCACGTGGCCTCGCCGCGGCCGCGAGCGGGCGACAGGCACCGAACCTCGTGCTCGGCGCGGCCGACGAGCGGGCCAGGACCGTGTTCGTTTTTCCCGGTCAGGGCTCGCAGTGGCGCGGGATGGCCGTCGACCTGCTGGCGGACGAGCCGGTCTTCGCCGAGCGGTTGCGGGACTGCGCGCGGGAGCTGTCTGACCACGTTGGCTGGTCGGTGATCGACGTGCTGCGCGGGTCACCGGGCGCGCCTCCGCTCGACCGGGTCGACGTCGTTCAGCCCACCCTGTTCGCGGTGATGGTTTCGCTGGCGGAGCTGTGGCGCTCGGTCGGGATCCGCCCGTCGGCCGTGGTGGGCCACTCGCAGGGGGAGATCGCGGCGGCGTACGTGGCCGGGGCGATGTCGCTGTCCGAAGCGGCCCGCGTGGTCGCGGTCCGCAGCAGGCTGATCGGCCGCGCGATCGTGGACCAGCGGGCCGCCGCAGCCGGCGACGAGGGTCGGCCTGGCCAGGCTGGTGGGGCCGGCCGGCCCGGGGGGATGGGCGCGGTGGGCCTCGTAGCCGTGGAGGTGCGCGAGCGACTGGCTGCCTGGGGCGAGCGGCTCGGCATCGCGGCGCACAACGGTCCGCGCTCGACCGTGGTCTCCGGCGACGCCGACGCGTTGGACGAGTTCCTGGCGTCCTGCGTCGCCGACGGTGTTCGGGCGCGACGCGTCGAGGTGGACTATGCGTCCCATTCGGCCCACATGGACGGGCTGCACGACGAGATGCTCGACCTGCTGGGTGGTCTGACGCCGCGTTCCGGCGAGGTCCCGTTCCACTCCACGGTGGAGGGAAGGCCCGTCGACACGGCGACGCTGGACGCCGAGTACTGGTTCCGCAACCTGCGCTCGACGGTCCGGCTCGAACCGGTGATCCGGGCACTCGCCGAACAGGGCCACGAGCTGTTCCTGGAGTGCTCGCCGCACCCGGTGCTGACCCTCGGCATCGAGGAGACTCTCGACACGCTGCCGCCGGGCCGCCGGGCCGGTGTCGTCGGCTCGCTGCGCCGTGACGAGGGGGGCCCGCGGGACTTCCTGCTCTCGGCGGCCACCGCCCACACCCTGGGCGCCTTCCTCGACGTCCCCGCCATGCTCGGGGCGCACGACCCGGTGTCCAGCCAGGGCTCGAGCGTGGACGCGTCGCCTGATCACCGGATGGCCGGCGATCCGGTGAGCGCGCCGCGACCGGGTCCGGCCGCCCGGCCCGAACCGTCCAGCGAGCCGCGTGGTCTCCCGCTGAGTCTGCCCACCTACCCGTTCCAGCGCCGCCGGTTCTGGTTGGAGATGGCTCGCGGGAGCGCGGACGTGGCCGGTCTCGGTCTCGTCGCGGGCGGGCATCCGCTGCTGACCGCGACGGTTGAGCTCGCCGGTGGCAGGGGCGTGGTGCACACCGGTCGGCTGTCCACGCAGAACACGCCATGGCTGGCCGAGCACGGGCTGGCGGGCACCGCCCTGCTGCCGGGGACGGCGTTCGTCGAGCTGGTCCTCGCCGCGGCGCGGTCGGCCGGCCTCGACCGGATCGAGGAGCTGACCCTGGCGGAGCCACTCCTGCTCGCGCCGGACCGTTCCGTGCGTCTTCAGGTGACGGTCACGGGGACCGGGGCATACGAGGAGCCCGGAGCGGAGAACGGTGCGTACGGCGTCGCCAGCGGTGGCCGGTCCGTGGAGGTGCACTCCCGGACGGACGGCGACGAGATCTGGACTCTGCACGCCTCCGCCGTCGTGACCAGCGGCGACGGCCCTCTGGACCGCATGGCTGAGGACCAGGTGACCGCGGCCGCCGGGCCCGGCACCGGTAGCGCCGCCGCGGCAGGGCCGGCGACCTGGCCGCCGCCCGGGGCGGCCAGCATCGCCGTCGATGACCTGTACGACGACCTGCATACCCGCGGATACGAGTACGGCCCGACGTTCCAGGGGCTGCGGGCGGCCTGGCGGTCAGGCTCCGAGCTGTACGCGGAGGTGGCTCTTCCGCCGGAGACCGCGACGGGAGGGTTCCTGCTGCATCCGGCACTGCTGGACGCCTGCCTGCATCCGATGGCCGCGTCCGCGGGCGGAACCGACCACGGCCTGGGCGACGGCGTCGTGCGCGTTCCGTTCGCCTGGCGCGGCGTACGGATCGAGACGGCGGACGTGTCGACTCTGCGGGTGCGGCTCGCGCCGGTCGACGGCGGCGAGGCTATGTCGTTGCGGGCGACGACACCCGACGGCCGGGTCGTCGCCGTCGCCGACGCCGTCGTGGTCCGCGAGATGCCGGCGGCCCGGCTACGGGCGGCGACCCGGCAGGAGTCCCTCTTTGAGCTGGTCTGGGAGCCCGCCGTCCCGTCGTCTCGCCCCGCGGCGGCCCAGCCCGGGTGGACGGTGCTCGGTCCGGACCCGCTCGGCCTGCCCGGCCCACGGGCCGCGACGCTGGACGAGATCGCCGGTCTCGCGGCGGACGGGTCCGGACATCCGCCGGCCACACCGAGGACCGTGGTCGTGGCGGCGCTGACGCCGGCGGCCGCGTGGGCGCCCGACCTGGCCACGACAGCCGACGCGGCGGCCGTGCGGGAGCTGACCAGGTCGATGCTGGCCGCGCTGCGGGCGTGGCTGGCCGACGACCGGTTCGATGAGGACATTCTCGCCGTCGTGACCCGCGGCGCGGTGTCCACAGCCGACGAACCGTTGGTGGATGTCGCCGCGGCAGCGGTCTGGGGCCTGGTCCGGTCAGCCCAGGCCGAGCACCCGGGTCGGATCGTGCTGGTCGACCTCGACGGCGCGGGGAACCCGGCCGCGGACCTGGCCGGAGCGCTCGCAAGCGGTGAGCCTCAGCTCGCCGTCCGGGCCGGCGTCTCGCTCGTCCCGTACCTTGCCCGTCCGCGGGACGGCGAAGGCGGGTCACCTACGGACGGGCCCAGGCGCCTCGGCGGGGGCTCCGACGTCGTTCACCGGCCGCGGCCGCTCGACGCGGACGGCACCGTGCTGATCACAGGCGCCAGCGGGACGCTCGCGGGCCTCCTCGCCGAGCATCTCGTTCGCGTGCACGGCGCCCGCCACCTGCTCCTGCTTAGCCGGCGCGGACCGGCGGCGCCGGGCGCCGACAGGCTAGGGCAGCGGCTGACCGATCTGGGCGCGCGCGCGACCGTGCTCGCCTGCGACGTCGCCGACCGGGCAGCGCTGGCCCGGGTGCTCGACGCGGTGCCGGTCGAGCACCCGCTGACAGCGGTGTTTCACGCCGCGGGACTCCTGCGCGACCGTACCGTCACGGCGCTGACCGACGACGACCTCGACGCCGTGTTCCGGCCCAAGGTCGACGCCGTGGCGCATCTGCACGAGATGACAGCTGACGCCGACCTCGCCGAGTTCGTCGTGTTCTCCTCGCTGGTGGCGACGATCGGCGGCGCGGGCCAGGCGAACTACGCCGCGGCCAACGCCTACCTGGACGCGCTGGCGCAGCGGCGGTGGGCAGCCGGCCTGCCGGCGAGGTCCCTCGCCTGGGGCCTGTGGGCGCCCGCGTCGGGCATGACCCGAGAGCTCGGCGCCGAGGACCTCGCCCGGCTGACCCGCTTTGGGCTGACACCCATGACGGCCGAACAGGGGCTCGCCGCCTTCGATCGGGCTCTGGAGGTGGACCGGCCGGTCGTCGCCCCGGCGCTGCTGCACGCGGCCGCCCTGCGGGCGGCCGCCAGGGACGGCCTGCTGGCCCCGGTGCTGCGCCGGCTCGCGCCGGCCCCGCTGGCCCGCCACGCCCAGGACGCCGAGGTGAATCTCGCCGCCCGGTTGGGCGGACTCGACCCGGCGGAGCGCGCGCAGGCCGTCCTCGACCTGGTACTGGGCACGATCGGCACCGTTCTGGGCCGCGGCGGGGAGCCGGTGACGCCGGGGGGTGGACCGGCCGCCACGGACGCCGAGACCGTCGAGCCGGACCGGGCCTTCAAGGACCTCGGCTTCGAGTCGCTGACGGTCGTCGAGCTACGCAACCGGCTGGGCGCCGCGACCGGCCTGCGCCTGCCGGCAACGCTCGCGTTCGACCATCCGACGCCACGCGCGGTCGCCCAGTACCTCATGTCGGCGCTCATCCCGGCGCGGGCAGACGATCCGGCGGGGGATGGGGCGGACATCGGCACCCTGCTTGACCGCCTGGAGGCCAGTCTCACAGCCGCGACCGCGCCGGATCCGGCCCACTGGGGCGAGGTCGACGGGCGGATGCGGCGGATGCTCGCCGCGTGGGCCGCCGCCCAGACCGGAGGCCAGCCCGCCGGTCTCGCGTCACCCGTCACGGAACGCATCGGTACCGCATCCGCCAGCGAGATCTTCGACTTCATCGACCGCGAGCTGGGCAGATCGGACCGGGCCACGCCGGCCCGAGGAGAGGGCTGAACCGATGACGACGAACGAGACTACGCGGATGACAGCCCCGGCACCTGAGGCGACCGAGCCGACCTCGGCGAACGAGGAGAAACTCGTCGACTACCTGCGCTGGGTGACGGCCGACCTGCACGAGACCCGCGAGCGGCTGCGGATGGCGACCGCCGCCGAGCCCGAACCGGTGGCGATCGTCGGCATGGCATGCCGCTATCCCGGCGGCGTCGAGGACCCTGACGGGCTGTGGGAGGTGGCGGCGGGCGGGCTCGACGTCGTGGCCGACTTCCCAGCGGACCGCGGCTGGGACCTCGACGCGCTCTACGACCCGAACCCCGACAGCCCTGGCACCACCTACACCCGGCAAGGGGCCTTCTTGCGGGAGGTCGCGGCCTTCGACCCGGGCTTCTTCGGGCTCAGCCCGCGGGAGGCGAAGGCGACCGACCCGCAGCACCGGCTGCTGCTCGAGGTGGCGTGGGAGGCGATCGAGCGGGCCGGGATCGACCCGGCGACGCTGCGCGGAAGCCGGACCGGTGTCTTCGCCGGCGTCATGTACAGCGACTATGCCACCCGACTGCCGAGTGTCCCGCCCGAGTACGAGCCCTATCTGGGCAGTGGCACGGCGGCCAGCGTCGCGTCCGGTCGGATCTCCTACACGCTGGGGCTGGAAGGCCCCGCCGTCACTCTCGACACCGCGTGCTCGTCGTCGCTGGTGGCCGTGCATCTCGCGGTGCGGGCACTGCGCTCCGGTGAGTGCACCATGGCGCTCGCGGGCGGGGTGACGGTGATGTCGACGCCGGCGGTGTTCACGGACTTCAGCCGCCAGCGCGCTCTCGCTCCGGACGGGCGGTGCAAGGCCTTCTCGGCGGACGCCGACGGAACCGGGTTCGGTGAGGGCGCTGGGCTGCTACTGCTGGAACGGCTGTCCGACGCGCGGCGGGCGGGGCATCCGGTACTCGCGGTCGTCCGAGGGTCGGCCGTGAACCAGGACGGCGCGAGCAATGGGCTGACCGCCCCGAACGGCCCCGCGCAGGAGCGCGTCATCCGGGCCGCGCTCGCGGACGCGAGGCTCCTGCCCCGCCAGGTCGACGCCGTCGAGGCGCATGGCACCGGCACCGCGCTGGGCGACCCGATCGAAGCGGGGGCGCTGCTCGCCGCCTACGGCCAGGAGCGCGAGCAGCCGCTGTGGCTCGGCTCGGTCAAGTCCAACATCGGCCACACCCAGGCCGCCGCCGCGGTCGCCGGCGTCATCAAGATGGTGATGGCGCTGCGGCACGGCCTGCTGCCGGCCTCGCTGCACATCGGAGCGCCTTCTCCTCATGTGGACTGGGGCAGCGGGCGGGTGGAGCTGCTGACGCGGAGCAGGCCGTGGGCTGCCGGGCTGGAGCCGCGGCGCGCGGGGGTGTCCTCCTTCGGCATCAGTGGGACGAACGCGCATCTGATCCTGGAGGAGGCACCGCCGAACACCGCGGCCGCCGACGCCTCGCCCGCTGGGGCTTCGCCCGGCCTGGGACGGCAGCCGGACGCGCCGTCACCACGCCCGCTCGCCCTCGTGCTGTCCGGCCGTGACCCGTCCGCGCTGCGGGCGAATGCCGGCCGGCTACATGACGCGCTGGCCGACCGCGCGTCGCTGCGCCCCGCCGAGGTCGCGGCCACCCTGGCCGCGCGAACCCGCTTCGAGCACCGCGCGGTCCTCGTCGGCACCGACCGCGACGAGCTGCTGCGAGGGCTGCGCGCACTGTCGGCCGGCACGTCCGCGCAGGGACTCGTCACCGGGGTCGCGCGGCACCGGCGTACCGCCTTCCTCTTCACCGGCCAGGGCAGCCAGCGGCTCGGCATGGGTGGCGAGCTGCGGACGGCGTTCCCGGTGTTCGACGAGACGCTCGACGAGCTGGCCGCTCACCTCGACGAGCATCTGGAGCAGCCGCTGCTGTCGGTGATGTTCGCCTCGCCGCGGTCGGCGACCGCGGCTCTGGTCGACCAGACGCTTTACACCCAGGCGGCGCTGTTCGCGGTCGAGGTGGCGCTATTCCGCACGGCGTGGTGGGCAGGCCTGCGGCCGGACTTCCTGATCGGGCACTCGATCGGCGAGCTGGCCGCGGCGCACGTCGCCGGGGTGCTGTCAGCCCGGGACGCGAGTGCGCTCGTCGCCGGTCGCGGCCGGCTGATGCAGTCGATCGAGGACACTGGCACGATGGTCGCCATCGCCGCGGCGGAGGAGGCCGTGCGCGAGTCCATGGTCGGCTACGAGCGACGGGTCGCCGTCGCCGCGGTCAACGGGCCGGCCGCGACGGTCGTGTCGGGCGACGCGGACGCGGTCGCGGCACTCGCCGCGCAGTGGCGACGCGCGGGGACGAGAACCAGGCGGCTGAAGGTGAGCCATGCCTTCCATTCCCATCACCTGGACTCGGTCCTGGCGGAGTTCGGCCGCCTCGCGGCCGGTCTGACCTACTCCCCGCCGACGATCCCCATCGTGTCGAACCTGACCGGCGCTCCGGTGCCGGCCGGCGAGCTGCTGTCCGCCGACCACTGGGTGCGCCACGCGAGGCAGACCGTCCGCTTCCTGGACGGCGTGCGCTGGCTGCTGGGCAGCGGCGTCGACACCTTCGTCGAGCTCGGCCCTGACGCTGTTCTGAGCGGGCTGGTCGCCGGTTGCGCGCCGTCCGGGAACGTGGCACTCCTCCCGATGATGCGCGCCGGACAACCGGAGGTGGGCACGTTCACCACCGTTCTGGGGTCCGCCTCTGCCCGCGGCGCCGAGGTGGACTGGTCGGCCGTGATGTTCGACGGCGCGCCGCCCGGGCGCGTCGAGCTGCCCAGCTACGCCTTCGCCCGGCGGCGCTACTGGCTCGACTCGCCGGCCGAGAGGCGGGTCTCGACGCCCGTGCGGGCCGCCGAGGACGCTTTCTGGGCGCTCGTCGACGCGGACGACGCCGACGGTCTGGGTGACCTGCTCAGCGGTGGCGAGCCCGTGCCCGAGCCGGTCGGCGGCGGACTGCCCAGCGGTCCCGAGGGTCCCTCCGTCCGACTCGACGGGATCCGCGCGCTGCTTCCCGCGCTCGCCAGCTGGCGGCGCGCCCTGCTCGACGACCCACCCGGGATCGGGCAGCACGCGACCGACCCGGAGGAGGACCAGGACGAGGACGAAGACGAGGACGAGGACGGTGCCCCGGCGGCGCTGCGGGAGCGCCTGCGTGGACTCGACGCGTCGGCCCAGGAGGACCTCCTGCTCGGTCTCGTGCGCGGCCACGCCGCGGCAGTGCTGGGCCACGCCTCGGCCGTCGACGTCGAGGAGGACAGGAGCCTGCTGGAAAGCGGGATGTCGTCGTTCTCCGCGCTGGAGTTTCGTGACGCCCTGCGGCGGGACACCGGCCTGGCTCTCGAACCGGCGATGATCATGGACTATCCGGCGCCGGCGGCGCTGGCGCGTCATCTGCGGTCGGAGATGGTGGCGCTACTCCTCGCGGACGCCGACGCCTAGCCGCAGGATCCGGCGCTGCTCTCAACCGACGTGACCGACGTGTCAGCACCCGCCGGCCCCGGCGACCCGGACTTGGGCGTGGCCGGGGAGGACGAGTTCACCGTGGCCATCAGACGAACGAGCTCGCTCTTCGACCGCACGTTGAGCTTGCGGTAGATCCGGGTCAGATGGACGTCGACGGTTCGCGGGCTCAGGCCTAGTCGCCCGGCGATCTCGCGGCTCGTCCCACCCTCGCCCGCCACCCTGGCTACCTCTCGTTCGCGGTTCGTCAGGGCGGCGAAGGTGCCCTCTTCGAGAGGGTCCCCCGGTGGGCGCGGGGCGTCGAGACTGTCGAGTTCCTCGGCGATCTCGGCGTACAGCCGGCGGGCGCCGCACCGAAGCGCACTCGCCTGGCCGCGGCGAAGCATGTCCACCGCCTCGTCGCTTCGGCCCGCGTCGACGGCGGCGAACGACCCCAGGTAGAGGGCGAGGGCACGGGCGACCAGCATGCCGCCGTCGACGAACATCGTCGCGGCGCGCCAGTACAGGGTGAGTGCCCGACCGCTGTCTCCCCTCGACTGCAGCACGTGCGCCTCGGCGAGTACTGCGAGCGCGTATTGATAGGCCAGCCCGAGCGGTCTGGCGGCCGCCCCGGCGCGGTGCGCCCACCTCACGTCGTGGTCGCCCGCGGCGATCGTCGCGGCCGTGAGCAGCCCGAAGCAGGCCGGCCGCAACAGCACGGGCAGCGCCCGCAGCTCGGGGCCTCCGCCCGCCTCCAGGATGAGCGACACGCACCGGCCCGAGTCTCCCTCCGCGAGAGCCGCCAGTGCCAGCACGACGGTCGGGTTCAGGCCCCACAGCGCTGGGGCCGACGAGGACGCCGTCACCGCCTCCTCTGCTCGGTCGATCGCCGTCCGGTCCCCGGGCAGGGTGTCGAGAAGCAGGCAGAATGACTCGATCATGAGAGTCAGTCCGAGCGCGGCGTCCGCGTCCATCCGCCGCGCCCACCAGGTGGCCTCGGCGCAGGCCCGTCCGGCGTTCCGAAGGTCTCCGACCATGATGTGCAGGTAGCCCCGGCCGCTGAGCAGCACGGGCAGCGCGTGGAAGTCGCCGGTTCGACGGGCGATCGCGATTCCGCGGTCGAGGTGGCGCTCCGACGAGCGCGACCCTCCCAGCAGGATCTCGGCCCAGCCCAGGACGGCGAGGTACTCCGCCAGGTGCATCGTGTCGTTGGGGAGCATGTCGGCGATCTCGGCGCAGGGCTGGGCGGCGTGCAGTGCCTCCGCGACGCGACCGGCCAGCGCCTCTCCGAGCGCTCGCACCGCGAGGGCGCCGCACTCCTCGGCCCGCGTCCCGTGACGCCGGGCGAGGCTCACCAGGTCGGCCGAGACTTCCGGGAACAGCTCCTGCGTCTCCATGACGGTGCCGAGCGCTTCGGCGATCTTCAGGCTGACGGGACGTGTGGCCGGCCCAGCGGCGACAACACCGGCCGACGCGGCGCCTCGCCCACCGGCGAAGTTCCCCAGAAAACAATCCCGTAGTACCCGGAACGACCGAGCGTAGTCGACGCTCGGCGTGGCCTCGTCCGCCAGCCTGAACATCAGCGAGTCCAGCACCCGTTGGCTTTCCGGATGTCGCCCCGCCGCAGTAAGCGCCTTGACCAGCAGGATCACCAGCCTGGTCCAGGAGGGCCCGAGGTAGCCATTCGGGCTGGCGGCCGCGACGGCCTCGATCGTCATCCGTGTCCAGCGCGCCATTGCCTCCGGTTCGAGGCACAGAAACTGGCCGGCGTGCCTGAGCAGGATCTCGACGGTCTCGACGCTCGACACGACGAGCGCGCGCTCCAGGTGCCAGTCCACCTCAGCGGAGATGTCACCCCGGTGCAGCAGCTGACCCAGCGCGCGCCGATGCATCAGGCTGCGCAGGCAGTGGTCCATGTTCTCGTAGCGCACCTCGCGCACGACGGGGTGCCGGAACCGGAAGACCGGCGGCCCGCCGTGGTCCACGCGCAGCAGGTCGCGCTGCACCAGGCTGCTCGCAGCGTCAAGGACCTCACGCGCGGTGAGACCTGCCAGCTCGGCGGCCAGTTCGAGGCGTAGCTTTCCCAGCACCGCCGCCGTGTCGGCGACCAGCGACTCATCGCGGCTCAGGAGGGCCATCTCGCGCAGCAGTGCGTGGGCGCCGCCGCCCACGGCCGCCTGCCCCACGCCGACCTCGGCCCAGCGGGTGGCCAGTAGCTGCAGGTATAGCGGGTTACCCTCGCTCTCCCGGTGCAGGTCGGCGAGGGCCGGTGCCTGCCGAGGCCATCCCAGCAGTAGGGCGCACTGGTCCAAGTCGAGACCATCGAGATCGATGCGCCGGGTGATGTTCGGCAGGTCGTGGGCGCCTGCCAGCACCGCGAGCAGCCGGGCTGAGGACTGGCGCGGCCGGTGTGCCACCACCACCAGCACGCCGCGCGGCGGGCTGCGCAGGACCGCCTCGAGCGCCTCGATCGTCCGTGTGTCGGCGAGGTGGAGGTCGTCGAAGACGAACACCAGTTCGGTCGCCGCACGCTCGATGATCGGCCGCGTGGTCGGTAGAAGGGCGATGACGTCCAGGATCCCGGCCGTCTCGGGCCGCCGTGGCGTCCCGGTGGGCGTGCCGGCTTCCCCCCCATCGGCGAACGGGCGTTCGGGTGACCACTCGCCCGCCGCGGCTCCGCTGGCAGTGGCCGATCTGATGCCGGACCGGGCCAGTTCCTCTCCGAATGCCCTCAGCAGATGTGTCTTGCCGGCGCCCGGATCCCCGGACACCTCGACAATGACCGCGCAACCGGACCTAGCCAGGTCCAGGGCCGACAATAGCAGACGCATCTCATCGGCGCGGATTACGACGGACCGCAGGTCCGTCCAGCTTTTTTCCTCCACCCGAATAACACCTCCGCTCACGGCGGGCGAGCGATACCACAGACGTGACCTGCGAAGGTCCGTCGGCGAAGCACCCACCAGAAGGGTGGCACGTCACGGTCCGTGTCATGCGCGCGGCGATTGCAGCGTTCCTCTCGGCGATGACATGTACCGTATCTGTCCCGCGCTCGGCGCGACGCTGGCGAGAACACCGAGTCAGATGGCTGACAGGACCTTCATAACATTCGACGACGCTTGCCAAGACGCAAGGACGAGAGTGTGAGGATGGTCACCCAACAGATGTCAAAACAGGACAAAACGCCGCCCTCGGTCACGATCGGTGGTCGGAGCGACTCCACTCGTTGCATGCTGTGCGGGTAGGTAGTTTCTCTAATACGCACCGCTTCCGGCGCCTGGCAGTGTCAAGTGCGGTCGGCGGCGTGCACATCCTGCCGACCTCCATCCTCGCTACGAGTTTCTGGAGGCCGGATGCGTTACCAGGTGCTGGGACCGGTCAGGGTGGTCAGACAGGGCCGGGAATTCCTCGCGAACGCACGCAAGATTGAACTCTTGCTAGCCGTTTTCATCACGCGGGCGAACGAGGTGGTAAGCGTCGGACAGCTCATCACGGAACTCTGGGCCGAAGATCCGCCGCGGCGTGCGAACGCAGCTCTGCACGTGTACGTTTCGCAGCTGAGAAAACTCCTGGTCAACTCCGAGAAAGCCGGCACCGGGATCATGACGCGGCCTCCCGGTTACCTGCTCGTACAGGGCACCGACGAGATCGATGTCCAGGACTTCCAGCGGCTCGTCGACCGCGGCCGCCATCTCCTCGAAGGGGCCGACGCGCACGGCGCGGAACAGGAGTTCAGAGCGGCGCTGGCGCTGTGGCGCGGACCCGTCTTCGGTGACGTCCAGGGCGACGGGCCGATCGTCCGCGGCTTTACCGCCTGGGCACAGGAGGCACAGCAGGAATGCCTCGAGCTGCACATGGAGGCGCTGCTGGCGGCCGGGCGGCACCGGCAGGTCGTCGGCCCGCTCTACCAGCTGGTATCCCAGCACCCCCTGCGGGAGTCCTTCTACCGGCAGCTCATGCTCGCGCTCTATCGCTCGGACCGGCAGGCAGACGCGCTTGGCGTGTTCCAAAAGGCGCAGCGAGCCCTGGACACCGAGCTGGGCGTGCAGCCGTGCCGGACGCTGCGGGATCTGCACCGCACCATCCTGCTGGGCGAGCAGCGGTCCGCCGAGCAGCCGACCGACCAGGGGGAACTGATCTCGTGAGTGTCCGTGCTCCTCGAGGCGCACGCCTTCTGGCCAGGTTCAGCGGCCCTTTGGGCCGCGTCGGCAGCGTGCTCCCATGACCCTGTTGACGGACAAGAGGACGATCCCCACGCACGACCCGCTGGCGCGGCTGTCACAACTGTTCGACCGGGACTCGTTTCTGCCGCTGGGCGGCGGCGGCCGTCGCGGGGTGGTGACCGGACGTGGCCTCGTCGACGGTGAAAGCGTGATCGCCTACTGCAGCGATCCGGCGGTGATGGGCGGCGCGATGGGCATCGACGGCTGCGCGGACATCGTCGCGGCGATCGCCCTCGCTCACCGCGAGCTCCAGCCGGTCGTCGGGCTCTGGCATTCCGGAGGGGCCAGGTTGGCGGAGGGCGCCGCCGCGCTACACGCGGTCGGTGCCGTCTTCAGCGCGATGACCAAGGCCTCCGGTGCGATTCCGCAGATCTCTGTGGTTCTGGGAGCGGCTGCCGGCGGAGCCGCCTACGGTCCAGCCCTGACCGACCTGATCATCATGGCTCCGGCCGGCCGGGTGTTCGTCACCGGCCCCGATGTCGTGCGGGAGGTCACCGGTGAGTCGGTCGACATGGAGGGACTGGGCGGCCCGGAGGCGCACGGGCGCAGATCAGGCGTCGCGCACATCGTCGCGAGCTCCGAGCAGGACGCGTATGCGCGGGCGCGCCGCGTGCTGGGGATATTCACCCGGCCGGGCAGCATCGACTCGACGTCCGTCATCGAGGAGAACGACCTGGCCCGGTTCCTTCCCGAGTCGCCGCGACGCGCCTATGACGTGCGCCCCCTGGTCCGTGCCCTGGTCGACGCCGAGCCTGGGGGATCTTCCGAGATCGCTGGGGCCGGATCGGACCTGAGCTCGTTCGAGGAGGTACAAGCTCGCTGGGCTCCGAACGTCGTGACCGGGTTCGGCCGCCTCGCCGGCCGGTCGATCGGTGTGATCGCCAACAACCCACTTCGCAAGGGCGGTTGTCTCGATGCGCGCGCTGCGGAGAAGTCCGCCCGGTTCGTTCGGATGTGCGACGCCCTGGGCGTGCCGCTGGTCATTCTCGTCGACGTTCCGGGCTACCTTCCCGGCGTCGAGCAGGAATGGGACGGTGTGGTGCGCCGAGGCGCGAAACTGCTGCACGCCTTCGCTGAGGCAGTCGTCCCCCGCGTCACGCTGGTCACCCGAAAGTCCTTCGGCGGCGCCTACATCGCCATGAACTCGCGCTCACTAGGCGCGACCAAGGTTTTCGCATGGCCAGGGGCGCATGTCGCCGTCATGGGACCTGCGGCCGCGGTGGGCATCCTGCGCCGCCGCGAACTCGCCGCGGCTCCTGACGGGGAACGCGCAGCGCTGCGAACCCGGCTGGCCGCCGAGCACGAGCGTGAGACGGGCGGGATCGAACGCGCCCGCGAGACGGGCGTCATCGACGAGATCATCGAGCCGGCCACCACCCGGCGACGCATCGCCCAGGCGCTGGCCGAGGCTCCGCCGGCCCGCGGGAGGCACGGAAACATTCCGCTGTAGGACGGCGAGCCCGACCTCCTCCCGATCATCCGCCGTCACGCCTGGATCGCCCTTCCGGACCGGCCCCGCGGAGATCCACTCAGCAAGGTCCTTCCTTACTCGCGAAGAAGGCGACCACGATGCCGCAGAACGACTGGATACGACGGTTCCATGTGTCCGAGGGTGCTCATGTCCGGCTTGTCTGCCTACCGCACGCGGGCGGGAGCGCCGCCCAGTTCTTCTGGCTGTCGAAGGCGCTGGCACCGCACATCGAGGCGTTGGCCGTCCAGTACCCGGGACGCCAGGACCGTCGGCACGAGCCCTTTCTCAGCAGTATCGAGGAACTCGCCGACGCAATCTTCGTGGAGCTTGCTGACTGGCGCGACCGCCCACTGGCGCTCTTCGGGCACAGCATGGGCGCCGTACTCGCCTTCGAGGTCGCTCGACGGCTCCAGGACCAGCTTGGCCAGCCCCCGTTCCGGATCTTCGTCTCCGGCCGGCGGGCACCCTCGCTGAAGCCCGGGGAGCGATTCCACGCGGCCGATGACGAAAGCCTGATCGCGCAAATCACCCGACTGAACGGCACGGATCCCCGAGTCCTCGCCGACGACGAGATGCTGCGGCTGTCTCTGCCGGTGATCCGCAACGACTACCGGGTGGTGGAGATGTACCGCTGCGGACCGGACGTCGCCCTGACGAGCCCGATCTCGGTCCTCATCGGAGACTCCGACCCCCATTCCACGGTGGAGGAGGCTCGCGCCTGGGACCGGCACACCCGCGGCGAGTGCACAGCGACCGTCTTCCCCGGCGGCCATTTCTTCCTTGACAACCATCGCGCCGCCGTCGCCCAGCTGATCCTCGACGACAGCGCCGTCGGGTCGTGGCAGGGCTGACGGTCTGTCGCGCCATCGGTGTTTCCGGCGGTTTGATCTCTAATAGGTCTCGGCCGACGGCCAGCGGTCACCGAAAGTGATCGCGAACGCCTCAACGACCGGCTTCCAGCGGACCATCCACCGCGCCTGGCCAGTCCCGGTGGGGTCCAGGCTGCGGGTCACAAGATACAGGTACTTCAACGCGGCCTGATCGGACGGGAAATGCCCACGAGCGCGAACGGCCCGCTGGTAGCGGGCGTTCAACGACTCGATCGCGTTCGTGGAGCACAGCACTCGACGTATCGCCACGTCGTAGTCGAGGAACGGAGAATTCGCCGCTGACCTCCAGATCGGCGAACCGGTGGACGCGGGCCCGCCGACCCCGCTGGGTCGGGCAGGTCGTCGCGGTCGCCCGGCAGGTCCACCGCCCGGTGATCCACCGGGGCCGGCTCGAAGGGCTCAACCCCAAATATCTGCAGGCAGCTTGACCGGACGGCCGTTTCTGGCACCCACAAGGTCAGCCGGAGCAGCATCCTCGCTCAGACCTCCCGCGGACAGCACCGGGCGAGGGGCCGGACGCTGCATGGCCACGCGCAGTCCCGATGGCCGAGACCGTGCTGGCCGGCACGATTGGGATTTTCGGCATGGACAGGCGCGGAGTGTCGGCGGGGAGGCGTCGCGCGGCGGATGGTGTAGAGACTGACGATATGCATGGTGATGGGTCAAGGACCGGTCTGGCCGACGAACGCGGCCGGAGAGACCTACGGAGGGGGATTGCATGCCGTGCCTCGAAGCGACTGGCCGGACCTGATCTCGGCTGGGCTCAGGGATGGGAAGCGCGGCTACGTCAGGCGGACCGAACTTGATGCTGCGATTGGTACCGGGTTGCCGCCCGCCGAAAAAGCCGAATGGGAGTACCTGCCTGGTCGTACCACTGGTCACCGGCTCGGGCTCAGCGGATCTTGGTTCACCATTTCTCCTCATTGTCTCGTTCCAGCAATGAATCCGGGTCGCGGCGCGGAGCCACGTAGGATCGGTCGGCGCGGCCGACTCGCACGGCCATCTGGACTTTTGCCGGCTCGTCGACTCCGACCAGCTCGTTGAAGCGTTTCTGTAGGTCTTTCATCTCCGGGAACTCCTGCAGGACCTGGCTGAGAGGCTGGCACACCAAACCCAGCTGGGTGAGAGTCAGCTGAACGCGGGCGTACGCGCGGCCGGTCTTCAGCCAGTCGATCTGCTCGTTCGTCGCGGTCTTCAGCAGCAGCACGCCGCGTGCGCTGTGGACGCCCTTATGGACGGACTTCATAAGTCCCTTGACAGACCGGTCGCTGAACCAGCGTTTGGGGTCGCCGTCACGCAGGTACCGCTCCAGCAGGACCCGCTGTAGCCCGTCGATGCCGAGTTGAGGCGCGCTGAGCCCGTCCCGCTTGGTCTGTCGCTGCCCCTCGCTGTAGCGGAACCAAATCCGGGTCTCTTCGGACGTTCGCGGGGTGGTGGCCTCGATCTCCATCGCCCGGTAGAAGATGTCGAGCAAAGGCTGCACGGTGTCCGGTTGGTGGAAGGCCATCAGCTCAGCGGGGCCGTCGGGCAGCTGTCCGCGGACCTGCACGATCTCCTGCTCGGTCAGCATCGCTCCGGTGTACGTACGCCGGTTGGTCTGCCGCGTTGGGATCTGATCGGCCAGTGGGTCCGGCTGCATGTTCCTGTCGGAACGCAGAACGATCCTGGCGACTGGTTTCCGGCCTATCTCTTCGAGTGGGTACGGACCCTGAGGCAGGTACTCCACCTCGGTGCGGTATCCGTGCTGAGTCATACCGGCAGACAGAATTTCGATGAAACACCCGCACCCGATATGTATCTGCCGGGCCGGCGGATCGGTCACCGGCAGCAGGCGACTCGGATCAACGGAGAAAAGCATCTCGGTCGGCGATATGACCTGGCACCGCCAGGCTTGCGTGTCGTGCGGGTTCGGCGCGCGAATGCCGTACTCGATCGCGGTGCGAATAGGGTCCATACCGGCAATACTCCTGATCATTTTGGGGCATTCGACGACGGCGCCGAGTATGGTCGCTCGCCCGCCGAGCCGGCAGGGCAGAAACCCTGCCCCCCAACTGATGCCGCAACTGCCCCGCGTCGGGACCGCGCACCGAGCGGGCGAGGTCCTGGATCCGGTTCAGGTCGGCGGGGAGATGCGCGCTGGCCTTGTCCAGCTCGGCGATCTCCTTGCGAGTGCCCAGCTTGTCGGTCAGGTACCCGCCCGCCAGCGGTCCCCAGGTGGTGAAGCCGAGACCCTCGTCTCGATCATCGGCAGTACTTGGCGTTCGAGATCACGTCCCAGCAGCGACGATCGCCGTGCATCGAGGAGTGCAGTATTGTCCGGCCTCAGACGGATAGGGACACCGGCCGATGTTGATCCACTGACCGCCAGTCAAGTGATCATCCGGGGGGGTATGGGCCTGACCGCCCGTCACGTCGGCGCCAGCCCGCCCGAGCGCGATCGGGCGGTGGCTCGTGAACTCGCGGTCAACCAGTGGTACGGAGCGTTCCGTCGCCTCTCAAGCCGACTGGGATGAGTCGGATCATGGTCCGGGCTGCCCTTTAATGATCGCGTTTAGCGGGGATAATGTTTCGATGGGATCCGACGAACTCGCGCTGTTTTTGCGCTCGCGGCGATCTGCGCTCCAACCAGCCGACGTCGGACTTCCATTGCCACTGCGTCGGCGCACCACCGGTCTGCGGCGCGAGGATGTCGCCGACCTGGCCGCCATGTCCAGGGACTATTACCGGCGCTTGGAGCAGGCCCGGATCGCCCCGCCGTCACCGCAGATCCTGGACGCGCTCGCCCGCGCGTTGCGGCTCAGTAACGACGAACGCGATTACCTCTACCGGGTCGCCGACCGGGAGCCGCCACCGCAGCCTGTTCGGCTCAGCCGGATCGACCCGCCACTGCGGCAGATCGTCGACGCGATGGGCGCCAACCCCGCCCAGATCATGACCGTGACCGGCGAGACACTCCTGCAGAACGCTGCCGCCGTCGCTCTCTACGGTGACCACTCGCTGTACACCGGCGATGCCCGCAAAAGCATCTACCGATGGTTCACCGACCCGAGCAGTCGACGGATGCACCCACCCGAGGACCATGAGGAGGAGGGCCGTGCCCAGGTGGCCAATCTGCGGGCCCGGTCGGCGAACGGCAACGATACCGGGGCCGACCGGTTGATTGGCCTGCTGCGCGCCCGCAGCGCCGAGTTCGAGCAGATGTGGCAGGAACAGAAGGTAGCGCTCTGCCGATCCGGCACCAAGACCATGGTCCACCCAGCGTTCGGCGCAATGGACCTGCAGGTTCAAATCCTGGCGGCCGAGAGCGTCGGCCAACTCGCAGTCCTCTTCACCGCCGCCGGCGACAACGTCGAGCGGCTGCGTGCGCTCACGGTCAGTGCCCCGACCGAGCACAGCGCGAGCGGGCGTAGCTAGTACCAGTTGCGCGCGTTGGAGCCGGCGCATGACGCCGCATAAGAAGGTCACGTGGGTTTCCGCACGACCCGGAATAAAACAGGAATCAAAGTTGACGGGGTTAACTACGACATCCGGCTACCAGCAGCGCCGGAGCGGCGCCGTGGCGCCTACTATCCTCGCCCGGTCGCGATGACCTGCGCGTTCACGCCGTGACGCTGGTGCTTGCCGAAGTGGTTCGAAGGGTTGTCCGGACGCGACCCAAATAGGGGCAGAAATTTGACCTGGTTGGGTCCGCTGAACTCGGCGACAGTGGTGCCGCCCGTCCACCAATCTGGGAGAACCGATGACCGCCTACGGGCACGAGTTGCTGTTCGGCACGATGTGGGATGTGGTGGCGGACGACGCCGTGCGCATCGTCGACCTTGCAGTGCGGGCCGAGGAGTGGGGACTGGATCTGGTCACGCTCACGGACCACCCCTACAGCGTGATCCAGGGCCATCCCGATCGCCGGCCGAGGATCGATGTCGTCCCGTTGCTGACTGCGATCGCCATGCGGACACACCGGCTGCGAGTCGCGACCAACGTGGCCACCCTGCCGTTGCGGCCGCCGCCGATGCTGGCCCGGTGGGCCGCGTCGCTGGACCGGCTGAGCGGAGGCCGCTTCGAGCTGGGGCTGGGCACGGGTGCGATGTGGGACGCGATCGCCGCGGAGGGCGGCCCGCGGCGGACCCCCGGCGAGTCGGTCGAGGCGCTGACGGAGGCCATCGCGGTGATCCGAGCGCTATGGACGCCGGGTCCACTCGTAACGCGCACCGGGAAGCACTATTGCCTCGACGGTGTGCTGCCGGGCCCGTTCCCTTTGCACAAGATGGAGATCTGGCTCGGCGCCTATCAGCCACGGATGCAGCGACTGATCGGACGTGGCGCCGACGGCTGGCTACCCAGTTCGCCGTATCTTCCGCCAGCGGCGTACGCGCAAGGCAACAAGATCATCGACCAGGCCGCGGTCGAGGCGGGCCGGCTGCCGTCGGCGATCCGCCGCCTTTACAACGTCGCGGGTACCTTCGGTAACCGCGAGGAGGGTTTCCTGCAGGGACCCCCTCGGCTGTGGGCGGATCAGCTCGGCGAACTGGCCCTGACCCAGGGGGTCAGCACGTTCCTGCTGTATCTCATCGACGACGCCGACACGGTGCGCCGGTTCGCCGAGGAGGTCGCTCCGGCGGTTCGGTTCGGGAGATGGTGGCAGCGGAAGTTGAGCCCTGTCTGAGCCGGAGACCTTCTTCTTGAAGGTCGCGAGTCTGAGCGCCGTGAATAGCGAGTCAGGGGCGCATGCGCCGGCTGCAGCCTCCCGCGCGGCGGTGTATTCGGGGTCTCCTAGGACGACCCCCGCGTCCAACGCGGGCATGCCACGTTCCGGCGCGCAGGAAGCCTGGGGCCGACCCGAACGAAAATATTCCTAGATCGGCTAGATGGGCTGTGTTCGTGAGGCGGTGCGGCGGCACGAACGATCGTTCCAACGGGATCGAGCCGTGGCTGCAGACCCTGGACGTGTCAGTCGCGGCCTATGTCTACCTGGAGCCGTGGCACCCGGACATCGAGGAGCTCGTCGACTGAGGGACTACACCGGTGAGGACGTCTGGCGTACCCACAGCCTGAACCTGGTGCACTGAATCCCGGACGAGTTCATGCGCCCGGTCCTGGCCGGCGAGGTCTGGTCGCTGAGCGACCCGGACCAGGTGCCCGAGCTGACCGACCGTGGGCCGCCGAGGTTGACCGCGCCTACCGGGGCCGCAGAGGTCGAGGGCGTTTCGTCCGCCAGCTGGCCGCCCGGGGCCGTGGCCATTCGGGAGCGGCTCCCGCCGGTCAGGCCCGCGCTTGGACTCTACGAAGCCTTGCTGCGCCGCATGGTCCCGAGGGCTCCCCGAAGGCTGTCGCCGCGGCCACCGTGGCGGACGTGGCCACCTGGCTCGGACCGTTACAGCGCACGGCCGTCGAGGATCTCCTGACGAGTGGCCGACGCCGGCAGCTGACCGTCGGGCTCATCGGTCTGCCGATTTGTCGTAGTAGCGGCTGGTTCACCTGCGGTCGGGGGACTCCCGCACCGGGCTCGTCGTCTTCGTCAGAGGCCGTGATGTGGGGCGGTGGTGATCCTGGGGAGAGCCCGGTGATCATGATCAGAGTCAGGGTCTCGAGGGAACTTTGAGGGGCGCCGGCTGCGAGATCGTCGGATCCAGCCCGCGAGCTGCGGCGATGAGCAGGTCGACGGCAGTGTCCGGAGTGAGGCCGGAGGTTCATCGGCCGCTGCGGGCCCCACTCGGCCTTGCAACGAGCCAGGAACGGGAACACGAACGGGCTGCTGCGCCAGTACTTCCCGAAGAGGACAGATCTGTCTGGCTACCACCGCGACGACCTCGCGCCGTTGGCCGCCCGCAGCTGAGCCATCGCCCGCCCGGTGCCCGCCCTGGCGCCGGTGGTGATCGGTCCGCCCGACGGGTCGATCTCCCGGATCCGCCACCTTCGCCGATCCGGCATCGTCGACCTCTGGGTGCGACCATGCCTGTTCGCGCACCGCGAATCAAGCGTCGTGCTGTACGATCGTACAGTGCTGCTGTATGGGCGTATAGCGCGAGGTGCGACAGGCAATCTTCCGGTGACGCCGGCTCGTCGCGAGGGCGCCGGACACGGAAGCGCGCCCGCACCTGCCAATCCTCGGACGGGACGGGAGAGCACCGCGATCGGGATCGAGGAAGTGAAGGGCGGGCGGCGCCCGCTCGCGCATGGTCTGTCGCGCGCGCCGCGAGGTGTGCTATACAACCGTATGGCGCCAGCGCCGGAAGGGCTCAGCGAGACGCCACGAACTCCGTCACCACCAGGACCACGTGATCACCGCCGCCGACCCGTACCCCGCACCCCAGTCCTTCCGCTTAGATGCGCCGCATCCACCCCCCCCGGCAGCTGACAGGACGCTCGACGAAATGCCGACCCACCTGCCTGGCTTGGAGATCGACCTGCGGGCCGCGCCACGCCGTCGGAGCGACTGTCCGTGGCACGGTCCTCGGGCAGTGATCGGTTGACGGACGATCGGACGTCAGCTCCGGAGAGGCGAGTCCAGTTGGCCGACAGTCGTTTCTCAGTGAAGTGAGGGCGTACGTGACACTCGATGTGGACCAATTAGTCGAATCAGCCTGCGAGGCTGCGGGTTCCGATGACTTTGGCGAGGACGCTTGGAAGGAGGGTCTCGATCGGCTCGTAGACGCACTGCGTAGCGAGGCGGATCTGAACGATATCGGAGTCACGTTTGTCGGCAGGGAGTTGAAGCAGCAACTCGTCACCCGCCTCGGCATCGTCGCCTATCGCCAGGCCAACCCCGAGGTCGCGAAGGCCGACGTCGTGCCGCCAGTCGTGATCGTCGGCCACGGCCGCACAGGTACGACGATCCTGCACGACCTGATGGCACAGGATCCGGCCGTCCGTGCGCCGTTGACGTGGGAGGTCGAGCGCCCGTGCCCGCCGCCCGAGACTGCGACCTACGACAGGGACCCGCGCATCGACGCGGTCGAAGCGAGATTCACCGCGATCAATCGCGTGATGCCGGCCCTACTAGGCATGCATCCGATGGGCGCCAGGCTCGCCCAGGAGTGCGTGTGCATCACGACCTCGGACTTCCGAAGCACACTGTTCGGGACGCAGTACCGCATACCAGGCTACCTCAGGTGGCTGCTTAACGACGCGGACATGGCACCGGCCTACCGGTGGCACCGGCAGTTCCTCCAGCATCTGCAGGCGCGCCACTCGGCGCAGCGGTGGGTGCTGAAGTCGCCCGGCCACATCTGGTGTCTGGGCGCCTTGCTGGACGAATATCCGGAAGCTTTGCTGATACAGACCCATCGAGACCCTCTCCGCACGATCGCCTCGTCTGCTTCGATGTTCGCGACGCTCCAGAACACCACGAGTTCCTCGACCAATATTCGAGCGATCGCGGCTGAGTGGGCGGACTACATTCTTGAGGGGCTCGACCGGTCGGTTATCGCGCGGCAGGACGGAACGGTTCCGTCCGACCGCATTGTGGATGTCCACTTCGGCCAGTTCATTGCCGATCCGTTCGTGACCATCCGGACGGTCTATGAAAAGCTTGGGTTCGAGTTCACGCCCGATATTGAAGGGCGAATGCGCGCGTTTCTCGCCGACAACCAGCAAGGTAAGCACGGAGGGCACCGCTACGCGTTCGCCGAGACCGGCCTCGACGAGGGCGAGTTGCGAGAGCGCGCTCGGCGCTACCAGGAGTACTTCGACGTGCCGTCGGAGGGCCTGCAGTGAGGCTGACCTCGGCGCTTTCGATCCCAGCCGTCCGACCGTCGCAGGAGCGATGCCTTGGTGCGGCCAGAAGCATGATGAAGGGGGACCGCGTCGATGACCATGGGTAGTGGGTCTGCAATGTTGCAGGACAAGGTTGTACTCATCGCCGGCGCGGGACCGCAGATGGGATCCGCCACGGCATTGATCGCTGCCCGCGAGGGTGCGAGCGTCGCCTTGACCGCTCGCACGCTCGCGGCAGCGGAGGCCACCGCGAAGACGATTGTCGACGCCGGTGGGAAGGCGATCGCGCTCCAGTGCGACCTCACCAGTGAGGAGGATGTGCGCGCGACACTGGCGATGATCAACTCCGACCTCGGAGCGATCGACGCCGTCTTCTACAACGCTGCCTACTACGACAACCGCCAGGACTCCATCGATATAGACGAGGAGGCCTGGGAGATGTCGATGGATGTGAACCTCAATGGCGCGTTGAGAGTGGCCCGCCTCACTATCCCGTCTATGGTCGAGCGGGGCGGAGGCTCCTTCGTATTCAACTCGTCGGCTGCTTCAATTGTTGCGGGCGAAACGCGCTTCGGCTACCAGGTATCGAAGGCCGGTCTGAATGCCGTCACGCGTTTCGTGGCCGGAAAGTACGGAAAGAAGGGAATCCGCGCCAACGCGACGTTGCCGTTCGTCCTCGAGGGGAAAATCGGCGAGGCCGCTGCGTCGCTCAACTGCATCGGGCGCTCCCCGACATCGGAGGAGATCGGCGAGGCGGTCGTCTTCCTGCTGTCAGATCGCGCTGCCATCATCACCGGGCAGATCATCCATCTGGATGGGGGCTTGTTCGTCCGTGCGCCCTGGCCGACACCTTCGGCGCGCCGATGAGCGCCACCGTCGACCTGACTGGTGGGCTCGTAGAGGATCGGGAGCTCTTTCTTGCCGATCGTCCAGATGACCGAGAGATGCGCGATTCCGCCAGCTTCTGGGTCTATGACGATGCGGGCTTTGTGACGTTGCCGCGGCTTGGCATCGAGGCGATCGCTTCGAAATGGGATTCTCATCAGTACCAGGTCAACGTGGCTTTTGCCGACGGGCGAGTGTTCCGCGCACGCGGTAAAGGAGAAAGGCACTCGCCCATCGGCTCGGACGGAAGACCGTCGGTCCTCGGCGCCGGGCCCCTGGAGTTCCGCTGCCCAGAACCGTTTCGACGCCTAACCGCGAGCTTCGAGGGTGAAGCAGAGAAAACGTCCACAATTGACTTGTTCAATAGAAGCGGCGGCGGCCCTTCTATCGCCCTTCAGTTTCACGTCGAGGCCACGACGGTGGTTCCGCCGTGGATCAACGGCCAGATGTCGGCCGAGGCCGCCCATGTACTTGAATCATCGATCGAAGGCACCTTTATCGGCACGGCTCGCTACGAGCAGCTTTTTCGTACAGAGGGCGTTGTGCGAGTCGAAGGAGACGAATACCGTTTCACGGGGACGGGCACCCGCGTCCGCCGACAGGGCCACCGCGAGATGACCGGGTTTTGGGGCCACTGCCAACAGTCCGCTGTCTTCCCGAGCGGCCGCGGCTTCGGCTACATCGCACACCGGCCTCGCCCGAACGGTGAGGGCTCGTACAACGAGGGTTACGTGTTCACCGGCGATGGCGCACTCGTGCCTGCCCGGGTCATCCAGGCTCCGTGGCTCACCAGGCTCCAGCCTGGGAACGAGGACGTCTCGCTCGTATTGGACAGCGAACTCGGCAGGGTCGAGATCGGTGGCGAGACCGTCACGTCAGTGTTCAACCTCGGTGACCCGACGTCGTCCAACGCACTCGCGGCTCTCGTTCAGGGCGGAGTTCGTTACACCTGGGACGGCGAGGAAACGTACGGTGCGATAGAGCGCTCAACCCCTCCCAATGAGCTCGTTCGGTCATGAACCCGCCGAGCTTCCCGGGCCTGTCTCGGAGCGAAGGCAAGCATACCCGGGACGGAAAGGAGGCGTACGGCATGTTCGAACGGTCTACGAAGTGGGATCTGATCCAGTGAGCACCAACACACGGAACAGCGCCCCGGCCGGCCGGCTGCTGGCCGGCACGGCGCACCTGTCGCATCTGCAGGGGCTGGAAGCGGAGAGTATTCAGATCTTCCGGGAGGCTGTGGCCGAGTCGGAGCGGCCGGTGATGTTGTATTCGGTGGGTAAGGACAGCGCGGTGATGCTGCACCTGGCGATGAAGGCGTTCTACCCGTCGAAGCTGCCTTTCCCGTTGCTGCATGTGGACACGACGTGGAAGTTCCAGGCGATGTACGCCTTCCGTGACCGGCTGGTCGCCGAGAAGGGTCTGGATATGTTGGTGCATCGGAATCCGGATGCGGTGCAGCGGGGGATCAATCCGTTCGACCACGGCTCGGCGATGCACACGGATATCTGGAAGACCGAGGGCTTGAAGCAGGCGCTGGACAAGTACGGCTTTGATCTGGCGTTTGGTGGGGCGCGTCGGGATGAGGAAAAATCGCGGGCGAAGGAGCGGGTGTTCTCGATCCGTTCCGCCGCGCACCGGTGGGACCCGAAGGATCAACGTCCGGAGTTGTGGCGGCTGTACAACGCCCGCAAGGCACCGGGGCAGTCGATCCGGGTGTTCCCGTTGTCGAACTGGACCGAGCTGGATATCTGGCTGTACATCCACCGGGAGAACATCCCGATCGTCCCGCTCTACTACGCCGCGCCGCGGCCCGTCGTGGAGCGCGACGGCACTCTGATTATGGTCGATGACGAGCGGATGCCCCTGAACCCCGGCGAGGTGCCCGAGCAGCGTTCCGTGCGGTTCCGCACGCTGGGCTGCTATCCGTTGACCGGCGCGATCGCATCCGAGGCGTCGACCCTGTTGGAGATCATCCAGGAGATGTTGCTGACGACGAGCTCGGAGCGTCAGGGCCGGGTGATCGACCACGACTCGTCCGGGTCGATGGAGAAGAAGAAGCACGAGGGGTACTTCTGATGGCGCACGCAACCGACGAGCTCCTCGCGACCGACGTCGAGGCGTATCTGCGCCGGCATGAGGACAAGTCGTTGCTGCGCTTCATCACCTGCGGGTCGGTGGACGACGGGAAGTCGACGCTGATCGGGCGGTTGCTGTATGACTCGAAGCTGGTGTTCTCCGACCAGCTCGCCGCGTTGGAGTCCGACTCGAAGAAGGTCGGCACCCAGGGCGGGGAGTTGGACTTCGCGTTGTTGGTGGACGGGCTGGCCGCCGAACGCGAGCAGGGCATCACGATCGACGTCGCCTACCGCTTCTTCTCGACCGAGAAGCGGAAGTTCATCGTCGCCGACACCCCGGGCCACGAGCAGTACACCCGCAACATGGTCACCGGCGCCTCCACCGCCCAGCTCGCCGTCATCCTGATCGACGCCCGCAAGGGCGTGCTGACCCAGACCCGCCGGCACAGCTACCTGGTCTCCCTGCTCGGGATCCGCCATGTCGTGCTCGCGGTGAACAAGCTCGACCTCGTCGACTACTCCCGCGAGGCGTTCGACCAGATCGAGGCTGACTACCGCCGGTTCGCCGCCCAGATCGGACTGGAGGGTGACGCGATCCGGGCGATCCCGCTCTCGGCGCTGCGCGGTGACAACATCACCGAGCACAGTGCGGCCACGCCCTGGTACGTCGGTCCGACACTGGTCGGCTATCTCGAGACGGTGCAGGTCGCCGACGACGCGGCCATGGGGCCGTTCCGGCTGCCGGTGCAGTGGGTGAACCGGCCGAACCTGGACTTCCGCGGCTTCTCCGGCCAGATCGCCGGCGGGGCGGTCCGCCCCGGTGATCTGGTTCGAGCGCTCCCGAGCGGTCAAGAAAGCATCGTCGAGCGGATCGTCACGGCCGACGGCGACCTCGACTCCGCCTACGCGGGCCAGTCGGTGACGATCACACTCGCCAACGAGATCGACATCAGCCGCGGCGACGTCATCGTGGCCGCGGACAGCCCCGCCGAGGTCGCCGACCAGTTCGAAGCCCACCTCGTCTGGATGGCGGCCGAGCCGATGCTCCCCGGCCGGCCGTACCTGCTCAAGGTGGGTACGCGCACACTCAACGCGACCATCGGCCAGCCGAAGTACAAGGTCAACGTCAACACCCTCGAACAGACTGCCACCAAGACCCTCGTCCTCAACGAGATCGGGGTCGCGAACCTCAGCCTCGACCGGGCCGTCCCCTTCGACCCGTACACGGCGAACCGGGACACCGGTGGGTTCATTCTCATCGACAAGTTCACCCACGCCACCGTCGCAGCCGGCCTGCTGCACTTCGCGCTACGCCGGGCACACAACATCCACTGGCAGGCGGTCGAGGTCAACAAGACCGCCCGGGCCATCGCCAAACGCCAACGTCCCGCCGTCGTCTGGTTCACCGGACTGTCCGGCGCCGGGAAATCCACCATCGCCAACCTCGTCGAGAAGAAACTCCACGACGAAGGCTTCCACACCTACCTCCTCGACGGCGACAACGTCCGCCACGGCCTCAACAGGGACCTAGGCTTCACCGAAGCCGACCGCGTCGAGAACATCCGTCGCATCGCCGAAGTCGCCAAACTCGTGGTCGACGCCGGCCTCATCGTCCTCACCTCATTCATCTCCCCATTCCGGGCCGAACGCCAACTCGCCCGCGACCTGCTCGACGACGGCGAATTCATCGAAGTCTACGTCGACACCCCCCTCGACATCGCCGAATCCCGCGACCGCAAAGGCCTCTACGCCAAAGCCCGCCGCGGCGAACTCGCCAACTTCACCGGCATCGACTCCCCCTATGAGACGCCGGTCAACCCGGAGCTCCACCTCGACGCCTCGGGAAGCATCCCCGCCGAGCAGAGCGCCGAAAAGGTCGTGGCCTACCTGCGCGCAGTTGGCCTCCTGGCCCCGAACGAGGAGTGAGCGGCGACCACACGGTTGGATCTCGTGCGTGTTGGCGGGCTAGGCCGTTGCCAGTCAACACGCACGCGGGCCGCCTCGACGTGACTTTCGCCGGCGGGTCGGCGTCGCGGCGGCAACGAATGTCATTTGCCGCTTTCGGATCTGTGAGCGAAATCTCGGGACGATATCCCCATAGGCCATCGGGAAGCAAGGAATACGAAATGGATGACCATAACCTCGCAGCGTGGCTTGCCGAGCAGGCGGGAGACCATCTTCTGGCCATCCGCTCGCAGGGAGGCAAAGAAGGCGACCGTCAATCGAACGAACTGCTGCTACGCCTGTTGGCGGACGCCCGGCCTGACGACGCCGTCCTCTCTGAAGAAAGCGCGGACGACCGCGTACGTCTCAGTCACGACCGGGTGTGGATCATCGACCCGCTTGATGGGACCCGTGAGTACGGTGAACCCCCACGGGTGGACTGGGCAGTCCACGTCGCCCTGGCGGTGCACGGCGAGCCCGCGGTCGGCGCCGTCGCGCTGCCTGCCGAGAAGCTCGTCCTGCACACCGGCATGCCCCTCGCCCTCACGACTCGGACGGACGGGCCGATACGCCTCGTCGTCTCGAGAACCCGCCCACCTGCCTGCGTCGACCAGCTGGTCGCGCAACTGCACGCCGAGCTGGTTCCCATGGGCTCGGCCGGTGCCAAGGCCATGGCTGTCGTCCGCGGCGACGCTGACGTCTACGCCCACTCTGGCGGCCAGTACGAGTGGGACTCCTGCGCGCCTGTCGCGGTAGCAGCCGCGGCCGGCCTGCACGTCTCGCGGCTAGACGGGAGCCCCCTGCGCTACAACCAGCCAAATCCCTACCTCCCCGACGTCCTGATCTGCCACCCGAATGTCGCGGGTGAAGTGCTCAGCGCGCTGGGACAGAGCTGACGTCGCTGACAGGTAGCCGGTGCGGTGGGTGATAGCGCGGCGAGACAGTCCGGACAGCTATGACGGTTCGTCTCCGGCCGGGGCGTCCCCGTCTTCTTGGTTCTTCCTGGGCTCGACGCGGTCGAGGTAGCGGTCAAGGAAGTCGAGGGTCTCCGAATGTGAGGTCGACATTCCCACTGACTGCTCAATCAGGACCATCCGTGGAATGCTGGACAGCAGGAAGACGACGACTTCGGGCGAGATCGGCTCCATCGGAAACGTGTAGTCGTTGCGTGATTCCGCCATCGCCGCGAGAATCATCTGCCGGACCTTGTCGCCGACCGAGGCCAGCTCGGCCCTGATAGCTTTGTGATGGTTCGCCAGCGCGGTGAGCTCGGCGATCAGCGCGGCTGCGGTTGGGTTGTTGGAGAACTCCCAGATTGCGCGCAGAGGCTGGCGGGTCTTCAGCGCCTCGACCAGAGCGCCCACGGTCTCCTCGGTACGTCGCCGGACCAGAGCGAGGTAAAGGTCGTCCAGCGTCGGGAAATAGTACTGGACCAACCCGGGTGTCACGCCCGCCTTGGCGGCCAGTGCCCGGTAGGTAACTGCAGCGTAACCGTCCTCAAGCATCAGCCGTTCGGCGCGGCCCAGGAGGGTGGCACGGGTCTTCGAGTTCTGAGCGCCGACTCGCCGTGTTGCCGCCATTGAGGGCCTTTCGTCGCTGCAGTCCGCCTGCTGTCGCACAGACCAACCGCCGTGCGTGCATTCCGTTCCCAGACACTCTAACGTGCAACACGCCGCACACCGGGTGAGCCGGCACCCACACTTCGCAACGCGACTGCGCCGACCAATCGTGACCCACGGCACTGCGGTGCTCCGCGAGGTGCTCGAGGTGTGCTGCAGGAAGCCGTCAGTGCCAGGGCCAGCGTCTTCGAGATCGCCGGGGCACAGAGTGCGCACGTCTTTCCAGAGTCTTCATCGGCGGCCCGCCGAGTCGGCCCGGCGGCGGACGGGCCCGTGGTGGCCACAGAGGCAGCCGACGACGACGCGACCGGCCAGTGCCCTCCGGGCAGGCCGACCGTCGTACGCAGGAGTTCCTCGCCTCCCTAGGACGCCCAGCTCGTGAAGCCCGGGCACAGTCCCCTCCCGTTGCTATCCCCGCTGATCGCGGCCTGGGCCGCGAGATCCCGAGACCGGGCATTGGACGACGAGCCGGTCGTTGCGACGTCCTCGCTGCGGCCGTCGGGCCTGCGCCGCCGCGCAGGCCCAGGCCTGCTCCCACGCCGCCAGGACGAACCGCCCGGCCGTCTACCAGCGGATGGCGGGCTCGGAGTCCGGCAGGAGGGGCCGGGCGTAGGACAGGTCGTCGGTGTCCCAGGTGCCCTTGAGGAAGCCCTTGAATGCCCCAGAGTGCAGGAAGGACGCGTCGGCGGTGAAGGCCCACTCGATCGTGCAGCGCCGTAGCGCGATCTTCCAGACGCCGTCGCGGCGTTCCAGCCGGTCGAGGTAGCGGCCGCCCATGAAGGCCAGCGTCTTGTCATCGCGGCCGACCATGGTGCCGATGACGTAGCTCTCCGCGTGCGCGACGTCGCCGTCGATCTCGCACGTGTGTGTCGTGACGTTGTGCAGATGGGCGGCGAACACCATCGAATGCTGCTTGTTCGCCCACGGGCCGTAGGCGGCGCCGACGTTCGAGACCGGGCCGTGCTCGTCGATGCCGTCCTCGTGCAGGGCGCTCGTCATCAGGTCTGCGTCGTGGCGGTCGTGGCCGCGGGACTGCTTGTTGACGCAGTCGAGGATGTCCTGCCTGTCCTTGAGGTACCTGACCTCGCGCCGCAGGTCCTCGAGTTCGCTGTCGCTGCTCATACTGCTCCCTAAGCTGTGGGCGATGTGATTCGACTGGCCGGCTGGTTATGTCAGATGCCCGCGGGCCCTGGGCCGCCGTGAACGTAGAGCGACTGTCCGGAACAGAAACTCGCGGCATCCGACGCGAAGAACAGCACGGCGTTCGCGATCTCGTCGGGCTCACCGATGCGGCCCGAAGCATTCGTCTGCGCGATCAGCGCCGGGTCGATGCCCGCCCGGGCGAGGTCGTCGGTCAGACTGGCCGAGTTGATCGCGCCGACCACGACGTTGTTCACCCGGATCCCCTTGCGGGTCCAGGCCGCGGCCATCGACGCCGTCAGGCTGTTCACGCCTGCCTTCGCGGCGCCGTAGGGGGCTGCCTGTGGCATGCCGAGCAGGCTCGCTCCCGAGGAGATGTTCACGACCGCCCCCTTACCTTGCGCCAGCATCGGGACGGAGGCGGCGCGCGTAAGGAACCACACCGAGCCGAGGTTGAGCGCCAGCATCTGGTGCCACTCGTCTTCGGACCAGCTTCTGATCGACTTGGTCGTACCGCCGCCGGCACAGTTGACGAGGACGTCCAGCCGGCCGAACTCGGCCAGGGTGGCATCGACAATCCGCTGGCACTCGCTGGCCTTGGTCACGTCCGCCGGCAGTGCCAGGGCACGCCGACCGAGCGCCTCGACCTCTTTGGCCGTCGACTCCAGGGGTTCCGGCCGCCGCGCCGTGAGCACGACATCGGCGCCGTATTCAGCCAGCGCCAGCGCGGACGCCCGCCCGATGCCGGTGCCGCCTCCTGTGATGACGGCGACCCGTCCCGTCTGCGAGAACCTGTCCACAGAGCTTCTCCTCCATTCGATATCTTCGCGATCCGCGCCAGGGCGATCGTCGCCGCGCGCAGTATCCGAGACGGTGTGGCGGGCCGAAGCGGCCCGGCGGCTTCTTCAGCCGATCACGGCCGGGAGGGAGTCAACCCGGCCGGTTGTGGCGCCGGGCTCAGCCGACGACAGCCGGCATGCTGTCCCAGCCGCGCACGGTCGAGGCCGGCGACCGGACGGCACTGTCGAGATCGATCTCCCAGTCGGGCCAGCGGTTCAGGACCTCGTCCAGCGCGATGCGGGTCTCCAGCCGCGCGAGGGCAGCGCCGAGGCAGTAGTGCGCTCCCTGGCTGAAGGCAAGGTGTTTGTCGATGGCACGGTGGATGTCGTAGTGGTCCGGGTCGTCGAAATGGCGGTCGTCGCGGTTGGCCGCGGACAACATCAGCAGGAGCCGGCTACCGGCCGGCACCGTCTGACCGTGTAGGACGAGGTCCTCGTCGACGTAGCGGGCGACGTTCGGCGACGACGTCTCGAACCGCAGGAGCTCCTCGACGGCGTTGGGCATGAGCCCGCGGTCTCGGGCGATCTCCCGGCGTTGGTCGGGATGCTCACCGAGGACCTTCCCCATCCAGCCGAAGATCCTGCCCGTGGTGTCGACTCCGGCCGCCGCGATCACGGCGAGGAAGATCTGCAGCTCGTCGCGGTGCAGGCGCCGGGTGGTGCCGTCGACGTCGGTGAACTCGATGTTCAGCAGCTCGGTGATCAGGTCGTCGGACGGGTTTCTCTCTCGCCACTGCACGTAGTCGGCGAAGCCGTCGCCGGAGAAGTAGCTGTCCTTCTTCACAGCGAGCGGCTCGCCGGCGTTGTTGCGCAGTGAGCGGTGCGCCCGGTCTCGAACCGACGGCTGGTCGGAGTCGGGTATGCCCACGAGCATCCCGATGACCCGCATCGGCAGCTCCGCGCCGAGGTCGAGGAAGAAGTCGAACCGGTCACCGCCGACCAGCGGGTCGAGGCAGGCCTGGCAGAATGCCCGCACCCGGTCCTCCAACGACCGTATCCGCCGTGGCGTGAAGGCCCGGGAGACCAGGGCCCTGTGGACGGTGTGCAGGGGCGGATCCTCGTTGATGAAGATCCCTCTGGGCATCTTCGGATCGGCCTTGATGACCTCAAGGATGTTGCCTCGTCCGGAGAGCAGCCGCCGGTGGTCGCGCACGGCGGCCTCGACGTCGTCGAATCTGCTCAGCGCGAAGAAGTCGTGACGGTCGTTGTAGTACAGCGGTGCCTCGTCGCGTAGCCGACGATATACCGGATACGGATTCTTCGCGATCTCGGCGTCGTACGGGTCGAAGTACAGCTCGTCGCTCATCATTTTCCTCGCAGCCGCGCGACGATGGGCGCGAACATGTCCATGGCGTTCTGCGGCACGGTGACATAGCTGGTGCCGAAGGCCGCGCGATTGGCCTCCAGGCGCTCGGCCATCTGGTCGAGTGTTCCAACCAGGACATTGGGATGCTCGGGCAGTACCTTCTCGTCCACGGAGATCCAGCCCGCGATGTCCGCATAGGCAGCCGCGGGCTTGGCAGTGACGACGGTGAAATAGGGCGAGCCCTCGATCTCGATGCCATGCAAGCGCTCGCCGGCCGCCTCCCGGACGACGGAGTAGCGATAGGCCGCCTCCTGGGCCGGAGTGCGGCCGGCGGCGTTCACCGGGTCGAACGGCACATTCGAGATGCTGACGATGTCCGCCTCGCGCGCCGCGAGCGAGAGGACGCGCCTGCGGTTTCCCCCGATCATCAGAGGCGGCCGCGGCTTCTGCACGGGCTGGGGGAGCCCCCGGTACCCGCTGACCTTCACGTGCTCCCCGACGAGCTCGATCGGCTCACCGGACCAGTGTTGATTCAGCAGGCCGATGACCTCCTCCAGCTTGTCGACGCGAACGCGGCCGGGGGCGAAAGGGATCCCGAGCGCCGCGTACTCGTTGAGCTGCAACCCGGCGCCGATGCCCAACTCCAGCCGGCCGTCGGAGAGGAGATCGATGGTCGCGGCCTCTTTCGCCAGCGCCGCGGGGACGTGGTAATCGATGCAGAACACCCGGCAGCCGACCCGCAGCGTCAAGGTCACCGCCGCGGCCGCGGCCATCGCCGCGATGGGTGCCAGGTGCTGTGGCGGCATGCTGCAGGCCCGCGCGGCCGGGCCGGGCCCGAGATAGTGGTCGGCCACGAACAAGGTCGAATAGCCGAAGTCCTCGGTCTTGCGCGCCAGGTCGTACCACTCCCGCGCGGACGTCGCCCGTGTGGCCTGCACCGCGAAGCGGAACGGTCTCCCGGTCATCGACAGCCCGGCAGGCCGGCGTGGGTCGCGGCCTCGCTGGTCGGCCGGCTCACAGGACCGCGCCCCCGTTCGGCGCGATGATCTGGCCGGTGATGTACCCGGCTGCGTCCGAGCACAGGAAGGCTGCCGTGGCTCCGATGTCGTCGGGCGTGCCGACCCGGCCAGCCGGGATCATCCGCGCGATGACCTCGGTCTTCGGGATGTTCCGGTTGTTCTGAGCGACGCGCATGAGCGGGGTGTCCACGGCGAACGGCGGGATCGTGTTGGCGGTGATGCCCCGGGCGGCGAACTCGAGTGCCACGGCTTTCGTCAGGCCGATCACGCCGGCCTTTGACGCCGAGTAGTGGACTTGACGGGCCGTGCCCGTCTGCCCGGCCGCCGACGAGACGGTCACGATGCGTCCCCAACCGGCTTTCACCATGTCGGGAATCGCGGCCTGGACACAGTGAAAGGTGCCGGTCAGGTTGACCGCCAGGTACTTGCTCCACAGCTCGAGGATGATGTCCTCGAATGCGGTGAACCCTGATACCCCGGCGCTGGTGACGAGAACCTCGATGGCCCCCAGCTCTGTCCGTACCCGGTCGAACGCGGCGTCGACCGCGGCTCGGTCCGAGACGTCGGCCTCGAGGGACGTCGCCTGCGCGCCGATCTCCGTGCGCAGGCCGTCGGCCACCTCCTTCGCCGCGGCGCCGTTGAGGTCGAGCACCGCGACCCGACGTCCCGCGCGAGCGAGGTGCTGGCAGATGGCGACGCCAACCCCTGAGGCGCCGCCCGTCACGACAGCCACACGTGTCATTTCGCTTGTTCCTTTCTCGACCGGCGCCATGCCGACCTCTGGGTACACAGGCGGCCAGGCGGCACACCATCTGCCATACGAACGTAAAGCATAGGTCTCCGGCATTCACCTGTTGGCTGGCGTGGCCCAAGCGCGCGCTGGGCCGCAGCGTCCTCGGCGACCAGGCCGCGACCTTCAGGCCAACGTCGGTGTCCCCAGTCGGGGCAAGCCGGAGGCCGCCTCCGGCACCGACTCGCGGCGGGCGCGGCCTCGTCCGCGGGCGCCGTCAGGTGAGCTTGGCCACCACCTGCGACAGCTGCGTCGTCGGCGCGATGCCAGGAGGCGCCGCGACCACGTAGGGGATGGCGTTGACGGGACGGTGCGCGGTGTAGCGCCCCGACGCGCGCTCGTCCTTCTCGATCGGCATCGGCAGGTCGATCGACATGTCCACCGGGGTGTCGCCTTCGACCGTCAGACGCCAGCCATCGCCGCGCAGGTCCCAGGCGGGCTCGACGTCCGTCGTCACATACCAGTTGGACCGGAAGCGCATCAGTGGCTCACCGTTGCGCAGGCCTGTCACTGACACGCGCTGCGCACCGACGGACCCGGCCGGGATGGTCACGTCGCGCAGCTTGGTGTCCTGGCGGCACAGCGCGATCTCGGCCGACTCGACGAAGCTGTCGACAGGCACGCCGAGCGCCGTGGCGATCAGGCTCAGCGAATGCTTGAAAACCTCGTCACGCGCGGCCACATCCCGCTTGGCGAACTCCTCAGGCGCATCCCCGAAATGCATGATCTGGACCAGCATTTCGGTGGAGCAGCCTTCGAGGCAGTTCGCGTACTCCTCGATCGCGAGGAAGTCGAGCCGGCGAACCAGCGAGGTGACGCAGATGGGCAGGGCCTCGGTGATGAAACCGGGGCTGGACCCGGTCGCGTGGATCGACGCGCCGCCCACTCGACAGGCCTCCTCGACGGCCTCACGCAACGAGCGTTCCATGGCCTCGGGGTTGAAGAACTCGGCCCGCGTCGTGACGATATTGATGCCGTTTTTCAGGAGCCGGCACACGTCGGCGGCGTCGGTACTCTCAGGCATGTACAGGACGCAGTCCGGCCGCAATGCGAGAATCGCCTCGACGTCGCGCGTCGCCGTGACGCCGACGGGCGGCAGGCCACATAACTCGCCTGCGTCCCTGCCGTCCTTGGCCGCCGAATAGACGCGCGCGCCCACGAGTTCCAGGTCGGGATGCTCGATGACCGCGCGCATGGCGAAGGCACCCACGGTCCCGGTCGCCCACTGCACTACCCGAATCGGTCGACGCGTCTTGGTCGTCATGTCGCTCTCCGTCCTCGTTTCTTCGGCTCAGCCTCGAACCGCGGGCGACGGGAGATCTGGCTCCGCGCCGAGGCGCAAGGTTCTTCCTGCTTCGCTCCGGACCAGGCCGGGCGCTCAGGAGCGGCCGCGGCACCAGGCCGTCCGAGCCCGCCGAGCCTGTATACCACGATGCAATACGCCTGTATAGCAGACTGTTTGTGCGCCGCGTGCACCGCGCCCCTCGCCGCCCCGACCTGGGGCGACGAGGTGGATGCCGTTGGACCGGTGAACGGCCGGTCGAGCCGGGCTCGGACGGACCGCCCGAACCCGACGGTCAACCGGCCATTCACCGGCGCTCGTGCGTCAGGACGTGGGGAGCTTAATCTTGCTATCGGTCAGTTTCCCGCAGATCGGCGTTGCGTTCTTGACCGGCTTGAGCTCGGTCCCGACGAACTGGGCGAAGAAGAGGCAGTCGCCGCCGGTGACCGCATCCTGGCTGACGTCGTACGTGTGATCGCCGAGGAGGCCAAGCCCGTTCCAGTCGTGTATTCCCTGTAGTGCGGTGGTCAACGACGCCCTGGTGATGTCTGGGCCCGCCGCCAGTGCCGCGCGCACGACCAGGCCCGCGCTCAGGTAGCCGTTGTACTGAGCTGATGTCGGCTCGTCGCCGCTGCCAGCGGACCTGAGGTCGGCCTGGAACTGCTTGGTGGCGGCCGTCCGCAGCTCGACCGGCTCGTAGCCGAGCATGAAGTAGGCGCCCTGTGCGTCGGCCTTCGCGGCGGCACCGGCTTCGGTGATGTCTGAGCCGTATCCAGTCGGCAGAAGAGCTGCCTTGATCTTGACGCCCTGGTCGCGCAGCCCACTGAGCAGTGAGAAGATCGTGTCGGGGTCGACGGTCGCGAACAACGCATCGATGCCGGCGTTCTTCATCGCCAGCACGGTCGGGCCGACATCGGTGCTGCCGAAGGGGAACTGGACGTTCGTGTAGCCGACCTTGAGGCCCGCCAGGCTCGCCGACTTGCCGCTCTCCAGCGCGTTACTCTGGGACTGTGGGGAGACGGAATATCCGATCACCCCGACGTTCGTCGCACCCGTTAGCTTGAAGAAGTCGCCCATCGTCGTCGTGACTTCATCGTTCAAGACCGGCCCGTTGATCGAGAACATGTTCGGCAGCGTGAACCACTCGTGGCCGTCCTCGGGGAACCCGACGACGGGGACCTTCTGGGTGCTGAGATAGTTGGCGGCCGCAAAAAAGACGGCCGAGTTCCCGATGACCACGTCGACCTTGTCCTGCGTCACCAGCTTCTGTGCTGCCGTGAGCGCGGTGGTCGGGTTCGTGCCCGTGTCACCGACAACGTACTTGAGATTGTATCCCGCCCGCTGGGCGTAATAGGTTCCCGCCTTGACGCCCCCGACGACGGTCTTGTTCCCGGATGCGGCCGGGCCAGTCATGTCCGCTAAGACCCCGACCGTGATGGTTCCTTTGCTCGAAGGACCGCTGGAGGCGCCGCCAGCGTGTCCGCTCGAGCCGCCGCCGCAGGCGGCAACCACAGCCATCGCGGCGGCGACGCCGGCTGCTAGAAGAGCTCTCGTCTTCCGGTTTCCCATGGATTCTCTCCGGTAATGTTGGGTCGACGGCGGGTGCCGTCGGCGTAACTCGGGCGGATGCCGCCAAAATGGCGGCCGGCGCCGTTCAGAACGGGCAAATGGCCGAGTGGTGTCGCTCATCAACTCGGTACGGTGTGTCGCCTGACCTTCCTCGCCCGAAATCCAGGGCGAAAGCCGGCCGCGCGGCCGTGTCGGATGCGGTCGAAGGCTGGATCCCGACATCTTCGAGCGGGATGTGGCGCACAGGGCGCGGCAGCTCCTCGACAGCCCGGTGGGGCGGCCTCCAGCTGGCCGGGATGCGCGGCGAAGCTCCTACGCGGCCCGGCCCGGCGGCCGGCTGGCGACCTCGATGCCGACGCTGCCGATAACTCCCCCTGTTCGGTCGGGTGTGGGCGCGAGTCGATCTCGGGGTCATGGAGGTCGTGGCCGGAGTCGCCTGCGTCCGCATCTGGCTCCCTCGACATCTCTATACGAACGTATGGCATTACGCCATACGTTCGTACAGGCCTGACGCGTGCCCCGCCGATGAACCGACGCGGGGAGCGGGAGTCAGCGCGGCACCGTCCACTGTCAAGCGGGCACTTCCGTGCCGGCTAGGCCACGTGGCCCGGTGCCTGCCATGGCCCGCGGGGCCTCACGGGCCACGGCAGGCACCAGCCGGGTCCGCGCACCGGAGAGAGCCGGGTCCGCGCGCCGGAGAGAGACAGAGGGACAGCCATGAACAACGACTTGATCCTGATCAGCATCGGTGACCCCGTCATCGAGCCACCGGACATGTTCGCGGGTCGACCGTCCGCCAAGGGCGCCGCTGACGCGCCGCGCATCGAGCGCCTGGACAGCGGTGCCGACGTGTGGAGACTCCGCCACACCATGATCCCCGAGGGCGCGCGCAACGCCGTGGCCCCTTCGTCCCGCGAGTACTGCATGAGGAGTTGTTCATGAAGATCGGACTGACCGGGCGCCCGTCGACGACGGCGAAACTCGTCGAGCAGGCCAAGGCGGCGGAGAAAGACGGATTCAGCACCGTCTGGTACGACAGCACGGCGCTGGGCGACCCTCTTGCGGCGATGGCAGTCGCCGGGCGGGAGACCTCGACGATCGAGTTGGGCACCGCGGTGCTCCAGACCTACCCCTGTCACCCGGTGCTGCAGGCAAATCGGGTCGCGGCTGCGGCCGAGGCGATGGGCCGGGCCGGGCTGACTCTCGGCATCGGGCCGTCACATCGGCCGCTGGTCACCGGCCTGTATGGCCTCTCGTACGACAGCCCCGGCCGCAACACCGAGGAATACCTTCACATCTTGGTCGCCCTGCTCGCCGGTGAGACGGTGACCTTCGAGGGGTCGGAGTGGACCGCGCGGGGTGCCAGCGTGCCTGTCGCGCGGCCGGTGCCGATACTGCTCGCGGCGCTCGGGCCCAGGCTGCTGCGTGTGGCCGGTGAGCTCGCCGACGGGGCGGTCCTCTTCATGGCCCCGGCGAAGGCGATCGAGACGCACGTCGCTCCCCGCCTCAGGACGGCGGCATCCGGGGCAGGCCGACCGGAGCCGCGGATCGTCGCCGGGCTGCCGGTGGCCGTGCACGACGACCTCGCTGAGGCTCGCGCCGCCGCAGCCGCGACCTCGCAGGTCTACGGGAGCCTGCCGAACTATCGGCGAATCATGGAGATCGGTGGGGCGGAAACGCCGGCGGACGCGGCCATTCTCGGCGACGAACAAAGCGTGACCCGTCAGCTCCAGAACCTTCTCGACGCCGGTGCCACCGACATCCAGGCGTTCGTCGTGCCGGTGGGTCTCGACCGCAGAGCCTCCCGGCAACGCACCCTGGACCTGTTGGCCTCCCTCACCGGCTGACACCAGGCCCAGGTCTGCCTCGCCGTCGCGCAGCTGGCGTCGCGCCGGGAGGTCCCTCATCCATGTGCGGGGCCGGCCGGCGCCGGCGCGGCTGCTGGTGTGGTCCAGTCGGGCGAGGACGCATGTCGAGCTGTGTCGGCGCCGCGTCGATGGCCCGTGACGCCGGCGTCGGCCTGGTCGTGCCTCGCGTCAGCCGGCGACAGCGGGCATAGCGTCCCAGCCACGGACGGTCGAGGTGGGCGCACGCCGGGCGGAGGCCAGGTCGACCTCCCAGGTCGGGAACCGCTTGAGCACCTCCTCGAGCGCGATCCGTCCCTCCAGCCGCGCGAGCCCGGCGCCCAGGCAGAAGTGCGTTCCGATGCCGAACGTCACGAGCTGGCTGAAGTCTCGGTGGATGTTGAACCGGTCCGGCTCGGGGAACGCGCGCTCGTCGTGGTTGGCCGAGGCCAGCATGAGCAGCAGCGCGCTGCCCGCGGGAATCGTCGTTCCGTGGTACTCGACGTCCTCGGTCACATAGCGGGCCACGTGCGGGCCGGGCGGCTCGTAGCGCAGTAGCTCCTCGACCGCGCGTGGGATCAGGCCCGGGTCCGCGACCAGCTCGGCGCGCTGGTCCGGATGCTCAGCGAGAACCTTGCCCATCCAGCCGAACAGTCGGCCGGTGGTCTCGACGCCCGCGCCCGCGATGACTCCCACGAAGATCTGCACCTCCTGTCGGGTCAGCTTGCGGACCGTGCCCGACAGGTCGGTGAACTCGAGGGTCAGCAGTTCGGTGATGATGTCGTCCGAGGGGTTCTGCGCCCGCCACTTCACGTAGTCGGTGTAGTTCCCGCCGTCGAAGTACTTCTCGCGGCTGACCGGGAGCGGCTTTCCGGGCTCGTTGCGCAGGGCCCGTTGGGCGGTCGACCGCAGCGACGGCTGGTCCGCGTCGGGGATGCCGAACAGCATGCCGATGGTGCGCATCGGCAGTTCGGCGCCAACGTCCAGCACGAAGTCAAATCGGCCCTTCTCGACGAGAGGATCCAGGCAGGCGGCGCAGAACGCTCGCACCTTCTCCTCGAGCGCCTTGATTTTCTTCGGCGTGAACATCCTCGAGACCAGGGCGCGGTGAATCGTGTGCAGCGGCGGATCTTCGTTGATGAAGATCCCCGGGGGCATGACGGGCGCCGCCTTCACGACCTCGAGGATGTCGCCCTTCGTCGAGGTCAGTCGTCGCGGGTCCTTGAGTGCCGCGGCGACGTCGCTGTAACGGCTGAGGCCCCAGAAGTCGAGGCTCTCGTTGTGATAGACCGGTGCCTCGTCGCGTAGACGCTGGTAGACGGGATAAGGGGCCTTGTCGATCCCGACGTCGTACGGGTCGTAGTAGAGGTCGTCTGCGCTCACTGCCTTGGCCTCCCTGAACATCCTCATACGAACATATTGCATTGTGCCATACGTTCGTACAGGACGGCACTCGCGGGATCAAGCGAACTCGTGGCGCTGGGGCCTCGCCAGGCAACAACCCCGTTGCGTGACCTGGCCGCGGTGCAACGACACCCGAACATCACGATCGGTGGTCACTTGAGCGTGGAGGCAGGGGTCCTTCGCGTCGGATAGAGATCCTTGCCGGGCGGGTGTCGGTCGCTGCTCGGCGACGGAACGTCTGCGGGGGCGGGCTTTGCGCTCAAGGCGGACAGAAGCCGCCGGCGTCGACGGCGGCATTCGCGAGGCCGACCGTGACAGCGTTGACCCGCACCTTGGCGCCCATCCAGCGCCCAGAACATGCGCCGATTTGATCTCCTATGCCAGACCGCCGGCCAGGCGCTCGGATTCCCCGACCCGTTCACCGGCACACGGGCTGCCGTGCCCGCCCCGCGCCGGCCGACCGGGGTCCGGACCTCCTGGTGCCTGACGGCCAAGGCGACCCGTCATGGCCGGTCGGCCCGCCCGCCTTCGGAGAGGGTCAGCCAGATGCGAGTCGTCAGGAAGTCTCGACACGGAGACGGTGCAGGCGCACCTGCTGGATCCGCCACTGCCCGTCGTCGCAACGCAGGTACTTTTCGTGGTAATGGCCGTATCCCTGGAGCGTTGCCTTCAGTTCGGTGCGCGTAGCGTCCGCGAACATCTGGACGCTGTCTTCCATCGCCCACACCCCAGTGGCAGTGTCGGGTCCAGTGACAGTGATCTCCGGCATGTGGCCGTGGTGAACGCTGAGGCACTTGTCCAGCTGCCGGCTCATCGTGCTGACGAACTTGTCGCGCCCGGCGAAAGTCACATCAGGCACGTCCGCTACCCACACAGTGACATCTTCTGTGAAGACGTCCCGCCACTCGTCCCACTGCTTGCAGTCCATCAGGCGAAAATACCGGGCCTTCAGCTGCTTGATCTTCTCGATGTCGACGATCGTATCGATATTCATGATCGAGGTCCTCTCCTCAGGAAACTCGGTTCTTATCTGCGCCGCCGCACTGCGACCCCGTCAGCGGGCGGTGTACCCGCCGTCGACAGGCATGGCTACGCCGGTGACGAAAGACGACTCGTCACTGGCAAGAAAGAGAGCGGCGGCGGCCAGCTCGTCGGGCATCCCCCAACGCCCGACAGGCTGCGGAGGAACGAGGTCCGTAGGTGGTATCGAGTCGTCCGTTGCCCCTGCCTGGCCAGTCCAGGTGAGCCCCGGACAAAGAGCATTGATCCGTATACCCTTTTTTGCGTAGTCAAGCGCGGCGGACTTCGTCATTTGCACAACCGCGCCCTTCGATGCGGCGTAAAGTGAGAGGTTTTTGAATCCAACAAGTCCGCTTGCCGAGGCTGTATTGATGATCGATCCACCGCCTGACGCCAGCAACACAGGGATGGCTGCCTTCATGCCAAGGAAGACCCCTTTCACGTTCACGGCCATCACTGCGTCAAAATAGTCCTCCGTGAACTGGTCGAGCGGAATGAGAGGACTTGAGATGCCCGCGTTGTTGAACAGTACGTCGAGGCCGCCAAAACGTTCGATGGCGGTGGACACCATGGCCTCTACGTCGACTGCTGATGACACGTCGACGTGAACGGCGACAGCGGCCTCACCGATCGACGCCGCCGTTAATTCTTCGCGTCCACTCACATCCGCGCACACCACGCGTGCGCCCTCCCGCGCGAACAGAAGGGCTGTGGACCGACCGATACCGGAACCGGATCCGGTGACTACGGCAACCTTTCCGGATAATCTTCCCATGGTTATCTCGCTTTCAGGCGCGGAAGTTTTGGGACAGGTCAGGCCGTAGCGGCGCGGCCCGTACTGCGTAGAGCCCCCGCGCGGGCCAGGCGGGTCGGTGCGCGCACGGAGAGACGGCCGCCGAGCGCGAGCGCTGCTGCTCCCCGGTGCGACGAAGTGGAATGTGGTTACCGACGCGCGGGCACCTCCATGAAGATCGAAGGAACGTGCTCGATCGACGGGGGGTACGACAACCCGTCGCCCTTGCCTAACTGTAATACATCTGTATAGCACAGGATTTGCACGCCTTCGATCACGTGACGGCCGGGGGTCGCCAGCTCCGGAGGTGAGTGCCGCTGGCCGCCGCCGGCGAACCGCGCGCAGCGGCGTGCTCGGCGTGGCGGTGACGTAACCATCCCGCATCCGGGGCTGTGAGGATCTTGGCGCGGGTCCCGGCGCCGGGAGCGGGACCTCGCTCGTCCCGGTCAACGGACTCCGGGACCGGACGCGCAGGTGGAGATCTCTGCGCCGTCGGGGAGTGGAGCGAGTCGCCGGTCGCCCGCGCGGCCAGCGGGCCTAACATGTCGAGGCTTTCGTGGCGGCATGGTCGGGTCGAAGCCCGTTGTCGACGCGAGGCTTGGCCGAGCTGCGCATCGCTCGCGTGGTGCCTGTTGAACTTAGTCCGCGTGCGGGCTCTATGGGAGCGCACAACCAAGATCGTCGCCCTGATCCACTTGATGTTCGCGGTGCGAACGAGATCCGCCTCGTGCGGATGAAGGTCATGCGCCGGCGGGGCCATGCTGTTGAAGTCGCGTCTGGCCCCGTCGGAACGACGCAGGAACGCGCGCGGTTCGCTGCCCAGCCGGGCCTGGCAACGCGCCGGGCCTGCCCGTCGCGAGGCATGGCTTACTCGTTCCGACTGTCGCTATCCGACCGGAGGCTCCGTCGATGGCGCCCAGGTGCAGCGCGGTAGACGCCCCGGTGGGCGCCCCAAGGATCCCGAGGATCAGCAGGTCGATACTGTGCCGGCTCTTGATCTTCCACCTGTCTGCACTAGGCGAGGCGACACGCTCCAGGCGACTGGCCGATCTCCAGGCCGTACATCGGACGCGTCGGATGCTCGACTGGCAGGTGCCGATCACCTCGGATGGATCTTCAGGAAACGATCTTTCCCTAACACCCCTCCCGTTGGGCAGGCGGTCGCGGTCTCTTGCTTCTGATCGCGGAGGTCGTCTTGGCGGGGCTCCGGCCCTTCCAGGACGGGTTCGGCCTTAGTGCCTGTCCTGAATCTTGATGGTCGGTTAGCTGTCGGTGGTCGTCCGGGCGGTCCATCGCGGGGCCGGGACGCCG
>NZ_JADWYX010000006.1:0-123493 GCF_016786355.1 Frankia sp. AgB1.9
CCGGGCGGGGCCTGGGGTGCGCCCCCCCGGGGGGCGGATCCCCCCGGCGGGGTGCTCAACCGGCTTGGGCGCTGAGCGCCCTCGCCAACGTGGGACGGGGTAGCCGGAAAATGCGAGGCGGGCGCTTATCCAGGGCTGGCAGCTTGGTTGCGCCTCGCTGGTGGACTGGCCGTTGGACGATCACCGCGCTCCGCGGAACGCGGTGATCGTCTGCTTCGTCGCTGGTCCGCAGCCTAAGAGGTGGCCAGGTAGTCGGCGAAGGAGATGCCGGTGAGGCGTTCGTAGGCCTCGACGTAGCGGTCCCGGGTCGAGGTGACGATGTCGTCCGGCAGCTCGGGCGCCGGGGAGACCTTGTCCCAGCCCGTGTTGACCAGGTAGTCGCGGATGAACTGCTTGTCGTACGAGGGCTGCGCACCGCCAGGCGCCCAGGAGTCCGCCGGCCAGAAGCGGGACGAGTCAGGGGTGAGGACCTCGTCGCCGAGCCGCAGCAGGCCGGCCGGGTCGTGGCCGAACTCGAACTTCGTGTCGGCGAGCAGGATGCCGCGCTCGGCCGCCAGGTCGCTGGCCCGGCCGAAGATCTGAAGGGTGAGCTTCTCCAGCTCGGCGGCGAGGTCGTCGCCGATCCGGGTCGCGGCGTCGGCGCGGCTGATGTTCTCGTCGTGCTCGCCGATCGGAGCCTTCGTCGACGGGGTGTAGATCGGGTGCGGCAGCTTCGAGCCGTCGACCAGGCCCTCCGGCAGCGTGTGACCGCTGACGGCGCCGGTACGCACGTAGTCCTTGAGGCCGCTTCCGGTCAGGTAGCCGCGGGCGACGCACTCGACGAGAGCCATGTCGAGGCGGTGGCACAGCATCGAGCGGCCACGCAGCTGCTCGGTATACGGCTGGAGCTCGTCGGGGTACTCGTCGACGTTCGAGCTGATGACATGGGACGGCACGAGATCGGCGAGCTGGTCGAACCACCACAGCGACAGGCCGGTGAGCACCGCGCCCTTGTCGGGGATTTCGGTCGGAAGGATCACGTCGAACGCCGAGATCCGGTCGCTGGCGACCAGGAGCACGGCGTCGTCGCCGACCGCGAACAGCTCGCGGACCTTGCCCGAGCCAAGGTGGGTGAGTCCGGCGAACTCCACATGGGTGAGCGGCATGGTCCCGACCGTACCGGCTCGCGCGCCCCCTGAGCACGTCACAGAGACCAACGCCGCGTGGCCGACCTGGGCCCACCACGCGGAGATCGTCCGCTCCGCGGAACGCGGAGATCGCCCTTGATCGGCGGTTCGGCCCTGGGGTGGCTGCGATCTCGGTCCGACCACAACCACCAGAGGGCCAAAACCGCGATCACCCGCGGCCGAGGGTCAGGCCATCGAGTCGGCGGGGGCCTTGGCTGCGTTCGGGTCGAAGACCAGAACGGCGCCTTCGGGGATCTCGCCGCTGTCGTACTGGGCGACGACCTCCGCGGGCATCGCCGCGTGGTCACTGCCGCGCCGGAAGTCGCGCAGGCTGGTGCCCTCGCACTGGGTGTCGACGTTCGGCGCCGAGCGGCCGGCCCGCAGGTCGGCGACGTTCACCGTGCGGAAGTCGATGCTGAACCGGGTCCGGCCGGAGGTGTTCGGCACGGTCGAGTGCATCTGCGCGGCCGAGAAGCCGATGACGCTGCCGACCGGGCACACGACCCGGATCTGCGGGTCGACCTCGACTGGCTCGCGCGGGCCGGGCTGCTTGCGGGTGTCCTTGGCGACGTGCTGCGCGGCCTGGGCCCGGCCGGTCGCGTTGTAGACGTAGTAGTTGAACTCCTCGGACCCGTTGCTGATCCCGGAAGTCCAGTAGTGCGGGTGGAACGCCATCGACGACTCGGACTCGAAGTCGTAGATCGGCAGCCACCAGTTGATCTGCGCCAGCGGCGCGGACCACCAGACGTCCCGGTGCAGCGGGAACGCGTAGCCGACCCCGGCCGTCAGGTAACTGTCCGAGGTCGCCCCACGCAGCCGGGGAACGTCGATGTAGGTCTCGTCCAGGTCCGAGCCGAGCCCGCGGACCACGTCGGCGATCAGGCCCTTGGTCTTCGGGTGGTGGATGAACTTCGGCTTCAGCGGGCCGAAGATCTCCACGAACTTCTCGACGGGCAGCTCGTGCTGGGCCACCACCGGGTCGTACGGCGCGAACGCGTCCTCGATGAGCTCGCGGGCGAAGTCGACCAGCGCCTGAACAGCCGGAGACGGGGACGTCACGAACAGGTCGCCGCCGTACAGCCGCTGCCGCCGGCGCTCGTCGGGCATCTTCGAATCGGTGAAGACGGTCGTCATCGTTGTCCTTGGTAGTCGCGGTCCTTGGTAGTCGGGCGGTCGGCCGCCACCGGGACGGCACAGCCGACAAGGTTTTCGATCAAGTTCGCGTCGCCGATGAACGGTGAGGAAGCACGGCGGCGTGGAACAGCCAGAGTCAGGGACGTCCCTCGGCACCATCGCCACGAGTGACGGTGAGAATGCATTCAAGAATGTTGGAGCGCATCGGGCCCTTCTACACGCCCGTCCAGGCGCTCACCGCGTCGGCGCGGTGAGACCTGACCGGCCCGCCGCCCGGCCACAGATCATGGCCTGTCAGGCAGGTCGCGACGATGCTCCCATGCGTGCTCTGACCAAGGATGCCCCAGGGCGGGCGGTGGCGCAATAGGTATTGCCTTGACGGTTTGTCTACAAGTGTGTCATAGAGCCGACTGCCTCGATCGGGCGGGTCGTTCGGCATGAGCGCATCGTGCGACCCGGCGCAACGGACCTGTGACCAGCGGATCTTCCGGCCCCGGCCGGCCGGGGAAAGCAGGATTGACGATCAGCTAACCGGCACTGAAGGGCCGTGTGGAATCCGCGTCGTTGATGTTGCGGTCGACCTTGGTCAAGGCCTGGACAATGCGTCCGGCGTCACTCGAAAGGCTCTCGCTACGAGAGGGTTCGGGAGCCGGTAACGCCGAGAAAACGCTTGCCGCTAACGAACTCGTTCGCGGCTGAGAAGGATGCCAATCCGCTGCCGGGTCACCCCGAAGAACTGCCCGATGCGCTCGTGGGTCCAGCCCTCGGCGGCCAGCGCGGTGGCCTCCGCCCGGCGGAAGCGCCCGGCCGCCGACGACAGCCGGTCCAGGACGTCGCTGAGGCTCTCGACGATCAGCGGCCGTTCCTCGGCCTCGACGATGTCCCGGTAGAGGTCGCCGCCGACCCGGCGGTGCTCGATCTCGTCGGCCCGCCGACGGACCCGCTCCAGCTGGGCGATCGTGTCATCGATGACGGCGACCAGATGGCGCAGCTCGGCGATCGTCTCGTCGTTGGCGTCCACGATCCCCATTCTGGGGTACCGGTCGAGCCACGGGCGCGATTCGCCGATCACGCCGGCCTGCGGCGGGATCACGGGGCGGGTGGGGCCTTCCGCGCCCGTCGGATCGCTGGTCAGGTCGGTGGTCAGCAGGACCGCTGGAAGACGAGCGCCTTGATCAGCGCACCCCATTCGTACACGATCGTCTTCGCCCAGTTGTCCCGGCCGGGCGAGACGCCCTTGATCTCCAGCTGCCCCTGGTAGCAGCGCTCAACCCGGACCCGGGCCCGGGTCTCCTGGGGCCGGCCGGTGACCACGATCACCTTTTTCCAGCCGTGCTCGGTGGCCAGCCTCTCGGTCGCCTCGGCCTCGCCGCGGGTGGTCGCCGGGGTCGGCACGAAACAGAACACCTGGACGCCGGAGATCGTCGGGAGCGACTTCTCGCAGAACGTCAGGTCCTGCGTGGAGACGGCGACGACCGGCGCGTAGCCGTGGCTGGCCAGCCAGAAGGTCGTGTACTTCCGGCCGCCGATCCCGTCGAACATGACGATCGCGTCGGCCTTCGTCAGCGAGTCCGACTTCGGGAAGACGAACAGCCGCAGCGTCGCGGCCAGGAGGCCGACGACCAGGACGAGAACGAGCCCGACCACCGCGAGCCAACGGCGCCGTAGCGGGCGGCGGATCCGGCCGAAACCCCGGGGCCGCTCCACCACGGCCGGCGGCGTCGACTCCGCCGGGCCGTCCTCCCCCGCGGGGTTCGGCGGCCCGTCAGGTGCGCTGGGCTCGACCGGCTCGGTCGGCTCGACCGGCTCGGTCGGCTCCGAGCCGACGGCGGCTGTCGCCCGCTCCGTCACCGCAGCACCGGCGGGCCACCGGCCAGGTAGTCGGTGATGCGCTGCCGGCCGCTCTCGTGAATCTCGATGTCGTCGAGGGCGTCGAGGGCGACGAACGCCACATCGAGCGACTCCTCGCTGGCCCGCAGCTCGCCGCCGACGATCGTGCAGGCGCAGCAGATGGTGAACTCCTGGCGGCGCTCGCCGTCCGCATAGACCATCACGTGGCTCGGGTTCGAGTAGACGCCGACGATCCGGTCGACCGCGACGTCGAGACCGGTCTCTTCACGGATCTCGCGGACTACACAGTCCTCGAACCACTCGCCGATCTGCATCCCGCCGCCGGGGATTCCCCACTTGCCGTTGTCACGGCGGCGTTCGAGCAGGAACCGTCCCTGGTCGTCGACGACGATCGCGCTGCCGCCGACGACCAGGGAGTTCGCTAGCTTCGCCTCAGGCGCTCCGGAGGCCACCGCGTCCCGATGTTGCTGGGAGTACTCCCTCCACACCACCGGGATCGCGGCCTTTCCGTCTGAATGGACGACTCGACCCTCACGTTACAGGAGGTCAGACTTCCTTCAGCTCGGTGGTGACGCCGAGCTTCTTCAGCTCGTCCCCGATCTCGGTCAGATAGATCGGGTTCATGACGATCACGAGCTCGGGCTTGTCCTCGACGAGCCGCTCGGGCCCGACGATCAGGTGCCCGCTGCCGGCCATGTACTTCCCGTGCTTGTACGGGTTGATATCCACGGCGTAGTCGACCAGCTTGCTCGCCTCGCCGAGACCGGCGAAGAACGAGACGCCCTTGGAGCCGGAGCCCCAGATCGCGACGCGTCCGCCCCGGGCCCGGACCGCGCGGATCTCGTCCGCCCAGTTGTCCAGGCTCGAGGTGACCTTCTGCTCGAAGGGCGCCAGCGCCGCGGCGAGCCGGGCGATGTCGTCCTCGATCTCCAGCGGCTCGCCCGGGGCCGGCACGGTCGACGGCTTGGCCTCGATCACCAGGTACTGGTCGTCGTACTCCCGCGTGACCTCGAGCACCTCGAAGCCCGTCGCCCGGAACAGCCGGGCCAGCGAGCCGGCCGAGAAGTACGTGCAGTGCTCGTAGTAGACGTCCCAGTACGCCGCGTCCTCAAGGATCCGGAGCACGTCCGGAAGCTCGAAGAGCACGATCGTGTCGGGCTGGTCGCCGATGGCCTCGCGGATGTTGCGCATGAAGTCGCCGACCGGCGAGATGTGCTCGAGCGTGTGCCGGCAGACGACCGCGTCGGCCTTCAGGTAGTTGTAGCTCGGGCTGTAGTAGTCGGCGATCCAGGTGAGCTTGCCCTCAAGCTCGGGGGCGATCCGCTCGGGGTGCACGCCCGGGTCGATGCCGATCCCGGTGCCCGCGCCCTGCTCGATCATGTTGACCAGGAACTCGCCCTTGCCACAGCCGATCTCCAGGACCGACTTTCCGTGCAGGTCGTACTTGTCGACCCATCGCTTCGCCAGGTCACGGGCGAACTCACGGAAGAACGGCGAGAAGGCCTGGGTCTCCTCGTACTTCTCCGAGTAGGCGGCCAGGTGGCCGTCGTACTCGGTGTTGAAGACGAAAGCGCAGTCGTCGCAGAACGAGATCCGCAGATCGCCCTTGGGGAAGGCGAGGGCCTCGTCCTCGGAGTCCATCAGCAGGCAGCTGTGCGACGCGACCCGGTCCTTGGCGTAGAACGGAGTCAGGTTCGCCCCGCCGCACGCCGGGCAGGAGACAATACTCATTTGTTCCCGCCTTCCGGGCACGGACCTACGGCCCCGGCCTCCGCTGCGCTCCGGCCGAGACCTCCGGTCCGTGTCCTCAGCCGTGAACTGATACTCATGGCACGATCCTCGGGCTCGGGACGGGGAGGACGAACTTGCCGCCCCGCCGCAGGTACTCGTCCTGTTGCTTCAAGATCTCGTCGGCGAAGTTCCAGGCGAGCAGCAGCACGTAGTCCGGCTGCTCGTCGAGCAGCGCCGCCGGGTCCTTGATCGGCAGGTGCACGCCAGGCATGTAGCGGCCCTGCTTGTGGACGTTGCGGTCGACCACGAAGTCAACGAGGTCGGTGCCGATCCCGACGTAGTTGACCAGCGTGCTGCCCTTGGCCGCGGCACCGTAGGCGGCGATCTTCTTCCCGTCCGCCTTCAGCGAGCCGAGCAGGCCGAGCAGCTCGGTCCGGATTCCCTCGACCGCGACGCCGAAGTCGGCGTAGTAGTCGAAGGTCGTCATGCCCTTGGCCTGCTCGTCCGCCAGGTACTGCCTGACGGTGTCGCTGACGTTCTCCTTCGGACCGAGGTGCCAGCGCAGCGTGCCGCCGTGCAGGTCGGCGAAGTACTCGACGTCGTTGAGGAACAGCCCGTTGCGGCGGGCGAGCGCGTCCACCGCGGTGCACGAGTAGTAGCAGAAGTGCTCGTGGTAGATCGTGTCGAACTCGCGGTGCTCGATCAGGTCGCGCACGTACGGGTTCTCGACGGTGATCAGGCCGTCCTCGGCGACGAGCAGCGCCATGCCGGCGACGAAGTCGTTGAGCTCGGGCACGTGCGCCATCACGTTGTTCGCGATGATGACGTCCGCGTGGCCCTTCTCCTCGACGATCCGGCGGGCCAGCTCGGTCCCGAAGAACTCCGCCCAGGTCGGCACGCCGACCTCGGTGGCCGCGGCGGCCTGGTCGGGCGCCGGGTCGACGCCGAGCACCGGGACGCCGGCCTCGACGAAGTTGCGCAGCAGGTAGCCGTCGTTGCTCGCGATCTCGACGACCAGGCTCTCGGAACCCAGCCCGCGCTTGGCGATCAGGCCGAGCGCGTGGTCCCGGGAGTGCTGGAGCAGGTACGGCGAGAACGACGAGAAGTACAGGTAGTTGTCGACGAAGAGCGCCTCGGGCGGCACTTCCTCGGTGATCTGCACCAGCGAGCAGCTAGGGCAGAACGCGACGGGCAGGGGGAAGTGCCCCTCCGGCCCGGCGAGGTTCTCCTCGGTGACGAGAGCGTCCGCGAGCGGTGTCGCACCGAGGTCGAGGAACGGCTTCAGCCCGGCGGCCCCACAGGACCGACAGCCAAGATCACTCATGCGGAGGCCGCCGGAGTGAACTGCAGCGACGTGTCGATCGTGCCCGCGTCGATCAGCTCCTGGATGCGCCGGATCCGCTGGAAGCGGGCGCCCTCCAGGTCGGCCTTGGTGAGGGCCTCGGCGACGAACGTCGAATACAGCTCCTCGACGCCCTTGCGGACCGTCCAGACCGGCTGGAACGACGGGAACGTGTCGGCGAAGCGGTCACAGTTGACCCGGTAGTTGCGCAGGTCGGGGCCGGCGGAGTCGGCGAACGAGATCTTGCTGTTCGGCACGATCTCCTCGACGATCTCGGCGACCTCGCGGATGCGGTAGTTCTCGGCGGTGCGACCGACGTTGTAGGCCTCGAGGTGGATCTTCTCCACCGGGGCCTCGCAGACGGCGAGCATGGCGCGGGCGATGTCCTCGATGTGCACGAGCGGCCGCCACGGGGTGCCGTCGCTCTTCATCCGCACTTCGCCGGTGGTCAGCGCGTACCCGGTGAGGTTGTTGACGACCAGGTCGCCGCGCAGCCGGGGCGAGACGCCGTAGGCCGTCGCGTTGCGCAGGAACACCGGGTGGAAGTCGTCGCTGGCCAGCTCGGCGAGGCCCTGCTCGGCCATCACCTTCGACTCGCCGTACGGCGTCACCGGCAGGAACTCGGCCGACTCGTCGATCGGGGCGTCGCCGTGCGCGCCGTAGAGGCTGCAGGACGAGGAGAAGACGAACCGGCCGACGCCGGCCTGCTTCGCCGCCCGGCCGACGGCGACGGTGCCGTGCGCGTTGATGTCGTACGTCGTCTGGGGGTTCAGGTCGCCCAACGGGTCGTTGGACAGGGCCGCCAGGTGGACGACCGCGTCGAAGCCCTCGAAGTGCTCCGGCTTCGCGTCCCGGATGTCGGCCCGGACCGCGGGCACGGCCTCCGGCTCGGTCCCGAGCGTGCAGTCGGCGAACAGGCCGCTGTCCAGGCCGGCGACCTCGTGGCCGGCGGCGCGGAACAGGGGAATCAGCCGCGTGCCGATGTAACCGTCATGACCGGTGACGAGAATGCGCATCTCGTTACTCCCAGACCTTCCATGGAGCGCTGCCGGAGTCCCAGAGCGTCTGCAGCAGCTTTCGATCACGAATGGTGTCCATGCACTGCCAGAAGCCGCTGTGCTTGTACGCCATGAGCTGGCCGTCCTTGGCCAGCTCCTCCAACGGCTCCTTCTCGAACTGGGTCGAGTCGCCCTCGATGTAGTCGAAGATCTCGGGCTCGAGCACGAAGAAGGCGCCGTTGATCCAGCCCTCGCCGGTCTGCGGCTTCTCCGAGAACTCGGTGATCCGGTCACCGTCCATCTCGATGTGGCCGAACCGGGCCGGCGGGCGCACCGCGGTGAGCGTCGCGAGCTTCCCGTGTGACTTGTGGTACGCGAGCAGGGCGTCGAGGTCGACGTCCGCGACACCGTCACCCCAGGTGAGCATGAACGTGCCCTCGGTGCCGATCCACGGCTGCAGCCGCTTGATCCGGCCACCGGTGTTGGTCTCCAGGCCGGTCTCGACGAGGCTGACGTTCCAGTCCTCACGCTCGGTCTCCGGCTCGTGCCACTGCACCTTGCCGTCTCGCAGCGAGACCGAGACGTTCGCCGCCAGGGACGCGTAGTCGACCAGCCACCGCTTGATGTACTCGCCGCGGTAGCCGAGCGCGACCGTGAAGTCGGTCAGGTGGAAGTGGGCGTAGTACTTCATGATGTGCCACATGATCGGCTGGTTACCGATCTCCACCATCGGCTTCGGCTTGATGGCGGTCTCCTCCGCGAGCCGGGTACCGAGCCCACCCGCGAGGATGCCAATTTTCATGCTTCCCTCTCGTTCTCCTGGCGATGGGCCCGCGGTCAGCCGGAGGGCGTCCGACGCCGGTCCGCGCGACCGCCGCGTGGCGATGCCTGCCGACCGTCGTGCCGGCCGGGGACCAGCGGGTTACCTGGCAGCAGCGTCGTTGCCCGGCTAGCGGCGTCGCCACCCGGACCGGGCCGGCGGCCCCGCGCAGCCGCGGGAGCGACGGCCGTAGTGTGAACAGCAGGTGTCGTCCAGGGATCTACTGGCCGCGCCCGTAATCCTTGCGCACCGCACGGTCGAGGCGGGACCATTTCCTCGGATCACAGCTACTCATAGCCACTTATCCGATGCGCGGACCAACCCCCCTCGCGCCGCCTACCAGGCCATTTCTTCGAGGGATGCTACACAACGCATTCCAGTGGACATCGGGCACCCCAGGGCCCACAGGGGGCCCACAGATCACGCTCACGGCCCGCCGGGCAGGGCTAGCTGGGGCGTCCGGCGTCGGGATCCGATGTGTCAGAACGTGACGGATCTCTGACCGTTGGAGTGGCTGGAAGTGTCCGGCAAACGACAGGTCGCACGCGCCCGAGGCTCGTTAGTGATCAAAATGCTAGATTTGCCGGCATGGGGCCTCGCCTACGCGTGGTAGACGACGTTGAGGCGCCCCACCCGATCGTCGACACTGCCCTAACGGCAGGTCCGGACGGGACGCGACCTGCGCGCGTCCGTTTCCCGGGGGGCATCGGTGTCGACAAGGTCGAAATCACCTTTAACGCCACGAGCAGGGCCGTTCCCACCGTGGCACCCATCAGAGGCGGTGTCTCCAACCGTCGAGTCGTCGTTGCCTCAAACCTTCGGTATGGCGGGATCTGATGTCCGTTCTCCCTCGACGGCCGGTGTCGGCCGTCCTTCCTCCGGTCATGCTGACGCAGGCGCTGCCGACCAGCGCCTCGACCGCGCGTCCCCTCGCCGACGGCGCCGCCGGCCTGGCCCGGTCGCTGGCCGGCGCGCGGTCGGTCGGACGGGCCCTCGTCACCACCGCGCGCCAGCGGCTGGGCGCTCCGGCTGAGGTCGCCGAGCGGCCTGGCGACGAGCGCTACGAGGTCGGCCGGCTTGCCAGCCACGCCGAGATCGCCGCGCTTCGCCCCGAATGGGAGCGGCTGTACGAGGCCGGCCACCAGAACCCGTTCAACGACCCGGGCTGGCTGCTGGCGTGGGCCAGGACCTATGTTCCGGTCGACGACGACCTCTGGGTGGTCACGGTCCGTCGCGAGGGCCGGCTCGTCGGGGTGCTGCCCTGCTACCTGGCCACCATCGGCCGCCACGGACTGGCCTTCCGTTCGATCCAGCTGTTCGGCTGCCTGATCACGTCCGGGATCACCGAGCTTCCTTCCCCGCTCACGCACCCCGGCGAGGACCCCCGCGGCGTCACCCGCACGGCACTGCGCTACCTGATCGACCGGGCACCCGTCGACGCCCGCGCCCACTGGATCGAGATCACGCTCGACCGCGACGTGCCCTGGCTCGAAGCCCAGTGGTTCCGGCCGACGTCGGCCGCGGAGCACCCGCCGACGATCATGGGGAAGGCGCCGCGCGCCGTCGTCACCCTGCCGCTGCCGACCGCTCCCGAGCCCCTGGTACTCAAGCGGAATGTGAAGGAGTCGGTGCGGCGCGCCCGCAACCGGCTGACCAAGACGGGCAAGCCCTGGTCGGTGCGCGCGGTCACCGGCAAGGAGGAGATCGCCGCGGCCTTCGAGACGCTGCGCCAGCTGCACACCGCCCGGTCGGCTCTGACGGGCAAGGAATCACACATGAACTCGCTCACCGGCCTCGCGGAGCCGTTCCTGCGCGAGGCGGTGGTGGACCTCGCCGGTCGCGGCCGGGCTGCGATCTACCAGCTTGAGCTCGACGGCGAGGTGATCGCCACCCAGCTGGTGCTGACCAACACGCGGGCCAGCTACCTGTCGGTCTCCGGGCTCTCCGCCGAGGCGTGGAACTACTCGCCGATGGCTCTGATCATCCACACCGTCGCCACCGACGCGATCGCGCGGGGGGCCGACCGGCTACATCTGTCCGCCGGCCCGGACGAGGCGAAGCTGCGCTGGAGCGAGCAGGTCGACTACTACCCGCAGTTCCTCGTGGTGCCGCCGACGCCGGCGGCGCGGCTGGCCTTCGCGGCCTACTGGCCGCTGTCGGCGGCGCTGCGCTACCGACGCGAGTTCCACCTGCACACAATTCGCGGTGGCGACTAGCCCAACAGACAGAAAACAAGCAAAGTTCAGGGCAAGATAATCTTCATCGGTCTTCCGTTACGTAAGAATTGAGCCCATGGGGGCTCCCGCCGACACGACCACGACGACCTGGGGTTTTCCGGCGCGCCGACGGCCGAGAGCGCTCGCGGTGCTCACCGCCACGTTGACGGCTGCCGCCGTCCTGCTCGCCGCCTGCGGCGGCGGTCACGGGACGCCGGCCGCGCCGGGGACGCTCGAACAGGGCGTGCCGACGGCCGCGCCGACCGGGAACCTGGCCACGTACCCCGCACCGGACACGCCTTACGTCGTCGGCGCCGGCCAGCGGTACACCAGCATCCAGAAGGCGGTCGACGCGGCGCCCGAGGGCGCGACCATCTACATCAAGAACGGCACCTACCGCGAGAGCGTCATCCCCAAGAGTGGGCAGACGCTGCAGGGTGAGAGCCGGGACGGCACCCGGATCGACGGCGCGAACGCCGTCACCGCGTCGTCCTGGCACCGCGACGGCAAGCTCTGGTACTTCACCGACCCCTGGCCGCTGCGCGGGAAGGTCGCCGCCCTGTGGGACGGCGTCACCCCGGACATCGACGCCCTGGACACCGACCTGCTGCACCGCGACGACGTCCCGCTGCTGCACAAGGCGCAGCGTGGCCAGGTCGGCTCGGGCGACTTCTGGATCGACTACGACACACACCGGGTGTACATCGCGGACGACCCGGCCGGGCACCGCTTCGAGCTGGCCGTCCGCCGGGTCGGCGTCGGTGACACCAACAGCACCGCCACCAACGTCACGCTGCTGAACCTCACCGTCGAGAAGACCGCGACCGGCTTCAACGAGGCCGGGGTCGAGATGAAGACCGGCTGGACGATCAAGGACTGCCTGGTGCTCGGCCACCACGGTCGCGGCATCAACACCGAGATCGACAACACCATCGCCGGGACGATCGCGCCGACCACCGGGTCCTACTCGGGCAGCGGCGACCAGTCATCCGACCAGCAGGGCCGCGCCGGCTCGATGCAGGTACTGCTCAACGGCGACCTCGGCATCGGCGGCGACCCGCATCTCGATGCGGCGCCGAACGGCAACAACATCCAGATCGACAACACCGAGATCGGCTGGTCGAACGTCGAGCGCTACTCGTACTGGGACGAGGCCGGCGGGGTCAAGCTGTCCGGCCGGGCCAACGTCAGCCTGAGCGGGGACTGGATTCACGACTCATACGGCGCCGGTACCTGGTTCGACACCGGAAACAAGAACATCAAGGTCACGGGCAGCCTGTTCGAGGACAACCTCGCCGCCGGCGTCTGGTACGAGGCGAACGACGGCGGCATCGAGATCGCCAAGAACACGTTCCGCCGCAACGGCGACACCGACCTGGCGATGAACCGCCAGTTCGACACCCGGGGCCAGTACTCGGCGATCTTCCTGTCCGACTCGGCCAACGCCACTGTCGACCAGAACTTCATCCAGGTCGGCACGCACGGCGGCTTCGGCATCGCGTCCCACTACGGCGGCCGCATCCACCCGGCGCACTACGCCATCAACGGGAATGTGATCTCGATCGGCATCCCGACGGCGGCGTTCGCCTTCGGCTCCGACGGCGACAACATCGCCTTCACCGACAACAGCGTGCTCACCTGGGGCCAGGTCACCCCGAGCTCGAACCTGTTCAGCCTCGGCGCGGGCTCGTTCACCGCCTGGCAGGCGGCCGGCCGCGACACCCACGGCATCATCGCCGCGGTCGCCGTCCCACCCGCGAGCTGAGGCCTCGTCCGGCAACGCCGGGCCTCGGAGCCGGCCCCGGCCGGCCCGGTCTCAGGGCCGGGCTCGGCGCAGGGCCAGCACGTCCTCGTAGATGGCGACGAGCTGCTTGGTGACGACCTCGGGGCTGAACGACGTCTCGAAGCGGGTCCTCGCCGCGGCGCCACGGCGGGCGGCGGTCAGGGCGTCCACCTCGGCGAGCGCGGCGGCGAGGTCCTCCGGCTCGGTGCCGGCGGTGCGCCAGCCGACCTCGCCGTCAACGACGGTGCCGACCGAGCCGACCGAGGTGCCGACGACCGCGCGACCGCGGGCGTACGCCTCCAGCACCGTCATCGGGAAGCCCTCGAACCACAGCGACGGGACGGCCACGGCCGCCGACGCGCGCATCAGCTCGCCGACCTGCTCGCTCGGGACCGGCCCGAGATAGCGCACCCCGGGCAGCGCCCGCGCGGCTCGTTCCACCTCGGTACGCAGCGGCCCCTCGCCGACGATGGTCAGCTCGTCCAGCCAGCCGCCGCCGTGGCGGTGGAAGTGGTCCCAGGCGGCCAGCAGCAGCTGGATGCCCTTCTCCTCGACCAGGCGGCCCGCGAACAGCAGGCCCCGGCCCGGCGCGGTCGCCGGGCCCGGGTCGTGCACCGTGTTCGGCTTGGGCGTGATCTGCGCGGCCGGGATGCCGGCGTCGCGCAGGTGCTTCACCATGAACGACGTGACCGGCAGGAACCGGTCGACCAGCTGCCAGGTGGGCCGGTGGGCGGTCAGCGCCGCCGCCATGACCACACTCTGCGCCCGCGACTCGCGGTAGCAGGCGTGCTGGATCGCCGGAAGCGGCACCCGCTTCGTCGCGCACTTCGTGCAGATCTCGCCGTCCCGGAAGAACGCGCCGTTGACGCAGGCCATCCGGTAGTTGTGCACGGTCTGGACGACCGCCACGCCGGCCGCGTCCGCGACCCGGACGACCTGCGGCGAGATCAGTGGGTACGGGTTGTGCAGGTGCAGCACGTCAATCCGGTCGTCGCGCAGGATCTGGGCGACCTTCGCCGTGTCCTCACGGGAGTACACCGGGCGGACCAGCAGTTCGGCCTTGGCCGCGCCGGTCAGCCCCTGGATTTCGTCACTGGACCGGATGTAGGCCCGAACGTCGACGCCAGCCGTCCGCAGGTTCTCCAGGTCGTCGTTCACGACCCGGCGCTCCCCGGACGGGTTGGCGCTGACGTAGTCGTTGTGCACCACAAGTACGCGCACGACAGGTCACCTTCGCCCTGGCCGCGGGGCCCCCGCGGAGAGCGCTGCCGGCCGGCGTAGCGGCGGCCCCTCGCCCTCGGAGCCGGAGCTTCCCGGCTCCGGGATTAGGTCCACGCTCGTGACGGGCCCGCCCCGGGATGCGTAGCGGCGCTGCGCCGGGATCGGCGCCGGCTCCAGATCCAGGGTCGGCCGGTCGTGGGCCGTCCCGGCCAGCGCCCGCTCCAGCCGGGCCGGCAGCCTGCGCCCGTCCCCGCCGCCGAGCCGCATCAGCGGCGCGAGGCACATGCCGAGTGTCAGGTAGCAGGCCGCGGCACCGAACGGCGACTCGAGGAACGGCTCGAACTGGGACGCCGTCACCATCAGCGCCATCAGCGCGAGGCCGACCGGGTTCCCGGTCCGCTTGTAGACCGTCCAGAGCTGCCGGGCGATCGCGTAGAAGAGCAGTGCCATCAGCGCGACGCCGACGAAGCCGGTGTAGCCGATCGAGTAGAAGATAATGTTGTGCGGGCTGCGGACCGTCGTGTCCACGTTGCCTGGCGGCGCGAGCGTCTGCAGGTTGAACCCGTAGCCGTGACCGAAGAGGAGGAAGGTCGGGTCACCGGTCGCGCTGTGCCAGATGCCGTGCCACCATTCCTGGCGGAACTGGGCGGTGCCGTTCGCGCCCTGGACCCGCTCGGCGCTGGTGAACTGGCTGGCGAGCTCCGGGTCGACCGAGCCGACCGCGCGGCCGATGACGTCGGTGGGCCGAACGGCTCCACCGCGGTCACTCGGGCCGGGAATCTTGACGTTGATGATCGTGATGACCGTCGCGAAGACCAGGATGACGCCGAGGCCCGCCAGCAGCCGCCGGTACTGCCGGGTCAGCACGCAGTAGATCACCAGCGAGACGATCAGAGCCAGCCACTCGGCCCGGATCTGGTGGCCGAACAGGACCGCCACGTTCAGCAGGATCAGCGGGATCAGCCACTTGCTGCGGCGGTGGTAGACGATCAGCCCGAGGATCGCCATGGCCGCGTTCGTCAGGCCAAGGTCGAACAGCGGCACACCCGCGTTGCCGGGGACCGTGATCTGCAGCTTGTTGAGGATGATCGAGTAGACGATGCCGTACGTCGCGTTGCCCCAGGCCAGCGCCCAGACCAGCTTGCTGAAGATCTTCGGGTCCCGGGCGCCCATCCACATCCCGAAGGACAGCAGGATTGGGTAGTAGTACAGCTGCAGCGACTTGAGCAGGGTGAGCGCACTGCCCCCGTCGAACACGCCGCGGACGGTCTCGATGACGCCGTAGCTGAAGAACACCACCATCGCGACGGCGAGCAGGTGCAGCCGCCCCGCCCGGCCGGCCTGGCGCAGCAGGCCGGTGATGTACGCGCGGGTCGGGCTGTAGACGACCATCGTGATGATGGTGATCTCGCTGATGTACAGGTTGATCGGGGCGATACCCAGGTAGGCGAAGCCACGCCCGCCGAGCACCATGCCGAAGGTGACGATCAGGCCGAACATCGTCATCCGCCGGGCGGCCCGCTCGGCGGCGGGCGTCTCCAGCCGCCGTACCGCGGAGTTCACCGAGCCGCGCATGGCGGCCGGCCGTGGCGCCGAGCGCCACCGCCGGCCCAACCACATGCCGGGCCTGGCGTGCGGGCCGGTCTCGGCCCGCCCGCCCAAGCCGCCGGCCGGACGCGACAGCTCGGCGGCTGGAGCCGTCATACCCCGGTTCCGACAGAGGGCTTGTTGTACCGGTTGCCGCTCTGGCCGTTGGATCCGCCAGGTAGGCCAGCCTTCCTGGCGGCCGGCGGCGCGGCCCGCCGCTTGCCGGCACCAGCGCCGGCACGCCGCGGCGAGCGGGTGAAGAAGTAGCCGCGCACCGGCAGGTCCAGCAGGCTGATCCGCTTCGCGAACTCCTCGGTCACCCGGATGTCAGCGCCGAACGGGATGATCGCGACGGCCGCGTCGGCCTGCTTCGCGAGCGCCGTGCCGGCCGCCCGCTCCAGCACCGCCGGAGCATCGATGATCACGAGGTCGAACCGGCGGCGGACCTCCTTGAGCATGTCGCCGATCGCCTCGTGGTCGAACACGACCGGGCGACCGTCGTCCGCGAGGCCGGGCGGGAGGATGAACAGCTTGCCCGGCACCTGCTCGACGAGCCGGATGCCCTCTTCGGCGCTGATCGAACCGTGCAGCACCTCAGCCAGCCCGACGCGCTCGGACGGAACTCCGAGCAGCCAGGACAGGCCCTGGCCGTCGAAGTTGGCGTCAATGGCGAGGACCCGCTTGCCGGACCTCGCGGCGGTGACCGCGAGGTTGGCTACCGTCACGCTCTTGCCGTCGCCGGAGGTCGCCGAAATCACCGCGTACGTCTGGCCCGACTCCAGCGCGTCCGCGGCGAACCGAAAACCCTCGGCGGCTGCCGATCGTTCGCCGTCGAAGGCGGGGAGGTCACTCGGCAGGCGGTCCAGGGTGAAGTCAGGGATCTCGGCGAGGAACGGCCGCTCCAGCAGGAGTTCGGGCTCCAGGCGGTTCTCGATCCGGGGCCGCCGGTTGACGGTGAAGTAGGCGAGGGCCGCGCCGACCAGCAGGCCGAGCACGACGCCGAGCAGACCGAAGCGAATGGCGGCGGACTTGGAGGCGCTACTCGGCAGGTTCGCCGGCGAGTAGTCGACGACGCCTGTGAGGGCCACGGCACTCTGACCGGTCGCCGCCGCCCACTGCGAGTACAGGTTGCTCAGCACGGCGCGCTGCGGGGAGTTCTCCGCGGCGGCGGCCGGGTCGGTCTTGATCGTCGCGGTGACGCTGGCGATCGCCTTGTTGAGCCCGTCGATCTCGGTCTTGTTGGACTGCGTGGCGTTGGTCGTCACGATGTCCTGGTACGCGGCGACGACCGCGTTCGCGCCGGCCTGGGCGATCTGCGGGCTGGAGTCGCGGTAGGAGACCGTGATGAGGTCGCTGTTCTGGTCCAGCGAGACCGTCAGGTGCTTGCTCATCGTCTTGCCGGTCAGGTGCGCACTGGAGAACTGCTTGTTCACCTTCGCCGCGGCCGCGTCGGCCGTCTTCGGCATCTTCATGATCGATGCTTGGTTCGCCGCGTAATGCGAGTCGGCGTTGCTGGCCGAGGGGTCCTCCACCAGGATCGACGCCTTGGCGGTGGCCGCACCGGACGTCTTCACCCCGATGGCGATCCCGATGGCACCCAGCAGCACGACACACACCAGGACGAGCCCACGCCGGCGGCCCATTGCGCCGAAGACCGTCGGGGCGAACGGTGAGACCTCAAGTGCATCCATGATCTTCCCGGTGGTTAGGGCGGCCAGCGCGCAGGACAAGAATGATCGCGCCTCAAGCCTGGAGGGGGCCCGAAGGACACGCCGGTCGATATGAGGGTCTCAGGTTACATCGACCCCACATACGCCCCGCCGGGACGTAAGACGGCAGCGGCATCCGAGCCGTCTGCGCATTTGATTTTCCACAGAACGCGACCGACAACTGGAGGTTGGCGACACCGGACCGCCAACAGGTAACCGGGCCACCAACGAGATCACGCCGGAGCCACAGCCCTGTAGTCGCAGCGCATCGGTCGGCGTGGCGGCATTGCGAACCTTCTACGACCGTCCAGTAACGGTAGAGTCAAGACTATCTGGTAACGGCAGAGTCGGACGACCTGACTACCCGAGATCTGACCAACCCAGACTTGACCAACCCGAGACCTGGACTACCCGAGACCGGGCTACCGAGCAGCCTTGACGTAAAGCTCGTCAAGAAGATTCGGCAACCGCTCGACGTCGAACCGCCGGTCCGGCTCCAGCGGGCCGGGACAGTCACGCAGCGCGCGCGCGAGCGCGCCGACGACGTCGCCGTACGGGCGGACCCGGATACCCCGGGGACCCATCCCGAACCGGCTGACCTCGCCGACCTGCATGGCCGGGCCGCCGATGTCCAGGCAGATCACCGGTCGACCCAGCGCGAGCGTCTCGGCGACGATCCACCCGGCGCTGTCGTGCATCGACGGGAACAGCAGCGCGTCACAGGTCGCGAGGGCCTTGAGCACCTCGTCGCGCGGCCGCTGACCGTGCAGCGTCACCCGGTCGGCAACGCCGAGCTGCTCACAGGCCGCGCGGATCTGGTCCTCGTCGGGCCCGGATCCGTAGATGTCCAGGGTCCAGCCGTCCGCGTGCGGCCGCGCGAGCGCCGCCACGGCGAGTCGGACGCCCTTCCAGGCCAGCAGCCGGCCGGCGAAGACCGCGCGGCGTGGCGGCTTCGCCCCGTCCGTGCCCGTGATCTCGGAACCCGCGACCTGCGCGCCGACGGCCGCTGGGCGTGCCGCGGCCACGGCCGGCTGGGCGGCGCGGTCGGGAACGGGGGTGGCGAGGGGCAGCTCGTCCAGGTGCAGCGCGATGTTCGGTTCGACCCGCGGATGCGCCCGGCGGAACCGGCGCGCGACGTCCTCGTTCGCCGCGAGCATCACGCTCGCCCGTCGGGACAGCAGCTCGCCGCAGGCGACCCGCCCGGCGGCAGTGATCACCCCGCGGGCGACCTCGACGGCGAACTGCTTGTCACCAAGCTGCTCACGGAACTGGGACGGCAGCGGCGCCGTTCCGCCAACCGGGCCCCAGACGAACGGGACGCCGGGCAGCACGACGCCGGACGGCATCCAGTCGGCCGCGTACGTGATGTGATGGGTGATGTCGAAGCCGATCTCCGCGTGCTTGGCGCGGACCACCCGGCGCAGGAAGTACTGCCAGGCCACGTAGCGCATCCGCTCGCCGCGGCCGAAGTCTCCCGGGTAGTTGGCCCAGGCCGGCGCCGGGACCTCGACGGCCGTCAGGCGCAGTTCCGGCTCGGCGCGCACCGCCGCCCGGATCGGCTCGATCCACGAGGGGTCGGTGAAGACCCACACGTCGTGGCGCAGCGCCGCGGCCCGGGTCCACTCCCAGCCAGCGCCTGGCTCGGAGCCACCCCCGGGACCGCAGGCAAATGCCCCGATCGCGACCTTCACCCTCGGCCATCCTCCCTCGTGCCAACGCCACCGGCGCCGGTTCCCCCTCGGCGCGGGAGCGGGCAGCCGTCCACCATCCCGCCGTGCTGGCGGCTCCGGGAGGCGGCCGCCCCTTGAACTACAGCCGGTGCTCGGCGCTCGACTGCTTGTTGCCGATGCCGAAGTAGTTGTGCGGGCCGGGCACCAGCAGCTTGCGGAACTTGTCCGGCTGGACCGCGAGCACACCGACCGCGGCGTAGCACTGCGCCTTCTCGACCGGCGGGAAGGTGTGCCGGTCGATCGCGTCGATGTAGCCGCGGATCATGTTGGAGACCGGGGGCAGCACACTCTTCTTCGCGTCCGGGTTGCTCCACTTGGCCTTCTGCCAGACGCTCATGTTGTTCGATGCCCCGGAGTGCGAGCGGCGCTGCCACAGCGGCTCCTCGACCACCCGCCAGGTCCCCAGCAACGCCATCTCGGCGAGGATCACGCGGTCGGTGCCGTAGAACTTCTGCTGCATCGCGGTGCTCAGCAGGACCTCGCGGCGCATCAGCCCGAAGATCTCGAAACACCACTTCGTGTGCAGCAGCACGTCACGGAACCGGACATGCGGATACGGGGAGCGCAGCTGCCGGGTGGCGATGTTCGGGTCCGGTCCGTCGACGTAGGTGCCCTTGTCGTCGACGAAACCGACCCCGTCGCCGGCCGGACGCAGCTCCTTGCCGTCCTCGTCGATGTACGTGGTGAAGGAGTGACACAGGACCGCGTCGTCGTCCTTGCTCAACAGGCCGTAAGTCTTTTCCAGGTACTCGGGCGACAGGGTGTCGTCGTCGGCGGCCCACCGGTAGTAGGGAGCCCGAGCGAGCCGGACGACCTCGTTGAAGTTCGCGTTCGCGCCGATGTTCTCCGCCTGGCGCACGTAGCGAACCCGCGAGTCCTCCTTCGCGTACCCGCGGCAGAGCTCCTCGGTGCCATCGGTGGAGGCATTGTCCGAGATCACCAGCTCGAAGTCGCCGAACGTCTGCGCGAGGTGCGACTCGATGGCCGTGCCGAGGTAGTCAGCGCCGTTGTACACCGGAATCCCGATGCTGACCTCAGGTACCCGGGATTCCGTCATCGCAGCGTCTCCGTCTGTCGAACATCCGTCTGTCGAACATCAGGGCCGGGCCTGGGCGAGCCGGATCGCGCTCCACCTGCGGACACGGCTAGACCTTCTACACGGGAACCCCGTCGATCCCAGCCTAGAGCCTCCGGCTGTGAGCCAGTCATGAGGCCCGCGCATGCCGGTGACATCACGGTGTGAAATCGTTCATATGCAAAGGGTGATGGTTGTTGTTCTCTTGAGGCTGTCGTCGTGATGCGCACGGGCGACAGGGCTTGGGAAACATCGAAGGAGCCCGTCAGCGCTTTCGGTCGAAGACGTCGGGCCGGCGCAGGCCTGACCCACCGCCGGAATGCCGGCCTCGACCACCTCGCGGCGCCGGCGCGGGCTGCTCCGCGACCGGCTGCGGCTGTGGCTGCGGTGCCGGTGGGCGGGGCGAGGCGGGCATCGGGGGCGGGGGCGTCGGCCCCCGGCGGGTGGGAACGGCGTCCGGCCTGGTTCCGGTAGTCGGCACGCGGGCCGGCACCGGACCCGGCGCGGCGGGACGGCCCTGCCCCGGCATCGCCGGGCCGCCCGGCGCCGGACCGGGACGGGCGGGCGCCGGAACGGGACGGACTGGTGCCGGTACAGGACGAGCGGGGCCTGGACCTGGACGAGCCGGGCCCGGAACCGGCCGGGTCGGGCCTGCCACGGGACGACTGGGGACGGCCGGGGCCGGACGAGCCGGTTCCGCCACCGCGGGCGGCGAGTCGGCGGTAGGCCGCGCCGGACGCCGGAACTCGTTCAGGACGACGGCCCCGTTGACCGCGTACATCGCCACGACGGTGGCGCCGGCACCCCAGATCAGGGCGAACGGGCCGAAGTGCTTGGCGGTCACCGCGACGGCGAGCCCGGAGACCACGACGGCCACCAGGCTCGCGACCGACGCGGCCCGCGCGCGCCCGGCGGCGTTCGCGATCGTGATCAGTACCAGGACGCTGTAGCCCGCACCCTCAGTGATGATCGTCCACGGCAGCAGGCCGTGTACCGCGTAGGCGGGCTTCTGGAACCTGGGGAGCGGGTTGAACGGCCATTTGAAGCCGACGAGCAGCGCCCAGCCCAGGATGGCGACCGCGACCAGGCCCCAGAAAAGCAGGCAGATCTTGATCAGTTTCCGGACGGAGCGATTGGTCGCCGCCTCCATGATCTCCGGGTTGAGCACCGCGAGCAGCCCAATGACCAGCACGGTGACCGGCTGGGCCAGTACCCGGGCCCCTTCGCCGTTACCGACGGCGGCCGAGCTGGCCAGCGCGGTCAGGAGCGCGAAGTTGAGGAACGGGCCGCTGGCCGACAGTACGTTGCCCACCACGATCCAGCCGCCCAGGGAGACGAACAGGGACCGCAGCTTCAGCAGCATCGGCGCCCGATGGCCCGGCTTGGCCTTCCACAGCCCGAACGCCCCGGAGGTGAAGTTCGCGACCGCGAGCGCGCCGAACGGCACCCAGGCCGGCGGCACATGGGCGACCTTGGCCGTCACCAGCCCCACCGTGATGACGATCACCTGCACCAGGGAGGTCGCCGCGGCGGTCCAGGACATGCCGGCCTGGTGCAGCATCCGGCGGATGTGGTCCTGCATCGGGGAGGCCACCGCGACCAGGGCGGCCGTCACGGCGAACCCGACCCGGGACCCGACCGACTGCCCGTGTGACGGAATGATCAGCACCAGCGGCACCAGCAGCGCCGCCAGGACGGCCGGCGCCATGCCCAGCTGCAGCGACTGCGGCAGCAGCTGCACCCGCCTGCGCCGGGCCGCGACACCCGCCGACGTGTACTCGACCGGCGAGAACACGATGCCCGTCGGGATGACCGACACGGCGATGAAGGCCGTGTAGAAGAGCCCGTACGTGCCCAGCAACTCTGGCAGGAAGTACTGCGCGAACAGCCCCATCACGAAGCTGCCCAACGACGACAGGCTGGAGTCGACGAGGCCGGCTGGCACCCGACGCAGCAGCGACGGCCCCTGCGGCTCCCCGTCCTCGGGGGACGGCGTCGGCGCTGCCCCCGTCAGCTCCTCGCGAAGCGGGATCGGCACCGGGCCGGTCTGGAACAGCAGCGAGCCCGGCGGCATCGCCGAGCGCGACATGTGCATGGTCGTCTCGGCCATCGACGGGTCGGCGAGCAGGGCCATGCGCCCTGGCCTGCCGCCTGGGAGGTCCCGACGGGAGATCCGCATCGTCGTCTCGGCCGGGTTCGGCTCCGGCAGGGCACGGTGACCGACAGGCCTGGTGGCCTGGGTCACGGCCCGGTCAGCCGGGGCTCGACCAGCCGCGGCCCGGTCGGTCGCGGCTCGATCTGTCGCGGCTCGACCTGTCGAGGCCCGATCTGTCGAGGCCCGGCCGGTCACGGCTCCGGAAGGCCGGTCAATGGAAGCGGCTCCCACGATCTTGCGGCGGTCGAGCAGCTCCGTGCTGTCCGGCGGGGGCGTCTTCGGCGGCCCGGCGCCGCGGCTCGTCACGGCGGCCGGGTCATCGACGGTGTCTCGCCGCGTCACCCGCGACCGGTCGACCCTCGCGGTGTGTTCCGCTGAGGGCGCGATGGGCCCGGCGGCCGGTACGCCCGCGCCACGCCCAGGTGTCCGCGGCGCGGCCGGATCCGCGGTGTCCCGGCGCTCCACCCGCGACCGGTCAACCCTGGTCGTCCGCTCGCCAGTCGGCGATCCCCCGCTCGCCGGCGGCCCGGCCGGATCGACGGTGTCACGCCGCTCGGGCCGGGGCCGTTCCACCCGTGTGGTCCGCTCGCCGGGGGCCTCTGGCCGCCGGGACCCACGGGGCGGAGTGGGCGTATAGACCGACGGTGGGGATGGCGGTGCGGTGGGCTCGCGAACGCCACTGCTCGGGCGGGGCGTCGTCGTCGTCTCGTCGACTGCCACTCGGACCGCAGCCCGGGAGTAGACGGACGGAGGCGACGGCGCCGGGTTCTGCCCGGGGGGCAGTTTGATGGTCTGGCCACCTTCGTCGGCCCCGGCGGAGCCCTCGGCAGGTGCTTCGCCACGGCCTGGTTCCGGCCGCCGCCGCGTGGAGACCCCTCGCGACGCTTCCGGTTCGACTGGTGACGGGGAGTGTCCGCGCCCGCCCGGCGTTTCGCTGCTCCCCCTGGTGGCCGCCGTGGCCTCGTCCGTCTCCGGACCCGCCTTGGGACCACTCCCAGCGTCGCTCATCACCCTCACTCACCGAGTCGTCAGCGCATTATCCCAGCCCGCCGTTACGTCAGCGTTGACGTCGTCCGATAGCCGCTTCCCGACGATACGGAGTGCTACGGGGGTGGGGAATTCCCCACCGCTCACGGTGGTACTCACACGCACGGCCGGCTCCGCTGTCCCCACCCTGAATCCGCCGGCCCACTCCAGTGACCATGGGTTCGCGTTCCGGGACCGTCGAGGCATGCGCACACGACAGCCGGACGCCGCCTCGGCAGCCACCGACCCGGCTCCCGAATCCACCGACCTCGAGCCCATTTCGGGCGCAGGCGGCTCCGGCCGTCCCGCGTCCTCCGTCACTCCGAGCACCGTCACTCCGAGCGCCGGCACTCCGACAGCCGGCGGCCACCGGCGCCGCTCCCGCGGCGGGCACGTGGCCGCCCGCGCGGCCCGCTGGAGCGTCCGGCACCGCAAGCTCGCCGTCGCCGGCTGGCTGCTCGCCGTCATCGCCCTCGTGCTGGTCGGCAGCATGATCGGCACGAAGAACCTCAAGCAGCAGGACTGGAGCGTCGGCCAGGACGGCCAGGCCCAGCAGGCACTGCGCGACCACGGCTTCGTCGACCGGGACAGCGAGAACGTCCTGATCCAGCTGGCGACCCGGCCGGCCGGCGGCATGGCCGCGGATCAGCAGGTCCAGGCCGCCGTCACCGATGTCGTCCGGCGCATCGTCGCGACGCACGAGGTGACCTCAGTGCGTACGCCGATCGCCACGCCCGGCGCTACGGCCGACCCGGGGCTGATCTCGGCCGACGGCCGGTCCGTCCTCATCACCTTCGACCTGCTCGGAACGGTCGACGACGCGGACAGCCGCGTCGGGCCGGTGATGGACGCCGTCACCGCCGCGGGCGCCGCCCACCAGGGCGTGTCGATCGAGCAGTTCGGTTCGGCCAGCGCGGACAAGGCGCTGAACAAGACGATCGGCAAGGACTTCCAGCGGGCCGAGTACCTCTCCGTCCCGATCACCCTCGCGATCCTGCTGCTGGTCTTCGGCGCGGTCGTCGCCGCGCTGGTCCCGGTCGGCCTGGCGCTGACCGCGTTCGTCGGCGCCATCGGCGCCGTCGCCTTCAGCAGCCGTCTGATGGCGACCAACCAGACCGCCACCTCCGTGATGCTGCTGATCGGCCTGGCGGTCGGCGTCGACTACGCGCTGTTCTACATCCGCCGCGAGCGGGAGGAACGCGCCAAGGGGCACAGCGCGCGGCGGGCACTGGAGATCGCGGCTGAGACGTCGGGGCATGCCGTGTTCGTCTCCGGCCTGACGGTCGCGGTCTCACTGGCCGGCCTGATGATCACCGGGATGGCCGCGTTCACCGGGATCGCGGTGGGCACGATCATCGTCGTCCTGATCGCGCTGCTCGGGTCAATCACCGTGCTGCCTGCGCTGCTGTCGATGCTCGGCGACCGGATCGAGCTCGGCAAGCTGCCGTGGCACCGCGCCGCCGCGCCGGGCAACCGCCGGGAGCGCAAGGCCGCCCGGATGGCGGCCGGCGCGGCCCGGCGGTCCGGACTGCCTGCCGACGAGGAGGCCGAGGAGCAGCGCGCGCTGCGCGCCGCCGCTGCCGACCCGCGCCGGACCCGCCGCCGGCAGGGCCGTCCCGACCGGGTCCGGCTGCTCGACCGGCTGATGCGCAGGCCGGTGGCGGTGGCCGTCGTGTCCGGAGGCCTGCTGCTCGCGCTGGCCGCGCCGACCCTGCGGCTGCACACGTCCGACCTGGGCGTCTCGGACCTGCCGAAGGATCTGCCCATCGTTCACACCTACGACCGGCTGCTGGTCGCGTTCCCCGGCGGCCCGGTGCCCGCGATGATCGCCGTGACCGCGCCCGACGTCACCGCCGCTCCGGTGAGCGCCGCCATCCAGGAGCTGCGGACGCGGGCGGTCGCCGCGCACGTCGGCTACGAGCCGATGGTCGTCGACATCAGCGCGGACAAGAAGGTGGCGCGGGTGATCCTGCCGCTCGCCGGCACCGGTGACAACAGGGCGTCGATCGACGCGGCCCGCCAGCTGCGCGACAGCCTCGTGCCAGCCACGATCGACAAGGTCCCCGGTGCGCACGCCTACGTCGGTGGCGAGGCCAGCTCCTCGATCGACTTCAACGACCAGCTGTCCACCCGCACCCCGCTGGTCATCGGGTTCGTCCTGCTGCTGGCCTTTGCTCTGCTGTACCTGTCCTTCCGCAGCGCGGCCATCGCCGGCGTCGCCGTCGGGCTGAACCTGCTGTCGGTCGGCGCGGCCTACGGCGTGCTTGAGCTGGTCTTCCAGCACCACTGGGCCGACGGGCTGCTCGGCTTCACGGCCACCGGCAGCATCGTCAGCTGGCTCCCGTTGATGCTGTTCGTGATCCTGTTCGGGCTGTCGATGGACTACCAGGTCTTCCTGCTCTCCCGAATCCGGGAGGCCCGGCAGTCCGGCCTGGACATGCGGTCCGCGTCACTGGCCGGGCTGCGCAGCAGCGCCGGCGTGGTCACCAGCGCCGCGATCATCATGGTCGCCGTGTTCTCGATCTTCGCGACGCTCTCCCAGGTCAGCATGAAGCAGCTGGGCATCGGCCTGGGCACCGCGATCTTCGTGGACGCGACGGTGATCCGGGTGTTCCTGATGCCCGCCCTGCTCACCCTGCTCGGCGACCGCGTCTGGCGCCCCCGCCAGGGCAGCACCGGCGAGCTCCCGTCCGCCGGGGCCTCGGGGAGCGGCATCCCCGTCCAGGGCACCCGGTTCCCGAGCCACACCGGCTGACCCGTCCCGGCGCCCCCGTCCCGGCGCCCGCGATCGTGCCGGCTTCGCCAGTCCCCCGCTGGCGGAGCCGGCACTTCACGTTGACCGCCTGAGCGTCACGGAGCACGGGCGGCAGAGGTAGTTACAGTCACACTGACTCCATGGTCGTTGCGTTGGGGTTACAGTCGTCCGGACGTCCGGTACCGCCCCGAGGACTGGAACGGCCCATGCCTTACGCACCAACCGCGCAGCCGGTCACCGGCGCACGCCTGCGCCCCGTAGTCGCACGTACCAGGCCCGAGCTCGCGCGTCTGCTGGCCGAGCGCACCGGCACCCGGGCCGTGGTGATGACCATGGGTGCGCTACACGACGGCCACGCGGCCCTGATCCGCGAGGCGCGCCGCCGGGCCGACCAGGTCGTCGTCACGATCTACGTCAACCCGCTGCAGTTCGGGCCGACGGAAGACCTCGACCGCTACCCGCGCTCGTTCGACGCCGACCTCGAGGTGTGCGCCCGCGAGGGTGCGGACGTCGTCTTCGCGCCGGCCGTCATCCACGACCCGCGGCCGCTGGTGACACTGCACGCCGGGCCGCTCGGCGAGATCCTCGAGGGCGCGAGCCGGCCGGGGCACTTCGACGGCATGCTGACGGTCGTCGCGACGCTGCTGCACCTGATCCGCCCGGACCTGGCCTTCTTCGGCCGCAAGGACGCCCAACAGCTGGTCTGCATCCGCCGGATGGTCGCCGACCTGGCCTTCCCGGTCACCGTGGTCGGGGTGCCGACGGTGCGCGAGTCGGACGGCCTCGCGCTGTCCAGCCGCAACACCTACCTGACGACGCCGCAGCGCGCGGCGGCGCTGGCGCTGTCGCGGGCGCTGGCCGCCGGTGTCGCGGCGGCCGACGCCGGCGCGGACGCGACGCTGACGGCGGCGCGTGCCGTGCTGGCCGCGGCGGCAGGCATCGAGGTCGACTACCTCACCCTCGCGAGCCCCGACGATCTCGGTCCGGTCGGCCCGGCCGGCGGACCGGCGCTGCTGCTGGTGGCCGCGCGCGTCGGCTCCACCCGCCTGATCGACAACATCGAGCTCACCGTGGCGCCCGCCCCCGGGCCCGGAGCGGGGGAACCGTGACATCGACACGCCATGACACGCCCGGGGCGCCGGTCGGTTTGCCCTCGCTGCCCGTGCTGCCCGCGCGGCTCGGCGCGGCCCGCGCCGGCTGGACCAGGCACGCCGACGTCGTCGTGATCGGCTCCGGCGTCGCCGGGCTGACGGCCGCGCAGCGGGTCCGCGCCCAGCTGCCGACGAGCCGGGTGCTGCTGGTGACGAAGGCGCTGCTCGACATGGGCTCGACCCGCTGGGCGCAGGGCGGGATCGCGGCGGCGCTGGCCGCCGAGGACTCCCCTGACGACCATCTGCGCGACACCCTCGTCGCCGGTGTCGGGCTGTGCGACCCGGCGGCCGTGCGGGTGCTGGTCACGGAGGGCCCGGCGCGGGTCCGGGAGCTGGCCGCCCTCGGCGCCCGGTTCGACCTCACCGCGGCCGGCGAGCTGTCGCTCACCCGGGAGGGTGGCCACCTGCGCGACCGGATCGTGCACGCGGGCGGCGACGCCACCGGCCTGGAGGTGGAGCGGGCGCTGATCGCCGCGCTGCTCGCCGACGAGGGCATCGACGTGATCGAGCACGCCCTCGTGCTCGACCTGCTCGTCGACGCGGACGGCCAGGCGGCCGGCGTGACCCTGCACGTGCTCGGTGAGGGCACCCGCGACGGCGTCGGCGCGGTCCTGGCGCGGGCCGTGATCCTCGCGACGGGCGGGATGGGCCAGATCTATGCGTCGACGACGAACCCGTCGGTGTCCACCGGCGACGGCGTCGCACTCGCGCTGCGCGCCGGAGCGGTCATCGCCGACCTGGAGTTCGTCCAGTTCCACCCGACCGCGCTGCGGATCCCGGGCGTGGTGTCGGCCGGCCAGCAGCCGCTGATCAGCGAGGCCATGCGCGGCGAGGGCGCCCTCCTGGTGGACGCGGCCGGCGAGCGGGTGATGTCGGGCGTTCATCCCCTGGAGGACCTGGCGCCCCGCGACGTGGTCGCCAAGCAGATGTCCCGGGTGATGGCGGCCCAGGACGTCGACCATCTCTTTCTCGACGCGCGCCACCTCGGCGAAGCGACGATCCTGCGCCGCTTCCCGACGATCACCGCCCGGTGCCGGGAGCACGGCATCGACCCGGTCACCCAGCCCATTCCGGTGGCGCCGGCGGCGCACTACGCCAGCGGTGGGGTTCGCACCGACACCCAGGGCCGGACCAGCGTGCCGGGCCTGTACGCCTGCGGCGAGGCCGCCTGCACAGGGGTGCACGGCGCGAACCGGCTCGCGTCGAACAGCCTGCTCGAAGGCCTGGTGTTCGCGGCCCGGATCGCCGACGACCTGGCCGGCGGCCTGCCGTCGCCCGGAGCGCCGGTCGAGGCCGTCGTCGACCGCGGCTCGGCGGGTCTCGCCGATCCGGCCGAGCGGGTCGAGCTGGCGCGGGTGATGACCGAGGGCGCGGGCGTCCTGCGCAGCGCCCCGAGCCTGCTCGCGACGGCGAAGGCGCTCGCCGACGTCGGCGACGTCCGGCTGACCGGCGCGACGGTCGCCGCCGGCCCGGAGGCCTGGGAGATGACGAACCTGCGCACGGTCGCGACCGCGCTGGTCGCCGCCGCAGCAGCGCGGACGGAGACCCGCGGCTCGCACTGGCGCGAGGACTTCGCCGACGCCGACGACGCCTGGCGCGGCCATCTGCTGCTGCGGATGGACCCGGACGGCCTGCTCGACGTCACATACGCCCCCGCGCCACCGGACGGGGTCACCGCCGGCGGCGCCGCCGAAGGGAAGACAGCGTGAGCCCAAGGATGAAGGCGAACTACGGGTTCGGGTCGTCGCCATCGAGCGACCAGGCGACGCTCTCCCGGCGCCCCGGCTGGTCGGCCACGACCGAGAAGGCGCTGATGGCGGCCGGTCTCGACCCGTCGGCCGTCGGCGACGTGGTGGCCCGGGCGATCGCCGAGGACCTGCCGGCCGCGAGTGGGCTCGGGGTGGACGTCACGTCGGCCGCGACCGTGCCCGCCGACCTGGTGGCCGTCGGGCGGATCGTCTCCCGGGCCCGCGGCGTGGTCGCCGGGCTCCCGGTAGCGGCCGCGGTGTTCGACGCCATGGTCGGCCCGGACGCCGAGGTGACCCTGACCGCCGCCGACGGCGACCGGATCGGGCCAGGCACCGAGGTACTGCGGGTCCGCGGCCCAGTGCGCGGCCTGCTGACCGCCGAGCGCACCGCGCTCAACCTGCTCTGCCACCTGTCCGGCGTCGCGACCGCGACCCGAGCCTGGGCCGACGCGATCGCCGGGACGGGCGCCGCCGTCCGGGACACCCGCAAGACGACGCCGGGGCTGCGCGCGCTGGAGAAGTACGCGGTGCGGGCCGGCGGCGGCGTCAACCACCGGATGTCACTGGTGGACGCGGCGCTGGTGAAGGACAACCACGTGGTCGCCGCCGGCGGCGTGGCGGCCGCGTTCGCCGCCGTGCGCGCCGCGTTCCCCGATCTGCCGGTCGAGGTCGAGTGCGACACGGTCGAGCAGGTCCGCGAGGCCGTCACAGCCGGCGCCGACCTGATCCTGCTGGACAACATGACCCCGGACGAGCTGCGAGCCGCCGTCGCGCTGGCCCGGGCAGCGTCACCACGGGCCAAGAACGGGCCACCTGGGGTGCTGCTGGAAGCCAGCGGTGGGCTGACGATCGACGTCGCGGCCTCGGTCGCGGCCACCGGGGTCGACTACCTCTCGGTCGGCGGCATCACCCACTCGGTGACCGCGCTGGACCTCGGCCTCGACCTCACCCTGGACAAGTAGAACGACGATGGAAATGACCTCATGCTGCTGACGATCGACATCGGCAACACCAACACGGTCCTCGGCGTCTTCGAGGGCGAGACGCTGGCCGACTCATGGCGGGTACGCACCCAGGCCAACGCCACCTCCGACGAGCTGGCGTTCCTCTACCGCGGCCTGATCGGCGAGTACCGGATCGACGGGGTGTCGGTGTGCTCGACGGTGCCGGCGGCGCTGCGCGAGATCCGCCGGATGGCCGGCCGGCTGTTCAAGCACGTACCGGTGGTCGTCGTCGAGCCAGGCACCCGCACCGGCGTGCCGATCCTGATCGACAACCCGAAGGAAGCCGGCGCCGACCGGATCATGAACACGCTGGCCGCGCACCACCTGCACGGCGGACCGACGATCGTGGTCGACTTCGGCACGTCCACCAACATCGACGTGGTCTCCGCGCGTGGCGAGTTCCTCGGCGGGGCGCTCGCCCCGGGGATCGAGATCGCGCTGGACGCGCTGGCCTCCAGGGCCGCCCAGCTGCGCAAGGTCGAGCTGGTGCCGCCGCGGTCGGTGATCGGCAAGGGCACGGTCGAGGCGTTGCAGTCCGGGATGATCTATGGAGTGGCCGGGCAGGTCGACGGGCTGGTGCGCCGGATCCGGACCGAGCTCGGGACGGAGGCCACCACCGTCGCGACCGGCGGGCTCGCCCCGCTCGTCCTGAAGGAGAGCGAGACCCTCCAGGTGCACGAGCCGCACCTGACACTGATCGGCCTGCGGCTCGTCTTCGCCAAGAATGCCTGAACCGGCCGACCCGAGGACCCTCCCGACCACCGATCGCGTTCGCCTCGCCGCCAACCACGACTAACCAACCCAGCAAAACCGGAATGTCTACCAGCATGCAGAAACGCTCAACGGCGCGAGAACCTGGGCATCCGGGCAGCACGGGCAGCCCGGATTCCGGACCACGTCCAGACCATGGGCGATCGACGGGTGGGACAGTCCAAGATGCGGTGCAGTTACCCCTAAGAACTTCAGTGCGGCAATGAGCGGCAGTTAGACTCCCGAACGAGCTGTCGTTTCGACCATAGCCGGCTCCGAGGTCGCACGATCAGGCGCTTTCGGTCGGGCGCAGCCGAGGCTCGGACCTGGTACGGGACCAGGAGCAGCTAGGATTGGCGGCTCAAGTCCATCAATCCGGACGAAACGGCACAGTACAGGCGGGGCGGGGGCACCGTTGACGGAAACGGTCAACATCATCGGGACATATGCGCGAGATGTGGAAAACGACCCTCAGCGGGACCCGACAGACCTCCCGGTCGCTGCCGACCGACCGACCGGCGCCGGGCAGTCGGGGAATGATCGTCCTGACACGGAGCACCCCGACACAGAACGTCCCGGTGCCGCGCTCGCCGATGGCGCCGACCATGACACGGCCGTGGGGACGGCCCGTCCGGGCCGCGCCACGACGGCCGGTGCCGCCGACCGGAGTCCGATGGAGCTCAGCGCCATGGACGAGAACGCCGTAGATCATGACAAGACCGACGACACTGTCACCGATGGCGAGCCCACGGTACGAGTTCCGCGACAGCGGTTGTCGTTGAGCGCCACAGGTCAGGACGACGCGACCAGCCGCGACGACGCGGCGACCGTCAACGTGCCCGCGATCTCGGCCCGCGCGGGTGCCCGGCGGGCGCAGCCACGGGTCCCCGCCCAGCCAACCGGCGAGCCGACGGCCGACGAGACGGCCGGGGACGCCGTCACCGACCCTGGCGTGCTGACCGGGCCCATCCTGCTTCCGCTTCCCCAGGGCGGGCTGGAGAGCGTCGGCCTGCGCGAGCCCGCCCTTCCGAGCGACGGCCTCGTGGACGTCGTCCCGGTCGACCTGCCCCGCTTCGACGAGCCGCTGGACGACGGCCTGACCGACGACCTCGCCGACGACGAGGCGGACGACGTCTGGGCGACGACGGACGGCCCGGCGCCACCGGACGCGGCGACGGGCGCCGACGTCGGCGAGCTCGACGACGAGGCCGACCCGTCGCCCCGCCTTCGACCATCCCGGCCGGCCGGGACGCCACGGCGTCGCGAGGCCACCGGCCTCGACGGCTGGTCCCTCCGGGAGCCCTACCGGGCTCATGTCTCCTGGGAACGCAAGTACACCCGTCTGGTGATCGGCGCGGACCTCGCCGCCGGTGCGCTGGCGGCGGGGGTCGCCTACCTGCTGCGCTTCGGTGACGTCGGCGTCTTCGACCTGGCGCCGGCCCAGCTGCGGCCCTACCTGCTCGTCAGCGCCGTCTTCCCGGTCGTGTGGGTGCTGACGATGGCGCTGAACCGGACCTACGAGGGCCGGTTCCTCGGCGGCGGTTCCGAGGAATTCCGCCGGGTCGTCAACGCGGCCGTCCGCCTCATCGCGGTGGTCGCCGTGGGGTCGTACACCACGAAGTTCGAGGTCGCCCGCGCCTACGTGCTGATCGTCTTCCCACTGGCGACCCTCCTCACGCTGATCAGCCGTGTCGCGGCGCGCTGGCTGCTGCACCGGATGCGCAGGGTCGGCCGCTGCCAGCACCGGGTGCTGGTCGTCGGCGCCGGCGAGTCCGCCGCGTCGCTGGTCCGGCTCGCCCGCCGGGACCCGAGCGCCGGGTGGAACGTCGTCGGCGTCTGCCTGGACCGGGCGCCGGGTCGGCACAGCCACGACGGGCTCGCCCGCGCGGGATTCGACCTGCTCGGCATCCCGATCGTCGGGACGTCTGAGGCGCTGCCGGAGGCGATCCGGCTGACGGACGCGACGACGGTCGCGATCAGCCCACAGCTGGACGGGGAACGGCTGCGCCGGGCGCTGTGGGCGCTGGAGGGGTCCAACGTCGACGTACTGGTCTCCTCTGCCGTGACCGACGTGACCGGCCCGCGCATCCACCTGCGCCCGGTCGCCGGCCTGCCGCTGCTTCACATCGAGGAGCCGGAGCTCACCGGCGCGCGCCGGCTGATGAAGGGCCTGCTGGACCGTGGCGTCGCCCTCGTCGCCCTGACGTTGCTCGCTCCGCTGCTGCTGGGGCTCGCGCTCGCCGTCCGGCTGACCAGCCGCGGCCCGGCGATCTTCCGGCAGACCCGGGTCGGCCGGGGCGGCCGCGAGTTCACGATGTTCAAGTTCCGGTCGATGTTCATCGACGCGGAGGCAAGGCTGGCCGAGCTCACCGCGCACAACGAGCGCGAGGACGAGTTCATGTTCAAGATCCGGAACGACCCGCGGATCACCCGCGCCGGCGGGTTCCTGCGCAAGTGGTCGCTCGACGAGGTTCCGCAGCTGTTCAACGTGCTCAACGGCAGCATGTCGCTGGTCGGCCCGCGCCCGCCGCTGCCGCGGGAGGTCGCCAAGTACGCGGACGACGTGCACCGCCGGCTGATGGTCAAGCCCGGCCTGACCGGCCTGTGGCAGGTCAGCGGCCGCTCGGACCTGCCGACGGACGAGGCCGTCCGCCTCGACCTGCGCTACGTGGAGAACTGGTCCCTGGCCATGGATCTCATGATCCTCTGGAAGACCGTCTTCGCTGTCATCAAGCGCGAGGGCGCGTACTAGGGGAGGCGTCGGTTCGGGCCCCGCGCCCGCCTGCAAAGAGCGGTGTGGGCGGTGTTGGTACTTTCAGGGCAGACGTCGCGACACCGCGCACGGACAGATCAGTGCGGAACCCGCGGCGTTGGACGAGTCGGCGCCGAGCGGAGGATTACCCGTGGTTGTGTGGCTGCTCCCGCCAGGCGGCCACCCTCGCTGCCAGGACGCGCTCGCAGGCGCCCAAGCCGGAGACATCACGCGCGACGCGTGGGAGCAGCGGTCATGACGGAGATCACTTCGAAGGCGTCGAAGACGCCGACCGGGCCGCTTCCGATCATTCCGTCGCCGGCTGAGCCCCCGTTCGAGGACACCGAGACCACGCTGCGGGTCTCGATGCGGAACTTCCGCAACCGGCTCGCTGGTAAGCCGCCTGAGCCCCGCCACCCGCATGCCACGAAGCGGAGTGCCGCCGAACAGGCCCTGCTGACGTCACAGCCGCACGACGGGCCGCGCGAGCCCTACCGGGCGGAGCTGCGCTGGGAGCGGGACTACGCCCGGGCGGTGGTCTTCGCGGACATGGCCGCGTGCCTGGCGGGAACCGGGGTCGCGTACCTGATCCGCTTCGGCGGCATCGTCCACTTCGGCCAGACACCGGCGACCAACCGGCCCTACCTGATCACCTCGCTGCTGCTGCCGATCGCCTGGGTGATCACGATGGCCCTGAACCGGGCCTACGAGCACCGGTTCCTCGAAATCGGGTCCGAGGAGTTCCGCCGCGTCCTCAACGCCGCCGTCCGCCTGGTCGCGGTCGTGGCCCTCGTCTCCTATGCGACGAAGGCCGAGGTCGCCCGCGGCTATCTGGCGGTGCTCTTCCCCACCGCTCTCGTGCTGACTCTCATGGGCCGCGTCGTCGTGCGGGAGCGGCTGCACCGCCTGCGCAGATCCGGCCAGGCCCAGCACCGGGTGGTCGTCGTCGGCTCCGGCGAGACCGCGGCGCACCTGATCAGGACCGCGAAGCGCGACCCGGGCGCCGGTTGGAACGTCGTCGGCGTCGTCCTGGACCGGGCTCCCGGGATGCACAGCTCGGACCGGCCGGACCGGGCCGGCTTCGACCTCGCCGGCGTACCGATCATCGGCACCTCCGACAACCTGGAGAACGCGATCCGGTCCGCCCACGCGACGGCGGTGGCGATCGGCCCACAGCTTGGCGGCGAACAGCTGCAACGCGTGCTGTGGAAACTGGAGGGGTCCGACGTCGACGTGCTCGTCTCCTCGGCGATCACCGACGTGACCGGGCCACGTATCCACCTGCGGCCCGTCGCCGGCCTGCCACTGCTGCACATCGAGGAGCCCGAGCTCACCGGCTCCCGAAGGCTGATGAAGGCCGCCCTCGACCGCGGCCTCGCGCTCAGCGTCATCCTGCTCGCCTCGCCGCTGTTCCTGAGTCTGGCCCTCGCGGTCCGGCTCACCAGCCGCGGCCCGGCGATCTTCAAGCAGGTCCGGGTGGGCAAGGGCGGCACCGAGTTCACGATGTTCAAGTTCCGCTCGATGTACACCGACGCGGAAGCCAGGCTCGTCGAGCTCCAGGCCAGCAACGAGGGCGCCGGGCTCCTGTTCAAGATGAAGGAGGACCCCCGGGTCACTCCGGTGGGCCGGTTCCTGCGCAAGTGGTCGCTCGACGAGCTGCCCCAGCTGTTCAACGTGCTGATCGGCACCATGTCGCTGGTCGGACCACGGCCGCCGCTGCCGCGTGAGGTGGCCGCCTACGAGCGGGACGTGCACCGCCGGCTCATGGTCAGGCCCGGGCTCACCGGTCTATGGCAGGTCAGCGGGCGCTCGGACCTCGACTGGGACGAGGCCGTGCGGCTGGACCTGCGCTACGTCGAGAACTGGTCGCTGGCGCTGGACCTGATCATCCTGTGGCGGACCTTGTTCGCGGTTCTCAAGCGCGAAGGCGCGTACTGACCCGCCAGCTTGGACAGCGCTGCCCCAGAGCCGAACCACGGCCCTCCGCGGCCCGCCATGCGCGGCGCTGCTGGAGGTCCCGGCCAGCCAGCAGACCTCCCGCTCCCATGTCCGCTATGTCCGGGAGACACGCCGCGCGGTCCCGTACACGACACAGGACGTGCCTCCTCGTGACTGCGACGCGACGGCCGAGCGGGGGCTGGGCAGCTACGCTCCGACACCATGCAGCTGCGTGCGCCCGCTTCGGCGCGGGCTCGTCGCCTCGTCGTGCTGGGCGTCATCAGCCTCTTCGTGACTATCGCGACCTTGCTCACCGCCTGTCAGCCCCCGACGGTGGCGAACGCCGCCACCGGGTCGTCGACGCGGAAGCCGCTGACCCGCGACCAGCCGCTGACGATCGTCGCCCTCGGCGACTCGTACTCCTCGGGCGAGGGCAACGCGCCGTTCGACACTGACGCGGCGACCTGTCACCGCAGCGCCGGCGCGTGGCCCAGGTTGCTCGGCCAGCAGCTGACCGGCTCGACGGTCAAGCTGCTCGCCTGTTCCGGTGCCAAGACGTACTCGCTGACGAGCGCCTTCCACGGACAGGCGGCCCAGATCACCGCGCTGAAGTCGCTGCTGACCGCAGGGGTCCATCCGGACGTAGTGACGATCACGATCGGCGGCAACGACGCGGGCTTCGGGCCGACCATTGCCAGTTGCGTGGTGTGGCGCTGCTTCTGGACTGGCCATGACAACAACAGCGTGCAGTTCGTCGAGAACCAGCTACCCGGCCTGTTGCAGACCGCCTACCAGGGCGTGAAGGCCGCGGCCCCGAACGCGCGGATCCTCGTCGTCGGATATCCGGACATCTTCCCGAGCCGCAGCGACAACACCTGCAAGTGGATGGACAGCACCGAGCGAGTCCAGCTCGTCGGGCTGAACGACGACCTCGACCGAGTAGCCAAGCGGGCCGCAGGGAAGGCCGGCGTCGAGTTCGTCTCGACCGCCAACACGCTCAACGGCCATCGGCTGTGCACCACCGACTCCTGGCTCTACCCGGTGGAACTGCTCGGCGCGGGCACCACGGCCAGCGCTCACCCGAACGCCCAGGGCGAGCAGGCGATAGCGGACGCCGTCTACGGCTACCTCTTCAAGGGCAAGTAACCCAGGAGCTACGTGTAGTAGCTCCGCCGACGAACCTGCGTCGCACTGGTCTGTCGTCGTCGAGCCAAACCATGATCAACCCGTCCAACCTGCCGGGTTGTCGCCCGGATGTGACGTGGGTCCCGTTGTCTGTTCGGCCTCGTTGCGATTTCGGTTCGCGTCAACCGTGCGTGACATCGTGAGGTGTGTCCCGAAGCCTGGTCCGGCTCCCGCGGCAGCTCCGTCCGGTCGCACCCGAGCCGATCGGTCCCGCCATCGCCGACGGACCGGTGCGACGCGGGTTCCCAAGGCGCGCGCTCCTACGCACGGTGGCCGCGCTGGCAGTCCTCTTCTTGATGTTCATCGCCGCGACCCTGGCGATCATTGTCTTCCCGCCCACCGACCGTCCAGCACGCGCAAATGCGATCTTGATGTTGGGCGGAGACGGCGACCGCCGCGACCGCGCGCTGGAACTGGCCCGCGCGGGGTACGCGCCCGTACTGGCGCTCTCCACACCGAGCACGCACGACTGCCCAACCGTCCCGAACGTCAAGGTGATCTGTTTCCGACCGGACCCGTTCACGACCCAGGGCGAGGCTCGGGAGGCCGGCCGGCTCGCGGCGCAATACGGCTGGACGCGCATGATCTTCGTAACGGACCGTTCTCAGAACGTCCGAGCCAGGCTGCGCATCGCCCGCTGCTACGACGGCAAGAAGATCATGGTGAGCGTCGACCCGCCGGTCCGCGACTGGCCTTACCTCATCGCCTATCAGTGGAGTGCGATGTTCAAGGCCCTGGTCTGGCAACGAGGCTGCTGACCCGGACGTAGCCGAGTCTTCAACGAGCGGCCATTGAGCCGATACCCCCGCTAGTGTCCGCTCCGGCAAGGTTCGCCCGTCCTGGCATCCCCTGATCGCCGTTTCGGCCCTCTTGTGGTCGTTGCCGGGACTGTTTCGTAGCCACCAGAGGGCGAAAACGGCGATCAAGGCGACGGGCGCGGACCTCGGAGGTCACAGCACTAGCTATCGATGACGCACCTCGCCCGACCAGAACCCAGTCAGGCCGTGGTCGTGGTCCGGGCAGGTCAGCCAAGGGTCGGCACGTAGTGCTCGACGAACACCGCGACGACCGTCGGCCACTGGGTGAGGCCGAGCTTCTCCTGGGGCGGGATGTCCTTGTCCGCCATGAGGTCGCGGTGCTCGTACACGGCGAGCGGGGTGGCCGTCCTCTTGTCGACGTCGATGGGGAAGGAACCCATCCCGTAGAAGGTCGCCTTGTCCTCGATGGACGAGTCGGGGAACGTGGCGAGGTATTTCGGCTTCCGTCCCCGGAAGCCGGGCGGCGGCGAGGCGGCGTCCTTCGGGATGCCGGCCCGGCGCACGTCGCCCTTCTGTACCGACGTCCACCAGTCGCCGATGGTGGGGCCGTGGTCGACAAGCGTCCAGGTGACGGGCGCGCGCTCCAGCCTGGGCGCCTTCTCGTTGACCCATTCGGCCCTGGTCAGCGGTTCGAGGCCGCGGGCCCGAGTGTCCGTCGCCTCGGCTTCGATCCGGTACGGCAGCGGGAACACGAACGCCTCAGGGCCGCTCCAGTCCGACGGCCACAGCGCCTCGGCGACCGGGCGGTCCTGAATGATCGTCCGCTGTTTTTCCGGCACCGCGAGGTACATCGAGTGGAAGTCGGTGCGGTGTAGAAGCTGGAACATGTCCTTCGGCGAGTCTGAACCGACCTTCACCAGTGCGCGCTCGGGCGGCGCCTCCAGACCGCGTACCCGCGCCGACGCCGCCCGGACGTCGGGGCGGTCGCTGAAGTCGAAGATGCCCTTGCTCTCCGTCGGGTGGAACCCCGTCAGGTCATCGCCGGAGACGAACGACAGCGGTGCGCGGGTGGCCCGGACCAGGAACAGGTGGCACGCGGTCAGGAAACCGTAGAGTTCGGCGGCCCCCGCGTTCTCAGCCTCCTGACAGGCGGGAATCGCGGTGCTCAGGTACTCGAAGAACCCGCTCTCCTCCTGGGCGACCTGGGAATGCGATTCGCTGTGCCCGGCGGTCCGGTCCCACACGGTGGACAGCAGCTTGCCTATTCCGGTCAGCGGCACGCCGAGGGTGCCCTGCGCCTGCGCGCCGAAAGTCTCGTCGTAGATCAGGATGGCGCAGTCCGCCTGCCAGACGCCGCCGGCGAGCTCGCCGCCCTTCTTGAAGACCCGGACGCCGCCGGAGGCCGGCCTGGTATCCAGGATCGCCTGGGCGAGCCCGGTGAGGGCGCTCACGGCCGCATTCGCGCCCTTGACGTCCTCGACGGCCGGGGTGACGAACTCCAGGTCCGCGCTCGCGCCCGGCCGGCGGGACTCGTCGCCCTCCAGCGTCGCCTTGGTGAGCGTGTGTCGCCAGGCAACCTGACGCTCGGCCACTCCGACGACGAACGGCCCCTTCACGAACGCATTGGCCGTCTGATACTCGAACCCGAACATGGCCGCGATCCCCCGCCCCCGGACGCCCCCCGCCCGCCAGGCGAACACGATAGCGGCCCAGGCGACCACCATTCGTGACATCACCGCAATGAACCGAAACGTCCGACCGGTCCCTCAGCCGCACCACAGGCGAGGAGGCTCGAGACCCGACGGCCACAGCGGTGGCCCACACTGCTACATCGCTGCTCCAGCGCCCACTGGACCACGTATTGGAGGAGGAGCAGCCGCGATGACCAGCGAATCAGCACGCAAGCGGCGAGCGGCGATCCGGGCCGCCTGGAGGCGCCCGGGCCGACGGCGACCAGCCCGTCCACGATCTCGACGCCCGCGCACCGCTCCTCCGACCAGGATTCGCACTGCTCCGCCTTGACCTGCGCAGTACAACACTGGTCACCTCGACACTGTCTGGTCATGCAGTACAGTTACGAGACGTCGAGCGCTGGCTGGGCACGCGCGACGCGCGGGATGCGACATCGAGAGGGGTGCGACATGATGAAGGGAGCTGACGTGGGCGAGTTGGCAACCCGAGTCGTGGAGGAGGCATCCGTGGCGACCAGTGGAGAACCCGTCGTGCCTTCTCCCGAGGAGGCATCCGCCACTGTCCCGTTGGCCGACGTCCTGACGCCTGACGACAGCTCGGAGAGCCGGAGGCCCCTGCCGTACCGCCTGGTTGGCGGCCGGCACGAGGCGGAACTGCCCGAGCCGGTTGTCGAAGTTCTGCGACAGGTGGCCTCGGCGATGGCGGCGGGGCGAGCGGTATCCGTCGTCATTCTGGACGGCGAACTCACGGTCCGCGAGGCCGCCGAGTTGCTGGGCGTCCCACGCGCCGAAATGCTCAGACTTCTGGACATCGGCGAGATCCCGTTCACCCGACCGCGGTCGGGCCGCCGGGTTCGGCTGGACGGCCTGCTGGCCTACAAGGAAAGGCTCGGGCACCGCCGACGTGAACTGCTGGACGAGATGACGGCCGATGCCACAGCGGAAGGCACCTACGGCATCTCGTCCGAGGACTGGGCGAACGGCGCGGCATGAGAATCGGCCGTATAGCTCGCGAACGGGCGCGAACGACACATTCCTGGCCGTGATCGTCGCCGTACTGGACGCGAACGTCCTCATCCCCAACGCGTTATGTGATCTTCTTTTGCGCCTCGCCGAGGAGCAGGTGTTCGTCCCGCGCTGGTCGGCTCACATCCTCGACGAGGTCGCCAGGAACCTGCCCGCCCAGTCCAGATCGGCGGCGGAACGACGGATCAGGTACATGACCGAGGCGTTCCACGGTGCCGCGGTCAGCGGTTACGAGCACCTCATCCCGACGATGGCCAACGACGTGAAGGACCGGCATGTTCTGGCCGCCGCAGTCGCCGGAGACGCGGATTTGATCGTTACGTGTGACCTGAAGGACTTCCCCAGCGAGTCCTGCGAGAAGTACGCGGTGGAAATCGAACATCCCGACGCCTTCCTGTTGGGCGTACTCGACCGCGATCAGACCCTGGTACTCGGCGTCCTACATGACCAGGCCGCGAGCACGGGCCGCCGCGGTCCCCGCCTCTCCGTGCCGGACGTCCTCCAGTACGTCGCGCGTGCCGGGGCGCGTCGGTTCGCCGACGAGATTGGGGCGATGCTGCCAGCGAACCTCCGCGTCGAGGCGCTTGCCGGCTCGGTCCTGACAGCGCGGATTGAGGCGAGAGACCCGGCACAGGCTGGTTGATCGCCACCTCGTGCCGGCCGATCGGCGCGGCTGATCTCGGTCGTCAACCACCCGATCCGTAGGCCGCCCGGCGGAATATCAGGCTGGCAGGGTAGTCGCCCGCGGCGGCCCGGAAGAGTTTCCGCCTGCCGTCAATCGCGCGCCCGTTCCGCAGTTGCTCCCCGACCTCGCTCCACCAGTCCCGCGCGTTCCCGCCGGCTCCGAAGACGGGGAGGAGGGTCGAGGGGAGACTGGCCTGCCTCAGCAGTGCCCCGACCGCCGAAGCGGACTGGTACGCCTTGGCCAGTGCCTTGATCTCGTCGTCGGACAGTCCCTCGGCCTCGCCGTCCCGGGCCGGCGGATTCCCCGATGCAGGCCGACCGCCGGCCGGCGCGACACCTCCGTCCGCCGGCCGGGAATCACCCGCCCGCGCATTGTCGCCCACGGCGACGTTTCCCCCATTGGCACTGATGTTGCCAAACGAGTATTTCGACGCTTCAGACACCGTTCAGCTCCCTGTTGTCCCGTCTTTCGGCTTGTCCGGACCCGCGGGCCCGCCGGGCCGTCGCCCGCCCGACGGGCTGTTGTTGCCGCCGGCGCCGGGCGGCCGCTCCCGCCCGTCCCCGGCCCGGCTGTTCGTCCCGATCGCGACGTTGTCGCCGACGACATCGCCGAACAGGTAGCTGGTGATGTTGTTGACGACGGTCCGCCGGCGGTCGGTCAGGTCGGAGGTATCGACGCCGCGGGCGTCGAGGAACTCCTCCAGGGCGCGGAGCAGCTGGTCCTGCAGGCGGGCGACCTGGCCCTGCTCGTCGATGCGTGAGTTGTAATACCGGTGTTCCTCGCGGGCGACGATCTCCCGCAGCGAGTACGCGAGCCCATAGTCGAAGCGGCGCAGCCGGCGAATGGAGCGGGCGTCCCGCGCGGACTGCCGCTGGTGGCGCAGTTCCTTGACAAGCTCGCCCACGCATCGGCGCGGGCTGCCGAGAAGGCTGCCCAGGGTCTGCCGGGAGGCGGCGCGCACGATGTCCCAGGCTCTCTCGCGGGCACCGGCCAGACCGGCGACGTCACCGAGCCAGGACTCGTCGACCGGCAGCAGGCCGTGCGCGGACACCTCGATCATCAACAGGTTCGCGCTGAGCTCCGCCCGGACGAACATGGTGACGACCAGCTCGCCGTCCCAGCCGGTCAGCTGGAGGCAGAGGTACGCGCGTCTTTTGGGCTGCGGGTGGTAGAGCGCCGCGAGCAGCCGGTCGTGGGGCAGCTCGGTGACCGACGGGTGGGCCCGCTCGGGGACCAGATCGAGATATCCGCCGACGGCCATGCCATCGACGTAGAGCCGGTGGCCACACCAGAGGCCCGGAATCTTGACGCTCGCGGCCGACGTCCGTAGGAAACGGTGCAGCGCGGTGACGTCGATCGGCTCGGGGGTCGCGCGCTCGCCGTCGCCGCTTTCCTTGCCGCGAGTGACGTCCACGACGATGGGAAAGCCACCGAGCCGGTCCCCGGAACCAACGAATGGATCTTTCTTTCGCTTGTTTCCGTAAATGATGACATTCGCCGCCCCAGTGTCGCGGGCGCGGTCCAGGATCCACCCCGGCAGCGGCCGGGCCAGGTCGAACGGGTTTTTGGTCCGGTCGAGCAGGGCCGCCGCCTTTCCCGCGCCGATCGACAGGTCGGCGACGACGGTAAGCCAGGCGACGACGAGGCCGCCGGCGAGCACCAGCAGGTCCGCCCAGGGCATCGACGCGCCGCCCCGGACGAGAAGGACCGCGACACCCGCCACAACGGCGAGCAGTACGACCAGCGCCAACGCGCCCTTTTCCGAGCTGATCTGCCGCCACAGCAGCCCGAGCACCCGCCGGACAGTGACCGGCTTGTCGCCCCGCCAGCGCCGTAACGCCGCCCGCCCGACGACCACGGCGCCGACGACGAGAACGGCTGAGACGAGTGTGACGCCGGCGCCGAACCGCAGGTCCAGATCAACCAGCACGTCGGTGGGAGGTCCGACGAGCAGAAGCAGAAGGACGCCGTCCCGGGTACGGCGGCGTCGGCGAGAGGCCAGGGCGTGCTGCAGCACCGCGGGCAGGTTCACCGAGTAGCACGGCGCCCAGGCCCGGTGCCGTTCCCGAACGGTCCGCGAGAGCACCAGGTCGGTCAGCGGGTTCGAGAGGTGGACCGCGGCACACAGGGACCGGGTCGGCGGGCTGTCAATCGCGTCGCCGTAATCGTCTGCCGCGAGCAGGCCAGTGGCGGTCGGCTGATCGGCCTCCGGTTCACGGAATGGTGGGTCGACGGCCGTCGGACCGCCAGCTCGGCGAGATGGGTTCCAGAGCGCCATGGTTACCCCCGTATCCAGGTCGCGCAGGCCCAGAAGGCCGGCCTGACGATGGAAGACCCGGCGATGGCGCTTCTAGGCGCGCCGCCAGCGGTGCCGGGTGGGGGCCGGTCCATGAACCTGGCCGAAGTGTAGGGCCCGTCGTACGGCTGGATCCCACTCTTTTCCTATATTCAGTTGGATAGAAGTTGACACACCCGAGCGATCTGGTTGTCCGTTCAGATGGGCGGTGACGGACCGGGGGCCGCACAGATCGGTCGGTGAGGCGGCGTTTCGAGCTGCCGGCCCCCGGCGCACCTCGCCCTTGTGCACCGACGTCGCCTTCGGGCGGATCAGGGGCCGGGCTTTCCGCCGCGCACGACATGCAGGACGACGATGTGGGCGCGGACCGGGTCCGGCTCGACCACGACCTCCGTCGCCCAGCAGGCGACGGCGAGCAGGTGGCGCGCGTCTTCGAGGTCGTCGAAGCTGATGCCCGGCGGGCACCAGAGCACCACCCGCTCGCCGTAGGGGCGGGCCGAGGTCCACAACACGGCCGGCAGCTTGCCGTCGCGCGAGTGAACCCAGGCGTTCCTGCACCCGACGCGCACGCGATGCTGCACCATGACGACCCATGCCCGGTCGGCGGCCCATGCTCGAAGCCGCGGTGTCACCGCCGCGAACGCGGCCGTCCCGAGAATGATCGCGAGCGTCCACCAGGGCCCCACCGCGGTAAGCAGGCCCACTACGACGGCGCCGCACCCGATGATGGCGATGGTCTCGTAGCGCCAGCGCCACGCGATCGTCAGCAGGTTCGGCCGAGGCAGCGTGGTCAGGGCCCGTCGCAAGGTGTCAAGAACGTCCCGCTCGGCGGGACCGCTCGGCCGGGACATCAGCGCTCACCTCCCGTCCCACTCGCCGGGCGCGCCCGAGGGACTGGTGCGCGTCGCGCGTTCCCGTCGAGATGGCTTTCGGACCGGAGGAAGTCGTCGCCGATGGCGGTGTTGGTGCGCGGCGTACCACCGGTGGTGTCGCGGCTGGCTGGACGGGCGGCGGATCGGAGGGTGTCGAAGCGAGGGTCCCGGTACGTCCGGGACAGGCCGCCGCGGCCCGTGGTTACCTGCCACCCCCGCTCCTCGGCGATGCGCGCGTCCGAGGCGTGTAGGCGCTCCCCGGCGCGCGCAAGGACGCGCTGGAAATGGGCTCGAAGGGCTCGTCGGACGGTGGTAACGTTCCACATGGTGCATCCCTGGTTCACGTCACTTGGTTCATGTCAACGGTGTGAGCACAGTTGGAGTGAGCACAGTTGGACCAGCACCAAGCCGGCGGTGTTCGAGCACCAGTCGGCAAGGCGCATGAATCGGCCAATGACCGATTCACCTGCCGCGGGAGCGCTGCGTGGCCTGCCAGGGCGGCGCGGCGCTTTCGTCTCCGGGCAGACGCCCCGGACAGTGCGGTGCGTTTCCCGATAGGCCGCTCCTCCCATGCCTCAGGCGTCCTGAGGGGCGGTCGCGGCCGGCTCCGCCGCCGCCGGCCGCGTGGTCCCGATGTTGACCACACGGCGTCGGAACGTTGGACCCGCCTGCTTTCCTTCACCACCCCGTGGCTATAGAGTCGCCCATGCCTGTACCGTTGGCAAGTACCAATCGGTCGATACCAATCGATCCGTACCAACAGTCTGTGCCGATGCGCCGATGCCACTCGAGGGTTGCCAGGTGGGTGTTCCATGGTAGTTGAGCCTGATCCGCTGGAGCCACGAGGCGAGGCAGGGGAGCGGCGCGGCCGGGCCGTGGTCAGCTCGACCGTGCGGCGGCGTCAGCTCGGTCTGCGGCTGCGGGAACTCCGTCAGCAGCGCGGGATGACCGCCGAGGAGGTGGCCGGCGAGCTTCTCGTCTCCACCGCCAAGGTGACCCGGATGGAGACCGGCGCCCGCGGGGTGAACCTCCGCGACGTCCGCGACCTGTGCGCCCTGTACGGCGTGGAGGACAGCGAGCGGGAACACCTGATGGCACTGGCCCGCGACAGCAAGGAACGGTCCTGGTGGCAGCAGTACGACCTGCCGTTCTCGTCCTATAGCGGGCTGTGGAACCGGCTTTACGTCGGCCTGGAGGAGTCCGCGACGAACATCTCGGACTATCATTCGAGCGTCGTCCACGGACTGCTGCAGACCGAGGACTATGTTCGGGCAATCACCGAAGGCAGTCTTCCCGACGCGACTGAACAGCTCGTCGAGGAGCAGGTGAAAACCAGGCTCACCCGGCAGAAAATCCTCGACCGCGCGCGGCCGCCCAGACTGTGGGTGGTGATGGACGAGGCCGTTCTGCACCGAGTGGTCGGCGGCCCGGCCGTGATGAAGGCCCAGATCGAGTCTCTTGTCGAGCTGGCCAACAGGCCGAACATCACGATACAGCTGATTACTTTCGGCGCCGGCGCTCACCTGGGCATGGACAGCAACTTCACGATCCTCCAGGGCGACGACCCGCCCTGGGAGGTCATCTACGTGGAGGGCCTCGCCGGTCAGCAGTACCTGGAGAGTCCTTCTGATCTTGGTCGCTACAAGCAGATCTTCGATCATCTCCGCGCCATCGCGCTGGGCCCGAAGGACTCCGTCCGCAAGGCGGCAGAAATCGCCGCTTCGTACGCACCTTGACAAATAATCCTCCAGTAAAGAAGGAAGAAATGTCCGTCACTGATGCCGAGCGGTCTTCCCTGGTCTGGTTCAAGGCCGCGAGCAGTTCACACAACGGCGCGTGCGTACAGGTCGCCTCGCTGCCCGATGGTGTGGCTGTCCGGGACTCAAAGGACCCGGAGGGCCCTGTTCTCGTCTACACCCCCGCCGAATGGAGAGCTTTCCTCGACGGCGCGAAGCTGGGCGAGTTCGACCGTTTCGGGGCCTGATCCCGAACCAGCCTGATTCCGAGCTTGGATGCGCCGACCGAAGGGGCTTTCGGTCGCGGACTGTCCGAACGGTGCCAGCCAACCGACCTGCCCGATCGGTCACCGTCAGCCATGCCCATGGCAGATCTTCCGGGACGGTACCGGATTCGGTCGGCGCATCCAGGCCGTACAGCCCTCCCGGCACCCGTCACGCCGTCCGGCGCTCCGCCATCCAGAGGCCGGCGACGGCGACGCCTGGTGACGCCTCTCGATGCCTCGTCAGACGGTTGCGCGGCGGTCGCCGCGGTGAACGATGCCTCAACAGTTCTTCGCATTGGGCTCCAGCGCCCCTCCTCGGTAACTACAGTTAACATAGGGACCGGATGGCATGTGCCGAAAGGCCCTTGCCGACCACGGGTTGCCAGGCGGCCCCGGCCAGACCTTCCCGGTGTGCGCCCGTGCACCGGGGGATGGTTCCCCGGGCATCCCGCGGTCTTACCTGTCGAGGAGGAAGACATGCCCGGTGACGTTGACTATCACGCCCTCGGCTGGCGGAAGGCGACAGCCAGCGCGCACAACGGCGCCTGCGTCGAGGTCGCGCCCCTACCGGGAAACGTGGCTGTCCGGGACTCCAAGGACCCCGACGGGCCCGTCCTCGTCTTCACGCCCGCCGAGTGGCACGCCTTCCTCGATGGCGCCAAGTCCGGCGAGTTCGACGACCTCGCCTAGAGAACCGCTACGCGGTCGCTCCCGCGGCCGAGCCGGGCCCAGCTGAGTCTGCCCGTCGTCTTGATCGGCGATTTCGCCCTCGGGTGGCTACGAAACAGGCCCGAGCACGACCATCGCAGGGCCGAAACAGCGATCACGAGACTCCGGGCCAGGAGCCGGCGAGCTCCGGGGCAGGGCACTTGCTACTGCTCTGGCCCTGACCCGTCAGAAGTCACGCTGGACGGCCACAGGCTCGGTGTGATCGTCGGGCCGAGAGGCGCGCACCCAGCGGACATCGTGTCGTTGATGTAGTTCGGGGAGACCTGGAAGTCGGCGAAGTCGGCGTACTGGTTGGTGGGGCTTGCCCAGGTGGTATCGCCGCCGCCGAAGAAGGTCGAGAAGAACAGGCCGTCGATCTGGAGCGTCCTGCTGTCCCGGAACAGCAGGTTGTCGACCCGAAGGGCCTGCCGGCCGTCCATCCAGACCGTGATCGACCCGTCGGCCTGGCCCGGAGTGTTCAGATGAACCCGCTGCTGCATCGTCACCCACTGGCCCGGCGGAAAATTCCAGCTACCGGTGCCGATGTTGGTCCCGTGCACCTGCGAGGACGGTAGGTAGGCGTACACCTCGCCGGCTCCCCCAGCCCGCCACATGTAGCGGGTGGACAGGCCGTTCGAGCCGTCCGGGATGTTGCCGCCTGCCACGTGGTCGCCGCCGAACAGGCCGGGCAGTTTCCCGCCTTTGTTGAACTGGAAGCCGGCCGGGAACCGGACCCGGTAGCTCAGGTGCAGGATGTCGGTCGGTCCGGACTTCAGCAGCAGGTAGACCTGGGCCCCACCGGTCGGCGCGTCCTCGTTGCGGACCGAGAGCTGGCTGGCCGAGCCCGCCGGGTAACGGACCCGCAGGTACGTCGGCACGCACCGGTCGCCGCTGGAGACCAAATGCACCTTGTCCAGGTTGAACGAGCCACGGGAGCGCATGACCAGGTCGTCCCCGAAGAACCGGGACAGCGGCGAGGCCGGCGCGGTCGGCTCGTCGGCGCCGGAGGGCCCGGAGCGCGACGCCGTCGGCGCGGGCGTCGGCGCCGAGCCCCCATGGCTGCCTTGCGGCCGGCCGCCGGAGCAGGCGGCCAGCCCGGCGAGCGCGGGCAGCACGACCAGGGTCACGCCGCGGACCATCCGATCCCGAAGCGGACCGCGAGCCCGGGCCCTGGACCCGCGTCCCGCCGGCCGAGTCGCCTCGGTCATCGCAGGACGGCCCGCAGGGCTGGGCCGAGGAAGGGCGCCAGCAGCGTGGAGTACGTGCCGGTGAGATGGCTGTTGTCCGCGTAGACGACGGCGTTGCCGATGACCGGTGGGCACTGGTCGCGCACGCACAGCCAGGGCAGCGGGTCGATCAGCGTCGCGCCGCCGGCCAGTGCGCCGCTGTCCTCGATCTCGCGCTGCGGCTCGGCGATCTTCGACTTCTGGATGGTCACCATGCAGGACGTGACGTTCGACGGGTGGCTGGCCAGGCAGTCCGGCACCTGGAAGCCGGGGAACGGGGTGTCCTCCAGGAACGCGACCTTCGCGCCGGTCGCCCGCAGCGTGCGCACGAGGTCGGTCGTCGCGCCGGGCCCGGCGTCCTTCGCCTGGACCCGCGCCTCCGAGCCGATCACGACCAGGCTCGGGTGCAGAGCCGCGATTCGCGCGAACACGGCGTCCCGCCAGGCGTAGCACTCGGTGTAAACCCGCTTGAGCTCGTCCAGGTAGAAGTTCGGGTAGTACGGCGGCGGGCACCCGCCCTTGGTGTACGGGACGAGCCGCCAGTGCGACTCCTTCGCGATCGCGTCCAGCGCGTTGAACCACTGGTTGGCGTGCGAGTCGCCGAACAGCACGACCGTCGAGGACCCGTTCGGGTCACCGGCGACGCAGTCGATCGGCGTACTGGAGCTGATCGGCGTCCGGCACTTGTTCCCGCCGAGGTCGTCCCCGGCCTTCGCGAGGGACGGCTGCAGGCTTGTCGGCAGGGCGCGCAGCAGGGCCGACTGGGTGATCAGCGGCGTCAACGAGCTCGTGCCGACGCCCACGAACCGGGGCTGCGTCGTGATCCCGGCGGCCGTGGGCGCGATGGGGGCCGCGCCGGTCGCGTCCAGCGCCCGCAGTGGGCCATTGGAGCCCCCGCCGGGCACCGTGTCGACGGCGGAGACCAGCAACGCCAGGCCGGCGGCCGCCACGGCCAACGCCCCGCCGAGGCCCAGCCCGAGGGCCGGCCGGCGGACCAGCAGTGGCCGGGTCCTGACCGGGTTCTCCACCAGCAGGTAGGTGAGCCAGGCGAGCACCAGGGACAGCCCGAGCGCCGCCAGCTTCTCGCCGGTGTGGAACGGGCGGCCGGTGGCCTCGGGCCAAATCCGCAGCACCGGCCAGTGCCACAGGTACCAGGAGTAGCTGAGCCGGCCGACCAGCCGCATCGGCGCGCGCCCCAGCAGCAGCTCGGCCCCCTTCCGGGGCGCCGCGCAGCCACCCGCGACCACCAGCGCGGCCGCCCCGACGGGCAGCAGCGCGGCGATGCCCGGATAGGGCGTGCTGTCGCCGTAGGCGAAGGCGGCTGCGGCGATCCCGGCCAGGCCCAGCCAGGTGAGCTGGCTCGACAGCGCCCGTCCCATCCGCTCGAACGCGGGCGCCCACACGGCGACCAGCGCACCCAGCGCCAGTTCCCACGCACGGGTGTGACCGCCGAAATAGGCCCAGGGAGCCGACCGGGCCGTGACCACGACACTGAGCAGCAGAGAGCCGGCGACGATCGCGAGCAGCACGAGCCCCACCGGTCGGGTGCCGGGCGCGGGCCGGCCCGCGGCGACGTCGCCCTCGGGCGGGGCCGATCTGCGCCGCCGGGCCGTTACCGCGGTGGCGGCCAGCGTCACGAGCGTGAGCAGCAACGGCCAGACGAGGTAGAACTGCTCCTCCACCGCGAGCGACCAGTAGTGCTGCAGGGGCGACGGTGGCGCGGCGGACTGGAAGTAGTCGGTGCCGCCGTGGGCCAGCCTGAGGTTCACCGCCGAGAACGAGGAGTACACGGCGTCCCAGGCGATGTCCCGCACGCGCAGCGGCGAGAGCCACGCCCAGGACGCGAGCACCGTCGCCACGATCACCACCGCCGCCGCCGGCAGGATCCGGCGGGCCCGTCGGGCGTAGAAGCGGCGGAACGAGATCCGCCCCCGGGTCGCCCGCTCGCGCAGCAGCTGCTGAGTGATGAGGAACCCGGAGATCACGAAGAAGACGTCGACGCCGACGAAGCCGCCGGGGACGCCGAGATTCGAATGCCCCAGGACCACCAGCAGCACCGCGACGGCCCGCAGGCCCTCGATGTCCGGCCGGAACTCCCGGACCCGCCGGCCGGCGCCGGTACCAACCTCCGGCGCGACCTCGGCGCCGGCCATCTCGGCAGCAGCCGGCCCGCCGGCCGCCGCCGGGACTGGGCCGACGGCGACGTCCGGGGCGGGCTGGCTGGCCGCGCCGCGGCCAGCCCCCCGCTCCGTGACGTCCGCGCCGCGGGCCGGCGGGATGGATGGTGCGAACAGGCGGAGGTCCGCGGGCCTAGGCACCGATGGTCACCGCCGAGGGACGGCGCCCGCGGCCGACGGCGCGACCTCGGCGCCGGCGCAGCGTCCTGGTGAAACCGATCAGCAGCAGGATCGTCACCGGCGCCAGGGACCAGATCACGACGAGCACCCGTGGTCGCCAGGTGGTGCCGTTGCCGCTGACCTTGTTGCCCGCCAGCGAGATCCCCTGCGACGCGAGCTGGTTGCCGCGGATCTCGTTCCCGCGCAGGGTCACACCCTCATCCCCGTCGGCGCCGCGGACCATGACGCCGATCCGGTTGTCCGTGACCGTGTTGTTCGCCAGCACGTTGTTCGGCGACGAGGCGAGCACCAGCCCGTCGCCTCGGTTTCCGGTGACGGAGTTCCCGACGATGCGGTTACCGGTGCTCTGGGCGTCCATCATGATCCCGTTCAGGTGGTTGTCCCGAGCGACGTTGTTCTCGACGACGCTGTCGGTGACATTGTCCGAGAAGATGATCCCGTGCCGGCCGTTGTGCTCGCTGAGGTTCTGCCGGACCACTATCCGGGTCGAGTTGGAGTGCGGGTCGACGCCGTAGAGCGCGTTGTCGTGCAGCCAGTTGTTGGCGATCGTCACGTCGTGCGCGGCATCGGTGTAGGTCGCGATGAACGTGTGGTCGACCTCGCTGTTGGTGATGCTGCCGCTGGCACCGTCGGTCCAGGAGACGCCGTAGGAGCTGTTCCAGTCACGGCCGAGGGTGCTGAGGTGACTGTGGGAGATGATCAGCTGGGACCGGCTGGCGGCGACGATGAACGGCTGCCGCTGGTCGACCGCGCGCTGGCCGGGGTTCGGGCTCGGTGCGCTGGGTCGGATGCTCACCCCGTCGATCGCCAGCGTTCCGCTCTCGGCGCCGAGCAGGACACCGCGGCGGGACTCCAGCACCAGGCTCGTGACGGGCGCGTCGATCGTGAACATCGTCTGGCCGACGACGACCAGCGCGGCGTGCAGCACCGCATGGCCCTGCCCGTCGTACTCCAGCCAGTCCGGATCGTCGACGATCGACGCCAGCTGGGGTAGCCCGTTGACCGACGCCTGCTGGGGGAGGCTGCGGTGAACCTGGCCGCCGACCAGCAGGTCGACGCCGGCCGGGCTGATCGAGATCGCTCGGATCGACGGGTCCGGCCTGCTGGTCCTGGTGTCGATGGTGTTCGGCTGCAGGCCCCGCTCGACGTTGCTGATCGGGTCGTAGGACGGTGTGTAGGCATGCCGGTGGAAGAACTCGGACGTCGACGTGAGCGCCTGGTAGTGGCGCCCGACGGTCACACTCAGCACGGCAGCGGCGACCAGGGTCATCACCGTGACCAGCAGGTACACGCCGCGACCGCGGGTGCCGGCGGCGGTCGCCCTGGTGGCGCGCGTGGCCGCCCGACGGGCGCCGCCCGCGCTCGCAGCCCCACCGCCGACCTCGTCGGCCCGGCCTGACCGCTGGGTCGGGATCTCCGCCGTGTTCTCGTCGTCGCGGTCCTGGTCGTCACGGTCCTCGGCGTCGCGGGGCCGCCTGGTCGGCCCCGTCACGAGGCGGCCTCCCGGACGAGCGGCCGGCTGGACTCACGTTGCCCGCTGGTCGCTGCCGTCTTGGCGATCACCTCGAAGCTGCGCGGGTTGCCCATGTAGAGCGTCACGATCAGCGCGACGATGGTGAAGGTCGCGGTGACCGGGGACAGCACCACCGCCGCCGCCGTCTGTGTCACCCGGTTCCACCAGAACTGCGCGGTGGTCTGCTCAGCGGTGCGCAGACCGGCGTTCACCCAGCCGGACAGCGCGAAGTTCACCAGCCAGATCACCAGCGAGCACCAGAACAGGGAATGTGCCCAGCCGGGCAGGTCGATCGTGTGCGTGAGGATCAGCGCGACCGAGGTTCCGGAGGCGAAGAAGGTGAACAGGCTGAGGAAGTAGCGGATCGCGATCCGGATCGCGGCCCCCCTCGGCAGCACGTCCCGGTTGACGATCGCGTGGATGTTGCCCCACATCCACCGGCGGCGCTGCTTGAAGTAGGCCTGCCAGGTCCACGGCGAGGTCAGCTGGATGTACTCGTGGAAGAAGCCCCAGCGCAGCCCCTTCGCCGCCGCGTTGCAGCCGAAGGTGAGGTCCTCCGAGGCGAAGATCCGCCAGTTCCAGGTGACGGTCTCCTCGGTGTAGCCGGTGATCGTCAGGCCTTCGCCGTGCACGAACAGCGGCTTGCCGAAGATGCCCTGGAACGACGAGCAGTAAGTCATGCAGTTGTGGAACCGCAGGTCGTCGACGTGGCTGAGCAGGAAGTGGCTGAACGGCCGGACGCCGTAGCCGATCCGTGGCGCTGTCACGCCCTGGCAGATGTCGTAGTCGCCGGCGAAGGCGGTTTCCAGGTACTCCCAGGTCGGCGACGTGTCGTCGTCCAGGAATGTGATCTTCGTGTCACCCTGGTTGTAGCCGAGTTGCTGGCGGACCAGCCGGCTGTACTCGAGGGCCCGGGCCTTGTACTGGGCGACGCACTCGAACTCGACGGGCACCGTGACGACGCGGTCGGCGTCCGGGTAGACGTCGTCGTTGCCCGGCTCGTTCACCACCCAGATCTGGTAGTTCATCGTCATCGGGTAGTCGCGGATCTCGCGGATGATCTCGTTGACCCGGTCCTGCTCGCGGCCCACCGTCGTGATCTGGATGACGTAGCGGCTGAACAGGCCCGGGTTCTCCTTGAAACCGGCGTGGAACCACCACTCCCCGATCGCGAGGATGAACACCTCGATCAGCGGGCGAAGGAAGGCGACCAGGCCCAGCCACGGAAGCCAGTGCTTCATCGGCTGTCTCCCGGACGAGCCGGGCCGGCTGTCAGGCGGGTTGTCGGGCCGTAGGTGACGGGGGTCATCGCACCGGGCTTTCCGCTGCCCTGACGGCGACCCGGTCACCGTTCGGCTGCTCGGGAATCTCGATCCGCGGCGGACCGGCCGTCGCGGCGGGCACCAGCGCGGCGGGCACCGGGCCAGCCGAAGGGCTCCCGACGAGCCGGTCGTTCACCTCGACGACCGCGCGCAGCAGCGGCATCTCGATGTCGAGCGTGTCGGCGAACCCGAGGAAGGCCATGGTGTCCTTCGGCAGGCAGGCGCCGCCGTAGGGAGCGCCACCGCGGATCCCATAGGTGGGGTTGAACGACGCCTCGGCCGAGCGGGCCACCGTGTCGGCGATCTCGGCCAGGTCCAGGCCGGCCCGCTGCGCGACGGCGTGCATCTCGTTCCAGAACGAGATCTTGGTGGCGTTGAAGATGTTGTGCGCGCACTTGATGAACTCGGCGGTCATCGGCTCGGCAAAGACCCGAAGGTCGCCGCCGAAGGGGGTGAACAGCTCGACCAACCGCTCGCGGACGCGCCTGTTGCGGGCGCCGACGACGGTCATCCGGGGCCAGCGGAAGTCCGCGACGGCGGAGGCCGCGCGCAGGAACTCCGGGTTGCTCGCCAACAGGAAGCCCTCGTCCTGACGCAGCCCGGACTCACGTTCCAGAACCGGGCCGACGAGACCCTCCGTGGTCCCCGGCGTAACGGTCGAGCGGACGACGACGGTATGCACCGCGTCGGCCTCGCGCAGCGCCCGGCCGACCGACCTGGTGCCCTCCAGGAACGCGGTCAGGTCATAACGCGTGCCATCGTTCGGCGTCGGCAGCGTCAGAAAGATGTAAGCCGATTCCTCGGTGGCGAGGTCAATCCGGGCGCGAGCGTCCAGGCCCCGGGCGGTGAGGTCCTCGACGCGCTGGGGAGAGACGTCTACGAAGGTGACGCGGTGGCCGGCTTCTATGAATCCACGGCCGGTGGCCGTGCCGACGACACCGGACCCGATGATGAATATTCTCACTGGTTCACTCCTCGGACGCGCTTGTCCCGCGGCGCGCCGGTCGTCATGGGTGGCGCCAGGCCGGGCGGATGCTGCTGCTCGGGCAACGGCCAGCGGAGTGGTTTTGGCGGCCGAAGAACCGCGACCCCATCGCATGGCTGGTCGCCGGAATTTCCCGATTTGGCGCGCGCGGGTCACTCACTCGGATACGCCGCGCAGTCATGAGATTACATGGCTCGGAGCGGGATCGTCGGGATTCCGCTGGTAACAAGTCCGTGAATCACGAGGCAAAATCATCGCATTGTTCAGGTCGGCCGCCAAAAGACCATAAGGAAAAGATGGAACGCGGCGGGTAAATCTGATCCAAGTCGCCCGCCGATCACCTTCGCGGGCGAAAACATACGGAGTCCGGTTGCATCGGCGCACGCCGTCGCGAGAATTCGGCACTGTCAACAACGACATGCCAGCCCATCAGCATGGACACCGGTGGGACACGCCCTTCGGCGGGAGGCGGGGCTTGCGCTCTCGGTCGGCTCACAATCGGCGGGCCGCGCACGGACGACCGTGTGATCGCAGCATCCGGAGGTTGTGACAGATGAATCCGGCACGTGGCGTGCTCGGGGTCGCTCTCGGGATGGCGACGCTCACCGCCTGCCTACCGGCGCCGTTCCTGCCACCGAGCCACCAGGGCGAGGCGCCCCGCCCGGTCGCGCCCGTGGGCGGTCCGCTGCCGGCTGCTCTGGCGCCTCAGGCGACGGCACCGTCACCTGCGGGCGGCACCGGCGCGGCCGGCACCGCCGTGGCCGCGGGCGCCTCGGCCACGCCCGTGCCGGCCCAGATCCTGGACCTGTCGAAATGGAAGCTGACGCTGCCGGTCACCAGCGCACCCGGCGCCGACTCCAACGACGGCCGGGAAGCCGCCCAGATCAGCCGGCCGGCGCTGAGGACCTTCTCGATGCCGCCGTACTTCACGCCCACGGGCGACGACAAGGGGGTGCAGTTCCGCGCCCCCGTCAACGGCGCGACCACCCCCGGCTCCGCCTACCCGCGCTCCGAGCTGCGCGAGATGTCCGCGGACCGCGTCCCGGCCGCGTGGTCGAGCACCACGGGCACGAACACGATCAGCATCCGGGAGGCGATCACCCACCTGCCGAACGCGAAGCCCGAGATGGTCGCCGGCCAGATCCACGACGCGAACGGCTACGTCGCCATGATCCGCCTCGACGGCACCCGGCTGCACGTCGAACACGACGGCCGGAACGTCGGTGACCTGAACACCCACTACGTGCTCGGCACGGTCTTCAGGATCCGCATGGTCGCCGCCAACGGCCTGGTCAGCGTCTACTACAACGACAAGGCCCCGGTCACGTTCCCGCTACGCGAGGGCGGCCTGTACTTCAAGGCCGGCTGCTACACCCAGTCCAACCTGAGCAAGGGCGAGCCACCGGACGCCTACGGCGAGGTCACCCTCTACGACCTCCGCGTCTCCCACAGCTAGCACCGCGCCCGGCGAGGTTCGCCTCGTCCCGAGACCAGCAAGATCGCTGCTTTGGCCCTCGCGTGGCTGTAACCACCGCGGTTCTGTGACCATGCCAGGGCCAAAGCCGCGATCAAGCCAGCGGGCCTCGGCACCGGCATTCGCCCGGGCCGAGGTCGGGCCGCCGCCCGGGCCCGGGTCGTCAGCTGAAGGTGGTGCCGGTGCTGTCGCGGGTCTGGGTGGTTCCGGTGATGGTGTTTCCGGCGAAGGTCGTCCCGTCCGCGTCGTTGATCTGGAGGGCGACGCCGGAGCCACTGTTCAGCGTGTTGCCGGAGAAGTAGAGGTTCGTCGGCCGGCCGGAGGCCGTCGAGTAGGTGGGCACGTCGTTGCCCTTGTAGGTGTAGACCGCGTACTTGCCGCTGCTGGTCACCGAGTTGCCGAGCAGCTGTGTCCCGGTGGCACCGACGCTGAACCGCAGGCCGTACTTCGCCCGGGTGACGGTGTTGTTCCTGATCACGTTCCCGACGCTGTCGAAGACGGCGATGCCGGCGCCGTTCGGCTGGTCGTGGACGTAGTTGTCCGCGACGACCGAGTCAGTGATTCCGCGGTGCAGCATGATTCCGTGCACCTGGTTGTCGGAGACATCCTGGTCGTCGGGGAACGCGAACGGCGGGATCCCGTTGTGGTCGCTCTCGTTGTTCTCGATGGTCAGGTGGTCGCACCGCTGCGAGCAGATGACGCCGTGGTCGCCGTTGTCGTGGAAATGGTTGTGCGTGATCGTCAGATAGTCCGAATCGTCGTGCCCGTCGAGGCCGTACATGACGTTGTGGTCGTACTCGTTCCCGGTGAACGCCAGCTGGTAGCCGTCATACAGGTACGTGCCCATGTAGTTCTGGTGAAAATGGCTGTTCTTCTCGGATCCGTACACGTTCAGCGCCGCGCAGACCGAGAGGTGGCTCGCGTCGCAGCCACGGCCCTTGTACGAGACGCCGTAGCTTTCGGCGTCATACCAGCCGAGGTTGCTGACGTCGCTGTTCACGATGTCCAGCCGGGACTCGCGCGGCGTCGAGCCGTCCAGGTACGACACCGCCCGGATGAACGCGCGCCCGCGGGCGTCGGCCGGGGCGCCCGCCGGCAGCTTGGGGTTGGTGTCGGGCGCCGAAGCGGCCGGGTCCCATGACGTCACCGTCACCGAGCTCAGGTCGAGGTCGCCGTACTGCGCGGTGATCGTGCTGACGTGGGTCTTCAGCGCGTCGGCGGGGCTGCGCAGCCGCAGGACGTTCACGTCGCCGCCGGCCGCGGCGCCGTGGAGCAGCAGGCTCGCGCCGTTCTGGACGACCAGGTCCGCGTCCAGCTCCCAGGTCTGCGACGCCGGGCTGGTGAGGGTCAGCGGTGCCGCCGGGCATGCCGCCTTGATCGCCGTCGGCGTCGCGGTGCCGGAGGTGAGGTAGATCGTGTTGGTGGACGCCGCGTACCGGACCTGACCGGCGCAGGCGGCCGCCTGGGCCGCGCCCGGCACCCCGACAACCGTGCCGACCACCGTCAGCCCGAGCACGCCCAGCGCGAGCACCGCCGCGCCGCCCGAACCCGACCCGGCGCGGCGGGCCGGCCGTGACCCGGTCAGCGGCCTGATCGACGCGGGCACGACCGGTGTCATCCGTGATGTCACTGACACAGCTGTCCTCATCTCCGGTTTCTCCGGCGGTGGCGCCCGATGTCGCCCGGTGCCGTCCGAGCGGACGGCCGTCCAGACAGAGGCGGGCGGGGGTTCAGGTGACGTTCAGGACGTGGTCCGGCGCGCGCGGCGGTCCGGACCGGCCGGCCCGGAACCGGTGCACTGCCTCCAGGCCGAACGCGAGCAGCACGGCGACGAGCGCCGCGAGGCCGAACCACGGGAAGGGCGGCAGCGCGATGGTGTTCGCTCCGTGCCGGTCGATCTCGCCGACCAGCGCGCGGGCCGCCACCACCCGCGACGAGGACAGGTCGAACGTGCCGCCGCGGTCGACCTCGATCCCGGTCCGCGTGGCGAGGACGTCGACTCCCTGCGCGGTGATCCTGCCGCGTTCACCGACCCAGATCCCGCGTGCCACGCCGGAGATCCGCAAGCCGGCCACGTGCCCGGCGCCGGGCAGGGCCGCGCCGACGGCCGCGTCGCGCACCGTGCCGGACCGCACGGTGAGCCCGGTGGACGCGAGCCGCAGGCCGGTGCCGCTGACGCCGGTCACGGTCGGGCCGGTCACCGTCAGCCCACGGGTGCCGTCGGTGGCGACGATGCCGTCCCGGCCGCCGGTCACCGTCACCTGGTCGAGCAACGCGCCGGCGGCCTGCCCGTAGACGCGGACGCCGACGCCGGCCTGGCTGACCTGGACACCGTGCAACGCGGCCCCGGAGCCACCGATCTCGACGCCGACCCGGGTCGCGCCGTTGACGGTCAGGCCGGTCAGCGTGACCTGGCCGGCCGTGGGCGCCAGCTGGACGCCGAACGCCGCCCCCCGCACCACGCCGCCGGTGACCCGGACCGGGCCGCTGGCGGCACCGATCCGCAGGCCGACCCGGCCGCCCTGGACGCCAGGATCGTCGAGGACGCAGGACCGGCACCCCACCAGCAGGAGCGCCCCCTCGGCGTCGTCGACCGAGCGCAGGCCGGTCAGCGCCAGGTCGCGCAGCCGGGCCGCGCGCACTCCGAACCGCTGGTTGCGCTCGGTGCGCAGGCCGCCGATCCGGCGGCCGTCGCCACCGAGGATGACGACGCCGTCGCGACCGTTGTCGGTGCTGGTCACCGAGGCCAGCGTCGTTCCGGCGTCGCCACGCAGCAGCAGTCCGTCGGTCGCCGAGCCGGTCACCGTGACCCCACTCAGGCTGACCGCCTGGGTCTGCGCCAGCGCCAGGCCGATCCCGTTGCCGGCGAAGGTCGACCGCAGCACCGATCCGGTCGCGCCCGGGCCGAGGAACAGCCCGGCCGACCGCGCCCCCGTCGTCCCGTCGCCCAGGCCGGTCACCCGGCTGTCGCGCAGGTCGACCCGGCCGCCGGCGCCGGCGGACAGCCACGGCCGGCCGGGCTGGCCAGCCGGAACCGGGCGGCCGGTCCGGGGGTCGACCGAGGCCACGGTCGTCCCCAGCAGTTGCAGGTTTCCGCCCTGGACGGAGATCCCGGAGCTGGCCCGCGGGTCGGCGCCACCGACCAGCTCGAGCCGGCTCGTGCGCGGCCCGACCTCGAGCGCGGCTCCCCGGCCGAGGCTGAGCTCGCCCTTCAGCCGGACCGTCCCGTCGCCGGCACCGGCGACCCAGTCGGCCGGCACCCGGCCGACCAGCCAGCTGATCTCCACGACTCCCGGCGGCCGCTCCACCCGGCCCACCAGCCGGCCGCCGAGCAGGACGTCCACCCGGCTCGCCCCGAGGATCAGCCGATGGTCCGGCGGGACGCGCGCCGGCGGGACATGCGGCGGCGCCCCCAGTGCCGCGGCCGCGGGGGCCAGCGCCAGGCCTGCCACGACGGCGGCGACGACCAGCGATCGGGCTTGGCCCGACGGGGACCGCCGGGTGCGGCGCACCCGTGGCCGTCGGGCCGGCGTCACGAGAGCGCCTCGACGGCCGCCCCGGCCGTGCGCACCACCACCCCGTTCTCGACCGCCACCTGCCGGGTGAGCCACTGCTGGCGTCGCACCGTCACCAGCGCGCCTATCTTGATCACTGACATCGCGAAGGAGACGAGAATCCAGCCGGGGATGAGGAAGAAGGACGACGGCTGCCGACGCAGGTGCGGCAGCGCCTTCGCGGCCCGGCTCAGCCACCACCAGCAGGCCAGGCAGCCGCAGAAGAACCAGTGGTGGCGCACGAGCGCGAGAGTCATGAACGTCGGCGAGACCAGCAGGGTGAAGCCGCTGACCGCCTTCTCGATCATCGAGAGCGCCAGGAACGGCCGGCGCCACACCCAGCGCCGCGACAGCGCGCGCAGGTCGGACCGCCAGGTGTTGCGGGCCCAACGCAGCCGTTGCCGGCAGAAGAGCCGCCAGGTGTCCGGGAAGCTGGACCAGACCCTGGCCGAGCGCTGGAGCACGGTCGCGTGGCCCCGCTCCAGCAGCAGCGTGGTCAGCCGCTTGTCGTCGCCGGACATGCACTGGACCCCGAGGAACTTCTCGGTCATGAACTCGTGGGTGACCTCGACGAGCAGCGCGCGCCGGTAGATCGCCGTGCGCCCCGACAGGCAGGACAGCGCGCGGCCCATCACCGACTGGGCCGCGTTCTCGTCGAAGTACCGGCAGTCGAGGAACAGGTCGGTGATCCGCTGCAGGAAACCCCGCGGGTTGTAGACGTTCTGCCGGGTGGCCACCCCACCGACGGCCGGGTCGGCGAACGGTTTGCAGACCTCGGCGGCGACGTCGTCCGCCCAGACCGTGTCGGAGTCGACGAGCGCGACCAGCTCGGTGCTCGCCGCCTCCCAGCCGCGGCGCAGCGCGTCACGTTTCCCCGGGACGTCGGTGACGAGAACGGTCACCGGGAAGTCGGCCGCGATCCGGCGGCACGCGGTGTCGGTGACGTCGATGACGAGGATGACCTCGTCGACGTCGTTCGCCAGCCAGGACGCGAGCGCCCGGGTGAAGACCTCCGGGTCCTCCTGGTAGACGGGCACGACGACGGTCAGCGGTAGCCGCAGGTCGCCGCCCACCGGTCGGTACAGCGCGGCCGGGATGCGGCGGGCCAGCCAGCACAGCCAACGCACGAGACCGATCGTCCCGAGCGGCAGATAGACGAGGTAGTAACCGATTTCACCCGGCATGATTCCTTGTCCGGAATATGGCCCGGTGATGCCGGGCACCCTGGGGGCGCCCTGATACTGCCATTTCTTCAGGCGTTTCCCAACTACCGGCGAGCCTGTTTTCCGCCGATAGTTGGAATCTTGCCGGTTATATACATCGCATTCGGCCGTGGCCTCCCGTCAGGGCCGGCCGGAAATAGACCGAAATCAGCTGGCCGGTCCGGGGGCCGGTTCCGGTTCCGTCGGCTCGGCGCCCTTCGTGCCGCGCATGGACGGGAAGAGGACGACGTCGCGCAATGTCGGAGCATCCGTGATCAGCGCGATGAACCGGTCGATACCGAGCCCCAGGCCGGACATGGGCGGCATGCCGTACTCCATCGCCTCGATGAAGTCCTCTTCGAGCATCATCGTCTCGTCGTCGCCGGCCGCGCGCAGGTCGGCCTGCTCCTCCAGCCGTTCGCGCTGGTCAACCGGGTCGACCAGCTCCGAGTACGCCTTGACGAGCTCCCAGCCGTTCGCGACGACCTGGAACATGTCGAGCCGGGTCGGGTCGTCGTCGCTGCGCCGCGCCAGCGGCACCAGCTCCACCGGGTGCCCGACCAGGAAGCACGGCTGGACCAGCTCGGGCCGCACTGTCTTCTTGTAGAGCAGGTCGACGAGCGCCGCGTACGAGGGCGCCTTGCTGACATCCAGGCCGAACTCGACGCACTTCGTCTTCAACGTCTCGAAGTCGCGCACGACCCGCAGGTCGATCTTGGTACGACTTTCGACGGCTTCCCGGTAGTCGATGACCGGCCAGTCCGTGCCGAAGTCGAGCTTGGTCCCTTCGTAGGTGACCGTCCGGGACCCGACCACGTCATCGAGGATCGCCAGGATCAGCTCACGGACGAAGCGCATGTTGTCGTGGTAGTCCCAGTACGCCGCGTACCACTCCAGCATCGTGAACTCCTGCAGATGCGAGGGGTCGATGCCCTCGTTGCGGAAGTTCCGGCCGATCTCGTAGACGCGGTCGAACGAGCCGGCGACGACCCGCTTGAGGTAGGTCTCCGGCGAGATGCGCAGGTAGAAGTCCTCGCCCAGCGCGTTGTGCCGGGTGATGAACGGGCGCGCCGCGGCGCCGGAGGCCGCCTCGGTGAGGACGGGCGTCTCGACCTCGAGGAAGTCGGCGTCGTCGAGGAAGCGCCGGATACGGCTGATCACCCGGGACCTGGTCTGGAACCGCTCCCGTGACACGGGGTTCGCCAGCAGGTCCAGGTAGCGGCGCCGGTAGCGGGTCTCCACGTCGGCGATGCCGTGCCACTTGTCCGGAAGCGCGCGCACTGCCTTGTTGAGCACCGCGAAGTCGGTGGCGCCGACGGTCCGCTCGCCCTTGCGCGTGGTGAAGACGATGCCGGTGACGCCGACGAAGTCGCCGACCTTCACCGAGCTGTGCCACTGCTTGAAGGTTTCCTCGCCGAGGTCGTTCTTCGCCAGCGAGATCTGCACCCGGCCGGCCCGGTCCTGGATGGTCCCGAAGACGAGGCCGCCGAACTTGCGCCACAGCATGAGGCGCCCGGCGACCCGGGCCGGCGTCCCGTCCGGCGCCGCCTGGACGTCCGCCGACGTCAGGTCCGTCTGATACCCGGACCTGGGCAGCCGTGCCGCCCCGTCGACCGTCGGCTCGTCGGCTGTCATCGAACCCGCACCTTCTTCACACCGCGCGACCGTCACTCACCGCGCCACCGTCGGAAGCCGGCCGGCGCCGAGATGGCACGGACGGGCAGCCCCTGGGTCGCGGCCTGGCGACTCCCGGGCGCACCGATGCGCCACGAGGCAACACCCAGCGTACCGATCTGTGGCTCGGGGCCCGTGCGCCGCCGGGCGGCGCGGAGGGATGCGGAAGCTGGCACCGCCTCGGCACCTGCAAGATCGCCGTTTCCGCCCTCGCATGGCTGTAATCGCCCGGCGTCTACGACCACTTGAGGGCCAAAACGGCGATCAAGTCACGGACCGACGATGATCACCAGGTCCCCGGCGATCATCGCTGCGTGCGGGGGCGTCAGTTCCTCGGGCCGGTCGGGTAGGTAGCCGCACGGGCGGGTAGGCCAGCCAGGTGAGCCTGGACCTTTCCGCTCTCGGCGGAACGCCATGCCGGAATCATGTCTGCTCGGTCACCGTTGCGATGGGCGTCGAGGAAGACGTCTGGACCCATCGGGGCACGACGGCGCTGTCGGCCCTGTCCGCGCCGAGGTGGCCGGGTTCTGACGGGTAGGTTTCTGTTCGATGCGTGAGGACATGCCTCGGCGGAGCTAGCATGCGGATACCGGCTGTCGTGTGGTCGGTCGCAGCTCGAAGGAGCGCACATGTTCGAGAGATTCACCGACCGGGCACGTCGGGTCGTCGTCCTGGCTCAAGAAGAAGCCAGGATGCTCAACCACAACTACATCGGCACCGAGCACATCCTTCTCGGCCTGATCCACGAGGGCGAGGGTGTCGCGGCGAAGGCGCTGGAGTCGCTGGGGATCTCGCTCGAGGGTGTGCGGTCGCAGGTTGAAGAGATCATCGGTCAGGGCCAGCAGGCCCCGAGCGGGCACATCCCCTTCACCCCGCGCGCGAAGAAGGTCCTCGAGCTCTCCCTGCGCGAGGCGCTGCAGCTCGGTCACAACTACATCGGCACCGAGCACATCCTCCTCGGCCTGATCCGCGAGGGTGAGGGCGTCGCCGCCCAGGTGCTGGTCAAGCTCGGCGCCGACCTCAACCGGGTCCGCCAGCAGGTCATCCAGCTGCTCTCCGGCTACCAGGGCAAGGGCGACCCGGCGACCGCCGGCGCTCCGTCCGAGGGCACGCCGTCGACGTCGCTGGTGCTCGACCAGTTCGGCCGCAACCTGACCGCGGCCGCCCGCGAGGCCAAACTCGACCCCGTCATCGGGCGCGAGAAGGAAATCGAGCGGGTCATGCAGGTCCTGTCCCGCCGGACCAAGAACAACCCGGTCCTGATCGGCGAGCCCGGCGTCGGCAAGACCGCCGTCGTCGAGGGCCTGGCGCAGGCGATCGTCAAGGGCGAGGTGCCCGAGACGCTCAAGGACAAGCAGCTCTACACGCTGGACCTGGGCGCTCTGGTCGCCGGCTCCCGCTACCGCGGTGACTTCGAGGAGCGCCTGAAGAAGGTCCTCAAGGAGATCCGCACCCGCGGCGACATCATCCTGTTCATCGACGAGCTGCACACGCTCGTCGGCGCGGGTGCCGCCGAGGGCGCGATCGACGCCGCGTCGATCCTCAAGCCGATGCTGGCCCGCGGCGAGCTGCAGACGATCGGTGCGACCACGCTCGACGAGTACCGCAAGCACCTGGAGAAGGACGCCGCGCTGGAGCGCCGCTTCCAGCCGATCCAGGTCGCGGAGCCGTCGGTGGCGCACACCATCGAGATCCTCAAGGGCCTGCGCGACCGGTACGAGGCACACCACCGTGTCTCGATCACCGACGCCGCCCTGGTCGCCGCCGCGTCGCTGGCCGACCGGTACATCTCGGACCGCTTCCTGCCGGACAAGGCGATCGACCTGATCGACGAGGCCGGCTCCCGGATGCGCATCCGCCGGATGACCGCGCCGCCGGACCTGCGCGAGTTCGACGAGCGCATCGCGAACGTCCGCCGGGACAAGGAGTCCGCGATCGACGCGCAGGACTTCGAGAAGGCGGCCTCGCTGCGCGACAAGGAAAAGAACCTGATCGCGGACAAGGCCAAGCGCGAGAAGGAGTGGAAGGCCGGCGACATGGACGTCGTCGCCGAGGTGGGCGACGAGGAGATCGCCGAGGTGCTCGCCATCTGGACGGGCATCCCGGTCTTCAAGCTCACCGAGGAGGAGACGGCCCGCCTCCTGCGCATGGAGGACGAGCTGCACCGGCGCGTCATCGGCCAGCAGCAGGCCATCAAGGCCGTCTCCCAGGCGATCCGGCGTACCCGTGCCGGCCTGAAGGACCCGAAGCGCCCAGGCGGCTCGTTCATCTTCGCCGGCCCGTCCGGTGTCGGTAAGACCGAGCTGTCCAAGACGCTGGCCGAGTTCCTGTTCGGGGACGAGGACGCGCTCATCCAGCTCGACATGTCCGAGTACATGGAGAAGCACACCGTCTCGCGGCTGGTGGGCTCCCCGCCCGGCTACGTCGGCTACGAGGAGGGCGGCCAGCTCACCGAGCGGGTGCGCCGCAAGCCGTTCTCCGTGGTCCTCTTCGACGAGGTCGAGAAGGCCCACCCGGACGTCTTCAACACGCTCCTGCAGATCCTGGAGGACGGTCGCCTGACCGACTCCCAGGGCCGGCTGGTCGACTTCAAGAACACCGTCCTGATCATGACGTCGAACCTGGGCACCCGCGACATCTCCAAGGGCCCGGGCATCGGCTTCGCGACCGGTCAGGGCGCGGTCGACTACGAGCGCATGAAGGCCAAGGTCCAGGACGAGCTCAAGCAGCACTTCCGGCCTGAGTTCCTGAACCGCATCGACGACATCATCGTCTTCCACCAGCTGTCCCAGGACGAGATCATCCAGATCGTCGACCTGATGCTGGCGCGGGTCGACTCGCAGCTGAAGAACAAGGACATGGCGCTGGAGCTCACGCCGGCCGCCAAGCAGCTGCTCGCCGTCCGTGGCTACGACCCCGTGCTGGGCGCCCGGCCGCTGCGCCGGACGATCCAGCGGGAGATCGAGGACGTGCTGTCCGAGAAGATCCTGTACGGCACCCTGAAGCCGGGCGAGATCGTGATCGGCGACGTCGAGGGCGACCCCACCGCCGAGGACGCGAAGTTCGTCTTCCGCGGCGAGACCAAGCCCAGCTCGGTCCCGGACACCCCCCCGATCGACCTCGCCAAGTCCGGCGAATAAGGGCAACTAGCACGACATAAACTGAACAGCAGGGCTCGGGAGGGGCGGTCACGGATTCGTGACCGCCCTTCCGCACGTCAGCGCACGAGCACTCGGACACGAACGGGGGGCAAACCGCGATGGCACGACAACCGTCGATGGGTAGCGGAGTTCATCTGACGTTCGGTCCCGATCCCGCCACGTCGATGGTCGTCTCCTGGCTGGCCGACGGCGAGCCGGCCGCCAAGGGAGCCGCCGCGGGTCCGGCCGGAGCCCTGTCGGCGCTGCGCCAGGGGCTGCGGCCACAGCGGCCGGCGGTCCGGTTCGCGCCGGCCGCGCCGGACAGCGCCCCGCTCGACCCGGTCCCCGACGACGACACGACCGAGCGGGCGCACGCGACGACGAGCACGTTCCGGGACGCGGCCCGCCGGCGCCACCACGTCCACCACGCCCGGCTCGACGGCCTGCGGCCCGGGACGCGCTACCGGTACACGATCGAGCCGGCGCCGTCGAACGAGCCCGCCACCGGCGAGTTCCGCACCGCCGCGGCGCCTGGTGACCCGGACGAGGCCTTCACCTTCACCTGTTTCGGTGACCACGGCACCGACGAGCCGGACGACCCGTACGGCACCGCCGCGTCCCGCGCGGTCGTCGGCGAGCTCGACCGGCACGACCCGTTGTTCAACCTGGTCATCGGCGACCTCACCTACGCGAGCCTGCGCCAGGACCCGGCCCAGGCCTGGGCCGACTGGTTCCGGATGATCGCGCCGTCGGCCCGGCGCCGCCCGTGGATGCCGGTCGCGGGCAACCACGAGAGCGAGCGCGGGATGGGCCGGTTCGGCCTGACGCCGTACCAGGCGTACTTCGCCTCACCGCCCAACGACGCCGGGCCCGACTACGAGGGCCTCTGGTACGCCTTCACCGTCGGCCGGGCCCGGTTCGTCATGCTCTTCGGCGAGGACGTCTGCTACCAGGACCACGGCGAGGTGTACCTGCACGGCTTCAGCGAGGGCCGGCAGACCGCCTGGCTGGAGCGCACCCTGCGCGACGCCCGCGCCGACGACGCGATCGACTGGGTGATCGTCGGCGTTCACCAGGTCGCGATGTCCACCGCCGCCTACCACAACGGCGGCGATCTCGGCCTGCGCGCGGCGTGGCTGCCGCTTTTCGACCGCTACCAGGTCGACCTGGTGCTCTGCGGCCACGAGCACCACTACGAGCGCACCCAGCCGGTTCGGGGTGTCGTGCCCGGTTCGACCGAGCTGACCCCGCTGCCGGCGGTGACGACCGAGCCCGCCATCGTGAGCGCCGCTCCCCTGGCGACCGCCCGGCCCGTCGTCGGGTCGCTCGCCGCACGGCCAGCTGGTGGCGAGCTGGAGCGCGCCGAGCTGGAGCGGATCGACGCGACCACCGGCACGGTGCACGTCACGATCGGGACGGGCGGCTCGTCGACGCCCAGCACCGAGGCGCTGTTCGACCCGCCCGCGGGCCGGGTGGTCGTCGAGGCGGAGAAGCGCCCCGGCGCCGGCCGGCGGCGCACCATCTACCGGCTTGAGGCCGCGCCGTGGCTAGCGGCCCGCTCGACCGAGCACCCGTACGCGTTCGCCGCCCTGCGCGTCGACCCGGGGGAGCCCGGCGGTACCACGACGATCCGCGTAACGGTCCACGACTCGCTCGCGCCCGACGAGCCACCGTTCGACGAGTTCATGCTGACCCGCCCGCGCGGGGAAGAGGCCGGCTCGGCCTGACGCCAGGGCGCCCGGAGATCGGCCGGCCACCGGCGTCAGTCGCCTGGTTCGGCCTCGGAATGGCTCCGGGTGGCGATGTGGTGGGCGGCGCGGTAGATCCGCCACGGAGTCCGGGTCCGACGCCGTAGCTGCATCACCGGGCTGTCCTGGCCTTCGGTGACGAGGCGGCGCATGTCGGCCGGCCGCGTGTCGCCGGTGACGATGAGCCTGCGCACCGCGAACGCATCGCCCGCTCGGGGATGCAGGCCGTAGCCCACCTCGCAGGCGGAAGCGAAGCCCGCCGCCGCGACCGCCGAGCGGACCGTCCGGGTGTGGTAGCCGAACGGGTAGCAGAAGCTGCGGACCGGGCGGCCCAGCCGATCCGACAGCAGCCGGCGACTCAACAGGATGTCCGCACGCATGAGATGCGCGGGCATGAGGTCCAGCTCCGCGTGCGCGTGCCCGTGCGACCCCACCTCGATCCCCGCCGCCGCGACCTCGGAGATCTCCGGCCAGTCCATGATCCGTAGCTCGGCCTCGCGGTAGCCCGCCATCCACCGAGCACGACGCGCGACGTGCGCGGTCGGCACATACAGCGTGGCACCGCAGCCGGCCGCCACCAGCAGCTCGGTCGCGCCGAGGAAGTCGACGAACCCGTCATCGAACGTGACGGCAATCGTGCGGTCGTCCGGCTCGTCCAAGGCCGCGGACAGCCCGACCAGCCGGTAGCCCGCGTCCACCAGCGCGCCAAGCTGCTCGGCGAACAGCCCCGGGTCGACCTGCCAGCGGCGAAACGCGCTGCTCGCCCCCCGCCCGACGCTGTGGTACATCAGCACCGGCAGGTGACCACGGTCAGGCCACGCGGTCACGGCCGGGCCAGCCACGGCTGGCCAGTCACGGCTGGGCCAGTCACGAGGGCTCCGGCTCCGGCACAATCGCTCCGCCACGACGGATGGACAGGAGAGCCGCCCCCGCGAAGCTGACCACGGTCGTCGCGGAACCCACGAGCAGCAGCAGCGCTCGGCCGGCCGCGGCCGGCCGGCCACGCACCGCCGCCCGAAGACCGCCGAACACGCCGGACGGGAGGACCCGCAGGAGAAAGTCCCGCTCAGGACCGAGCGACGACTTCCGCCGCTCCGGCTGCCCCACTCCGCGAGCGATCACCCTGAGGAGCGCCTTCGACCGCCCTTCCTCCCAGCAACGGCGCAGCACATAGCGGGGCGAGCTCCGTCCGCGTGGCACCCGGTGATGGATGACAGCGGCCGGCTCGTACAGGAAGGTGCCACCCGCGTGCAGACGCTGCGCGCGGATACAGAACTCGGTCTCCTCACACCCCGCGGCGCCCTTCGCCTTGCGGCCCAGCCGGTCGTCGAAACCACCGACCTCGTCGAAAAGCGGCCGTCGGAACAGGGCACACCCGCCGAACACGTTGCGGACCGGCTGGCGCGACGACGGCAGGCCCAGATGGCTGCACCCGACCGTCCACAACAGCTCGTCCGGAAACCAGGCCGGCTGTTTACTCTCCCACGCGGGCAGCGTTCGGCCGCCAACCCCGAGCACGTCCGCGGAACTCGACAAGGCCGCCACCAGCGACTCAAGCCAGCCGGGCTCCGCGGTCGCGTCATCGTCCAGGAACGCGACGAAATCCGTCGTCACCGCTCGCAACCCGGTATTGCGGGCATTGGACAGGCCCGTCCGGCCGCCGGTCGACAGAACCAGCTCGTCACCACCACGGTCGTGCAGCTTCTTCAGCAGCTCGTCATCACCGTCGACGACCACGACGACCTGGTCGGGCATCCGGGTCTGTGCGCGCAACGACTCGAGCGCGGCTACCAACAGCGTGAACCGCGCCACCAGATGACTACAGACGACGACACTCACCGTGCTCACGGCGTCTCCCCCGCAAGCCCGCGACGGCGCGTCGCCGCCGGCTCCCATCGCGCCAGGCCTGTTCCCGCACGTGCAGTCATGGCGCTGCCTACGCCCCCGTCGTGAATCCCCCGAGCCAGCTCCTCGCCACGACCCCGCGGACACCCAGCGGGGCATCTACGGCGTACGGCGGCGGTACCTGGCATTCCCGAGATGACCCTAGCAGCCGATCGCCGCAGCTCCGGGGCGACCGCGCCACCTGACGGCACCGATGAGCGCAGCCGCCGCGCGGCTTCCGGCGGCCGGAATCCCGCCGCCGGATGGGCGTCCGTGGTCGATTCCCCGGCCGCGCGGCCGGAGGCCGCTAACGCGGGGCGGGCTCCGGGACGAGGTCGGCGACGACGACCGTGGTGTCGTCACGGGCACCGGCGAGCAGGGCCGCCTCGACGAGCGCGTCGGCTGCGCGCTCCGGGGGGTCGTTCGCCAGCTGGTGCAGCAGGCCGTAGAGCTGCTCGGGCTTCATGACCTTGGTCATGCCGTCACTGGAGAGCACCACCCGGTCGCCGGCCTGGACCGCGACCTGGAAGAGGTCCATCTCGACCTCGTCGGCCAGGCCGATCGCGTTCAGCAACGGGCCTCCGGTGATCGCGTGCGGGGTGGTGAGCTGGCGCGGCTCACCCTTGCCCGCCTGCAGCCAGACGGTGCTGTCACCGACATGGGCGACGGTGATGGTCCTGCCCGTCTGCTCCTGTCGGCCGAGCACGACGACGTCGAGCGTGCAGGCCATGCCCCGCCAGCTCGGCTCGGCCTTCGGCCGCTCCCGGACCATCTTGTTCGCGCGCACGACCGCGGCGCGCAGGCCCTCGCTCGGGTCGTCCGCGTACTGCGGCCGGAAGCCGGCGACCGTGGTCACGGCCAGCGTGGAGGCGATCTGCCCGGCGGCCTCGCCACCGACTCCGTCGGCGACCGCGAGCAGCCCGTCCACGACCACGAAGGCGTCCTCGTTCGGGCCGCCGCGCTTTCCCCGCCGGGTCCGCCCGGCCGCGGCCAGCCGCAGCGGTGACGAGGAGAAGTGCTCGGGCTCGTCGGCGACGTAGGGGCCGGCCGTCGCGGTGACCGTCGCCGCGTCCGCCGGAGCGCTCGGTGCCGCGGCGGGCGCCAAGGGCGCGGCGGGCGGCGGCGCGGCATCCAGCCAGCTGGCCGGGGCGGCGGGCTGCTGGTGGCTGTCGCGGCCCGCGGGCAGGTTCCAGGCGTCGTCCTCGACCGTCGGCGCCGCGTCCTGGCCGCCGACCGGCGTCGGGCCGGTCCCGGCCGCCCGGGGGTGTGGCGCGCCGCTGGGCGGCGGAGCCCAGCCGGTGGCGTCCGGGTCACGGTCGTCGGCCGGCCAGCCGCCGTCCGTCGGAACCTGCGTCGTCACGTCATCTCTCCAGGCTTGGCCGAGGGCAGGGTCGACGCGGCGGGCGTCGACGTCGGGGGCAGGCGCGGCGGCCGGTCGCTGGCCGAGTCCGGGGACGAGGTCGCCCGGATCGGAGTACGCGACGTCCGGCGGGCCGAACGTGCTCCCGCCACCGCGTCGGATCGGTCGGCCGATGTCCCGCCGACTCCCGTCGTTGCGCCCACGGCGGCGGGCGCGCGACCCGTCCTGGGTGGGAGGTGGCTGCGCGCCGGGGCCGTACGTCGTCCGGCCTGCGCGGCTGGACAGCACGACGAAGACCGTGGCGCCCACAACCAGGACGACGATCAGCATGATCGGTAGCAGTGAGCTTTTCATGGCCTCCGTACCCCACCGCCGCGACGCGATCAGACCGACTTGGGAACCTTGCGTAGACGGCACTGATCGTGCCGGCCATGCTGCCAGATCACCGACCTGTCCGGCCGCCGGCACCTGCCCCCGCCAGTCCGAACAGCCCCGGCCATCCTTATCTCGATGTCCGTCCAAACAACGACATCAGCCCCGGGCCGAATGGCGAATTGTCGGAACGCCGACACGGTAGATCGGCGACACCCTGGACCCCCGACACCCCCATCCAGCCACGAGACAGACCTCCCGTCTGGCCAGATCATCCCGCGAGATGGCCGCGGGACGGGCCTGAAAGGCTATCTTCCACCCGAATCCCGCTGTCCTAGGCGCAACCCCGGGTTCCCAACCCGGTTTACGCCGTCGCGGCCAGTCCCCGACCGGGCGGATGGCCCGTCAGGGGGGCCCGCGGGCCGCGCCGCGAGAGACTCAGTGGACCCGTTGATCGGTGGGACAGTCCAGCTCGCTGGCATGAGTGAGGCCGTCGACCGACAGATGGGTTCCAAGGCGCACCGGGCCGGCCTCGCTCGCGAGGATCCCCGTCCAGTTGCCGGCTGCCTTGAAAACGCAGGCATTGCCCTCGGTGATCGACCAGAACGACGTGTAGTGCACCAGGACCGTGGCCAGGCCCGGTTTGTCGAAGTTGACCGCCATCGAGCTGACGCCCAGCTCGGTCAGCTGCGCCGGCCCCTGCACGAGGCCGGACGCGTCGGTCACGATCCAGATCTTCCAGTGCGCGTTGGACCAGCCGAGCTGGAGATACGGCAGGCCGGACCGCAACAGCGCCGCCTCCGCCTGCGCCGACGGATCCAGCGGGACGTCAGGCAGCGCCACGTAGGTGACCCCGCGCGCCAGCAGCCAGTCGTGGTAGGTCTTCGCGTTCAGCGTCCCGTCGTAGAACAGCGAGTTGTACTTGCTGTCCAGCTGACGCAGCCAGCCGCGGGCCATCGGCACCTTCGGCGCGACGTAGCGGGCCTCCCAGTGCGCCTGGGTGAACGGCACCTCCACCCGGCCGACCGGCACCGGGCCGCCTCGGTCCAGGTAGTCCAACATCCCGCTGTAGTAGCTGGACGCGGCAGAGGGATCACCCTGGGTGGCAAGTGCGCCCTGGACCGGCCCGATCGACCAGCCGATCAGCGGCACCGCCACGATCAGCAGGATCTTCGGCCGTTTGGAGAGCAGCACGGCGGCCATCGGCCCGGCGAGCAGCGTCGCCGGCCGAGTGATGTTCCCGCCGACCGTCGTCGGCAGCACGAAGAACACCGTGGCCGCCATGGCCCAGAGCAGCAGGCCACGGCGCACCGCCCGCTCCCGGCGCGGCACCACCAGCAGACCCGCGACGATCAGCGTCAGCAGCGACAGGTAGGTCAGCGCTGGAAAGGGCTGCGTGCCTTCCTCGGGGAAGATCAGCGAGACCAGGATCCCGCAGATCGCGCCTACCAGCGGCCAGATGCGCCGCCACGACAGGCTGCCGATGAGGGCGACGCCGACGAGCAGCACGAACGCGCCGGCCAGCGGCGAGGCGAGCGACGAGCAGACCGCGCCGGCCAGGGCGACCCACCAGCGGCGTTCCCGCACCCCGACCACGGCCAGCGCGCCGAACGCCAGTCCGAGCGCGAACGGCCCGCGGCCGACGATGAGGTCGGCGACCGTGACGACGGCGAACCAGATGACCGGGAGGTCGTGGCCCCGCCGGGCGCGCGGCCCGCGCAGCAGCCGCGCCACCAGCACCGTCGAGGCCACGCAGGACAGCGCGGCCAGCAGCTGGGCGCCGAACAGCGCCCCGAGCGGCGGGAACAGGACGCTGTAGCCCGGGATGGTGTGCCCGCCGTACCACTGGTCGTCCCACAGCCGGGCGCCCCCGTGCTCGAAGAGCCAGACGCGGTACTCCTGGGCCGGCGTGTCGGGGCCGGTCAGCCCGAGGCTCAGCGAGAGCGCGCACAGCGCCGCGGTCAGCAGCCAGGGCCGCGCCCGGACGAGGTGGCCAACCCTGCCCGCGACCAGCCACGGGAGTCGCCAGCGACCGCCGGCACGTCCGGCTCGCCCGGCAGGCAGGGCCCGATCATCGGCTGGCCCGACGGTTTCGCCCGCCCGCGTAGGGTCCTGGGGGGCGTGAGCGGTTCCGGCCGGTGGGCCGGGGACGATCCCCTGGATCGGGGGGTCGGCCACGACCTCGTCCGCGGGCGCGCCGGCCGGCCGAGGCAGCTCGATGGTCGAGGGACCGGTCGCGGCAGACGGCGCCGTGTCGACGAACGAGGAGGACGACGGGAGTGACCGACCCGGCTCATCGCCCAGAGCGGGACGGCTCGGCGCCGGGACCACCTCCGTGGCCGCGACCTGCGCCGGATCCGCCGGAGCCCCTGGTGCGCGCGGCCCCGGCGGCGGATCGCCCGGCCGTGGCACTGCCGGCGCGGGAACAGCCCCCGGGCGCGGGCCAGTCGGCGATCCGGGCACGGCCAGAGGTCCTGCCACCCGGTAATACCTCCCAGACATCTCCGACTCGTCGCCCACGCAGGGGCGCCGGCCGGTTGGTCATGGGCGAAGCCCGTGCGGCCAGCGGTCTGCCGGGCGTCTCGCGGTCGACCCAACGGGCAGGTTCAGCGACGGTGTGGCTGGTCGCGGCGGGCCTGATCGCCGCCGTCGCCGCCGTCACCGCCGAAGGCCGGCTCGGCCCCCGTGATCCGCGCGCAACCGATCCGACATCCTGGTGGGGCATTCTTCCACCAGTCCCGCCCACCAGCATCACACGGGGCACGCTCGCCGGGATCAGCGCGCTGTCCGTGATCGGGCTGTGCGTGTGCTGGATGGTGCTGGTCCGGCTGGCGCTGACCGACCGGCTCCGGCCCCGGGAGGCCCTGGCCGCGACGGTCGCCTGGGCCACCCCGTTCGCGTTCGGACCGCCGCTGTTCAGCCGGGACGCCTATGCCTACGCCGCCCAGGGCGAGCTGGCCAGGCGCGGCATCGACCCGGCCACCCACGGCGTCGCGGCCCTGGCCGGCGACTCGCGCGGGGCCGCGTTCATGGCCGCCGTCGACCCGCGCTGGCGCGACACCCACACCCCGTACGGCGGCGGCGCGGTCGCCGTCGAACGCCTCGCGGCGACGGTCGCCCAGCTGTTCGGCGCCGGCCCGACCCTCGCGCTGGTCACCCTGCGTATCCTCGCGGTCCTTGCCGTCGCGGCGCTGGTCGCCTGCACGTACCGCCTCGCGGCCGACCTGCCCGGCGCCGCTTCGGCCGGCGAGCCGTCGTCCCGCGGCGCGGCGGGCGAGGACGACAGGTCGCCCGGCCGGGCGGTCGCCGTCGCGGTCGCGCTCGTCGGCGCCAACCCGGTCACCGTGATCCACCTGATCGGCGGCATGCACCTCGACGCCCTGGTCACCGCGGCATTGGCAGGGGCCCTGCTGCTGGAACAGCGCCGGTTCGCCGCGCGGCCAGCGGACGCCCCCGGTGCCGTCCGGGCGACCGGTTCGGGTGTCTTCGGGGGCGGCGTCTCCCTCGCCGGGCTCGGGGCGGTCGCGCTGGCCTGCTTCGCCGGCACCGTCAAGGCGACGGCCTTCCTTGGGCTGGTCTGGCTGCTAGTGGCCCATGCCAGGGACGCCAGGGCCGCCGCCGGCCGGGGGGCGATGGCGCGTGCCCTCGTCGTCGACCTCGCCGCGGCGGTCGCCGTGCTCGGGCTGAGCATGCTCGGCAGCGGCTTCGGCCTGACCTGGCTGCACGCGTTGAGCACCTCCGGCGCGCTGACCACGGGGGTCGCGCCGGCGTCGGTGCTGGCCAGCCTCATCGCGGCGTTCGCCCGGCTCGGCGGGGTGCACGCGTCGACCGGGAGCGGGTCGGTCCTGCTGACGGGCGCCCGCGCCGCGGCCCTGGCCGTCGCCGGGCTGGTCTGTGCCCGCCTGCTGTGGCTGGCCTGGCGGCGGCCGCCCCGAACCGCGCGGGCCGCCGCGGGCGCCGCGGGGCCAGCCGGGAGCGCCTACTACGACGGGCTTCTGGTGCTCGGGATCGGCGGGCTCGCGGTGGCGCTCGGCAGCCCCGTGCTCTACCCGTGGTATCTCGCGCCGACGCTGCCGATGCTGGGCGTACTCGCCGCGGGCTGGCACCTCCAGCACCTGGCCGCCCGCTCGCCGGCCGCCGCGTTGCTCCCGCGCCGGCGCTGCCGCACCGTCGTCGGGGTGACCGTCGCCGGTTCGATCTGGCTGTGCGGGGCGACGCTGTCCCCGTTGGCACAGACCTGGCGGCTGCTGGCTCCGGACGGGCCGGCGGGGGTGCTGCCGCTGGTGGTCACAGCCGTCGCCTGCGCCGGCCTGCTGATCATCGCGGCGACCGTCGCCACCCGGACAGTCAGCTCGGCGGATCGCTCGGGGCGGCCGCGTCGGTCCGTGGCCGGCCCCGACGACGACGACCGGCAGGCCGCCACGCGATGACCCGGACCGCCCGCCAGCACGCCGCCAGCAGCAGCACGTTGCGCGCGACCAGCACCAGGCTGGTGACCGGCCGGCCCTCGATGATGTCGTTGTACCGCCACGGGTAGATCACCTGGCTGACGGCGGCCACCGCGAGCAGCAGGGCCAGGACGGCCCGCCGGTCCGCCGCGCGCCGCGCCTCGGCCGGGTCGGCGGCGAGATCACCGTCGGGCGGCTCGGTGGCGCCGAGGGCGACGACGGCCGCGACCACGGCCAGCACCCAGACCAGGTACTGCGGGCTGAGGACCCGCGAGGTGACCAGCACGACCAGCAGCAGGGCAAGCAGCCGGTCTCCCGTGGTCACCTCCGCGCCTCGGGCCGGCGCCGGGTCCGGGCGGGCGAGCCACCAGCGCAGCGCCACGACGGCGACGACCGCGATCTCCACGAGCGAGCAGGCGGTCGCGACGGTGCGCGCGGCCGGGTCGCCGAACTGCAGCGACCCGTACTCGTAGTGCGCGGTCTCGCCCACGCCGAACATCCGGATGACGACGAACACCGTCGCGGGTACGGCCTCCAGCTGTAGCCCTCTGGCCCGCTGCGCGCCGAGGAACCCGAACAGGTCCCCTCCGGCGCCGGCCGCCACCAGCAGCAGCCCGACCACCAGCGCCGCGCCGACGGCTCCCGCGCCGGCCCGGACCAGGGGCCGGCCCCACAGCCGTCGCCAGATCGACGACCCGACCGGCGCCCCGGGCGAGACCTGGGGGACGAGCGCGGCCCGGCCGAGCGCGATCAGCAGGAACGCCGGCCAGGCCTTGACCAGCGCTCCCACCGCCGCGGCGAAGCCCGCTCGGCCACAGCGCGGGCCCGAGATCCCGGCCGCGCCGCGCCTGGCGGGGACGAGCAGGAGCAGGCCGGCCACGGCGCAGGCCGCCGGAACCAGGTCGAAGCGGGCCAGCGTGACCGGCCCGAGCAGAGTGGTGCCCACCAGCCACACCCGCGCCCCCGGTCCCGGGAGGGCTGGCCCGGGGGTCACGGCCGGATCGGCGGGCAGCCGGGAGCGCGGCGACCCGGCGGGCAGGCCGCCCACCTCGGGCCTGCGCGCCCGCGCCAGGGCCGCGGTGACGCCGGCGTCGACGGCAAGCATGAGCAGCGGGAAGCCGACCCGGTACGGCAGCAGGACGAGCGCCCGCGCCAGCGCCGGGACCGCGAACACCAGCACCGCCCCCGGTGGGTACTGCCATTTCTGGTCGCCGACCGGCAGGCCGTGGCCGTGGATGAACGCCGTCCCCCAGCCGTCATAGAGCCGGACGTCGCCGAGCACGCCCTGCTGGGCGCCGAGCGGATGGCCGGCCCACACCAGCGCGAGCAGCAGCAGCCGGGTGACCGCCCAGAATCCCCAGAGCCGCGTGGCCGACCAGGGCGCCCGCCAGCGGGTCGCGGCCCGGCCGAGCCGGCTGGCGCCCGGTCGCCCGGCGGGCCCGGAACGGTCTTCGGCCACGCGGGCCGGGCGAGCGGCCGTTGTTCGTGCGTGGTCCGTCGTGGACCCGACGTCGTCACCGGCCGGCCCGCGCTGATTCGCCGCGCCGGACCCGGGATCCGACCCAATCGCGGGCGCGGCGGCCATCCTCGTTGTCGTTCGAAGACGCAGGGCCAAGTCCCTTACGGTCCGCGCGTTGTCTCGGCGAGGCGATTCGGACCGCATAACGCGGACCGTACCGGCCGACCACGTCGGGCCGCGTGGAGGGGACCGGTCACTGCGGGTACCGTGCGTGACCTAGTGCATCAACGGCGATGCGCTCGCGGGGACGGGACGTCGCCCGGCGGGTGGACCGCCCGGCCCCACGTGGCCCTGCTCCGACAGGCGCCAGCACCGCCGGGTGGCCCTCGCGGCGGGCCCGCGGACCCGTGGCCCGTGGGCCACATAGGAGGGCCAGTGAGCCTCGGGTCATCACCCTGGGACACCGCGTGCGTCCAGCTGGCGGACGCGGCTCGTCACCTCGGTCTCGACGAGGGAATGCACGACCTGCTGCGGATGCCGCGGCGGTCGGTAACCGTGAGCGTCCCACTGCGGCGCGACGACGGACAGCTGCTGGTGCTGACCGGGTATCGCGTGCAGCACAACCTGGCGCGCGGGCCAGCCAAGGGCGGCATCCGCTACCACCCGTCCACCGACCTCGACGAGGTCAAGGCGCTCGCGATGTGGATGACCTGGAAGTGCGCGCTGATGGGCATCCCGTACGGCGGCGCCAAGGGCGGCATCGCCGTGGAGCCGAAGATGCTCTCCGACCAGGAGCGCGAGCGGATGACCAGGCGCTACGCCGCGGAGCTGGTCCCGCTGATCGGCCCGGAGAAGGACATCCCGGCGCCGGACGTGGGCACCGACGAGCAGACCATGGCCTGGATCATGGACACCTACTCGACGCACACGGGCCACACCAGCCACGGGGTGGTCACCGGTAAGCCACTGTCGGTCGGGGGCTCGGCCGGCCGGGCCGGCGCCACGAGCCGGGGCGTCCAGCTGGCGATGTTCGCGGCGCTGCGCGAGCGCGGCCTCGACCCGGCCGACGTCTCCGTCGCCATCCAGGGCTTCGGCAAGGTGGGGGCGCTCGCCGCGCAGTACCTGCACGACGCAGGCTGCCGGGTGGTCGCCGTGTCGGACGTGAAGGGCGGCGTCTACAACCCCCGGGGCCTGAACCCCACGGCACTGATCCGCCACCTGGCCCGGGGCGCCGACACCGTCGTCGGCTTCCCCGGCACCGACACCCTGAGCAATTCCGAGCTGCTGGAGCTGGACGTCGACGTGCTGGTCCCGGCCGCGCTCGAGGGCGTGGTCACGGCCGAGAACGCCGGCCGGATCCGGGCCAGGATGATCGTCGAGGGTGCCAACGGCCCGGTTGCAGCCGAGGCGGACCCGATCCTCGCCGAGAAGGGCGTGGTCGTCGTTCCCGACATCCTCGCCAACGGCGGCGGCGTCGCGGTCTCTTACTTCGAATGGGTGCAGGACCTGCAGGCCTACTTCTGGACCGAGGACCAGGTGAACGAGCGGCTGGCCGAACTGATGGAACGCGCCTACGCGCAGGTCTCGCAGCTCTCCGCCGAACGCGGGCTGACGCTGCGGGAGGCGGCGCACGTCATCGGGGTCGGCCGGGTCGCCGAGGCGCACCGGACCCGGGGACTGTACCCGTGACAGCCGCGGGCTGACCGGCCGGGAAACCGGCTCGCCCAGCAATACCGATGGTCAACGCCGCCGGCGCCGCGTTCTGGCGCCGGCGGCGCTCGCCTGCGCGATGCCGCCCGCGACCGCGGCGTCGGCCGCCTCGGCGGCGACCCGCAGCAGAGCCGCCTCGTCATCGGCGGGCGCGGTGCGGTTGCGTCGCCGGTGCCCACAGCTTTCACAGGCGTGGGTGAGAACCACGTCGTGCGCGCGGGCCTCGATCGCGACCGGGCGCATCAGCCCGCCGCAGCCGGCCGCCCGGTCGCCCGGCGCGACGTCGACATGCCGCGACCACAGGCAACGGGGGCAGTGGTTCGTGTACCCGTCGCCGCGCACGGCCGCACCGCAGACGAGGCAGGAGAAGTCCTCGGTCGTGCGGGTGAACTGACGGGTCACCACGTCACGGTAACGCGACGTCCGGACTCACTGTGGATCACGTCGTGAGCGGCGGCAAGGCCGGTCCAGACCCGGCCCGAGCGCCAGCCAGCACCGATGCCGCCCGACCGTTTAATCGAGTCCATTCATCAATACCGGCGCACCAAAAGAGCCGCACTGCAACCAGTCGGACATCTGGCGATTCATAACACAACGGGTTATTGTCGCGCAAATCCGACCAGGAGGTGAACAGTGCCCGCACTGCGCCCGTCGCGAGTTTCCGCCCGTGCTGCCCGGTCACGTCGCATGGTTTTGGTCGCCGCGGCCGCCGCCCTGGCGACCGCCGCGACGGCCTGCGGCACGACGACAAAACCCGGAGGCAGCGGCATCGCCTGCGACTCGCCCGGATTCACCTCGAACACCGTCAAGATCGGTTACTTATATCCGGACACCGGGCCATTCGCTCAGGCGCTGCTCGCCACTCGGTCCGGATTCATCGCCAGAGTCGAGCAGCAGAACGCCGCCGGCGGGGTGCACGGCCGTAAGATCATCACCGCGACGGGTGATGATCAGGGCGACAACGGCACGAACCTGCAGGCCGCCCGCCAGCTCGTCGACGTCGACCAGGTCTTCGGGATCGTCGAGGGGACCGTCGCGGCCTCCGGCGGCGCCGACCTGCTGCGTCAGCAGAACGTCCCGGTGGTAGGGCTGCCGGCCGAGAGCATCTGGGCGGACCACAGCTACCCCAACATGTTCGCGCACGCCTACGTCTACGCGGGCGCCAACGCCGGCTCCGTCGACACGTTCGGCCAGTTTGTGAAGGCCCAGGGCGGCAGGAAGGTCGCGGTCATCGGCACCGACGTCTCGGCGGCCTCCAACCAGCTCGACGGGGAGATCGTGGACAGCCTGCGGGCCGTCGGCGTCGAGATCTCCACCCAGACGTTCATCTACAACGCGGTGCACACCGACCCGGTCGCGCTCGGCCGCCAGCTGATGGCGGCCGGCGTGGACACGGCCGTCGGTTCGCTGTCCGCCCAGGACTTCAGCCACATCATGATGGGCGCGAAGACAGCCGGCGCGAACATCAGGATCTACCTGTCAGCCAGCGGATACGACCACAGCGTTCTCGCGCAGGACGGCCGTCAGCTCGCCGGCCTTTATACCTGGTTGAACTATCTGCCGTTCGAGGCGAACACTCCGGCGGACCAGACGTTCTTCAAGGCGATGAGCGACTACGCGCCCGAGCTTCAGCCGCCGGACCAGGAGCTCGCGCTCATCGAGTACATCCTCACCGACATGTTCATCACGGGCCTCGAACATGCACCGGCCTGCCCGACACGAGCCGACTTCATCTCGACGCTGCGGAACCTGACCGGCTACACGGCTGACGGCCTGCTGCCCGGCCCGGTCGACTTCAAGAACTGGGGCCGCCTGAGCCTGTGCTACACGTTCGTCCGGGTCAACGACGCGGGCACCGGCTACGACATCGTCAAGGACCCGGCCGGCAAGCCGGAGTGGTGCGGCAACTCGATTCGATGAGCCGTCACGGCTCGAGTCTGTCCGACCCGGGCGGCGGTGGCCCCCTCCGCTTTTCGCCGAGGCCTGGGCGACAGGTCCGCCCGGCCGCACCGTGCCCCGACGGCCGAATCCCGGCCGGCCGGGCGCTTCCGGCCCAGGGCCCACGGGTGGGGGCGGTCTGGAGTGTCGGACCCGCGGGGTGAAATAGTGGACGTCAAAGCACATAGCTGTGGTTCGCGGATATCGGTCGGCTGGCCCCCCGCCCGTCGGTGCCGGTCGCCGCCGGGCCTGCCGAGGGGGTGACGCCGTGGATGACGCGCAGCCGCACGAGCCGACGGCGCCCCAGGCGGGCCAGCCGGCTGACGCCGGAAAGCTGTCGGACCGGGACGACCGGGTGCTGCGGTTCGAGCGGCGGACCTGGCGGTATCCGGCGGCCAAGGACGAGGCGATCCGCACGGAGTTCGGCTTCTCTCCCGCGCGCTATTACCAGCTGTTGAACGCGCTGATCGAGTCCCCGGCCGCGCTGGCCGCCGAGCCCGTGCTGGTCGGTCGGCTCTCGCGGCTGCGGGCGGCGCGCCGCCAGGGCTGGTCCCCGGCCGCGAGCGTCTCCGTCGGCTCGGGTCGCGCTCCGTCCGGCGGCGCTCTTACCCCGTCCAGCCCGTCCCCCGACGGGGACCGGGCCGCGACGATCACGACTACCTCCGTCAGAGCCAGCCAGGCCGCGGCCAGCCCTGCGGCCCAGGACGACGAGCCGAACGACGACACCGGGACCGACGTCGTCGAGCCCTACCCGACGGACCCGGCATGAGCGGGCCCGGCTCCACCACCACCGCGGCCCGCTCCCCCGCCTCGCCGTCGCCTCGCCGCCCGACCGGCAACAGCAGGCTGCGGGCCCTGGGCGCCGCGCTGATCGCCGTGCTCGCCGTCGGCGTCGGCATTCTGCTGGTCAACCTGCTGCACAACCCGAAGTCGGGGGCACAGCCGCCCACCGCGAGCCGCGTCTCGACCGCCGCGCCGGTCACGTCCTCGGCGCCTCGACCCACGGCGGGCGCCCACCCAACCAGCGCGACGTCGTCGGCCCGGCCCAGCTCGCCCGCGTCCTCGCCGCGCGCGACCACCCAGCCGCCGGCCGGCGCCGGCGCCGTGGCCCCGGTCGTGATCCTCAACGACTCCAAGGTCGACGGTCTCGCTGACGCCGCCAGCGGCCCGGTGAAGGCCGCGGGCTTCACGGTCGACCGGGTCGGGGGCTACGTCAGCACCTACAACGTGCCGGTCACCACCGTCTTCTACGAGGACGACCTCAAGGCCGCGGCCCAGAACCTCCAGCAGCGGGTTACCGGCATCGTCAAGATCGAGCCGATCACCGGCACCGACATCAAGCTCTACGAACCGGGCAAGCTGATCCTCGTCGTCACCCGCGACTTCCCCACCCCGGCTCCGTAGCGCGCCTCCGGTGGATCCAGGCCGTGGCGAGTCATACCTGGCGGCCGGAAACCGCCGGGATTCCGAACCGCGGCGCAAGACGCGACGCGCGTGCCGCCAGAAGGCTCGGCATGGGCTCCGGGACAGGTCCGGCCGGGGTGGGGTGTGGGTCGGCCGCGACGCACCGTCAGCGGACCGCGCCGCGGCGCGGTCCGGTGGTCGCCGGATCCGAGGCCACCGGCACACTGGACCCATGGACGCCTGCCTGTTGGCCGCCGAGGCCGCGTCGTGACGGCCAGCCCTGCCCCCGCCCCACGAATCCCACCCGCCTCCGCGCCGGCCCTCGGCGCCACAGACCCGCCCGATTCGGCCCCCACTCCGGGATTCGGCCTGCCGGGCGGCGCAGCCCTCGCGGCGCTGATCACGGCGCCCGGGCACGCCCTCGTCGCGCTGGACTACGACGGGACGCTCGCGCCGATCATGCCCAGGCCGATGGACGCCGCGCCCGCTCCCGGCGCGGTCGACGCGCTGCGCGCGCTCGCCAGCCGGGTCGGCACCCTCGCGATCATCACCGGCCGGCCGGTGGACGCACTGCTGGAGCTGACCGGTCTCCCGACCGCCGGCGCGGGCGAGGACGGGTTGGCGAACCTCACGATCCTCGGCCAGTACGGGCTGCAACGCTGGGAAGGCGCGACCGGCGACACGGTCAGCCCCGAGCCCCTGCCCGGCGTCGCCGCGGTCCGGGCCCGGCTGCCCGAGGTGCTGCGCGACGCCCCGCCCGGCGTCACGGTCGAGGACAAGGGCCAGGCCCTGGTGATCCACGTCCGGCGCGCCGCCGACCCCGACGCGGCGCTCGGCGCGCTGGCCCCCGCGCTGCGCCGGCTCGCCGAGGAGCACGGCCTGGAGGCGGCGCCCGGCAAGAAGGTCCTGGAGCTGCGCCCGCCGAACCACGACAAGGGCCGGGCCCTGCTCGAACTGGTCGACGAGCGCTCCGCCCGGTCGGTGCTGATGGCCGGCGACGATCTCGGCGACCTGCCCGCCTTCGACGCCGTCGAGGCGCTGCGGTCCACCGGCATCGCCGGCCTCACGGTCTGCAGCGACGGCCCCGAGGTTCCCCCGGCGCTGCGGGAGCGCGCGGACCTGGTCGTCGACGGCCCAGCCGGCATCGTCGCCCTGCTCCAGGTCCTCGCCGCGCGCATCGGCTGACCACGCCGACAGCGCAGGGCCAGCCTCCGACGACGGGTGCCCCCAGCCGGGCGATCAGGACGGACCGGTCGCCCGGCGGGCGGTCCGTCAACCGTCCGCCTGGCGGGGATCGTCAGCTGTGCAGCACGACCTCGGCCGGTGGCGCGGGCAGGGCGGCGAGCTGCTCGCGAAACCAGTCGCCGGGTGGCAGCCGGCCGGCCAGCGCGGCGATCCGGTCGGCCCGCCGGCGGCGCTCGGCCGGCGGCATCCGCAGGGCCGCGTCCATCGCCTCGGCGGTCTCCGTGACGTCATACGGGTTGACGACCAGCGCGTCCGCGCCCAGCTCGGCGTAGGCGCCGGCCTCCCGGGACAGGATCAGGGCCACGTCCCGGTCGGAGACCGTCGGGCCCTCCTTGGCGATCAGGTTCATCCCGTCGCGGATCGGGTTGACCACCAGCACGTCGGCCAGCGTCAGCGCGGCCAGCGAGCGCGGGTAGTCGTCCGTCACCTCCAGGCGCAGCGGCAGCCAGCCGTCGGTGGCGAACTCGTCCTCGATCTCGGTGGCGATTCGCTGCACCGCGGCGGTGTACTCCCGGTACTCGGGCAGATCGTGCCGGGACGGGTAGGCGCAGACCAGGTGCATGACCCGGCCGCGCCAGTCCGGATGGTTGCGCAGCAGCTCCCGGTAGGCGTCCAGGCCGCGGACGATGTTCTTCGACAGCTCGGTGCGGTCGACGCGAACGATCAGGCGCCGGTCGCCGACCTCCTCGCGCAGCTCGGCGGCGCGCGCCGCCACGTCCTTCGCCGCGGCCCGCGCCCGCAGCGCCGGGGCGTCGACCCCGAGCGGGTGGACGCCGATCCGGACCCGGTGACCCTGCTGGTCCGGGTCACCGACGGGCAGCGGCCGCTCGTCAAAGGACTGGCCGAGCGCCAACCCGCCTGTCAGGGCCGTCGGCGGGGCCATCGGTCCCGGGGTGGGCACCAGGTCGAGACCGCCGTCCAGCACGCAGGTCTCGACACCGTCGATCTCGACCTCGTCGCCGAGGAGGACACGAGCACAGTCCCGGAACGCCGTCGCCCAGCGAGCGGTGAGGAAGCCGAGCCGGTCGGCCCCGAGCATGCCGCCGATCACGGCCCGGGACACCCGGTCCGGCAGGATCCGGAAGTAGTCCGGCGGCGCCCAAGGCGTGTGGGTGAAGTGCGAGATCCGCAGGTCCGGGCGCAGCTTGCGCAGCAGGCCCGGGACCAGCGTCAGGTGATAGTCCTGGATCAGGACGGCAGCGCCGTGGGCCGCGTCGAGGGCCAACGCCTCGGCGAACATCGCGTTGTAGGCCTCGTAGGCCTCCCAGTCGCGCCAGAACGCGGCCCCGAAGCTCGGCTCGCTGGCCGGGGCGAACAGCAGGTGCAGCACGAACCACAACGTGCGGTTGGCGACCCCGTTGTAGGCGCGGTCGAAGACGACCCGGTCCACGTCGAGCATCCGGATCGCGGCGCCGCCGGTGTCGAAACCGGCCCGATCGAGCCGGCCGGCCGGTGCCACCCGGACCGCCCGCCGGTCCGCGTCCGACAGCGCCGCGCACACCCAGACGATGCCGGACGGCGGATCTTCGGGGTCGGTCTCACCGCCGTCGGCGGCGTCCCCCTGCCCGGCCGCGGCCGCCGCCGCCGCGTCCCGGATCACCTCCTGCATTCCGCTCACCAGGCCGCCGCTGCCCCGCCGGGCCAGCAGCGCGCCGGAATCGGAAAGGGAGAACGCGACCGGGCCTCGGTTCGAGGCGACCAGCACCCGTGCGGTGCCGGCGGCCGCCGGATCGGGCCCCGCCAGCACGGCTCGGGTCAGGTTTGGCACACAGGGCAGAGTAGACCTGTTGACCGCGTCACATGACCAGGTCGGCGCCGATCGGCCCGGGCAAAAATCCGACTCCGGTCGCCGACCGACCGAGGCCGGTCAACCGCCGCGGGCAACATCCAGACCACGGCCCCGGCGGACCGTCAGGACGTAGCCGCCGCAGGCGCCCGGCCGGCCACGGCGGCGCGGATGGCACTGGCCCAGCCGAGGGTGACCGCCTCCTTCTCTACGACGACGTTGTCGTAGGAAGTGAGCAGGGTGGGGATGTCCGGGTGCCGCAGGGCGTTGGCGACCAGGTGCATCCGGCCGACGAAGCGGGCCATCGTCAGGTCGCTCGCCGAGTCGCCGATCGCGATCGCGTCCGCCGGGTCGATGCGGCGCCGCTTGAGGTCCCAGGCGACGGCCTCGCCCTTGCCGACCCCCTCGGGTACCAGGTGGTAGACGTGCGGGTTCACGCCCAGGTTCGGCATGTGCTGGGGAGCGATCAGCCCGTTGTCGCGCATCGAGAGCCAGTCGAAGCCGGCGTCGCGCAGCCAGGCGTCGGCGGTCGCTACGTCGATCTTGCCGCGCAGCATCACGTCGAGCTCGCGGCCGGTGTGCCACGGGGTGTGCAGTTCGAGCCGGCCGGGGTTGGCGGCGATCAGCTCGTGCAGCAGCTCCTCGGGCACCTGCGCGTAGCTCTCCGGCATCGCGCCGCGCAGGATCTCGCTGCTGCGGCCGTGGTCCCAGCCGACGATCGCGCCGAGCTCGCCGATGAAGCCGTCGGCCCCGAAGATCGCCGCCGCCTCGACCAGCTGCGGCCTGGTCCGGCCGCTGACCAGCACGAGTGTCAGGCCGGCGGCATGCAGGTCGACGAGCGCCTGCGCGGCCTCGAGGGTGTGAGAGCCGTCCTCCGCGACGAAGAACGAGCCTTTCGGGCCGACCATGGTTCCGTCGAGATCGGTGTAGACGGCACGGATGCTCACGCGCGTGGCTCCTCCTGGCGGCCGGGTGCCGCGCGATCAGCTCATCCGCCGCGCGGTGTCCGGCCTGGTCCCTGCAACGTTCCAGCGACCCCGAGTCTTTCCGAAGTCGGGTCCCGGGGGACTCCATCATCGGGTCCTGAGCCACCTCGAACGCCGCCCGGACGGGCAGTGGGACGCAAGCCGCATCACACCCTGTGCGCCCAAAAGGACGATGCGCGGGGGGGTGGCGGCGGTCTACAGTACGGACACACAACTGAACATGGCTCATCCAGAGGGGCAGAGGGAACGGCCCAGTGAAGCCCCGGCAACCGAGCGGATGAGCCTGCTCGCTGATCCCTTCGGGAATCAGCTTCGCCACAGCCGCGATGCCTGCCCGGGGGCGACCCCCGGACCCCCGGTGTCGCGCTTCGCGCGACCTAGGTGGTTCTGACCGATGTGGTCAGTTGCGTCCGACCAAGCTGGTCAGACGATCATCTCCTAGGCGCGGCCCAGTCTTTGGGGGGCGGTTGACGGCAGGCTCCCCGCGGCAGGTGCCAATTCCGACCCGAGGTGCCACCGCCGGCCCCGGGAAAGATGAGGAGATCAGCGATGACTCTTGCGCCCGAGCGCGCCGCCCAGTCGGGCTCTACGACCGATGACGCGAACCCTGCGGTCTCGCTTTCCTGTCGCCACTGCGGCGCGATCTACCCGCTTGGCCCGCAACACGTGTGTTTCGAGTGTTTCGCACCGCTGGAAATCGCCTACGACGAGGACCGGCTGCGCCGGGTGACCCGCGCGTCCATCGAGGCCGGTCCGCAGAACCTCTGGCGCTACGTCGGCCTGCTGCCCGCCGGCCACGACCCGGCCCGTCGGGTATCCCTCGGCGCCGGCTTCACCCCGCTGCGTCCGGCGCCCCGGCTGGCCGCCGAGCTGGGCATGAAGACCCTCTGGGTCAAGGATGACAGCGCGAACCCGACGCACTCGTTCAAGGACAGGGTCGTCTCCGTCGCGCTGTCCGCCGCCCGCGACCTGGGCTTCACCACCGTCGCGTGTGCTTCTACCGGCAACCTCGCGCATTCGGTCGCCGCGCACTCCGCCCACGCGGGCCTGCGCTCGATCGTCCTCGTCCCGCACGACCTGGAGGACGGCAAGACCGTCTCCACCGCCGTCTACGGTGGCACCCTGGTCGCGATCAAGGGCAACTACGACGACGTCAACAAGCTGTGCAGCCAGCTGGCCGACGAGTACGAGTGGGCGTTCGTCAACGTCAACGTCCGCCCGTTCTACGCCGAGGGCTCGAAGACGCTCGGCTACGAGGTCGCCGAGCAGCTCGGCTGGCGCCTGCCCGCGCAGGTGGTCATCCCGATCGCGTCCGGCTCGCTGCTGACCAAGGTCGACAAGGCGTTCCGCGAGCTGGGCAAGCTCGGCCTGGTCGAGCCGACGCCGTACAAGGTCTTCGGCGCCCAGGCCGCCGGCTGCAACCCGGTCGCGGCGGCCTTCGAGCGCGGCGTCGACACGGTCTCCCCCGTCCGCCCGTCGACGATCGCCAAGTCGCTCTCGATCGGCAACCCGGCCGACGGCCCGTACGCGCTCGACGTCGCCCGCCGCACCGGCGGCGCGATCACCGACGTCACCGACGACGAGATCATCGAGGGCATGCGCCTGCTCGCCCGCACCGAGGGCATCTTCGGCGAGACCGCCGGCGGCGTGACCGTCGCGAACCTGCGCCGCCAGCTGCGCGAGGGCCTGCTCGACCCCGACGCCGAGACCGTCATCTACAACACAGGCGACGGCCTGAAGACCCTCGACCCCCTGGTCGGCATCGCCGGCCCCACCGCGACGATCCCCCCCACGTTGTCCGCCTTCGAGGCCGCGGGCCTCGGGGACGACTGAGACCAGATCGCTGTACGGCCTCGCGGCGGTCGTGGGAACGCCCAATCGCGACCGTCCGCCGGCCGAGACAACGATCAAGGATCGGCCAAGGGGCCTGCTCCAATATCGATCGGATGCTGACCAGCCCTCGCCTGTCCCCAGGTTCCCCTGCGCAACGAGTGATCAAGGCGGCCTGGCTCCCCATCGGGACGCCTTGATCACTCGTTGCGCAGCCAAAACGGCGCCGCATGCCCCAATTTGTCCTCTCTTTATTCCTGCGCAGTTCTCGATCAAGGCGTCGCAGCCTGCCCAGCCGGCCGGATGATCAGCGTCTGCGCAGGCAAGTCGGCGCCTCGAATCGGCCGGGACCGCGCCGGTGAGCCAGCGGGGTCTGGTCAAGCCGGGAGACCGGGCGGTGTCCCGTGGTCAAGACGTACCGGCTGAGAAGCTCGCGGGAGGAGTCGCCAACAGGGCAGCCAGCTGGGCGACGATCCAGCCGGGCCGGTGCTCCACATAAGCGCGGCCGGGGGAAACTGAGCGCGTACAAGGGAATCTGGCCGACGAGTCCGGTGACCTGGGCGACGGGCTCACCCGGGCTGAGTCCGAAGAAGCTCGGCGAGCCCCTCACGGGCTACGAAGGTCCGTTGAGACGGCGGTCTTCACCGCGGACGGCGCTGCCCTGGCCACCGCGGGCGACGACAGGAAGATCCGCCTTTGGGACCTGTCCACGAGATCGCACCCGCGAGCGACCCGGTGAAGGCTGCCTGCGCACGCGCCGGTGGCGGGCTCGATCAGGCGGCATGGTCGCGGTATGCGCCGGGCATCCCCTATCGGCCCACCTGCCACTGACTCGCCGGTCTTCGGCAGACTCTCGTTCCCCGCGTCGGCATCGCCGGCGCCACCGCGATGATGCCGGCGCGGCGGCCTCGCGACCGTCTCAGCGCAGAAGCTGCGATCCGCGGCCGGCACGGCGAACACGCCAGTCGACGTGATCGCTGATTTCGCCCTCCAGTGGTCGCTACCCAGGCCTGATCACAACCACCAGAGGGCCAAACTCGCGATCATGGGCCCCTCGACGCCTACCCCTACGAGGCTTTGACTGCGGTAGGCGGGTCGACATCCCCAATCAACCGAGGTGCCCCCGGCGCGCCGGGCGAGGGCGGCGATCGCGGCGTCCGGAGATCCTGGCCAACTGGTCGACGGCCCAGGTTGCGGGACGGCAAACGCCTGGCAACCAGCGGCCGGGGCCAGCGGGCGGGACGGTCCCGGGGCTCGCCTGCACGGGGAGCGAGCTTGCACTCACCCATGCCGAGTGCTAAACAGGGGACTGGCACTCAGGTAAGCTGAGTGCCAGCAGGCTGAAACGACGAGGTCACGATCAGGGACGCCTTGCTCGTTGCCCCCAGGGGCAATTTCGCAGGGTTCCCGCGTCATGCCGACCCAGGGGGGCGACCCCCTGGAACCCACGGTGCGCTCGCTTGCGCGAGCGCCGGGGGTTCCCCAGGGATGCCTGGGAGGTCTGTGCGCCCGCTTGCGCGGGTGCTCGTGCGCGGGTCGTGGCGTGATCGTCCGTCGCGGGCGTCGTTGTGGCCAGGCCATCACACTGCCATATCCCTGTGGGAGGACTCCGACACCATGCCGAAGATCATTGCCTTCGATGAGGAGGCGCGGCGCGGCCTGGAGCGCGGCATGAACCAGCTGGCCGACGCCGTCAAGGTCACGCTTGGTCCGAAGGGCCGCAACGTCGTTCTGGAGAAGAAGTGGGGCGTACCCACGATCACCAACGACGGTGTCTCCATCGCCAAGGAGATCGAGCTCGAGGACCCGTTCGAGAAGATCGGTGCCGAGCTCGTCAAGGAAGTCGCCAAGAAGACCAACGACGTCGCGGGTGACGGCACCACCACCGCGACGATCCTGGCTCAGGCTCTGGTCCGCGAGGGGCTGCGCAACGTCGCCGCCGGCGCGAACCCGCTCGGCCTGAAGAAGGGCATCGAGATCGCCGTCGAGAGCGTCTCCGAGGAGCTCTCGAAGCAGGCGAAGGAGATCGAGACCAAGGAGCAGATCGCCTCCACGGCGTCGATCTCCGCGGGCGACCCGGCCATCGGCGCGCTGATCGCCGAGGCGCTCGACAAGGTCGGCAAGGAAGGCGTCGTCACCGTCGAGGAGAGCAACACCTTCGGCCTGGAGCTTGAGCTCACCGAGGGCATGCGCTTCGACAAGGGCTACATCTCGCCGTACTTCGTCACGGACGCCGACCGTCAGGAGGCCGTCCTCGACGACCCGTACATCCTGATCGTCAACTCCAAGATCGCGGCGGTCAAGGACCTGCTCCCGCTGCTGGAGAAGGTCATGCAGGCCAGCAAGCCGCTGGTCATCATCTCCGAGGACGTGGAGGGCGAGGCCCTCGCCACCCTCGTCGTCAACAAGATCCGTGGCACCTTCAAGTCCGTCGCCGTCAAGGCCCCGGGCTTCGGTGACCGTCGCAAGGCCATGCTGGGCGACATCGCGATCCTGACCGGCGGCCAGGTCATCTCCGAGGACGTCGGCCTCAAGCTGGAGTCGACCTCGATCGACCTGCTCGGCAAGGCCCGCAAGGTCGTCGTCACCAAGGACGAGACGACGATCGTCGAGGGCTCTGGCGACCCGGACCAGATCGCCGGCCGCGTCTCGCAGATCCGCAACGAGATCGACAAGTCCGACTCGGACTACGACCGCGAGAAGCTCCAGGAGCGCCTCGCCAAGCTCGCCGGCGGCGTCGCCGTCGTCAAGGTGGGCGCGGCGACCGAGGTCGAGCTCAAGGAGAAGAAGCACCGCATCGAGGACGCCGTCTCCAACGCGAAGGCGGCCGTCGAAGAGGGCATCGTCGCCGGCGGTGGCGTGGCCCTGCTTCAGGCCTCGGTCAGCGCGTTCGACAAGCTCGACCTGACCGGCGACGAGGCCACCGGGGCGAACATCGTCCGGCTCGCGCTCGAGGCGCCGATCAAGCAGATCGCGTTCAACAGCGGTCTCGAGGGCGGTGTCGTGGTCGACAAGGTGCGCAACCTGCCGATCGGTCACGGCCTGAACGCGGCCACCGGTGAGTACGTCGACATGCTGGCCACCGGCATCATCGACCCGGCGAAGGTCACCCGCTCGGCGCTGCAGAACGCCGCGTCGATCGCCGGCCTCTTCCTCACCACCGAGGCCGTCATCGCCGACAAGCCCGAGAAGAACCCGGCCCCGGCCATGCCGGGCGGCGGGGACATGGACTTCTGACAGGGGCTCACCCTGCTCAGTGGCCTTCGGCCACTTTCGCCACGGCCTGTCAGACGATATCTGCTCCGGGGGGCGCCCCCCGGAGACCCCCGAATCCGAATGTCTCGCTTCGCGCGACGAAGGGGTAGCTGCCCAACAGCGGTAGACGTCGGAGTGGGCTAGGCGTAGGAGTTCGTTGCACGTCAGGAGGGGCGGTCCCGAATCGGGGCCGCCCCTTCGTGCTGCCCGGCACCCAGCGCCCGTAGCCCGGGGCGGGCCGGGGAAGCCCGAAGGCCGCCGCTCGAAAGGCTAGCTAGGCCCCATCGTTAGAAGTAGCAGCGTGTGAGGGCCACCGGCGCAGTCGCGCCAGCAGCGGTCGAACGGAACTGGATGGTCCAGACCGGTCCGGAACGGTCCGGGAACCCGAAAGCCTCGCCGTGCGGGCAGGTGTAGGTCGGCACCTGCGCCGAACCGTCGTCCGGAGACCGCGAGTCGGCGAGGCACAGATCGCCGGTCGCGAGCTGGATCGAGGCCGGCGCCGGGTCCCGCGCGGTCGGGCCGTGGTCCGGCGGTGCAGGCGGCGTGTCCGTCCGCCGCAACGGTGTCACCAGATCGATCCGAGTCAGCTCTCGCTCGCCCGGATATCCGCACAGCACAGAGTCAATGGGTTCGGCGGTCGGGACGGCCGGCACCCAGCAGGGGTCGTGCACCTGTGCGCTCTGATCGAGGCACCGGATCGCGTCAGCTCGCCCCGTCGTCCAGGCCGGCGGGGTGCACGCGCCGTGCAGCCCATGGCCCGGCGCGGTCGCCGTCAGACCGGGGGCCGGCGACTCCGCCTCTAGCGCGGTCAGGCCACCGCCCGTCAGGTAGGCGGACCACGTCTGCGCGACGGTGGGGCTGGAGGCGTCGGGATTCGATGATTCCGGCGGCCCGTCAGGGATTTTGCCGCCGCCGGGAGTGGTAGGACCGCCTGGGCCCGCGAGCCCGGGGGCGGCCGAGCCGTCGGAGGTCGGGATCTGGGACGTCCCCGACCGGTGCGACCACACGGGGATCATCAGCACGCTGGCCAAGGCGACGACCGAGATGCCGAGAAGGGCGAGCAGGCCCCGCACCCCATCCCGGGTCAGGCGCGGCCAGGACATCCGCCAGCGCCAGGAGCGAGCCGGTGGTTCCACCTGACGAAGCTCAGGAAGGGGCCAATGCTCGGTGGCCAGGGGCGCGAGCGCATCGGCCGGGCCGCCAGCCACCAGGCCTTGGAAATCCTGGAGGCCGACCAGGGTGCGCACGAGGTCACGGGCCAGCGGGCGGCGGTCCGCGTCTCGATGCAACGCGTGCTCGACGAGCGGCCGGATAGCCGCGGGAACTCCGGTCAGCCGCGGCGAGGCGTCCTTCGAGCGATGCCAGTCCGCGTCGAACGGCGCCTTTCCCACCGCCGCGTAGACGACCGTGCAGGCCCAGGCATACACGTCCATCGCCTCGGTCGGCCGGCCGCCGCGCAGCGCCTCCGGGCTCATGTACGCAGGAGCGCCCATCCAACCGTCGCCGCGCGCTGCCGGGCCGAGGTCCGGAGCGTAGCCGATGCCGAAGTCGACGAGCTTCACGCCGCCACGGGTCAGCATCACGTTGGACGGCTTGACGTCCCGGTGACAGACGCCCACTTCGTGGATGGCGTCCAAGGCCTGGGCCAGTAGCGCTGCCAGGACCAGCACGGCCGGCCGGGACAGGCGGCTCGTGCGTCGTACGTAGTCGCGGAGGTTCTCGCCCACCACATACTCGGTGGCGAGATAGAGCTCCTCATGCCGGGTCGGCGTGGCGACCAGCGACGCCACATAGCGGCTACTGATCCGCCCAGCCAGGTCGATCTCAGCCCGGAACCGCTCCTGGAACCGCCGGTCCCGGGCGTACTCCTCGTTGATCACCTTGACCGCCGCGAAGCTGCGCCCACGCCGGCCGAGGTAGACGACCCCCATTCCGCCTTGACCGATCAGATCGACCACGCGGAACGGACCAATCCGCGGCGGCATCGCCGCCCGGCGGTCCTGTACCATCCGTCAGCCCCCGTAGCTCCGGATCAGGTAAAGGCCACGACTCCGATGACGAAACCGACGACCACGCCGATCGATATTAGGAAAACGGCCACGTTGGGTAGCCCGCCGAGAGTCTCGCTTGCCCATTCGAGTGCTCTCTGGCCACCGGGAGCCGTAAAAATCTGTCGCAGGCGGCGCTCGGCGACCGCGATATCCCTCTCGATAGCTGGGGAAACCATGCTCTCGCTTTCGAGTACCTGGTACAGCGCGTTCAACAGCTGACTGGTGACCATGAAGGCGACCAGAGAGGAGTCCGCGCCCGTCCGTGCTCGCCCGGTAGGATGCTGGCCGAGCAGGATGAGCCGCGTCCCATTCAGGATGTCACCCAGCAGACCTCTCATGCGTGCTTGAAACTCGTTAATCAGTTTTTCCAGGACGAAAGTGCTGACGGCCTCGGTCACTCGATTTCGGGCCAGCTCGGTCAGGGCGGAGCGCACCGCCTGGTCCAGCACCGCCGTGTGGTCCTCCATCCCGGTCGCCCGGGGAAGCTCGGGCAGCGCACCGCCGAAAAGCTGCGTGTTCGTGACCGCGAGAAGATCACCGACATCCGCGCGGGTTAGGAACAGACTGCGCCGCACCGTGTCGATAACGGCAATATACGCGTCCCAAGGCGACACACGGTCATGCAGCCTTCTCTCCACCAACTCGCGGAGATGGGCGTCACAGGAGGCCTGAAAGGCGGGCGCGACGCCGTACCTGAGTCCGTCCCGGAGCTGTTTCCGCTCATTTTCTCCGGGTCGCGCCACACTGGTCTGAACCTCTGGTCTTACGGTCGTTATCTTCTCCGCCAGATCGCCGTAAGTGGACTTGAACTCGCCCTCGACGTCCCTGATGAGGTTCCGAGCCTCATCCTGGGTCTGGTCAATCTTCGCGACGATCTGGAGGCGAAACGTGCTGACCTCGCCGGCAAGGACCTGCGTGGCGTTCTCGCCGTCCGCCAGCTGCTGGTGCACGTTCTGCAGCAGTTCGTGGGTCGCCGCAGTCTGCTGTTTCAGGTCGTCCAGCGCCGCGACCGCTGCCGGTGACACGTCGTTCGGCGCGGCCAGCTCCGTGGCGCGCAGGTCGACGGCCTTCTGCAGCTCGACGGCGGTCTTGTAGGCCCTGTTGTTGCGGCTCGACAGCTCCAGGCAGAACTCCCGCCAGACTGCGGCGCGCATCGACGCAGTCCGCGGGCACTCCCGAAAGGCCCGCTCGAATCTCACCCTGACGTTGTCCAGCTCGCCCCGCTCATCCGGCGCCCGCAGCTCTACCGGCCACGGCGGGAGGGCGGTCTCCAACGCGCTCAGAAGGAGCGTGGGCGAGGGCGTACTTCCCGCCGAACCGTCATCGTGACTGGCTGGCGCGGCGAGGTTCAGCATTGCTCGGCTCGCGGCCCAGATCAGATCATCAAGATCGTCCGTGTTCGCCGCGTTGCGGACGAGGCCGGTCACCGACGGATTCACCGCAGCGATGTACTCCACCAGGGAGCTGATTGGGATCTTCGGCGACCCCTTTGGGCCGGCCGGCGTCGGCAGCTCCTTCGGAGTCATCGCCGGCGGCAGGACATCGTCGTCGTCAGGCAACGCGGCACCGACCTGCTTGACCAGGTTGGCGAGCTCCTGTTTGGCCGCCTCGGGCTTGGACCCCTGGTAAAGCTCGACGAGCCGTCGCGCCAGAACCTTGAGGTCCTCGCTCTGCGTGTCGAACCAGGCGGCGTCCAGCCGGGTGACCGCGCCGGTTGAGGGGCTGTCGACGACGGCGAAGTAGTCGGTGCTGAAGACGAAACGCGGCGCGGTGTCGAACGGCGCGGAGCCGGTCAGGTCCGCCGCGAAGCTCCAGTCTCCGTACACGTCCCGGGCCCGTTCCCCGCTGGCCGGGTCCGCATCCGATGCGCCGGGCGCCCCAGCGCCGCCGGAATCCGGCGCGGCACTGGCATCGTGGATATCGCCGGCGGCGGTGATGTCGCCAGCAATCGCGTGCAGGTCCCGCATCAGCGCGTAGCTCTGGAGCGCGTAGACGTCGGGGACGATCGCGACCCGCCGGGCCGGGTCCGGCCCCCGCAGCAGCAGCCACCCGAGCAGGCGCTCCAACGCCACGGTCCACTCGGCGGTTGACCAACGGAACTGCTCCGCCGTCGACGGGGGCAAGCTGACGCCGGCGAGCCGGCTGAGTGGCACTGTCTCCCGGTCCCAGCCCTTCGCGACCCGCGGATCGCTGAACGAACCGTCAATCCACCAGCGCCAGTTCACCAGCGACAGCGCCCGGTCGAGCGTTAGGACATCGACCGGGCCGATCAGCAGGTGACCGATTGCGGACTGATGGTTGTCGTTGCGCATCCAACGCGCGGCCACAGCCGCCATGCCGGGCGCGTCCACCGGGCGCAGGTAGCAGAGGCTCAGGTGCCGCCCGGACGACTTGGGGTCAGCCCAGGCACCGGCCCGCCTGACCCAGGCGTTCAGCCCGGACGAGATGCCGAGGTCCGGGTTGGTCACCGGCAGGGAGGTCGCGACCGGCCCGAAGTCATACCCGTACTTCAGGTTCGTCTCGCCGCCGGTCGGGAGCCAGCGATAGATCACCTGGTGCAACTCGGGATCAGAAATAACCATGTCAGCTGCCCACCTTGGCCTGGCTGTTGTCCCCCAGCATTCCCGCCATCGCGAATACGGCCAGCAACGGGTCGAGGACCCGGACTGGCCGAACGCCCCGGCGGAACGCCGCGTCGGCCGGTTCCACCAGCGCGGAGCCGGCGGCCGACGCGAAGTGCAGCGTGATCCGGTCGAAGTAGTCTACAGGGTCGAGCGAGCCCAAGAAGCCATGCGCATACAGGTAGGAGTAAGCATCCGTCGACTCCGCCTCGATCGCGTCCGTGTCGACACTGTCAAAGGGCCGGAACGCGGCCAGGTCCTCGCGGCGCATCCAGCGCATCACCGGCTCGTCGAACCGACGCTCGTCCGCCTTCGCTAGCACGACGGCCGCCGGCAGCTCGGGCCCTGGACTCAGCTTGCTGCCACTGCGTACGTCCAGCCTGGCCAAACTGACCTGGAACGTGTCGTCATCGCCGGGCGGCGCATCACTCGAGCGGCCAATATCGACGACGAACAGGAGCGCATCGACCGCGAACATGAAGTCGACCGCCTTCATGTTCTCGTCACGCAGGCTGTTTCCGTTCACGTCATAAAAGACAACCGTCCGCCTGCTGTTTCCCCGTCGCACCTGAAAGACATCGACGTGGTCGACCGGCTGGCCATCTCGCGTCACTGTGCCAACCAGACGCTTGCCGTCCCGGAGCAGCGGTTTCACCGATGCCTCCATGAGCCGGCGGTGGCGTTGTGGCTCCAGCCATTTGATTTCGATGCCGAGTGGCTGTAGCTGCTTGCTGTCGAGCGCGCCAATCATGGCCGAGAGCAGGTGGGTCTTACCTTTCTGCGTGCCTCCGACAAATCCGATGACCAGCGGCGGGCCGTACGTCGAATACTCGCTCGGCCAGTAATGCGGCCAGCTAGCACCGGGGCACTTCTTCCAGGAGAAGCGGGCGTCGAAGTCCTGGCGGAGCTTCGGTACGCCGGGTTGGTCCGCGATGAGTTGGTAGTCCCCGTTCTCGTCGATGTAGTACTGATCGGTCTCGTTTTCCAGGTCGACCATGGATAGACATTTCGGACACATCACCGTCGTCACGGCAGGCCTCCCGTCGACGTCGGGCGGCGTTTGGCGGCCCGGATCGCTCTGAAACGCACCGCGCCCTCGTCAAGACGGTCGTCGGCCAGGGAAGGCCGGGGCAGGTCGCGACGGTCGAAGAAGTCATAGTCGATAGTCAGGTCCTGCATGATCCGTCTGATCTCCGGACGATCCTTCGGGCGGTCGCGGAAAACGCCGTCGAGTGTGTCGGCGAGCCCAGCCCGCAGCAGCCGCGGGTCCGGCGCGCCCGGCCGCCCGGCCAGGCGCTGCGGGTCGAAGACGTGCACCAGCACCCGGCCGGCGCTCCACAGGTCCTCGGCCGGGTCGGCGATGTATCGCGGAGCCCGCGCCTCCGGTGCGGCCCATTCCGAGTCGGGCGCGGCCAGCGCCGGCTCCCCGGTGAGGCGGCCGAACCTGAAGTTGACCAGCTGAACGGTCGAGCCGTTCCACAGCACCCGGCGCGGGGCGATGGCCCGGTGCACCACGTCGGCCGCCTCTAGCACGCTGAGACAGCGGAGCAGGTTCTGCTGAAACGGCCGGATCTCCTCGAGCAGCTGCTGGCTGGCCGGCTTGACAACGTTGCTTCCCCGCAGCTGGCGCACCAGGAGGAAGGGCGCCTCGCTTTCGACGTCGTATCCCACCAGCTCGCTCAGCTGCGGAGGGTAGGCGCCCCGAAGGACGCGCGCCAGGTGCAGCCCGATCTGCAGCTCGTTGAACAGCGGAGCGCAGGCGTCGAGCGTCGCCGCGGGCGCCGGCACCATCTTCTGGATCAACCGGTCGTGATTCGGGTCGAACCGATCCAACGGGTCGAGCGGCGCGAGGACCCGCGCGACGTCCGCCGCACCCGCCGAGGCCGGTACCGCACGCTCGACGCGCGCGCTGAGGGTTTCGCGTCCACCGGACGGCGTCCGGTAACTGATCTTGACGGGCGGTCCCGATGCCGCGAACGACGACGGAGCATTGCGGTTGGGGTCACGCAGGCCGGCGGTGTAGGAAGGGTGCGCGCCGGTCCCTCGGGAGGAGTCGCGGCCGGGCCGGCCACCGTCCGTGGGGACGTCGTAGCCCGAGCTGGTCTGCCCGTAGCCCGGATCCGGTGGGCCGTAGCCGGGGTCGTCGAGCCCGGTCACGACGTCCTGCCCACCGACGAGCGCACCGTTCCGCTGGTCATCCGGACCAGCCGCAGCACCCCGGCGACCTGACCGCCGTCGGTCCAGGCCAGGTCGGCAGGTCCCTTCCGAGGGCCAGTCCGCGAGCCAAGCCGCTGTAACGCGGGACGGGCCGCACGCGGGGCGAAGCGGATGAGTTCACCGCGCTCCGGATCGGCGTCCACGAAGCGGAGATCTCTGATCGTGTTCAGCTGCAAGATGTTCCCATCGTCGACCCCGGCGCTCATGACATCCACGAACTGGCGGGACTCCAGCCAGACCGACTCGAGCAGGGCGGCCCGGTCGGCGGTGTCCCGGCCGAAGGCCGGCGTCTGGTGCACACCGAGCCGGCGCAGGTGGAAGTAGTAGCTGTCGAAGGTCCGCTCAGTGCGCCGCCCGGCCGACCGGGTCGGCGCGTCCAGGAAGTCCCGGCCGAGCTCCTTCCAACAGGGGTCGAGCACGCTCACAGCCAGCTCGACCAGGTCGGTGTGGATGACGCCGACGACCTCGCCGGCCGCGTCGCGCAGCCGCTCGGCGACCTCGCCCTCGATCCCCGGGACCGGGGGCGCCTCGGGGGACTCCTCAGCGACGAGCGCCTGCGCCGCGTCGTACAGGGTGGTGGCGATCTCCCGCAACACCGTGACCGTGGTGTCGGCGATGCCGTAGGCGGCCAGCCGCCGGTCGGCGAGGATCCACTCGGTGAAGGCGACCTCCTGCACCAGCTCGCCAACGACGGCCAACATCGCGTAGGCCTCGTCGAAGTCCGGCACCCAGCGGCGGATCGCGCGCCGCCAGGCCACGAACGGCCACAGCAGCACGATGACGACGCCGATCACCAGCGCGGCCAGGCTGTACCCGCCCGACAGCCAGTCGAACGTATGAGCAGCCTCCCACCCACCGGCAGCGCCGAGCAGGGCCGCGAAGATCAGAACCAGCAGGTCGGGCATGCCGCTGCCGTCCCGGTCGACCCGACGGGCGAGACCGAGGACGATCCCGCCAATGGTCACCGCCACAACGGCGGCCAGCGCGACACCGATCTCGACGACCGCCCCGAGCAGCCCGGGCAGCGGCCGCCACTGGCCTACGAACGCGGCGCCGAGAAGGCCAGGCGCCACCGCGCTCAGCCCATACAGCGGCAGGTGCACGTCGGCACTGACGTCGAGGCGGTCCAGCGCGTCGTCCGAGCAGGCGGCGCGCAGGTCCTCGACTCGGGCCGCGCTGCCGCGCGGCAGCAGCCCCTCCGCCACCGCCTCGACCCAGCCGGCGATCTGCCCCAGCGGGAAGCCGCGGCGCAGGCCGGTCTCGACCATCGTCCGCAGCGCGGCCGACACCTTCGGTGAGTCCAGGCCCGTCGGAGGCGCCGGCGAAATGCCCAGCTCGGCGAGCCGGCGCTTCTCCTCGACGTCGAGGCCGTGGCTGCCGTCAACGGCCTCGAACTCCTCGGTGAGGCTGCCGCGTAGCTCGGCCAACGTCACGGCCGCCTCATGGGCCCGGTCGCCGACGACCCGGCCGAGGCGTCGCGAGCGCAGCAGCGTGCGCGGCGCGAGCATCCCGGAGACGGTCGAGGCCGCCTCGTCGATCGCCGCCCGGACCTCCCGCAGCGCGACGCCGATGGACCCGTCGGCCGCCGGCACGCCGACGTCGGCCGGCCGCGCGGCCGGGATGCCGAGCAGCATCGGCAACGGCTCGCGCAGCAGGTCAGCCGGCCCGTATGGGCTGGTCACGAGGGCCGCCGCCTGGCTGGCCTCCACCGTCGGATCACCGGCCGCGCTGGCCAGACCATTGGAATCGACGATCGATGGCCTGGCCTGGGGGCGGCCCCGGGACTCGTCGCGCTCGGCACTGGTCAACAGCCCGGCAGCCGTGCGCAGCGCCTCGACGTACAGGGCGTCGGCGATCCGGCCGGTCACGACCCGCAGGCCGGGAGCGGCCGTGGCCTCTCCCATCCCCGCGACGCGGCGCGCGACCTGGTCGAAGACCTCCGGCTGGCGCAAGGCGTCCAGCAGCGCGCTGAGCAGGCCGCGCTCGACCAGTGACTCGTCGTCCGGGTCGAGCGCGACGACCTCGCCCGGGCGACGGTCGCCCATCATCCAGGGAACGCCGATCAGGCTGCTAACCCACAGCGTCACGACCGGTGCCCGCAGCTCGTAGGGCTTCACGAGCACGACCCCGTCCGGCAGCTGCCGGACCCGCCGCGGCGGTCGCGGCGCATTGGCGGGGTCGTCGGGGTCGTCGGCGCGGGCGGTGGGCGGGACGTAGCCGTCTCGGCCGGGCCGGGTGCCCTGGTACGGAGTCGCTGCCGCATCGGGCTCCCGCTCCAACCCCACCGCCGAGCCGGCGATTCTCGCGCGGAAGGCGGCTCCGCCCCGGCCTTCCCTGCCGGAGCCCGCACCGGCGCCGCCGGTATCGCCGGCGTCGCCGTCACTGGCGACGTAGCCCGCGAGCCCATCGGCGTCGTCCAGGTCGGAGCTGTCCACATCGCCGAGGCCCGCGTCTTCGCCGGTGCTCTCGCCGCCACGGCGGTCGAAGCCGGGGACGTCAGCGGGGCGAAGGCTGTGGCCGCCGCGAGCCGGGCCCGAGCCGTAGGCGGCTGCTGGACCATAGCTGGACCATGGCCCCTTGTCGCGTGGCCCTTTGTCGAGCGTGACGACGCGTCCCGCCGACGCGTCGTCACCCTCGTCATCCAGCCCAAGATCGTAATCGGGCGGCTCGGCGGCAGCGTCACGGCCGGCGGCCGGCATGCCCAGCCGGCCGGGAGGCCGGACCTCTCCCGGGCCCCGGGCCGGCCGGCTTCCCCAGGAGCCATCTGGCCCGCGCGGGGAATCGGCGTTCGCGCGCTCGTCAGGCGATGCCGAACGTCCAGGCGCCGCCGTGCCCCACCCTTGGCCGCTGCGGGTCGCCCCGGTCCTGGAACCGGTCGCGCGCCAGCCGGTGCCATCTTTGCCTGCCTCGCGCCAGCCGGCGTCGTCCCGCCCGGACCTCGTCGCGTGGTCGGCGCCGGGGCCAGCCGGCGGAGCGGTGTAGTCGACGTGGCCCGGCGAATCCGGAGCTGGCTCCGCCTCGGCCAGTACGAGGCAGACCACGGTCGGGTTCGCGTCGGCGTTGATAATTTTCGCCAGGCCCTCGGCGTGCGTGATCAGGTCCTCGCCGCGGTCGATGACGAGAACCCGGCTGACCTCGCCCCGCGAGACGTCAAGGCCACGCAACAGCTCTCGGCGCAGCGCGTCGAAGTCCGAGCCCATGACCCGCTCGTAGTGCTCGCGCAGGTCGATCTCGAGCACCGTGGGGAAGGCCCGCCGCTCGCTCACGCGCCCAGGTCCTGTGGGTCGTATCCTTCCCCGCCGGCAAGGTCCGTCGACGCCCTCTCATGAGGGTTGAACATCTGGTAGAGCTGGCGCAATGAGTCGCGAGCCGGCCGCCGCGCCGTCTCGAACCGCATGTCGAGCGCTGCCGGCATCGTCCGAGTCCAGAACTGGTCGGACTCGCCTGCCCACTGCGCCCTCCCGTTCGGGCCCTCGAGCTTGCCGATCAGCGCCTTCTCGGTGCCCGCGAGGCGGAAGAGCTCTTCGAACAGCGCGGCGGGGCGGCGCGGCGTCCCCAGGATGTCGGTCGGCACCATGCGCATCAGGTGGCCGCAGAAGTCCCGGCGGTTGTCGTCGTCGTCCTCGAAGACCCACTGCTCGTAGGCCCGCGGGAGGCTGGCCCACGAGGACATCGCCTGCAGCGGCTGGAGCGGCAGCGTCATCGAGCTCATGTGCCGGTCGGGGCCGAGGGTCACGACCAGCCGGCTGGGCGACTTGGCGCCGCCACTGGTCGTGATCTGCCCGTTCCAGGCGGCGCAGAGGAAGTGGTGCAGGATGCGGACTCGGTCGGCTTCCGTCGTCGCGAGCCAGGTGAAGTCGTAGCCCAACCGCTGCCGCCACCGCAGGAAGTCCTCCCGCTGCTCGTTCCCGACCGCGTCGGACCAGTGCCGGAGCACCTCCCGGACTTCGGGCACCTCGTTGATGCTCATCGAGGTGCGCAGCTGGGTGACGGTAATCGCCTCCGCGGCGACCGCCCGAAAGTCGGCCGACATGTTCGTCTCCGCGGGCAGCCGCATCCGGTCGCGCAGGAACCGTTCGATCGTCGGGTCCTTCGCCTTCGCGGGGTAGGAGATGAGTACCCGCAGGTTCCCCGAGCCCTGCGGGGTGAAGCCCTGCGGAATGAGCCCGTGAATCTTAGCCTCGAACTGCCGGACCTCGGGCAGCTGCGCGTTGCCGGGGCCGCGCCCCGCCGCGTTCGCGAGCAGGCTCGCCATGGACGGCAGCAGCGGGTTCGCGCCGCGGGCGCTGGTGTCGGTGAACAGGCCCTTCACCGCCTCCTTGAGGCGTTCCCGGGCCACGGAGACCGCAGCCTTCATACCGTCCCGCTGAGCCGCCTCCCAGACCCGGCGCCAGCCGTCCGGGCCAATCAGCCACAGGACCACGTCTCCCTCGGTCGCACGCGCGTTGCTCGCCAGCTGCCGGACCAGCCGGTCAAGCGTCGCCTGGTAGAACGCATCGAGGTCCCGTTGGCTCGGCAGGAGGTAGGTGACTCCGGCACGGGGCCGGTACAGCTCGGCCCGGCGCGCCTCGAACGCATCCTGCTCGTCACGCGCGTGCTCGTCGAACGCGTTGACCACCGTGGCGACCTGGCCGACGGTCGCCTCGAGGGCCTGCCGCCACTGGCTGGCCGACTCCGCCCAGGCCGCCTGCCAGGCCGACCGGGTGCGCCACTCGTACCAGGCATCCTGGTCGGCAATGAGGTTCTGCACCGGACCGTCGGCCCAGCGCATCTTGCCCATGCCGAAGCGACGGTCCCGCAGGTGGGCCAGCGCCGGCGGCCCGACGGTGATCCCGGCGGGCCGGATCGGCTCCTGCTGCCGCGACTCCAGGTCTGCGACAACCCCGCCCCGGTCGATCTCGTCATCGATGTAGCGGCTGCCGGCGAGCACCCGGTAGAGGCGGAAGATATCGATCTCGCCGAGCAGGCTCTGCACGGCGCGCCAAGGGTCGAACCGGCCGACCAGGACCGGCATCTGGCGGCGCAGCCGCTCCTCCAGGGCCATGACCTTGTTCTCCAGGGTCTGACTGCGGGCGCTCAGCTCGTGCGAGATGGCGTCCGCACCGCGGGCTGGCTCGGCCTCGTCGAACGGCAGCGGCCGGCTCGTCCGCAGCTCCTCCAGGTTCGCCGCGCCGAGGAATGCATCGATCAGATGCTCGTTGCCTTCGGCGTTGTCCCGGGTCGGCTGGTTGAGCTCCCGGAAGGCGCGGCCCAGCAGGCGATGGGCAATGATGTCCGCGAGGTCATCGACCGGCACCGACATGGCCGCGACCAAGCTGGTCGACACGCCGCGCAGGCCGATCCCGGACTCGGCCCGGGTGCCCCGGACCACGCCATGGTTGATGAAGTCCTCGGCGAAGGACATGTTCAGCCGCTCGCCGACCTCGCCGCCGGTGTCGGTGCCGGTGCTGACCAGCGACAGGACGAACGACGAGACCGAGCGGTGCAGGTCGTCCCGGTCAATCGCCGCGCTGCCACTGAACAGGAACGCGGTCTGGATCGTCAGCGGGTCGAGGATGAGGGCCTGCCCGCGCCCCGGGTAGCGGATCCCGTCGCCGCGCGGCCCGAGGCCGAGCTCGGGGTCCTCGGACGCCCCGTTCTGGGCGTCGATCAGGCGGAACAGGTCCAGCAGCGCGGGCGCCGCGTTGAGCTTCGCCCGCCGGCCGCCGCCCTTGTCCTCCTGGAAGGCGGACGGCATGACGACCAGCGGGTAGATGTGAGCTCGATACCCTTGCCGGTACAGCGCGTCCCCTACGAGGCAGAGATAGTCGTAGAAGATGCCGGCGCCGGTGCCGCCGGCGACCGAGAACGCGACGAAGACGTCGCAGTCGTTGCTGAGCCGCCCGCCGAGCTCGGACAGCTCGTCACCGGAGTTGCTGATGGCGCGGATCGCGTCGGTCAGCGGTTCCTCGGCCGGCGCCAGGCCATGCCGGAAGGTCTCGAACAGTGCCGCGCGCCCGACTGTCGGCAGCTGGCCCGCGCCCCGCACCAGCGGCGCGATGTGCGGCTCACCCGACGGGGGGGGCAGCCAGTCGCGGACCTGGTCGGTCGCGTTGGTGCGCAGGCTCTGCGCGACCCGCTGGTAGGTGTTGAAGCGCGGCACCAGGTCGCGGGTCAACCGCTGGGTTCGGCTGACTGCGATCTCATGTTCCTTCGACGGCACGACGGCCGTCCGCAGCCGGCTCAGCTCGCTTGCGTTCAGGTCCGCGTAGACGAACTGAGTGCACGCCGGCAGCTGGTACGGAAGATAGCCACGGCCAGACAAGCGCGAGATCAGCGCGCGGCCGTCCGGCCCGCAGAACTCCTCGCGCAGCCGCCGCTCCAGTTCGGTGCCCACCATGCAGCCGGTGCCACCCAGCCCGACGAACATCATCGGCTGGTAGATGTCCATCAACGGTCGCTCGCTTCCTCAAAGAATGATGGCCGGCCGCCCCGCCGTGCCACGTCAGACTTGGCTTGTGCCAGGGCACCGAGTCGGGTCCGCCGACTGGACACCGCTGGTCGTCGACGGCTGCCCGCGAGGGCACGCACGTCAGATGTCCGGGTCGACGTCGCCGTATCCAGGCGGATCGCCGCCGTAGCGTCTGGGCACGGTGCCGTCGTCTTCCCGGCTGGCCGGCCCGTAGTTGTCGTCAGGCTCGCCGCGTCCCGGCCTGCCGGCTGGCCGGGACCGCGCGGTGCCTGCCGTCTCCCCGCGGCCGGGGCGGCCATACCCGCCGGGCTCGCCGTCGCGGGGCGGCGCCACCGCCGAGCGGTCCGCGGCCGCCCCACTGGCCGTTGCCGACGGCTCGGGTTCGGCGTCTGATGTGGACCCGGCCCGACCCGGAGCATCGAGCCAGGACGGTCGGGCCTCGCCGCGCCGGCCGTCACGGCGCTGGGCCCTTGCGCCGTCCGGCGTGCGCGTCGTCGTCTCGTGGATGTCGAGCGTCTTGGCGGTCGCGTCGGTGCCGGGCCTCGCCGCGGCGGCACGCTGGGCGGCGGCGGCTCGGCGTTCCTGACGTGCCCGGTCGCCGCCAGTCGAGGACCGCTCAGTACCGGTCGAGGCCCGGTCGGTACCGGCGCGCCAACCGCTGCGCCGCCGGTCCTCCCACCGGCCGGCCTGGCCGGAGCCGCCCGACCTCTCGCCATCGTTCGTGCCGCCGCCCTTGGCCCTGCGGCGCACGGCGGCGCCGGACGGCCGGGACTCGGTGTACTGCAACTCCAGGCCCTCCTCAATGGGGACCCATTTGTCCTGAGGCAGCCGGAGGGTACGGCCCTGCGGTGTCGTCAGCTCGAGGCCGCCAGAGGGTGAGCGGCGCGCGACGTACGCTTTCGCGCCCGGACTGACGATGCCGTTCAGGGACGGATTGTTCTTGGCCTGCGTGATCGTGAAGGACAGGGTGTCAGCGCCGGAGCCCGACGCCTTGACGAACTGGTTGGGCTTTCCTGTGCGGCGCGAGAGGCCGGTCTTGGCGCGGCGCATGCTAATCACGACGCCGCCCAGATCCCGGGCCTTGCGCCGGGCGTTCCACCTGACTATCAGGATGACGAGAAGCAAGATCAACAGGGCACCAGTGACCAGCCATGCCCACCAGTACCGTTCGGCCCACGGTTTCGGATAGCCAACTCGGATCGTCAGGAAGCTCTGGGCGTAGGTGACGCCGGGATTGTCCGCGTCGACCAGCCGCAGCCGGCCCGAGGTGGTGCCGATGCCAGTCCGCGGCGATAGGTGAATGCGTGCTGGGTAGGACGCTCGGCCGGAGGAGACCGTTCGGATGAGGGCTGGGTCGCCTACCGTCGCCTGGGTCCGCGAGTCAAGCTCGTCCAGGACGAGGCGGGCGTTGTGCGGCAGGCCGTCATTGTTAACCAGCTGGACGGAGCCAGTCACGATCGCGCCGGGACGGAACCTGCCGGTCGGCAGGCTGATATTCGCCGTGAGCGGCGGCGGGCCGGCCGCGACCTGGGTGCTGTACTGCAAGGAGACCGGCGCGATGCCCGGTCCGTCCACGTTGCCAGTGAAGACCAGCGTTCCACTGGCGTCGCTCGGGATGGTGACCGAGCCGGAGTACTCGCCGTCCCCGGCCTTGAGATCGGCACCCTTCCCGTCGTCGGCGAGCGGGATGTCCACCCGCGGGACGTCCGGGCCCGCCAGGGCGGCACGGAAGGTGAGTTGGCGCAGCGCCTCCGTGTCGGTGATCGGGCCCTCGCGGTTGCGCACCCGGACCCGCACGGCGACCGACTTGCCGGCGCTCGGCGTGGGTGGGTCAACGACGATCAGCGACTGTACGACGCCTTGCCAGACCACCGCGGCGGCTACCTGCGCCGATGGGACGTCAGACCCGGCCGTCAGCCGCACCGTCCACCGCCCGGGCTTCGGGTTGAGGATGTGCAGCGACTCGGCACCGCCGTTCCCGGCGCTGGCCTCAAAGGTCGAGTCGCCGAGCGGGCCCTGACGGGGCACCACCGTGCCGTCGGGGTCAAGGTAGCTGACCTGCACCTTCGGGTTGCCTTTGAGAACGACGATCGAGCCGTCTGTGCTGATGTCGGGGATCGTCACCGGGATGTCGACTGTGGACCCGCTGTTGAGCTGGGCCGAACCAAACGGGGTGACCTGGGCGCACCGAGCGAGCGCGAAGATCTGCACCAGCGACTGGATGATGTCAGAGGTGCTGGTGACGATGCGGGCCGTCGGCCGGGACGCGGGCTGGTCGCTGCAGGCGACCTGCGCGCCGCCGGCCGCGAAGGTATCCAGGTCGGCCTGCTGCGCGCTGCCGAAACCAAGCGGCCAGATCGGAACCTGCTGCGCCTTCGCCTGAGGAAAAGTCGAGTCGGTCAGCTGTGCCCGGGCGTTGGCGGTACGTTGGCTCAGATCCGGTCCATATTGAGGACTATTGCCCACGTCGAGCACGCCGTCCGTCAGCAAAATGATGACAGGAGGCCGCTGCCGGCTGTCCGGCTGTCTGAGAATATCGAGGGCCTCGTTGATCGCGGCGACGTGGTCGGTGTTGTTGCCCTCGGTGTCGGAGCGCCGGTGCAGCTTGGTGATGCAGTCGAGCAGGAACTGCTGGTTGGCCGCCGAGCTGCGCTCCGTCAGTGGGCAAACCGGGTCGGTCGGGCTCTGTCCTGGCTGGTCAGAGCTGCCGAAACCCACTACGGCGACCTGGGACTCGGTCGAGAGCTCGCCGACCGCGAGCAGCTCTGCGGCCTGCTGCTCCTTGACCACGTCCTGCTGGGTAAGACTGCCGGACTCGTCCACCAGGATCACGGCCCGCAGCGGCTTGACGTCGAGCGATCCGTTGGCCAGCTGCCCCGCCGGGCTCGGCGAGGCCGCCGGTGCGGTCGGCTGCGCCTGCGCCTGCGATGCGGCGCTGCCGATGAGTACCAACGCCAGAACAGCGAAAACGCAGGTCAGCGCATTGAATGTGCGCCACCCGGACCGTGTATTGCGTGTCCTCGAGCATCCGACCACCATGCCGCCCCCCGTGCATGTTGCCTCTGAGACAACCATACCGAGCGGCTCGCCGCGTTAGTAGCCCCAGGTCAGCGGCCACCCAGATCCGCTGCACTCCGCCCATCCCGAGTATCGACGGATGGTCATCGGGCCGCGCAAGCTATCGGAATTTCCCGCGACGCATCTGTTGATTGCAGGGCTGGCTGATGTACCGTGTCGATTCTCGACGAAGGACACGGGGGGCCTGTGCTTCGAGCGTCGCGGACTCATGCCCGCAGATCACCGGCGTGGCGTCGACCGGCGCCGCGATCAGGATTGCGTGAGCGCCGTCTGCCGCGCCTCGGCGCGGCACTCACCGTGTTGTTTGCTCTCCAACAACAGACCGCATTAGCCGGCGTGCCGAAGAGCCCGGATCCGGCGGACCGCTCGAAGGCGCCTGCGGCGATCGTCATTCTCGCGGACGAGGCGACCGGACTGAGCCCAGCTCAGATCGACGCCGAAAAACAGGCTGTCAGAGATGCTGTGGCTTACGAGCCGAACCCGGGGAGCAGCATCATCGTTCTCGGCTTCGGCAGCGCCACCCCAACCGGGGAACCGGCCGTTGACGTCGTCTGCTCGGCCTCCGGCGGGTTCGGGCCGATCGGCAGCGCCGGCTCGGGGGCGCGGTCAGACCTGAGCCGCTGCGCGGACGCGATACGGGCGCGGCCCGCGGCGCCGGATTCGACCTCCGACCCCGTCGATGCGCTCGACGTCGCGCGCCAGCTGCTTCTCAAGGCTCCGCCCAGCCGGCCACGCATCCTGTTTCTGCTGTCCGGTTCCGTCGGCGCGCTGGCGCTCGTCCACCCGGACCCTGGCGAGCCTCACGACACCGCCACGGAACGATTGAACCGGTCCCGGGACCTACTGATCTCGCGAGTGCCCAACCAGCTCAAGGCCGCGGGAATCGAGGTCTGGCCGATCGGCTTCGGCGCCGCGGACACCCCCGTTCTGCACGATCTCGCCACCAACGCGGCGGCCCGCCCCGGCTCCTGCCCCTCCACCGAACAGTCGGGCCGCCAGCCACCGCCCGTCTACTTGGCGGGCGGCGACGACGAAATCGTCCCCGCGATGATCTCCGCGTTCGGGGCGGCCCGTTGCACGTCACCGCTCGACGGCTCGGCGGGCGACCCCACTCCGAACGGCGGGTCTGGTGGCGGCGGGGTCAGCACGCCAACCTTCATCTTGGCGGTCAGCCTCTTGGCCGCCGCCATCGTCGGGCTGGCTGCTGCCTGGGTCGTCACCTCCCTTCGAGCTCTTCAGAAGATCGCGAACACCCGGCGCGGATCGGTGGCGGGCCTGGTGATCTACCTGTTCGAGGCCGGGGCGAAGGTCGCCGTCTTCGTCACCACAAAGAGACACGGCCAGGTTCTCCGGCTCAAGGTCGGCCGCGACACGTCGAACCCCGCCGAGCCGTACACGCTCACCGCCGTCGCGGATCAGGCCGACTATGACGTGGCGATCCGACGGACGGGTGAACAGGTGGAGGTAAGACGGCTCACCGACACCGACTGGACCACGATCACCCCCGTGCGTGACGTCGTGTTCACCGTCAACACCAGCCTGGACGTACAAATTCTGGACAGTCTCGAGGCGGAGGGACGATCCGCGCCATGGAAGAAGTTCGCATCTTTGTCAGCTACACGACTAGGAATAACGAGGTCCATGGGCTCGAGCTCGGACAGGCTTTCGCGGAGTACCTCGAGGACGCGATAAAGAAATCCGACCAGCTGCGGAACACCACGTTCACCATCTTCAGATCGATGGACATACCGGCCGGCAGGACGTGGAGCAAGGACCTCGTCGAATATCTCAACAGGTGTAATGTATTTGTCGCCCTGTGCTCGCCCGAGTACTTCAGAGAGCGATGGCCGGGCCTGGAGTGGAGTTTTTTCCAGCACCGCCTCAGGTCTGGGAAAACCTTTTTCCCGGCGACCCTTCCCGAGCTCGTAATTCCAGTCATCTGGACATCCCTTGATGATTACAAGCCGCAGATCCTGAAGAATCTGCAGATCGTCAAGCTCACCGAAAGAAGTCCAGACGCCACCCCGCTCCGAGGCTACTACCTTGATTTGGATCCGTACGGTCGGCGGTTGCGCGGCGCCATGGAAAAGATAGCTGTAAGGATCGTGCAGGCGGTCAGGGCGGCGCAACAACTAGCGACGACCAACAAGATGAAGATCGATGATATGGTGCCGGAGCTCGACGAAAGCCAGGTGTCCAAGGTGGCACCCGCTTTCGGCGGTTCCAATCATTTCATAGGACCACCAAAACCGTGTTCCGTTGTCCCTGCGGTGCCAGGTGTCTTGGGTAGCTGGGCTCCCTTCGGTCTTCCGGCAAACAGCTCGGCCATGACCTGGGCGATGGCCGAGCAGCACATACCGTACCTCCGCGCGGACAAAGAGATACAGCGTTACAACTTCAGGACCGGGGGCGACGAGACCTCGTTCGAGTCGCCGCCCGACATGACCGACAGCGAGGTGACCGGCTTGTTCCTGGCCGACAGCGCGCACCTGACGACCGTGCCGGCGGCGGGGGTTGCCCTCAAAACCACCTTCGACGGGTGGGGTAACGGGTCGGGTAAGCGACGTGTGCTCATCGTCAGCCCAAGCCAAACAGCCCTGGACAAACATTTCGATGATGCGGCGAAGAGCAACGAGCGCACTGTCGTCAACCTGGGCAAGGATAATATCGACGCTTTCACCCGCAGCCTGGCGGATGGCCTGGAGGCGCAATGGAAGGATCTGACCACACAGGAACAGGCCAGATCAGCGTCAGTGCTACCATCTTCCCCGCCGGTGCGCGAGGAGCCGAACGATGGAGCTTGACCTGGACGAGGAGCCGAGCCTGGACGAGGAGCCGGCCGACGAAAACGGGAGGATCGTCACCTTCTATTCCTTCAAAGGCGGCGTGGGGCGGACCATGTCGCTCGCGCACGTGGCCTGGATACTCGCGTCGTCTGGATACAAGGTTCTCGTCGTCGACTGGGACCTGGAGGCGCCGGGCCTCGCCGAGTACCTTTTCCCGCTGGTCCGGCGAGACAGCCAGCTCCACCGCGGGGTGGTCGAGCTGGTCAAGAGGTACGCCGACGCGGCCGAGTCCTACCTCCTTACCCGGGCGGCGCCTGAGTCGACGCCACCCGCGGCCGAGGATCGCCGCAGTGCACGGCGCGGTCTCATCAGCACTCTGCCGGCCGAGCAGAAGGCAGCCTGGCTAAGCATCTTTCACGAGGCCAACCTGGCCGACCTGACCACATTTCGGGCAAACTATACAACAAGAACGGGTTCCGGTGGCGTGCAGATCGACTTCATGCCGGCCGGAATGAGCGACGCATTCAGCTACTCGCAGGATCTTTACGGAATCGACTGGAAGTATATTCGCGACCATCTCGGCGGCGACGGTTTTTTGAACGCTCTGCGCGCCGAGATGAAGCGCCATTACAACTTCGTTCTGATCGACAGCCGCACCGGCATGACCGAAAGCGCTCTCGTCACCACCACCTGGCTGGCCGACGCGGTCGCGCTGCTCTTCTCGTCGAACAGCCAGAACATCGAGCGAACGACCAATATTGCGGGCTGGATTCGCGGCCTCAGCGCCAACATACCCAGAGAGATCGACATACTGCCGGTCCCGTCCCGCCTCGAGACCGGAAACCTCGCGGCGTTGGAACGGTTTCGGCGACAGTACGAGTCGGCCTTCCGCGAGTACACGGACCCGGGGCCCGCCTTCTCGAGGCCGGAGTACTGGCGCAAGGTCCCGGTCATGTACGACCAGGATTTCTCCTATTTTGAGAGCCCGCCAAGTCGCCAACCGAGCCAGGTCCTGGATTCGCTACAGTTCCTCGCTGGAGTGATCGCACAACACCGTGACGTGAAGCTCGCTGCCCCACCGGGCTGGGACGATTTTCTCGCGCGGTTCCGGCAGCAGCCGCCGGTCGCCTACGACATCGTCGTCATCAGCTATGCGAAGTCAGACGAAAATTATGCTGACTGGATACGCTGGCTGCTGCGAGAGCATGGAATCGGTGTTCTGTTCCACCCGGCCGACGCCCACAACGAAGTTGAGCTACAGCGACAGCTCCGGGCCGAGGACGGTAAAATTGGGGATGAGGCCGGGCCATCCTGGTGTGTACTGCCGCTACTGAGTCCCGGGTATCTTAATTCCGAGTTCGGCGCCCGGGTCTGGTCCTGGGCCCGGCGCCAGCCCCGGGGGAAGGATGACAGGACCGTTCTGTCACCTGTGCTGATATCCGAGATCACCAATGGAATGGTTTTTCGTATCCCATCGCCGACGCGCGGGGCATCGGACTCCTCGGAGGTGATCTCCACCAAAGGCGTTCCGTACGTCTACCTCGTCGGCAAGGAGAGGGAGGCGGCGCGAAACGCGATCCTCGCAGCGGTCGGAGCCCGGCACGACCCGGATGGCACTTACACGGAGCTGATTTCCGAGCGAGAGCTGGCGCACCAGCCGGAGCCACCCTATCCCAGTTCTACGCCGTGGTCTGACCAGGAGCGACCTTCGGACGGGTACAGCGCGGAGAGGTTCTGGTGGCTGTTGACGCAGGCGGCGAAGTCGCCCGCGAACCGCGCGGACGACCTGCGAAACGCGAGGATGATCGGAGAGAAACGGGGCGACGTGCTGGCGTCCGCGCTCGCAAAGTTTCGGCAGGTCACCTGGGTGAGCAGTCAGGCAGTGTCGGACATCAACGATCTGGCCGCGGATGCTGCCGACGAGACACTGCGGCTCGCCGAGATCGACCTGCCGCTCCTCGGCGGGAACGTGCGCGGCGGCCCAGTCGAGCCTGCTCTCAGGATCTCCGCGTTTGACTCCGGTCGGCGGACGCTGAGATCCCTGGTCGACGCGATCCAGGACGCGCGCCAGACGGCCGGTATCCGAGCAAAGCTTGCGGAAGCGGCCGTCCGGCGCAGTCAGGGTGCCTACGAACTGGCGGGAAATCTCTGCCGAGACGCGCACTTCGACGCGTCGGCAGAGAAGTCGGCGGAGCGGAGTCGTTGTGATCTAGAACTGGCGCTACTCAGTCTCCATGCCGGTACCGCCCAGCTCGACCGTGACCGCCTGGATCCGCTCAAAGCGCGATTCCAGCGGGTACGCGACCAGACCCAGGACCCCGAAATCCTCTTCCTTGCCTTTCTGTACGAGGGTGTAGCCAACGCGTCGGCCGGCAAGATCGTCACATCGGCTCCACGGAGCGCGGCCGACTGCTACGAAAAGGCGTTGGTCGCGCTTGGTCCCGCGCCCTTGATGGATGCCTCTGCTGCGGCGGAGGACATGCAGCGCCGACGGCGGCGGACGTACTGGTCACGGCATTCGCTGGTTCTGACCTATATGGCCGAGCTGGGACGGACCGCTGAGGTCTGGGCAGACTCACTCACGGTCGGCGGTTTCGACAAGGCCGACCCCGACTCGCACTTCGCCGCGGCGCTCGCGCACGTCGCCGACTTCTGGCCGCTCTGTTCGCTTCCCCTTGCCTACGCACTCGTCAACGGCTCCAAGGAACCCGGCGTCGAACCCGGGGCGCATCGCGCGCGCATCCTGGCCGCTCTCTGGATCTACACCTCCTATGGCAGAGCAGGGCGACAGCCTGCGGGCGGGAATGTTCTCATCAAGCATTGTTTCGATCGCGCCAGGGAGCTGGACGCGAACCCGTCTGTGGACGACTCGCTCCTGCCGCTCCCCGACGCGGCTCAGGTGGCGCGAGCACTGGACCACTACGAGTCGTCAGCCTAGGCCGAAGGCACGGAGGACCGGCGGAAGACCGAGGTAGGCCGCTCCCGTCGGTGTCCGTCGTGTCGGCTGGCGAGGTTGACTGGTGCAGCTGTGCGGGGCGGTCCCGCCGGGCTGGCCTGGCCACCGTGGGTGGGGCGTGGAAAGGTGAACGTATGTCGCAGAACTCCCCCGTGCCGGGTTGGTACCCGGACCCGTCCGGGGCGCCGGGTACCAGGTGGTGGGACGGCGTTCAGTGGACCGGGCACACCCAGGCTCCGCAGAGCCAGCCGCCGGCCGCCCCCGTGCCGCAGCAGCAGCCGACGCCGGCGCCGGCGCCGCAGCAGGCCGCGGCGCCGGTGTATCAGAAGCCACCACAGCCGCAGGGGGCCTTCCAGCCGGCGGGCGCCCCGCCCCAGCAGCAGCCGGGCGGCTTCCCGCCCGGGCCGGGGCAGCAGGGTCCGGGGTGGCAGCAGGGGCCACAGGGCCATCCGGGCGTACAGGGCCAGCCCGGTGCGCAGGGCTGGGGAACGGCGCAGGGCAACTTCCCGCCCGCCCCGGTGCACACCGGGTTCACCCCGGACAAGATCCAGGAGCAGGTCCAGCAGCGGGCCGGTATCGCGCCGGGCGGGCCGGGCGGTGGCTCGATCTTCACCGAGCCGGTGCTGGTGGTGAACCAGAAGACCCAGTTCATCGAGGTCACGAACCAGTACGCGATCTTCGACCAGGGGGGCCGGCAGATCGGCTCGGTGGTCGAGGTCGGGCAGAGCACCGCGAAGAAGGTCGCCCGGGTACTCACCTCGCTCGACCAGTACATGACGCACAAGTTGGAGGTCCGCGACCCGGCGGGCAACGTCATGCTGGTGCTCACCAGGCCGGCGAAGCTGGTCAAGTCGAAGGTCATCGTCACCCGGCCGGACGGGTCGGAGATCGGCCAGATCGTCCAGCAGAACTCGCTCGGGAAGATCCGGTTCGGCCTGATGGTCGGCGGCCAGCAGATCGGCCTGATCAAGGCGGAGAACTGGCGGGCCTGGAACTTCTCGATCGTCGATCACGCCGAGGTCGAGGTCGCCCGGATCACCAAGACCTGGGAGGGCCTGCTCAAGACGATGTTCACGACGGCCGACAACTACGTCGTCCAGCTGCACTTCCAGCTGCCGGATCCGCTGCTCAGCCTGGTCATCGCCTCGGCGCTGACCGTCGACACCGCGCTGAAGCAGGACTCTCGAGGCTGGAACTGAGCCGGCGGGGCGGCAGGCCCGGCCCGCTCGCCCTGGAGCGGCCGGATCCGTAGCTGCGAATCCCGACAACGGCCGCCACGGCGCAGTTCGTCAACAAGTTCTTAGACATAACGCTGGGTGGCGGGCAGGATGGCCGGGTGACTCCGACATCAGGACCTCCGGAGGCGCGAAAGAAGAACCTTTTCGCGCCTCCTCCGGCCGGGGCAGTCACGCAGACCTCGCGCCGGCGACTCCCGACGGTGGCGCTGCCCGCGCCGCCGGTCACGGTAGCCGCGCTGGACGCGATCGACGCGGACGACGGTCGGGTGGAGCTGCTCGACGGGCTGTGCGTGCTACGCCCGTGGCCCACGCCACTGCGCACCCGGGTGACCCAACGCCTGGCCGAGCTGCTCACCGCGGCCGCCCCGTCCGGGGCTCACGTCTTCCCGCACGGCCTGCGCGTCGAGATCTCCGCCCGGACGTTGGTGATCCCGGATCTGGTGGTCGGCCCCGTGCCCACCCCGGCCGGGCCGCCCACCGACGCCGACCCGAGCGCGACACCGCCACCGGCGACCACGGCACCGGCCCGGATCACCGAGCCGCCGTTCCTGGTCATCGAGGTGGCCGACGAGCACACCCGCCGCTACAACCGCACGCTGAAGCTCGACCTCTACCGTGACCGCGGGATTCCATCCTGCTGGCTGGTCGATCCAGATCCGGCGGGGCGCAGCGTGACCATCGAGATCTACGACCTCGTCGACGGCGGCTACGTCCGTGCCGGCCGGGCCATCGATGACACCCCGCTCAGCGTCACCCGCCCGTTCCCGGTCAGGTTCATCCCGGCCGACCTAGTCGACCCCGGCGACTAGGCGACCGCCGGGCCGGGGCAGGGGCTACCGGAACTGGGACTACCGGGGCCGCCGCTGGATCGGCGTGAGGCGCAGCGTGGTCTCGACGTTCGCCTCGATCGCCGCCGGGCGCCGTAGTCCGGGCGGCGTGTCGACCCGCTCGGACTGCTCCTCGCGGCGTTCGGCGACGAGCACGCCGAGGGCGACGACGCTCTGGGCCACCGACCAGGCGATACCGACGCCGACCAGGCCCCACCAGCGCCCGAGGACCAGGGCGCCGATCGGGACCATCACCGCGATGGCGCCGTGAATCCCGATCAGGGGAGCCAGCCGGCGCCGAGCCAGCGCGGCGCACAACGCGAGGCTGTTCACGGCCCGGCCGACCGAGCCGATCAGGAGCAGTTGCAGGATGGTCGTCGAGCCGTGCCGGTAGGCGCCGCCGAAGATCGTGGTGATGATGGGCGCCGCCAGGATTCCGACGACGACCAGGCCGCCCATGCCGACGACAGTGCGCTTGCGCAGGGTCCGGTGGATGGGCCGCACGTCGGCACCCGGCTGCGCGCCTTCGACGGTCATCGAGAACCCGAGAATCATCGGGAACTGGTCGAGTGCCTGGATGAGCATCCAGGCGATGCCGAACTCGGCGCCTTTCTCGGTGCCGAGGCCGGCGACGATGAACACCGGCAGCAGGGTCACCGCGAGCTGCTCGAAGATGAGCGCCAGCGTCGTGCCGGCGAGGAAGCGCCGATAGCCCTCCAACTGCGGCGCCTGCGTCAGGACGGCTGGCTCAGCGCCCGACTCGCGTTTGTTGAGAAGCTTGCCGAACACGATCGAGGAGACGACGACCGTGGCGATGGCCGCCGGGACCACCCAGGCCGTCAGCAGCATCAGCGCGGTCGTGCCGGAGCCCATGGCGACGAGCACCACGAACTTGGTCAGGCTGTAGGTGGTGTTCTCCAGCGGTAGCCAGATCGCCTTGCGCAGCGAGGTGACCACCAGGTCCTGCAGCGAGAAGATCGCCCAGACGGTGACCGAGAGGGTGAAGCCGATCGCCGCGCCGACCGGCGCCAGAATGTGGAACGAGTGGGCGAGCCGCGGCGCCGCGGCGGCGAAGGCGCCACCGAGCACCACGCTGATGAGCACGGCCATGCCGTAGGAGCGCAGGACCAGGGCCCGCTGGTGCTCGCCGGCGCCGGGCAGGTAGGCGGAGAGGGCTCCGCCCAGGCTCATCTGGCTCAGCGTCGCGAGCGCCATCAGCGCCGAGACGAGCGCCGTCCCGACTGCGACCGCCGTCGTGCTGGACTCGCGGGCCGCGATGACCCAGAAACCAGCGCCCAGCAGGGCCGACAACACGCTGTTGGCGACGCCGGCCAGGCCGTTGCGGTAGAGCATGCTCATCTTGCGCCGGGGCTGCTCGGCTCCGGCGACGGCCGCCGCCTCGTCCGTGACGCTGGTCATTGCTGTGCTCCTCGTGCGGACGCTCGTGCGCTTCGTCGCCTCGCCTGTAGGTACAGCGCCGGCCCAGCGAGCATCCCGGCCATTTCCCTGGTCCGCAACCGACGCATGATCTCGGGCTTCGGAGCCGTGGGAATCTCCCGGGTACGGCTGTCCAACTGCTTCGCGTGCCGCAGCCCGCCGGGAATGCCGGCGACGACGCGCCGGCGGGTGGCCGGATCCACCAGGTACTTGACGATGTAGGCGGTCAGCCCGGAGCCGTAGCCGAACATCTGCCGGCTCAGCTCCTCCAGGTCGGAGCGGTGGCTGTGCCAGACGAGGGCGGCCGGCTCGTAGGCGAGCGCGTGGCCGTCGAGCAGGATCCGGACGAAGATGTCGAGGTCCTCGCCGCCCCTGGTCTTGGTACCGGCGCCGAGCGCGGTGTCGAAGCCGCCGAGGGCCCGCACCGTCTCGGTGCGCAGGGCGAGGTTGGCGCCCGTCCCGAAGACGCCCGCCGTGAAGGGGTGGAGCGGGCCGGGCGCGTTCGCCGGGTCCATGTCGTAGACGCGGGGCGCGCAGCTGGTCGACCAGGAGACCTTGGCGTCGAAGTACTGCTCGATGTCGGTCGCCAGGTCGGCTGACCCGACCAGCCCGGTGACACAGGCGACGTCGTCGCGCCGTGCGAAGCCGCGGGCGATCCCCAACAGCCAGTCGGTGTCCACCCGAACGTCGTCGTCGGTGTAGGCGATGATCTCGCCGCTCGCCTCCGCCAGGCCCCGGTTACGCGCGCTGGACAGGCCCGGCACCGGTTCCACCACATACCTGAAGCGCTCGTCGGTGCCGACCGCGGCGGTGAAGGCCACCCGGGTGCCGTCGTCCGTCGGCGCGTTGTCGACGACGACGACCTCGAAGTTCTCGTACCGCAGGCCGAGCAGCCCGTCGAGGCACGCGGTCAGCAGCCCCGGCCGGTTCCGCGTGCAGACGACGACGCTGATCCGCGGTGCCGCGCCAGCCAGGCGCCGGCACGGGCGGTGCGGGGCGCCGGACCGGACGGCCTTGACGACGACGCCGGGATCAGGCGCGGCCGGCAGGGTGACACCGTCGTCGGCCAGGTGTTGGCGGATCGGCCCGCCCAGCGTCTCCACCGCGAGGGACACCGCCTGCTCGACGTCGAGGGGGGCGGGCGCGCGCGCGGCCGCGGCGGGGGGGGGGGGGCCGGGGGCGCCCCCCGCGGCGCCCCCCCCGCGCGGCCCCCCCCGGGCCCGCCGCCGCCGGCGCCGGGCCCGTCGCCGTCCGCGGTGAGGGGCAGCTCGACGTAGCCGACCGGTTCGCCGTGGACCCGGACCAGCAGGCGGGCTCGCCCGTAGGCGCCGTCGTGCTCCCCCGCTGGCAGCCGGAGCCTCGGCCCGGCCAGCTCCAGCTCGCCGCAGACCAGCCCGGTCGGGCCGTCGGTGCTCGGTTCGGCCGTCTCAGACAGCGCGGCCGCGCCGAGCAGGTCCTGGACGACGACCGTCGTGGCGGGCCGGCTGCCGCCGAGCCCCGCGGAACGCCGTCGCGACTTGGCGTAGAGCGCGGGCCCGGCCGCGTAGCCGGCGAGCTCCCAGGCGAGCAGCCGGCGCTGCAGCGCGTCGTCGCTGCCGGCCGCGCCCTGACTGTCGGTGCTGATCTTGCGCATCTCCCACAGTCCGCGCGGGATGCGGGCCATCAGGCGGCGCGCCGTGGTCGGATCCGTGAGGTGCTTGGTGAGGTAGGCCGCCATCCCGCTGCCGTAGGCGAACATCTGGCGGTTCAGCTCGTCCACGCTGCTGCGGTGGGTGTGCCAGACGAGTGAGGCCGGCTCGTAGTAGATGGCATATCCGGCGAGGAGCACGCGCAGGAAGATGTCCAGGTCCTCGCCGCCCGCCGCCGCCGTTCCCGCGCCCAGCGCCGTGTCGAACTCGCCGATCGACGCCAGTGCCGCGCGGCGGAACGCGATGTTGGCACCGGCGCCGAAGATGCCGGCCGAGAACGGGTACACCGGGCTCGGCTCGCGGTGGTCGACCAGGTCGTAGCGCCGGGCGGCGCAGCTCGCGGACCAGTTGAGCCGCGAGTCGAAGTAGCGCTCAGCCACCTCGGTCAGGGACGCCGTCGCCACCAGCCCGGTCACGCAGCCGATGTCGTCGCCCTGCGCGAAACCACGCAGGATGCCGGCGATCCACGCCTCGTCGACGGCGACGTCGTCGTCGGTGAAGGCGATGATCTCGCCGCGCGCCTCGGCGACGCCTCGGTTACGCGCCCAGGACAGCCCGGGCCGCTCCTCCCGCACGTACCGGAAGTGGGGGAGGTCTGCGACGGCGGAGGTGAACGCCACCTTGGTCGACTCGTCGGACGGCGCGTTGTCGACGATGACGATCTCGATGTTCGGGTGTCGCAGGCGCCGCAGGCGGTCCAGGCAGACGAGCAGGGTTTCCGGCCGGTTGCGGGTGCAGACGACGACGGTCGCCGCCGGCTGCACCGGCACGGCCGCGGCCGAGCGCCGACGCGTGGCGCGAGGAGTGGCGAGCGAGCAGCGAGCCGTCGCGGCCGGCGCGGGCGAGAGGTCTGCCTCCTCCAGCCCTTCGGCCGCCAGGTGCTGCCGGATGCTCGCGCCGAACTGGTCGACGGCCTGCCGCAGCACCTCGGCGGCGTCCAGCCGGCCCTCGGCGAGCGGAAGCTGGACGTAGCCGACGGGGTCACCGTGCACCCGGACCAGGACGCGAGCGTCCTCGAAGAGGCGGCCGTCCGCGGTGCGTGGCAGCGACGGCAGGTCGGGCGAGGAGAGCTCGACCTCGCCGCACCAGGTGGACTCCGGCCTAACCGTGTCGGTCGTCTGGCCGGGTACGGCCTCAGCCTGCTCGGAGCCATCCAAGGTCGGTCTGGTCATGCGCTTCTCTCTACGTGGTGAGCTCCGAGCTTGCGGGCGCCGGCCGCACCGCGAGCGGCGGCGATCGCGGCCTTCTGTGACCACGTCGCGGGGCCGCGGCGGCACCGCTGGTCCGGCCGCGGCGGCGTCTGGCGAAGTTGGTTCCCCTGCGGCACGAGGATCCGCCCGCCGCGGTCGCCAGGTGTGTCGGTCGAGGCGCGGACGGTCGCGCTCAGCGCGCGGCGAGTGAGCGGGCCAACAGGTCTGCGTCCGCCAAATGGCGCCACCATCGCGCGATCGGGTCGCATCACGATGTCGCGCGGCGGCGCAGGGCGACGTGCGTCGATCAACAGTCTCCCCCTGGTAACTGTTGTCATGCTACAGCGAGTTGCAATTCGCGAAACGTGGACCATCCATGGAGCGCTGCTGGTCACGAGTACCGCGCCGAGTTCGACGTCGCCGGGGCCACTATCGACTGGCCAACACCTCGGTGGGCCAGCACTTCGGAGACCCAGATGCTGGATTTTACTACCGGCGATGGGACGACCGGGCGCGCATCCAGCGAACGGACGAAGAGCGACCTGGAAATTACCGGCGCGTAACCACACCTGGCGGTCCTCGGTGCAGCCCGTGACGGACTAGTTGTGACCTGTGACACGGACGTAGTCGATGACCATCTGCTGCGGAAACGGGGTGCCGGCGGGCGGCGACCCGGGCCAGTTCCCGCCGACCGCCAAATTCAAGATCATGTAATAGGGATGGTCGAACACCCAAGTCTGGGCCGGCGGCATGTCGTCCTCGCTCACCGAACCGTAGACCATTCCGTCGACGGAGAACTGAAAGACTCCCGGGTACCAGTCCATCGCGTACGTGTGAAAGCCGGCCACCGACTCGGGTGGCAACGGGTAAATTCCGGCGACGTGAGCATAGGCGGCGTCAGACTGCGTCGGACCATGGATCGACGCGTAAATGGAACCGTCCGGCGCCGGCAGCTCGAGCATGTCGATCTCGCCGCTGACGGGCCACCCGACGTTGTCGACATTGCTGCCCACCGCCCAGAACGCGGGGAGCAGTCCCCCGCCGGTGGGCAGCTTCAGCCTGGTCTCGACATGCCCGTACCGGAGGTCAAACGATCTCTTGGTGGTCAGTCGCCCAGAGGTGTAACGGTAGGTCTTCCCATCCGCGTCGCGGATGTCTTCCTTCCTGGCCGTGATCACCAGTTTTCCCTGACCGTCGAGTGACACGTTTCGAGTGCTGGACGTGTAAACCCCGAGCTCATTGTTGCCCCAGCCACCGCCGCCGGTCTCGAACGTCCACTTGGAGGCCGCCGTGGCGCCGGCCGGACCGGAGAAGTCGTCCGCGAAGGTGGTACGGGCCGCCGCGGTGCTGTCGAAGGCCACGCTGACGGCGCTCACCCTGGCCTCGCCGTGGCGCACGTGCAGGCCCAGGTCGATGCTGTCGCCCGCGACCGTCACGGGCACGAGCACGGCCAGCGCGTGGCCGGCGCCGACCCGCGCGGCGGCGTCGAGCGCCGATATCACCGTTCGGCCACCAACGGTGATATCAAACACATTCTGCCCAGCACGGACGTCCTCCGGCGCCAATAGATGGAGGACTACGGCGTAAGTACCCGGCCTGGCCACCGGAAGGTCGTAGCCCTGACCACCTACGCGTGCCTTGCGGTACAGAGCCGGATTGCCCGTGCCGGCCACGGCGGAACTGGGCGTGATGACCTGTCCGCCCTGGGCGACGGAGACATCCGGCTGCCATGTGGTGCCTCTACTGTCGGTAATCCCGACCGAGCCGGCGACCCACCTTTCAGCCGGGCCGCTCGGCCTGGCCGTCGAGGACCCGGAATTCACGAGACCGCAGCCAGCGACCGGTCCGGCCACCGTAAGGACCAGCACGGCCAGCGTGACGACCCGCATATGGCCGCCCCCGGCGGCCCGGCCGCCTCGTCCACGAAGGCCAGCCCGGCCAGACGCCAGCCGGAGTTTGTCCCGTTCACCAGCCCGTCTGTGACGATGTTTCAGAATCCACTCAATCACGACGACCCCCCGGGGTGTTATTCTACCCGGAGGGTCACTGACCGTGAAACGTCTAGAAAATTAGTCAGATTTTTACCATTAGATCACTGGCACCATCAGGTGACCGTCATCAGGATCCCGGCATCAGATCTTTGCCGTCCGGCCGCCAGGCGGAAACAATGCCGTAATCAATTCTTTTCATGATCTTGGACGGCCACCCGCGGGGCGCCAGAAACTCCTGGCCCGCTGAGACGCAAGCGCTCGGGACGGCGCGCGCAGAACACGGGGAGCCGGAGGTGGGCCCAACCAGCGGACGGCGCCGCGGGCGTGGGAGCGTTGCCCGACCATTTGCCGTTGGTTCGGTCGATGACTCCGGCTTGCACCATACTTGGCCGTCCGTTGACACGACAGCGTCCACACCCACCGGTTGCGCACCAGGTTCCCAACGCTGGGACCCCCTGGAGCGGTGAACATCGTTCCTCGTAATATGGCCCAGCATGGGCGGATTAAGTGCCGCGTGTGCATCTGTCCCCTACCCGATGTTTTGGCACCTGGCAGAGAAACCAACGGGCGGGGGGCCGGAGGGCGGACGGACGGAGAAATCCGCGTCGGACGCCCATAAATATCTCTACCTCGGGAGGGACACTCCCCCGCCATGACAACGACAACAGGCAGACACTCGAACCGGCGACCAACGTCGCATGACCCCTCGACGTCCCCCACACCTCGCCCAGCCGGTCGCCGGCCGGTCCGACGAAGAATGTTCACTTCAGTCGGCGTTCTGGCTGTCGTCGCGTTGGGGGTGGGCATCGGGCTGAGCCGGGCTGGCAACCTCTCGGCAACTTCCATGCCGGTGTACGCGTCGCTTGTGGGTGACTTCACCTGCATCACCTCGACCGACGGCTCGTGCGCCGTTGCCCCGGGTCTGAATGCGACGCCAGACCAGCTGACCGTCGAGGCCTGGGCCCAGGACGGCGGGTCCGACACCAAGGTACCCATCGTCGCGACGAACGTAGGGGCCTACGGGTTCGTCCTGCGCGCCAACGGACCCGACGGCGCACCGGTCGAGCGACGCAGAATCCATGGCTCGTACGTGGCCTGGTTCCACTGCGCCTCCAATGCGGGGCCGCCGTGCAAGCACCAGCGCGGTGGGAGCCACACAGTCGGAGGAACGGCTACCGCGCTTCCCACCGAACAGACGACCGACCCGGCGACGACGCCGGACGACGCGACAACCTCCCCGGTGCCCGGGCCCACCAGCACCACGCTGCCCACCTCGGTCCCGACTGCGCCGGCAGGGGTTCCACAGCCCAGTCAGTCCACACCGGCCGTGGTCCACACCGCCCCGACCGTCACGACGGCACCGGCCACCACCGCTCCGGCACCCGCGAACGGCGCGGCCCTGCAGTGGGCGGACGAGTTCGACGGGGCTGCCGGCACCGGAGTGAACAAGGCGGACTGGACGGCGGTCAGCGGCTCGCATCATGGCGAACTGGAGTGCTACACCTCGAAGAGCAGCAACGTGGCGATGGACGGCAAGGGCGATCTGGTCCTCACCGCCCGGCGTGAGGCCGGCTGCGACGGGATGCCTTACACCTCCGGTCGGCTCGAAGGCGTGAACAAGCGCACCTTCAAGTACGGATATTTCGAGGTACGGGCGCGGATGCCAACGACGACTGGCGCGTTCCCGGCCTTCTGGACGCTTGGCGCGAACTATCCGTCCGTCGGCTGGCCGCGCAGTGGTGAAATCGACATCGTCGAGGTCACCGCCAACCTGCCGTCCTCCGTACACACCAACATCCACGGTGTGGATGCGTCCGGGAAGTCCTGGCAGTCCGGGTGGGGTGGGGTCGGGACGTTCGCCTCGTCGAGCAACGTCGGCGACGCCTTCCACACCTACGGTCTGAACTGGACGAGCACCGCGCTCCAGTTCTACTTCGACGGCAAGCTGATCCACACGATCAACAAGAGCTCGGTGCCCGTCTGGCTCTGGGACCAGGAGAACTACCTGCTGCTCAACCTGGCCATCACGAGCAGCAGCGGCCCGGACGTCCAGACCATGGACGTCGACTACGTCCGGGTCTACTCGGCCAAGCCGTAGTCGGGCAAGCCCGGTCCCGGCGCTGATGCGCCGGGCCGGAACCGGCGACTCACTCTCCGTGGGGGGGCCACCGCCGGAGGCGGGGGGGCGCCCCCCGCGGGTCTACGACCTGGTCAAGGCATTCGTG
>NZ_JADWYX010000006.1:123503-127537 GCF_016786355.1 Frankia sp. AgB1.9
CCCGGGGGGGGGGGGCCCGCGGGGGGGGGGGCGCCCCCCCCCCCACGGCGTTTCGGCCTCCGGTGGGTCACGCGGCGTGAGGACGGTGGTTCCCACCCCCGACCACTGCTTTCCAGCCTGCGCAGACGTCACCACGGACGGGGTCTCCATCCCTCCGGCGACGTTACCAATGCCACTCTCGCGAGCAGGAAGCCAACTCGGCCGACCAAGTGCGCAACATCGCGCCAATGCCTTTACTGGCTAGTCGCCCGCGTGATTACGGCGGAAGCCGGTTTCCGCCGTACCGCCTGATTTTCGCGGGAGGCCCACAGGCGTGCCACACCCGCGTGATAAAGTTTGCGCGATGTAGGGGGCATCGATTCGTTCTGGGTTTGCTGCGGCCAAGTTTACGGGGACAGTGGCCAGGCGTATCGCGACTGTAACAAGGACTGGCGCGGGGGGCGCTGCCAGCACCGAGCCGCGTGCGCCTTCACGATGGCGAGCAATGCCGATCTCGGCCGCTTGCCGAATCACGCTGGACGTCATGCATCGGCGTGACACAGCATGAGCCGCGAGTCGGCGACGTCCATCGTGACAGTAACCGACCGAGGCGGATGCGCAGAGCAATCAGCGGCTTCCGGCGGAGTGAGCGAAGGGTTGCACAGTGGTCCGGTTGTGGAGGGGACACAACGACCCACTGGGCCCGCTGCGCCGGATGGCACACGCCCCCTATCTCGACAGCTGAGAGGGCAGGGCAGAGTGGTCAATATGGGGTCCCCGGAAGTCGACGCACGCGGTGACGATTCCGCCCGGCGCCCAGGTGCGGGGCGTCGGGCTGACGCCACCCCGTCGCCGGATGCGCCGCCGGCATCGGGCCCGGTCGACGCGGCCGGCGGCGAATCGGCGACGCCGCCCATGCCACCCGCCGACCCCGAGCCGACCGTGCGCGTCGAGATCCCCCCTGCACCCCTCGGCGACGATGAACGCCCGGCGGTGCGGAAGCCTTCGACCGAGCCGGAGCAGACCACCCGCGTCAAGCGGCCCCGGGTAACCACGGACCGGGCGGCGCCCGGTGAGGGAAAGCCCACGACCACCCCGACGGAAGAACCGGCCGCGGCCGTCGAGGCGAACCCCCCGAAAGCGCCCAACCAGGACAAGCCCACGACGGCGAGTGACCGACGGCCACCCGTGGCCGCGACGCCGCCCCGGCGGCCCGCACCCAGCCGGGCGGTCCCACCGGCGGCCGGTGACGAACCAGCCCCGGCCGCCGAACCAGCCCCGGCCGCCGAGAAGGCCAAGGAAGAGCCCAGGCCGATCGACGGCCAGCAGCCAGCGGCCCCCAGCGAGACGAAGCCAGCGGCACCGGCCGACACGAAGGCCACGACGGCCGTCAGCGAGCCGCCAGCGGCCTCCGCCGACACGAAGCCAGCGGCAGCCGACACGAAGCCAGCGGCACCCGTCGACAGGAAGCCCGCGGCGCCCGCTGACAGGAAACCAGCAACGCCCGGCGGCCAGCGGCCAGCGGCCCCCGCCACCGAAGAGCCCACGACGCGCATCGACCGGCGTCCGGCTGCCGATGCCGGCACGAAGCGACCGGCACTCGCCGACCCGAAGCCCGCGACGCCCGCCGCCAGGACGACACCTGCGCCGGCCGTGACGAAGCCCGCGACGCCCATCGAAACGAAGCCACCGACCGCCGGCGCGCCCGCGGCGGCGCCCGACGCGGGCACTGCCGCGGGTACCAGCGAGTCTCAGCTCCTGCCCGAGTACGTGACCCGGCTTCGGCCACTGCTCACACCACCACCACCCCCCGCCGCCCCGGAACCAGCCCCGGCTGGCAGCCGGGTCCAGCGGGTCCGGGACGCGCTCGCCGACGTGCTGTGGTGGAACTCGGGCTACCAGCCGGCCGACCCGGAACGCGCCGCGGAAACGCTCTACGGGCGCCTGCTGATCTCAGGCGCGAGCCTGCTGTCGTTCACGGTCGGGGTGCTGTCGGTCGCGGCCGGCCTGACGCACCTGCGGATCGCGGCGCTGCTCGTGTTCTGCTTCATCGGCATCGGTTCGGCGCCCTGGGCCCTCGACATCCGAATGCGGCTGACCACCCGCATGGCGATGACCACGCTGGTCAGCTTCTCCGTGCTGACCTTCGTCGCGACGTTCATGCTGTCGCTCGGCGGGTGGCATCCGGCGCTGGCGTTCACGCTGGTGTCGCTGATCTGTGTCCCGCTGCACTGGATCGGCTTCCGCCGCGCGGTGGTCGAGCGACGCGACGCGCGGCCAGCCGCGGATCTCACCCCGCTACGCGACGGAACGTGGAACGACGTCGTGGACCGGCTGCGCCTTCGCGAGTTCTCGGCCCTGTACTGCGCGGTCGCCGGTGCGGTGCTCTGCATGTACGCCGCGCTGGGTCACCGTCACATCGTCAATCCCGGTGTGTACGGCTATCTGACCCATGTCGGGCCCCTCTGGTATCTCGGGCTGGCCCTCGTCGTCGTCGCCATCGTCATCGCCCCTCGGGCCGACGAGCGGGTGATGGCCGCCGTGGTCCTGCTGCTTCTGGTCGTGGTGCTGCTCACGCCGTCGCTGGTGTACGACGCCCCGCGGCAGCCGTCAGCCACCAAGCACGTCGACCTGGTGCAGCAGATCCGGCACGTGCACCACCTGGACGCGCTGGTACTCGTCTACAACGGGTGGGCCGGAATGTTCGCGGCCATGGCCTGGCTGTGCGACATCACGGGCATCCGCGAACCGATGGGGCTGGCGACATTCTGGCCACCGCTCATCGGCTTCTTCAAGGTCATCGCGCTGCGCTATTTCGCGGGCAAGGTGCTGCCGACCGCGTACCAGGCCTGGATCGCCGTCATCCTGGGGGTCCTGGCCGACACGATCGGCGCGGACTATTTCTCGCCGCAGTCCGTCGGGTACGTGATCGGCCTGGTGGCCTTCGGTCTCGCCCTCTCGAATCGGCGATCCGTCCAGCGGACGCTCCTGCTGGTGTCCGCCGGCACTCTGGTCTCGGTCACTCATCAGCTCAGCCCCTACATCGTCGGCGGGGCGCTGGTGATCCTCGTCGTCTTCCGCCAGGTCCGCCCCTGGTGGACGCCGGTGACGGTGCTGGGGCCGGCCGTGGCCTGGGCCCTCCTGCACTGGAGCCAGGTCAAGGGATTCATCAACCTGCACGACATCGGGTCCTCACAGAACTTCCACCCGCCCAAGACCGACGGCGCGGTCGGGCTGGTCCGGCAGCCCATCGTCGGCGAGACCGTCCACGCGCTGATGCTGGGCGTCGGGCTCATCGGGCTGATCGGCGGGCTGGCGGTGCTGCGCAACCGGCGCACCGGCGCGGTCTGGGCCTACGCGTGCTGCCCGGCGGTCGGCCTGGTGGTGGTCGCGGTCAATCCCTACGGCAACGAAGGCATCTTCCGGGCCATCCTGTTCGCGTTGCCCTGGCTGTCGGTCCTCGCTGCCCGGATGTTCACCAGCAAACGGCGTCTGCTGCCACGTGTCCCGCTGCTCGCGGTGATGGCGACCATGACGGCCACCTTCCTGGTCGCGGCGTTCGGGCTCGACGACATCAACGTCGTCCGGTGGTCGGACCTCAACACACTTCGGTATTACCAGTCGGTCGGGTACAGCAACTCGCCGGCCAACGCCTACTACGTGTTGCAGCTGGGCGCCGGCGACCTTCCGGCCTCGATTCCAACCAGGACGAACTCCCACCGGCCGCTCAAAATCGAGGATCTGCAGGACGCGCAGGCCGCCAACGTCGACCTGCCGCCCGCGACCCGGATGCGGATCCTCACCTCGCGCCTGATCACCTATTCCGGTGAACCCGCATCGCAGGCCCGGCTTTACGCGATCTGGTCGCCGGTCTCCTCGGAATACGGCTACGACTACGGGGTCGAGACGCCCACCGAGTTCGCGGCGCTCCGCGACGCCTTCGCGGCCGCGCCCTACTGGTCCATCGCGAAGGACCTGGACGGCACGGTGCTGTTCAAGTTCGAGCCGGCTCGCTACCCGGTCCCGACGCCCTGAGCCGCGTCGCTCCCGGATCG
>NZ_JADWYX010000070.1:0-7423 GCF_016786355.1 Frankia sp. AgB1.9
ATGGACGCGGTCAAGGTCGGGAACTACCTGGCGAAGTATCTGACCAAGTCCGTCGGCGACGACGACGCGCTGAACGCGCCGGTCCGCTCACTCGGCCATCTGCGCCGGCTGCGGCTACGCGACCACCAGCGGCGGCTAGTCGAAACCTGCTGGCGCCTCGGCTCTGACCAGGCATTCAGCGCGGCGCTCGATGAGGCGGCCGGTCGCGCTCCCGGCCGGTTGCCGGGGTTGATCCGCTGGTCGCACGCGCATGGGTTCGGTGGTCACTGGGTCGGGAAAAGCCGCAGATACAGCACGACCTTCGGTGCGGTGCGCTCGGTGCGACGGCGCTGGGCACGGGTGTTCTCGGCCGCGTTGAGCGGTCGTCCGTTCGGCACCGACGATGCGGGCGGGTTCGTGGCACTCGATGAGTTCGGCCGTCCGGATGGCGATCCGGCAACGGTGGTGCTCGGCCAGTGGCGCTATGCCGGCCGGGGCCGCGACCCAGGAGCAGACGCGGACGGTTCGGGTGGTGGGTCGTGAGCCGGGCCCGTGCCCCGCGGCGGGTAGCGGGTGAGGTCGCGCTGCCCTTCGAGGACGACCACGAGGAGGCGTCCGGCCGGTCGGACGTGCCGGGGCTGATGGTCGGCCCGGTCGTGAGTACCGAAGGTTCGATCCGGGCCGTTGATGCTGTTCCGGTTGCTGTGGTCGCGGAGGCGACGCAACCGGTGGGGGTGGGTGGGTGGGCCCGCCGGCCGCCAGCGGTGCTCCCCTCGGCTGAGCAACCGTGCGGTGGCGCTCGGCCGTCGCCTGGCCGCGCGGGAGGTCCTCGGCATCGGGGCCGCTGTGCGGGGCGTGCGTCGACGCGTGCGGCGGTCGCGTCGCCAGAGGAGTGGGGCCGGGTCCAGGCGCTACGCGCGCCCCGGTGGACGCCAGAGCAACGCGCGCATGCGGCGGCGCTGTTCGGCCTGGTGCCCCCTGAGCCGGCGTCGGCCCTGCCGGCGGTCGGGCGGGTGTGGCGTCGGGCCTGACCTGGCCGGACGGCCTACTTCCATTGGGGGTCCAACAGGTCCGGGTCGAACGGTGCCCCGCGCCGCGGGCTCTTCTTGACGATGACGGCGTGCAAGTAGTCCTCGATGATCGCCCGTCGGTGGGGCAGCGTGTAGCTGTCCCACTCGGCGCGGATGTTCGCCGGGGCGGCTTTCACGGTCTCGACGCGGGCGGTGTGGCGGGCGCGGTTGGCCAGCAGGCCGCGTTCCTCATCCTCGAAGTGCTTGATCTGGGGGAAGTAGCGGTCGCCGGAGATCTGCTTGGCCCGGTAGGCGGCGTTCAACTCCTCGATCCTGGTGCGGACGTCGGTGAGTTCGGCTTCCTTCGGCCACGCCTCGTCCACCGCAGCGGGCGCGTCGGCTAGCTCCAACTCCACCTTGCTGATCAAAGCCGCGACGATGTACTGGTCGGTTTTCGGGCCGTTGCGGGCGACCTTCCCACAGCCGTAGGTCGACGCGGGGCACAGGTAGTGGTGACCGTAGGGGCTCGCGGTTCCCATCATCGGCCGGTTGCACTCGCCACAGCGCACAATGCCGGTGAGCAGGTACTTCCGCGCGTTCTGGCCCCGGTGGCGCTTTCCGTCGGGCCGCGCGCCGATGACGGCCACCACGCGTTCCCAGGTGGCGGGGGTGAGGATTGGCTGCCACTCGCCTACCACCGGGTTGCCGTCCGGGTCGTGGACGACTTCGACGAACGTGCACTGCTCGCCGGTCTCGGGGTCGGTCTCGTAGACCGTGCGGCCTCGCCAGCCACACAGCCGCGGGTTACGCAGCATCTGTTTGGCCTGGCCAACCTGCCAGTGCTTGCCCCGGGTGCCGGTGATCCTGGCACGGTTCCACTCGGTCACGATCGCGGTGAGTGGTACCCCGTCCAACAGGCGGCCGACGGACTTGGTCAGGATCTCGCTCTCGACCGGGTGCAGCGTGCGGCGGTCGTCGTTCCACCCGAACGGGCGCGGCCCACCGGTGATCTTCCCGGTCTGCTGCATGTCCAGGTGCCAGCGGCGCACCCGTCGCGCGGTGTCGGCGGAGGATTTGTTCGCCATCGCGACCAGGATGCGGGCGGTGAACTTCCCACCGTCGGTCAGCAGGTCAAACCCGCCGGTCAGACCGACGATCGGGCGGCGGTGATGCTCCACGATCTCGATCGCGTCCTCGAGGTCGCGCGGGTCACGGGCCAACCGGTCCAGGTCCGCGACGATCACAGCGTCGATCACTCCGGCGCGTAGATCGGCGAGCATCCGCTGCCACACCGGGCGGATCACCCGATACACCCACGACCCGTCCGGCTGCACGATCCGCTTCTTCTTGTACGCGGACGTGTCGTTCTCCTCGTACACCGGCTCACAGATGATCCCGCCGACCGAGGTGACCCACGCGCGTTCGTCGGCCTCCTGGCGGCCGACACCCTTCGCGTCGTCTTCGGCGTCATCAGAGATCCGCGTGTAAAGACCGAAGCGGACACCCTCGAAACTCGGCACCGTGCCCAACGGGGACATGGTCACCGGGGGTGCCACGGCCGCGGGCCGGACTGGACCGTTTCGGCTGGTTACCATACGTTGATTATAGGTTGGCCGGGTTACTGCCCGCCGAACCCAAATCCGTGCGACCAGCGCAGCAACCCGACCGTGCGCCCCGGGGTGCGGCCCGCCGCAGTGTCCAACGCTTCGGCGAACGCCCGGTCGGTCCCCAGCCGCCAGCACGCCTCCACGAGCCGACGTTGGTGCGCGGGTAGCCGCAGCCGGGCCAGGTGTGCCAGCGACCGGACACGGCTATCGAGGGCGCCACCGTCGAGCGTCGATTTCGTCAGGTATTTCGCCAGGTAGTTCGCGACCTTCCCCGCGTCCGTCTCCCCACCCAGGCGGATACGGCGGATGTCGACTTGGCGGCCCCAGCCGACCGCATACCGGCCATCCGTCGCCGGCTGCACGGGCAGCGCGCCGGCCGTGTCCAGCAGCGCCACCCCGGCAGGGTCGGGAGCATCCACGGCCACCGTGGCGAGCACGTCTCGCAGGCAGTCCGCGACCAGGTCCCCGGCCGCCCAGCCCGGCGCGACCGTCAGACCGCCATCACCGTCGCGACCGTCTACCCGGATCACGACATGCAGGTGGACCAGGCCCCGCCGCTGCATCTCCGCGACCTTCACAAACGACACCCGCACCTGCCGGCGCAACCCAGTCACGGTCAGCCCGGCAGCCGAGGCCACCGCGGATTCCAACCGGTCCCGCGTCGCCTTCCACAACGTCGGCAGCATCGCATTCCAGACCACGGCACGGCCGTAGTCGAAACAGCGCGCACAGATCGGCTCGCCCAGCCGCTTATCGTCCGCCGCATGCCGTTGCGTACAAGCCAACGCGCGGCCATGCTCGCAGGTCCCGCGCCTTTGCCGACAGACCTGGCTTTCCGCGCCTTTGCCAGCCCGCCGGGAATGCACCGGCCCGAACGACGGAGCGGTCAGCGTCACGAACCAGGCAGGACACCCCGCATAGTCTCGGCCGTCGTCCGAGCTAAGGCCCTGAACCACGATCCGACGGGCGTCACGCTGATAAAGCCGACTGCAATCCGGACACGCCGACGCCCGCCGGTTGTTGCAGCGCACATGCACCGTTGGAGGGATCGGCGCGCGGCGCATCTCGCCCGTCGCCACGTCCACATGATCCGACCGGCCCGCCAGCCGTACCGGCCGTACGCAGCCACCTGCATTGGAAACCACGGCGTCCGCCACCGGACACGCTCCCACCCAGGAGAGCAAGCCCAGCCGCGCACCAGCCCACCCACAGCAGCGCACAGCCCCGACACCCCACGGCACGAAGACCGCACGACGCCATCAGCACACGGCATCAGAGCACCGCACGCGGGCAGCACACAACCACAGGCAGAACAAGAAAAGAAAGGCGCGGCTGTAGCTTGCGCAGCCACCCACTCCACGGTGTGGAGTGGGTGCGCCCGGGATACCCACCGCCAGAAGAAAGCAGTGGGTCACGCCAAGCGCTAGGTGGTGTCCCCGTCAAGCCAGTGCAGCCCTATGGCCGAATGTTTGAGTTATGCGTCGGCTTGACCATGGCGAACACCCGAACCGGAGTCAGGGCAAAATTTGGGTTTGTTTATGGCTTCCGCCAGTCGGCCAACACCCACAATACCCCCCAAGACCACGGCGTGTCCCACGATTAGCGGTGCCCGGAAGGGGACACCGGCCCGCACACCGACGGGGGGCGGACCAGGCCCGCCGAAACCGCCCAACACACAAAGCCGGAGGCACCGACGCCGTTGGCTGTGCCTCCGCCCGACGAACACTGAGCTGCGCGGTCCGAAGGTTCAGCGCGAACCTGTCCTACCTCTTGACCGAGGTCGTCGCACCAGGCGCGCTGCCTGCTCGCTCACCCGCGACCGGCCGCGCCGACAGGCCCGCCAACCACTCGGGCCCCTGCCACCAGCCGGCGATCTCCCACACGACCCGGACCTGCACACGGTCTCCGCTGGTCACGGCGACCTCATGGGGGATGGCGAGCTGGTCCTGTCGCGGTAGGGGCCGGGCCGTCGACGTGACCACGGCACGCCGGTTGTCTCGTCCAGCACCCAGCGTCTCCGAGACCGCCAACGCGAGCGCGACCTGTACCGGCCAAGCCCCGGGCGGGCAGATCACCGCCGATGCCACCACCGGCGAACGGGCCATCTCCCGGGCGACCCGCCACCGGTCCGACCATGCCATCGGCGTGAACAGCACACCGTCGCCCGTCGCCCCGAGGGCCCGCGCCCAGTCCGGGTCACGATCCCGGTAGACGACCCCGGCCCGCCGCAACGGAACATCCACCGCAAGACGGGGCACAGACACGACGGTCTCGCCACCGCCCTCAACGGCCATCGTGACCACCAGGCCCCCGCCCGCCGAGCCGTCCGCCGCGTTGTCGTACCCGCGCAGAGTCGTGGCCGTCATGCCGCACGACCTGCCGCCAGTCCCGTGACAGCGGCCGGGCGGGCGAACCGGAACACCTCCCACACCGCCAGCTCTACCCGTCGGCCGTCCACGTCGGCCCGCACGTCGTAGCTGGCCGTAGGGCGCGAGCGACGTATGGGTGGACGCCCCGCGCACACGACAGGCGCTACCGAACCGACCGGCCGCGCCGCCGCCAACAGACCGCCGACCGCGAGCGCCAACGCCGTCTGTTCCACCGCCACCCCGTACGGCCAGACCGCGACCGGACCCACCTCCGGACAGGTCGCCACGATCTCCAACGCCCACCGCACCAGCAGCGGCCGAGGTATGTACGCCACCCCCGCCGACCCCGACCCGTGAGGGTCGGCCGGGTCTGACCCAAACGGTCTTGTGAGGGCCAATCCGTCGCGCCCCAGCGGCGCGAGGACTGGCAGGACCACCGGGGCGCCGTTACCGCCGTTCCACTCGATCACTGCCGTCGTCACGATGTCTCCCCGATGCCGGGCCGGACGCCCGCGTCTGGCGGGCGGCTGTCAGGGCGGCGCCGGCCGGGGGGTGACGCCAGCCCGGCCGGAACCGTCGAGGCAACGATTGGCGATCGGATGACTCTCTTACGTAGCCGTCAACGGATCTTTTCGGCTGCCTTGAAAACGTGCGTCTCCGCCGCTGGGGATGTCCTGTGGTGCCGTGTCAAGGCCGTCGATGGTGCCTTCTTGGGGACATTTGCCGAGCGGTTTGGTATCAGTCCGCACGGCCCTGGTGACAGGGAGCAGGCGGCCCCTCGATCATGGGGATGTTCGTTCCGCCCCTGCCCGAGGAGGGACGCCTGTGTCCGTGGCTCCCGCGCAACGCACCCTGCTGGCGTGCCGCATCCAGGAACGGTGCTGGACCGTCGAGGAATTCACCGAGGAGTTCAACCGTGCCGCCCGCCGCTCGTTGCCAGGCGGACGTGACCACGCCATCAGCCTCGGCCAGGCAAAACGATGGGTCGCCGGCCAGATCGACAGACCTCACCCAGCATCACGCCGCGTCCTGGAAACGATGTTCGCCACCGACGCGCGTGACCTCCTACAGCCGCCGCCGAGCGCACCGCCGCAGCGTGACTCCTCCCGCACCGCCCCCACGGACCTGGTTCAGCACGCCGAGCCGGATGACGATGGACACACCAGGCTGACCGGCCCCGGGGAGGTGAGTGCGACGCGTCGTCGCGACCTGCTCAACGCTGGCGTCCTACTCACCGCGACCGGGACAGTGATCGGCCCCGCCGAGCGTGCCGCGCGGATCTCCCGGGCGATCGCCGCCGCCGGCCCCGACCCACTCACCCTCGCCCAGCTCCAACACGGCATCCACCGGTTGACCACCCTCTACGCGGTCACGCCGCACGGTGACCTGATCGACCCGATCGAACGGGCGTGGGACGACGCCGAGATTCTCCTGGGAGCCTGCCGGCCGGGCCCGACCAGACAAGATCTAGATCTTGTCGCGGGTCGGTACGCCTACTACCGCGGCCAACTCGCGTTCGACATGGGCGACGACCACACCGCACTGACGTTCTTCGTGCTCGCCGCGCAGCACGCCGACGCCGCCCGGGACTCCCTGCTTTCCGGGTCCGTCATCGTCATGCGCTCAGCCGTAGCATTCTTCGCGGGCGACTATCCAGCAGCAGCCGACCTGGCACAGCAAGGCCAGCGCGGCGCGCACCCCTACATCGTTCCCAAGCTCGCCAGCGCACTCGCCCGAGCCCGCGCGCAGATCGGCGACACCGACGGCGCCCTTGCCGCGCTACGCACCATGCGCGACAACATCTGGACCGGCCCACCGCAGCCCGGACCCGAAGCAGGCGGCGAAGAAGGCTTCGAGGCATTCAGCGCCGCGACACTCGGCTACCTCGGACGAGGCGACCAGGCAGAACACCACGCCCGACGATCACTCGCCCTCCTCGACGGCAGCGGGCGACACGTCCAAATCGCCGGAACATACCTCGCGCTCGCCCGCGCCTTCATCCACCGCCAGCGCCCCGACCCCGAACAGGCCGCATCAGCCGTCCGCGACGCCCTCACCGCCGCAAGCGGGAACGACCACGGAGCCACGACCACCCGCGCAGCCGGCATCTACCGACGCCTCACCGCCGAACCAGGCTGGACACGACTCCCGGCCGTCCGCGACCTGGGCAACCAGCTACCCAACCGCGCAGCACTCCCCGCGCGAGCCTCCGTCTAAGCCGGCCCGGCCCGCAGACAGGCCGCCAGCGAACATCTCCCGCGCGAAACGCCCATGCGCGTCTCCCAGGAAGACACCACCGCCTGGCGCGCGAGAACTCACGCCTTCCCGCACGTCAGATCGAGGCGCCGTCTTCGAGATTGCGCCGGATCGATTGGCACGTCGGGTGGTCGGGGCCGTAGACGGCCTCGGCGATGGCCAGCGCTCGCTCGAACAGCGGCAACGCCTCACCCGCCCGGCC
>NZ_JADWYX010000070.1:7523-46522 GCF_016786355.1 Frankia sp. AgB1.9
GCCACCGCCAGGTTGTTCAGGCCGGTCGAGACCTCTGGGTGGTCGGGGCCGTAGACGGCCTCGGCGATGGCCAGCGCCCGCTCGAACAGCGGCAACGCCTCACCCGCCCGGCCCAGGTCTTGCAGCGCCATCGCCAGGTTGTTCAGGCAGGTCGAGACGATGGAGTGGTCGGGGCCATAGACGGCCTCGGCGATAGCCAGCGCCCGCTCGAACAGCGGCAACGCCTCGGACACCCGGCCCAGGTCTCGCAGCGCCACCGCCAGGTTGTTCAGGCGAGCCGAGACATCTGGGTGATCGGGACCGTCGACGGCCTCGGCGATGGCCAGCGCCCGCTCCAACAGCGGCAACGCCTCCGCAGGCTGCGCATGCTCCCGAAGATAGACAGCGGTCCGGGCACACAACCACACGAGCGCACCCACCGCAGCGTCATCCCCGTCCCGCAGCACCTCGAAGAGGTCCTCGGCCTGGGCCACGACCGCGCGCACGTGGGGCAGCAGCGCCCGCCAGCGCGGCCAACTCTGCGGAGCACGCCCGATATTCCCAGGCAGGTCCGCGCGCAACAGCCCCAGCAGCACCGCAACCCGCGCAGCCCGCTCCTGACGGCTCATCGGGCGCACCGTCGTCGCCGCGACCATCCGATGCACCTGGACAGCCCCGTCATCGCGGGTCGCGAGGCTGAAATCGACCAGCGCGCCCACCGTCTCCGCGAACGCCAACCGATCCCCGACCACTGCACCCAACGGGCCGTCGCCCACCAGCTCCGACCGGCCCTCGAACAGATCGAGCGGCAACGGATCAGGCGCACACAACGCCACCATCTCCAACAGCTCCACCGCCGCCGGCACACTCGCCGCCAGCCGGCTGGTCGACATCTCCCACAACGTCGCCACCGTCACCCCAGCCCGCTCGGCCACCACCCCCCGCCCGATCACCTCCTCCAACCGATCCACCAGCAGCCCCGCCAGCCCCGTCAGCGACATCCCGGTCTGCTCACAGAACGACACCGCCTGCTCCAACGCCAACGCCAAATCACCCAACAGCCCCGCCACCCGATCCGCCACCACCGCACCCGCCCCCGGCAACCGACCCAGCAGAAACGCCACCGACTCCGCCCGCGCCAACACCGGCACCGCCACCGTCACACCCAGCCCATTCCACCCACCACGCCGCGACGTCACCAACACCCGACCCCGCCGATCCACCGGACGCAACGACGCCACCGCCGCCACATCCTCCGCGTTGTCCAACACCAGCAACCACGCCCGACCCCGCCGCCGCAACGCCGCGAACACCGCCGCCGGCTCCGCCCCCGCCGCCAACCCCAACGCCTCACCCAACTCCGCGAGATACCCCGCGATCAACTCCGGCTGCTCCGCCGACACCCACCACACCACGTCGAACTCGTCCTGATGCCGCCACGCGAACTCCACCGCCAACGCCGTCTTACCCACCCCGCCCAAACCCGCCAACGCCACCAACGACACCACCGAACCAGCCGTCAACCGCCCCTCCAACTCCGCGAGCTGATCCTCACGGCCAATGAAATGCGCCAACCGCGCCGGCACGTTCCACACCACCGACTCCCCACCCACAGCCACCACCGGCGCGAACAACCAATGCGCCGGAAACTCCTCCCGAGCCGCCGCCCACAACCGCGCCCGCCAATCGGCCACCTTCCCCTGAGCCAGAAGACGACCCACCTCCCACCACCACGTCTGCGCCGACACCGAGCCACCCCACCCAGGCTGCGCCGACACCTCCACCCCCACCAACTCCACCAACCGACGCGCCGACCCCGAGTCCGCGAACATCTCCGCGAACGCCCGCACGTCCCCAGCCGACAAACCCTCGTCCACCACCAGCCACCCCCCGACGGCCCAACCGCACCAGAACACCAGAGAAGATCGTCGCCAATTATCTGTACGGTTTCAAGGGCGGCCTTCGGCCGCCGCGCCGTGCCGCCGCACACGCCACGCACGGGCGGGGCCCCGTCATCCCGCCACGCCACGGGGGCCCCGCCTCGCTTCGCTCGGCACCCCCGGACGTGTCGGGCTGCCACCCCGCCCGCGCGTGTCGGAGACGTCGGCCCGTCGCTGATGACCGGGAAGGCCATCGCGGATTCCGCCAGTACACCCGCGATCCGATCCGCCGGACGCCCACGCGAGACCGCCGGTAGCAGCCTGCACCAGGCGCGACCAGAGGGCCGACGTCGCACGGCGCGAATGGCCCTGCGCAGCGTCGCACGGCGGGTATCTGTGGGTTGCCCATTCCCCGGCTGTGCCGATTGTCTAACGGCCTGGCGACGGTATCAAGGGCGGGCTACGCCCGTCGCTACGCGATCACCCTTCGGGCGACCCTTGACACCGCCACCATGCCGCTAAGTGCGGCACCTATGGGGGATGGGGGAGGCTGAATGGGAGGGCCGAAGACAGCCGCTCCAAGCCGTCTACCTGGACGGCAACAGAACGAGCCGGACGCTATCAGCGCGTGAAGAAAGAAACGCCACGCGGCCAAGAAGCCCCACGCCGCACGGCGCGGAAATACCCGCCAGGGAAAGCAAGGAATGTTTCACGTGAAGCCAGGAAAGCGAATCCGTGCCACCTCCAGCCGGCCGGTAAATGTTCGCTATTTGGCCGGACGAATTCGTCGAATCGGCTGCACAGTGCAAGCCGACCGGGTATTATGAGAGACGAAAGATAAATCAATAAGGCGGCCCGGGATGGTGTTACCAGCACCAATCCCGAGCCTAAATCCCAAACCTGCGCGAACAGGAGTGGAATCTGATGTCGAGTATGTCAGATGGGGTACGGGCCGTGTGCTTCGCCCGTCGCGGAGTCGGAGCCGCTTCGCTGGCCGACCAGCGGCAGGCGTTCGAGACCGAGTGCGCCCGCCGTGGCTGGATCGCGGGAACCGTGGTCTGCCAGCTCGGACGCGGCGGAGGCGACGGCCGCACGTGGGCAGCGGTCCGCCGGCTGGTCCGGACCCGCCGGGCGGACGTCGTCGTGGTCGACACGTTGGAGACGATCGGCGCGACCGAGCGCGAGATCGCCCAGGAGTTGGTGTTGCTGCGGCACGCCGGCGTCCGCCTGCTGATCGCCGAGTTCGGGTGGGACACCGCCGACGCCACGTCGTTCGGCCCGCTGGTCGCCGAGTTCGGCGCGAGCGTCTCCCTGACGGCGGTGGCCGCATGAGTAGCTGGCCGCTGGTCCGCGTCGTCGTCCTTCCCGACAACGGCTACGGCCTGGAGATCCTCATCGGAGCCACCCCCGCCGAGATCGCCACCGTCGCGGCGGGACTACCCCCGGCAGCGTTCGTGGGGCACACGTCGCTGGACGGCGGGACCACGCTGCTGTTCCGGCGGTTCCCGCGCGGCGTGCCCGACCCGTCCGCACCCGACACCGCCCACCAGGCCGACCCGGACGGGCCGACCCTGGCCGAGGGCTGGATACCCGACGTCGCCGGCATGCCCGACCGGGGTCTGACCCCGTACCAGGTCGCGGTAGGAACACTCATGACCGCCACCAACGACCCAGCCATCGGCGCCCGCCTCTTCGGACTCATCCAACGCGAAGACCCCAACGCCGTCATCGCACTCGCCGACGTCGTCCGCCCCCCGGGCTGCCACTGCCCACCCCACTAAACCAATCATCACACCAAGTCACTTGTCCTACATGAAAGGTGCGCAGGAATAAAAGGTGCAAATTGGGGCATGGGTCGCCAGTTTCCCTGCGCAACGAGCGATCAGCGGGTTCGGGGGCCTGGGTGGTCGCCGATGATCGCCGGTTGGGTGGGGAAACTGGCGTTGCCGGGAGCGGCGCCGGCCTTGCGCTCGGTTCTATTCCGGGCTGGACGCGGTTTCCGGGCTGGACGCGGTCTCCGGCTCGGGGGCGGGTGCAGGGGCGGCGAGGGTGATGACGATGCCCGTGTCGCCGTAGGGGAATGGGCCCTTGCCCAGGTGGCCGACCGTGTTGAAGAACTTCGTGATATGCACCATTACGCCGTATTTCGACCGAACCTTGGTCTGGATCGCGTCGAACTCCGGGCCGGCCTGGGCCAGCTGGGCGGTTCCGTCGACCGGAGTCGTGTCGGCCTTGACGCGGCCGCGGTTGTCCGAGGGCTGAACGGTCACCCGGGGGTTGTTCTGGAGCCGCTTGTACTTGCCGGAGGCGGACGACGTCCAGAAACCGACCCGACCGTCGTCGAGTGACACGATCCAGGTCGGCGTGGAAACGCCGGAACCGTTTTTGCGGAAAGTCGTGACCGCTACGTACTTCTCGTCGCTGATCGTCATGGCGCCGAAGTCTAGGACCCCGGCCAGCGGGGGCGGCCGCGGCCGCGCGAAGGCGCGCAGGTGCCCGTGAAACCACCCTGAGGCCACCGTGAAACCGGTGGGTCCCAGAGTTGTTCCCAGAGGCCGGCCACACGGGAGCGGTCCGGAAGGAGCACCTCCATGACAGCCGCCGTCCACGCACGTGGCCTGGTGAAGACGTTCGGTGACCTGCGGGCCGTCGACAACATCGACCTCGACATCGGGGAAGGCGAGATCTTCGGCGTTCTGGGCCCCAACGGGGCCGGCAAGACCACGATGCTGAAAATGCTGGCGACGCTGCTGACGATCGACGAGGGTGAGGCGTCGGTCTTCGGCGTCGACGTCCGCCGCGAGCCGCACCGGATACGTCAGCTGATCGGCGTCACCGGCCAGTACGCCTCCGTCGACGAGAACCTCACCGCCACCGAGAACCTGTGGATGTTCGGGCGCCTGCAGGGCCTCGGCTCGCGTCAGTCGCGGGAGATGGCCGCCCAGCTGCTCGAGCAGTTCGACCTCACGGACGCGGCGAGCAAGCGAATCTCGCAGTTCTCCGGCGGCATGCGCCGCCGGCTCGACCTGGCGGCGAGCCTGATCACCCGCCCGCCGCTGATCTTCCTCGACGAGCCGACCACCGGCCTCGACCCCCGGACCCGCGGGCAGATGTGGGACACCATTCGCGGCTTGGTCGCCAGCGGGTGCACGGTCCTGCTCACCACCCAGTACCTCGACGAGGCCGACCAGCTCGCCGGCCGGATCGCGGTGATCGACCGCGGCCGCAAGGTGGCCGAGGGCACCCCCGACGAGCTGAAGACCTCGGTGGGCAACCTGACGCTGCGGCTGCGGCTGGCCTCGGGCGCGGACACCTCCCTGGCCACCGACGTGGTGCGCCGCCAGCTCGGCGAGGAGCCGGTCGTCACGCCCGAGGCCGGGCAGCTCAACGTCGCGCTGGAGACGTCCGACCGGGTGGCCGACGTGCTGATCGGGCTGCGCCAGGCCGGCGTCGAGATCGCCTCGGTGGGCGTCGACAAGCCGACGCTCGACGAGGTCTTCCTCGCCCTCACCGGCCACGACGCCGGCGAGGGCGAGCAGCCGGACACGACCGTGCCCGGCCAGGCGCAGGAGAAGACGCCACAGGAGGTGGCCCGATGACCACGATCACTGTCGAGCCTCGGACCACGATCACCATCGACCCCCGGGAAGCGGTCGCCCGCTCCCATCCCCGAGCCACCCCGGTCGACACGCTGCGCCAGACCCTGGTGATGGCCTGGCGGGCCACCAAGAAGATGCGCCGCAACCCGGAGCAGTTCTTCGACGTGACCCTGCAGCCGATCCTGTTCACGGTGATGTTCGCCTACGTCTTCGGCGGGGCGATCTCCGGGAACGTGAAGAGCTACCTGCCGCTGATGATCCCCGGCATCCTCGCCCAGACCGTGCTGACCTGCTGCATGGCCACCGGCGTCCAGCTGCGCGAGGACATGGACAAGGGGGTCTTCGACCGGTTCAAATCGCTGCCGATGGCCCGGATCGCGCCGCTGGCCGGGCCGATGGTCGCGGACCTGATCCGGTACGCGATCGCGTCGACGCTCACCTTCACGATGGGCATCGCCATCGGCTACCGCCCCGGCGGTGGCGTGCTCGGGGTGGCCGGCGCGATCCTGCTGGCGATCTTCACCGGCTGGTCGCTGGCCTGGGTCTTCACCTTCTTCGGCACCATCGCCCGCAGCGCGCAGAGCGTCCAGGGCATGTCGATGATGATCCTGTTCCCGCTGACCTTCCTGTCGAACGCGTTCGTGCCGGTCGACACGCTGCCGGGTCCGCTGAAGGCGTTCGTCAAGGTCAACCCGGTCTCGCACCTGGTCTCGGCCGACCGGGACCTGGCCAACCACGCGCACGTGTCCGCCCAGGTGGGCTGGACGCTGGTGGCCTGCCTGGTCGTGATCGCGATCTTCGCCCCGCTGTCGGTGCGCAGCTACAAGCGTCACCTCTGAGCCTTGCGAGCGCTGGCCGCTGAGGTCGCTCCGTGTCCGGCAGCCGGGCACGGAGCGACCTCCCGGTCGTGGTCCGGTGCCGGTCCGCGGTCAGCCGAGCTGGTCGACGGCCCGCCAGGCCTGCGCGACCAGGGCGGGGCCGGGCTGGTCGCCGTACTCCGCGCGGAACGCCGCTATCGAGCCAGGCCCCCGCTCCTCGGCGCAGGGCGCGATCTTGTCCCAGGACATGGTCGGGATCATGCGGCTGTAGGAGAAACGCTCAGCCAGCACCAGGAGGCGCACGGCCTCGGCCGCGGGAACGGCAGACCGCAACAGCCCCCAGGCACCAAGCGCGAACAGCGCCATGCCGCAGACCGGGAAGTCGAGATGGACGCCTTCCAGTCCCAGCGCGCCCAACGTCCTGGCCCGGCAGGACGCGAACAGTTCGGCGCCGTCGGCCTCGTCACTGGAGGTCCCGTAGTACGCGAACGCGGTCAGCATGCTCGCGTCCGCGAACAGCAGCCAGGGCTCGACGCCGGTCGACTGGTGGCCTGGGAAGGCGAAGGCGCGCAGGCGCGCGGACGAGGCCCGGTAGGCCGCGAGCCCGGCAACCGCGTCGCCGCGTGCCAGCGCGATCTCGGCCTCGGCGGGGCCGAGCGCGAGCAGCCCACCGAGGATGGCGTCGGAGCCCTTGAGCTGCTCGATCTGGTCGAGGTAGGCCGACGCCTCGTCGAGGTGTCCGGTAGCCACCGCGGCGAGCGCGACCACCGAATGGAGCTGGACCAGGTCGTCCGTCGCGCCGAGCCGGGCGAGCACCGGAATCGCGGCGCGGGCGTGGGGCACGGCGGCGACCGGATGGCCCAGCTGCATGTGGAGAGCGGCCAGGTGGGCGTGCAGCATCGCCGCCAGCCAAGGACCGTCGAAGTCCTCCCGCATCAGGGTCAACGCGCGTTCGGCCCCGTCGATCGCGCTCATCGGGTCACCGGCGTTCTCGTGCAGATGGCTGCGCCACTGCAGGGCGGTGATCGCCACGGACGGGTCGGTGGACTCGGCCAGCTCGTCGAGCCGGGTGCCGAACGGCTCGCCGACGTTCGGGTCGTGCGCGAGGAGAACCGTGACCATGGCGTTGATCCGCGGGTCGCCGCGCTCGTCCGTCCCGAGGCGGACGAGCAGGTCGTGGATCGTCGCATGCGCCTCGCCGGACGCCCCGATCATGGCGTTCTGCAGCACGATCACCAGCGCGGCCCGGGTGGCGTCCGCGAGCTCGGGAGGTGGCAGCCAGCCGGCCACGGTCTCGGCGACCGAGCCCGCGAGCACGAACACCCTGGGGTGCTCCCCTCGCACGGACCACAGCCCGCCCAGGCCGCACAGCAGCTGGACGGCTGCCTCCGGGTCGGCGCCGGCGAGCGCCTGGCGCAGCACGTCCGCCAGGTTGGTCTCCTCGGCGTCGAGTGCGTCGATGCCGTCGAACTGGTGCGCGCCGAACATCCGCTGGGCCGCCGCGCTCGCGTAGTCGACCGCCCAGGCCCGCAGCGCGGCCAGTGCCTGGTCCTGCTCGCCGGCCTGCGTGAGGCGCATCCGGCCGAACTCGCGGACGGTCTCCAGCATCCGGTACCGCACGCCCGCGGTCGTCTCGACGACGGTCAGCAGCGACTGGTCGACGAGCGCCTGCACGGCGCCCAGCGCGTCCGCGCCGAGAACCTGCTCCGCAGCCGTCAGGGTGACCCCGTCCTGGAAGACCGACAGCCAGCGCAACGCGCGGCGTTCGCGCTCCTCCAGCAGGTTCCAGGACCAGTCGATGACGGCGATCAGGGTGCGGTGCCGGTCCGGCGCGTTCCTGACCCCGCCGCGCAACAGGGCGAACCGGTCCTCCAACCGTCGGCTGATCTCCTCGACGGACATCACCCGAGCCTTGGCCGCGGCGAGCTCGATGGCCAGCGGGAGACCGTCCAGCCGCGCGGCGATGTCCATGACCGCGTCCTCGGGAAGCTGGACCTCGGGCCGCGCCGCGACGGCGCGCTGCCGGAACAGGTCGGCGGACTCCAGCGGGCCGAGCTCGCTCAGCGGATAGACCCGCTCCGCGCTGATCGCCAGGGGCGCCCGTGACGTGGTGACCACCCGCAGGTCGGCCGCGGTGGCGACGAGGAACGCCACCAGGTCGGCGACGGCGTCGACGAGATGCTCGCAGTTGTCGAGGATCAGCAGGCTGGGCGCCGCGCTGAGGTGCTGGGCGATCCGCCCGCGCACGTCGGCGAGCTGCTGGGGGGTCAGCGTCCGGCGCCCGTGCACGGAGTCGCGCACCCCCAGCACGGAACCGACCTCACCGATCACGTCGTCCGGCGAGGTGACACCGACCAGCCCGATGAAGTGCACGACCGGCTGGTCGGCCGACCGGCCGAGCGCGTGCGCCAGCCGGGTCTTGCCCAGCCCGCCCGGCCCGACGATCGAGACCACGCGGGAGGTGCCGACCAGCGCCCGCAGCCGTCGGAGGTCGTCCGCGCGCCCGATCAGCGGGCTCGTGTCGTAGTGCAGGCCCATGCGGACCGGCCGATCGAGGTGGAGCAGCTCCCGGTGCACCCGTTCGAGCGGCCCGCCGGGACTGACGCCGAGGCGCTCGCGCAGCTCGGACCGGTAGCGCTCGTACCGGTCGAGCGCCGCGCTCGTGCCGCGCACCGCCGCCTCGCTGCGCAGCAGGCACGCGAGCACGGCCTCGTCAGACGAGTCCCGGTCGAACGCGTCGAGGAGGCGCGGCAGCGCGGACTCGTGCTCCCCGGTCAGGCTCAGCACCCGGCCGAGCAGCCCGGCCAGCTCGGCCCGGTGCGCCGCGGCGTCCCGCCGCAGCTCCGCCAACGGGCGGCAGTCCTCGTCTCGTGGCTCCACCAGCGTCTCGGCCAGCGCCAGCGCCTCGGCCGCCGTCTCGCGCGTCGCGGCCAGGTCGTCGGCCGCGAGCAGGCGCCGCGCCCGCCGGGTCAGGTCGCCGAGCCGCAGCGCGTCGACCTGCTCGGACGGCACGCCTAGCCGGTAGCCGTGACCGTCGCGCACGACCGCGTCCTGGCCGCACTGCGACCGGGTGCGCGAGATCAGGACCTGCAACGCCTTGCCGGCGTTGCCTGGCTCGTTCTCGCCCCAGATCACCTCGGCCAGCCGTTCGCTCGGCACGGCCTGACCTCCGCCGACGACCAGCGCCGCCAACAACGCCTGCGGACGCTCACCGACCACGGGCCGGCCACGCCAGCGCACGCCGTCGAGAACGGTCAGGACAAACGGCACCCCCTCAGTCTAGGGACGCCCGACAAGCCGGCGGAATTCACGCGACGGCCACCGCCGGGCCACACTCGGGCCGCGGCGACAGGAGCGAACAGTTTCCTTGATGGGGTTGGCGGCCGCCAGGTTGATATGGCGACGGCCTGAACCAGCCCGGCTGCCGCGGGCCGCGACACCGTCTCGGGCTCCTATGCGCCTCACATGTTTCCGGGATGGCGCTCGCACGCAGAGCTGGTGGTCTTTGCGTTGCCGGCAAGGGAAACGGGCGTAGGTCCGCCTGGCCCGCGGATTGCGGTCCCGTCGGCTGTCTCCCGGGGCTTCCGGGAATTCCGTCGATCACCAGACCTGAAGGCAGGCGTCCACCCCATGACGATGAACGCTCCGATCCACCGAGGTCTCGCCGTGGCCACCCTGGCCAGTGCGGCGCTGCTGTCACTCGCCGCGTGCCAGCCGGCGGTATCGACCTCGCTGGCCGAGGCGTCGGTGACGGCGTCGCCCGCCGCCGATGCGACGTCGGCTCTGCCGGCCGACCCGGCGACGGACGGATCCGACCCGACGACCTCGCCCCCGGCGAGCGCGTCGGTACCCGCCGAGACGACTCCCGACGCGACGGTGACCCCCGTGCCGACGGCCGCGTCCGGCACCCCGAGGCCCCGAATCCCGGCCGGCCGGGGCACGGGTGGACCGGGCTCGGAGACCATCACGATCACGTCCCCGGTCGCGGTCGCCGGTCACGTCGACACGACCGTGACCTGCGGGGTGAGTGGCAACCACTACACGGCCTCGGCGAGTGCCGTGGTGCAGGGTTACACGGTCACGGAGACCGTGGTCGCGGCGAACTATCACGCGCCGGGCACCTACACGATCCTGGTGACGGTCTCGTTGACCATCCCGGGCGAGGGCCGCTACGTGATCACCGCCGTTCCGGCCAGCGCTCAGATTACCGACACCGGCGGCTCGGTCTCGTTCTCGGCGACTTCCGACGGCGGCCGCACGCTGGCCGGTTCCATCGCGTGGGCCTGCTCGGCCTAGCGGCATGTACCCGGTGATACCCGACGGACAGCTCGTGGCCGAGCCGGACGCCGCGACGGCCGGCGGCGCTCGGCGCTGGCGCTTGCTCGTGACGCTTCCGCTCGTCGTCGTGCTCGGCCTGCTGCTGGCCGACCGGCTGCTGGTCGGAGTCGTCGAGCACCGGCTGTCGGCCCGGCTGTCCTGCCTGGGCGCGCTGACCGGGACCCGGTCGGTGCACATCGGCGGATTCCCGTTCCTCACCCAGGTGGCCGAGGGGCATTACCGGGTGGTGACGGTGACGGCCGACGGCGTCGGCGCGTCGTCCCGGCTGACCGACGTCGACGTGACCTTCCACGACGTCCGGATGCCGCCGTTGGCCGGCCTGGTCGGCCAGCCGGCACCCGGCTCGGTCTCGGTCGGCTCGGTCTCGGTCGAGGCGACGGTCACGCTCGGTTCCGCTGGTCTGGCCGCCAGTCTCGGTGCGGGGGGAGGGCTGCTCGACGCGGCGGGCTCGGGCCAGCTGGACGACCCGATCGTGAGGTTGGGTGGCCTTCCCTTCCCGGTCCACATCAAGGGCGTCCAGCCTGTGCCCGGCGGGGTGCGTGTCGCGCTGTCGGTGCCGGGCACGGCGGTCAGCGGCGGCGCCGTGGGCTGCCAAGGCTGACCGGCGTCGAGGCCGCTGGATGGCGTCAACCCACGCCGAGTCCTACCAGGTGGTCGCAGATTCGGACGGGGCTCGACCACCGGGTAGGGCTCACCGCGCCGGCCAGCGGATGATCATGGGCGGAGCGGGCGGGCAGCGGGGTCTTGGTCCTCGCCGAGTGCGCGCAGTGCGGCGACGACTCCGGCGACGTTCGACCAGGTGGGTGGTGCCGGGTCGGTCGCCGCCGGGCGGTCGACCATGACGACCGGCAGGCCGAGGGCTCGGGCCGCGTCCAGCTTCGCCGCGGTCAGGGCACCGCCGCTGTCCTTGGTCACCAGGACCCGGACGCCGTGGTCGCGCATCAGCCGGGTCTCGCCCTCGACCGTGTACGGGCCGCGGTCGAGCAGCACGGTGTGCCGGGGCGGCAGCACGTCGGTCGGCGGGTCGACCGCCCTGATCACGTAATGGCGGTAGGGGTCGGCGGCGAACGGCGCGAGCTGGCGGCGGCCGGTGGTGACGAACACGGCGCCGCCCGGCGGGCACAGGGCGCGAGCCTGGTCGGCCGCCGTCCGGAGATCCGCGACGCGGTGCCAGCCGTCGCCGGGGCGCTCGGTCCAGCCCGGCCGGGCCAGCCGCAGCAGCGGCACTCCGGCGCCCGGCTCGGCTGGCCGGCCGCCGTCGGGCGGCCCGACGCACACGGCGATGGCGTGCGCGGACATCGTCGCGGCGAACGGGTGGGTGGCGTCGACGACGACCTCGATCGCGCGGTCACGCAAGAAGGCACGCAGCCCGGCGACGCCGCCGAAGCCGCCGATCACGGTCTCGCCGGCGGGCAGCGCCGGGTCGCGGACCCGGCCGGCGAGCGAGGTGGTGACGGCCATCCCCGGCTCCTCGACCAGCGCGGCGGCCAGGTCACGGGCCTCCCGGGTGCCGCCGAGGATCAGGACACGCACGCGCGGTCTCGTTCCACCGAGTACAGGTGGCTGTCCCGGAAGCCCTCGGCCGCCAGCGCGGCGCCGACGATGATGACCGCGGCCCGGCGAATCCCGGCGGCCTGGACGGCGGTGGCGATGCCGTCGAGCCGGCCGCGCAGCACGACCTGGTCGGGCCGCGACGCCCACGCGACCACGGCGACCGGGGTGTCCGCGCCGTAGACCGGGAGCAGCTCGGCGACGACCGCCTCGATCCGCTGGACCGACAGGTGGATGACCATGGTCGCCTGGGCGGCGCCGAGCGCCGCGAGCGTCTCCCCGGCGGGCATCGCCGAGGCGTTCTCGCTGGTCCGGGTCAGCACCACGCTCTGCGCGACGCCCGGGACGGTCAGCTCCCGGTTCAGCTCGGCCGCCGCCGCCGCGTACGCGGAGACGCCCGGGCAGACGTCGTAGCGGACGCCGGCCGCGTCGAGCCGGCGCATCTGTTCGGCGACGGCGCTGAACACCGACGGGTCGCCGCTGCACAACCGGGCGACATCCTGCCCGGCGGCGTCGGCCTCGACCAGCTGGCCGACGATCTCGTCCAGGGTCAGCCGGGCGGTGTCGACCAGCCTGGCGCCAGGTGGGCAGTGCGCCAGCACGGCCGGGTCCACGAGGCTGCCGGCGTAGAGGCAGACCGGCGACGCGGCGATCAGGTCGCGGGCGCGCAGCGTGATCAGATCGGCTGCGCCGGGCCCGGCGCCGATGAAGTGGACGGTCATCGCGTCGCTCCCTTTTTGCTTGCTGCTGCTGGGACGGTCATCGGGTCTGCGGCGCCGGCGCGGTGTGGACCCACTGGGTGACAGGCAGTGCCGGCCGGAACGCGGTGAACGAACCGACCGGCTCGGCATGGGAGATCGCGATCCGGCGCAGCCGGCCGCCGGCGCGGCGGTGCCAGTCCGCGAGCACGGCCTCGGTCTCGATCGTGACCGCGTTGGCGACGAGGCGCCCGCCGGGCCGCAAGGCCGCGAGACAGGCCTCGATGACCCCGGCCACGCTGGCGCCGCCTCCGACGAAGACGGCGTCGGGCCTGGGCAGGCCGGCGAGTGCCGCCGGCGCGCGGCCCTTCACGACGCGCAGCCCGCCCGCCGCCGTGGCGAGGCCCGCGGTCTGCTCGACGGCGCCGGCGAGCCGTTCGGCGTTCGCGCGCACGTGGGCGGCCCGGTCGGCCCGCGGCTCGATCGCGACCGCCCGGCACCGGCGGTCGGCGCGTAGCCATTCGGTGGTGATGCCGCCGCTGCCGGCCCCGACGTCCCAGAGCAGCTCGCCGGGTGCCGGAGCGAGGGCGGCCAGGGTTACGGCCCGGACCTCCTGCTTCGTCAGCACGCCGTCGGTGGCGAACGTGTCGTCGGGCAGCCCTGGCACCCGGCTGGCCACCGCCGGGCCCTCGTGTGCCGGGTCCGGTCCGCAGTGGACCGCGACCATGGCGAGCCGGTCGTGTGGCGGTACCCCGGGCCCACCCGGATGGCGCCCGACCCGCTCGCGCGGGCCGCCGAGGCGTTCCAGCACGGTGAGCTCGGCGTCGAGGCCGCGCTCGGCGACCAGCCGGCCGACCCGGTCCGCGCCGTCCTCGTCGCCGGTGAGGACCAGCACCCGCGCGCCGGCGTGCAGCTCGGGGCCGACCGCGGCGTACGGCCGGCCGACCGCGCTGACGACGGCGACCTCCTCGACCGGCCAGCCGAGCCGGGCGCAGGCCAGCGAGATCGACGACGGGGCCGGCAGGACCCGGACCTGACCCGGGCCCAGCGCCCGCGCGAGCGTGCCGCCGACCCCGTAGTGCATCGGGTCGCCGCTGGCGAGGACGGCGACCCGTTGGCCGGCATGGCTGTCGGGCAGCGCCGCGGCGGCCGCCGCCAGGTCGCGGGGCCAGGTCTCGACGGCCCGTACCCGGCCGGCCACGAGGCCCAGCTGACGGGCGCCGCCGAGTACGACATCGGCGGCGGCGAGCGCCGCCCGGGCCGGCTGGCCCAGGCCGTCCCAGCCGTCCTCGCCGATGCCGACCACCGTCACGCCGAACGCACCGGAGCCGTCGACGGCTCCTTCGGCTACGGCGCCCCCGGGGACGGGCGCGGGCCCGGTGGGCTCGGGGCTGGCTGGCACAGGGCTGGCTGGCACAGGGCTGGCTGGCACAGGGGCGATTGTGCATGGCCGTGCCAGCCGCCGTCGCGCTGATCGCGGGACCAGGGCCAGCGGGTGTTCGTGGTCACTGTCCCTCGGGCGCCGTCCCATGGCACCATTCCTGCCAGGCGATACGAGGGGAACTCCGGTGCGGCGCTGGGCGCCAAGACCGGGGCGGTCCCGCCACTGTGAGCCGCGGCCGGTCCGGCGCGGTGAGCCAGAACACCTCGATCGCCCGCCCGTGGGCGGCAGTTCCCGGGCCCGTACGAGCGGCAGGCGCGGACACTGCCGGTGCGAGGTGGTGCGCGCGTGCCCCTGTTCCCCTTCAGCGCGATCGTCGGTATGGACGATCTGCGGCTCGCGCTTGTCCTGAACGCGGTCTGCCCCGAGATCGGTGGTGTGCTGGTCCGGGGCGAGAAGGGCACCGCCAAGTCGACGGCGGTGCGGGCGCTGTCCGGTGTGCTGCCGCCGGTCGCGGTGGTGGCCGGCTGCCGGTTCTCCTGCGACCCGGCCCGCCCGGACCAGGAGTGCCCTGACGGCCCGCACCCGGCCGCGGCCCCCGCCTCGCAACGGCCGACCCGGCTGTGCGAGCTGCCCGTGGGCGCCACGGAGGACCGCCTGCTCGGCTCCCTCGACATCGAACGGGCGCTGACCGCCGGCGTCGTCGTGTTCGAGCCCGGGCTGCTCGCCGCCGCGCACCGGGGCGTTCTCTACGTCGACGAGGTCAACCTGCTGCACGACCATCTGGTCGACCTGCTGCTCGACGCGGCCGCGCTCGGCGTCGCCCACGTCGAGCGTGACGCGGTGTCGGTCCGGCACGCGGCCCGGTTCCTGCTCGTCGGGACGATGAACCCCGAGGAGGGCGAGCTTCGGCCGCAGCTGCTCGACCGGTTCGGGCTGACCGTGCAGGTCGCGGCGCCGCGCGAGCCGGCCCTGCGGGCCGAGGTCGTCCGCCGCCGGCTGGCCTTCGACGCGGATCCCGACGCCTTCGCCGCCCGGTACGAGGACGCGGAGCGGGAGCTCTCGGCGCGGATCGCCGCCGCCCGCGCGGCGCTGCCCGCCGTCCGGCTGCCCGACCGGGAGCTGACCCGGATCGCCGCCGTCTGCGCCGCGTTCGAGGTCGACGGGCTGCGGGCGGACCTGGTGACCGCGCGGGCCTCGGTCGCGCACGCGGCCTGGGCCGGGCGGGCCGAGGTCACCGAGGACGACGTGCGGGCGGCGGTCGCGCTGGCACTTCCGCACCGCCGCCGCCGCGACCCGTTCGACGCGCCAGGCCTGGAGCCCGACGCGCTCGACGCCGCACTGGAGTCGGCCCGCAAGGAGCTCGACGCCCTCCCGAACGAGGACGACGAGGGCCAGGGCGACCCGAGCCAGGATGACCCAGGTCAGCACCAGGACCAGGGCGACCAGGGCCAGGACGCGACCCGCGACCCTGCGCAGCCCGCTGGACCGGACGGCCAGACCGATTTGGACAGCGACCCGGATCCCGGCGGCCCCGGTGGCGGTGCTCCGGCCGCCGGTGCGGACGACGAGGCCAGCCCCGCTGCCGACGGGCGAGCCGGAGACCAGGCGGCCCCGGCGCCACGGCCGGCCACCCAGCCGGCGGTAGGCGTGATCGCGCCCGCGGCGACGTTCCGCGCCCGGCGGCTGGAGGTGCCCGGCGTCGGCCGGGGCGTGCCCGGCCGACGGTCTCGCGCGGCCACCCCGTCCGGCGCCGTGGTCGGCGCCCAGGTCCCGGCCGGCCGGCTGCGCGACCCGCACGTCATAGCCACCCTGCTCGCGGCGGCGCCACACCAGCTGGCCCGCGGCCGCGGCGGGCCGGGGCTGCGGCTGCGGCCCGCCGACCTGCGGCAGGCCAGGCGGGAGGGCCGCGAGGGCAACCTCGTGCTGTTCGTCGTGGACGCGTCGGGCTCGATGGCGGCACGGGCGCGGATGGGCGCAGTCAAGGCGGCCGTGCTCTCCCTGCTGCTCGACGCCTACCAGCGCCGCGACAAGATCGGGCTCGTCACGTTCCGCGGCGAGGACGCGAGCCTCGCGCTCCCGCCGACGTCATCGGTGGACGTCGCGGCGACGCTGCTGGCGGACCTGCCGTCTGGCGGGCGCACTCCGCTGGCCGACGGCCTGCTGCTCGCGCACCGCGTGCTGGCCCGGGAACGGCTGCGCGACCCGAGCCGCCGGCCGCTGCTGGTCGTGCTGACCGACGGCAGGCACACCGCGGGGCCGCGGCCGGGCCCGGCCGCCCAGCTGTTGGCTCGCTCCGGCGTCGCCGCGGTCGTCATCGACTGCGAGACGGGACGGGTGCGCCTCGGCCTGGCCGGTGAGCTCGCCGCCACCCTGGGCGCCACGCTGCTCGGGCTCGCCGAGCTGGGCGCGTCCGGCACCGGGCCCGAGGCCGTTGGCCCTGGCGGGCGGCGCGGCAGGCCCGATCCCGGCGGCCTCGACTCCGCCGCGGCCGGCGCCGGGCTGGCGGCCACCGTCCGCGCGCTGCGGGACGCCGCCTGATGGCGCCGCAGGGCCAGGTCGAGAGCGTCCCCGCAGACGGGCTGACCACCCGGCAGCGGCGCAACCGGCCGCTGCTCGTCGTCCACACCGGCGACATGAAGGGCAAGTCGACGGCAGCCTTCGGGCTCGCGCTGCGGGGCTGGAACCAGGGCTGGCCGATCGGCGTGTTCCAGTTCGTCAAGAGCAAGAAGTGGAAGGTCGGCGAGGAGAACGCGCTGCTGGCGCTCGGCCGGCTGCACGAGCAGACCGGCGAGGGCGGGTCCGTCGACTGGTTCAAGATGGGCTCTGGCTGGTCCTGGACCCAGCGCGGCCCGCAGGACGACCATGCCGCGGCCGCCGCCGAGGGCTGGGAGCGGATCAAGGCAGACCTCGCCGCGCAGACCTACGGCCTGCTGGTGCTCGACGAGTTCACCTACGTCATGGAGTGGGGCTGGGTCGACGTCGAGGATGTGGTCGAGACGCTGGCCGCGCGTCCCGGCTTCCAGCACGTCGTGATCACCGGCCGCCGGGCCCACCCGCGCCTCGTGGAGATCGCCGACCTGGTCGTCGAGATGACCAAGGTCAAGCACCCGATGGACGCGGGCCAGAAGGGCCAGCGGGGGATCGAGTGGTGACCGCGCTCCTGCCGGTGCCGGCCGCGCCTCGGCCCAAGACGCCGCCGGTCGCCGCGCCGGCCGGGCCGTGAGGATCCCGCGGGTCGTCCTCGCCGCGCCCGCCAGCGGCGCCGGCAAGACCTCCATCGCCACCGGTCTGCTCGCGGCCCTGCGGGCCAGGGGGCTCGCGGTCTCGCCGCACAAGGTCGGCCCGGACTACATCGACCCGAGCTACCACGCGCTGGCGGCCGGCCGGCCGGGGCGCAACCTCGACCCCTGGCTCGTCGGCGAACAGCGGGTCGCCCCGCTGTTCCTGCATGGCGCGCTCAACCCCCGGCGGGCCGACGTCGCCGTCATCGAGGGCGTCATGGGGCTGTTCGACGGGCACGCGACCCGCGCCGGGTTCGGCTCGACGGCGCACGTCGCCACGCTGCTGGCGGCGCCCGTCGTCCTGGTCGTCGACGCGCGGTCGGCCGGGCGGTCGGTCGCGGCGACGGTGCACGGGTTCCGGTCGTTCGACCCGGCCGTGCGGATCGGCGGCGTCGTGCTCAACCAGGTCGGCACCGAGCGGCACGCCGAGATCCTGCGCGCCGCGATGGCCGAGATCGGCATGCCCGTGCTCGGCGTGCTCGGCCGGCGCCCCGACCTGGTCACCCCGTCGCGCCACCTCGGCCTGGTGCCTGCCGCGGAACGCGCCGCGCCGGCCAGGGACGCCGTCGCCGAGCTCGGCGCGGCGGTTGGTTCCGGCCTCGACCTGGACGCGCTGCTCGCGCTCGCCGCGACGGCCCCCGACCTGCCCGCCGAGCCGTGGGACGCGCGGGTCGCCGCCCTGGAGCCCGTCGGGTCGCCGGTGCCCGAGGGGCCGCGCCCGGTGGTCGCGGTCGCGGGCGGGCCGGCCTTCACGTTCGGCTACGCCGAGACGCCCGAGCTGCTGACCGCCGCCGGGGCCAAGGTCGTCGGCTTCGACCCGACCGTCGACGAGGTGCTCCCGGCCGGCACGTCCGGGCTGATCATCGGCGGTGGGTTCCCGGAGGTGCACGCGGGCGCGCTCGCCGCGAACGCCGCGCTGCGGTCCCGGGTCCGGGCCTTCGCGGCGACCGACGCTCCCGTCGCCGCGGAGTGCGCCGGGCTGCTCTACCTGAGCAGCGCGCTCGACGGCGCGCCGATGTGCGGAGTGCTCGGCGAGGTGACGGCCGCGATGACGCCCCGCCTGACGCTGGGCTACCGGGAGGCGGCCGCGGCCACCGACTCGGTGCTGGCGCCGCGCGGCTCGACCGTGCACGGGCACGAGTTCCACCGCACGGTCGCGACCCCGGCGGCCGGTGGCTCGACCGGCGGCGACGCGCATCGTGGTGCCGCCCCGGCCTGGCGCTGGCGGGACGCGAGCGGCAACGACGTCGCCGAGGGCTTCGTCCGTGGCGCCATCCACGCGTCGTACCTGCACACCCACTGGGCCGGGGTCCCTGGCGCGGCGCACCGCTTCGTCGCGGCTGCCCGCGCGGCCCAGCAGACCGAGGCCTTCCGTGCCGCGGGCTGAGCACCGGTCCGGCGATGCCGCGTCGGCCCGGCTGGGTGGCGGTGCGACCGGCGGTGGCGGCGCGGCGCGGGACCGTCGGCGCGGGGTGGGTCCGGGCGGTGTCGCGGTGGCGATCGTCGCCGGCGCCGTCGCGGACCTCGTCTTCGCCGACCCTGGCCGGTTCCACCCCGTCGCGGGCTACGGCCGGGCCGCGGCCGTGGTCGAGCGGCGCCTCTACGCCGACTCCCGCGCGGCCGGCGTCGGTTTCGTCGCGGTGGCCGTCGGCGGCCCCATGCTCGCCGCCGCAGCGCTGGACCGCCTCGTCCCGCCGCCCGCGCGCCCGGTGCTGCTGGCCGCGGCACTGTGGGCCGCGCTCGGCGGGACGTCGCTGCGCCGCGAGGGGGTGGCCATGGCCCGGCTGCTGACCTCCGGTGACCTGCCGGCCAGCCGGGACCGGCTCGGGCACCTGTGCGGGCGTGACCCGAGCGGGCTGGACGAGCCGGAGCTGGCCCGGGCGGCGATCGAGTCGGTCGCGGAGAACACCGCCGACGCGGTGCTCGGCCCGCTGCTGTGGGGGGCGGCGCTCGGCCTGCCCGGCGTCGTCGGCTACCGCGCCGTGAACACCCTCGACGCGATGGTGGGCTACCGCTCGCCGCGCTACCTGCGGTTCGGCTGGGCCGCGGCCCGCCTCGACGACGTCGCGAACCTGGTGCCCGCTCGGTTGTGCGCGGCCCTGACGGCGCTGGTCGCGCCCGTGGTCGGCGGCTCGCCGGGGCAGGCCTGGCGGACGTGGCGGCGCGACGGCGGCAACCACCCGAGCCCGAACGCGGGCCAGTGCGAGGCCGCGTTCGCCGGAGCGCTGGGCATCACGCTCGGCGGCACCAACGTCTACGCCGGCGAGGTCGAGACCCGCGGCCGGCTCGGCGACGGCGGGCCGGCGGCCGGCGCCGACGTGGCCCGCTCGGCGGACCTCTCCGGGGCGGTGGGCGCCGCCGCCGTCGTCCTCGCCGCCGTGGCTGGCGCGGGGCGCGTGGCGGCGCGCCGGCGCCGGGGCGGGTCGTGAGCGGCGCGCTGCTCGTCGCCGGGACCACCTCGGACGCGGGCAAGTCGGTCCTGACCGCCGGCATCTGCCGCTGGCTGGCCCGTCAGGGCGTCCGGGTCGCGCCGTTCAAGGCGCAGAACATGTCGCTGAACTCGTGGGTGACCGCCGACGGAGCGGAGATCGGCCGCGCCCAGGTGATGCAGGCTGCCGCCGCCGGCGTGGAGCCGGAGGGCGCGATGAACCCGGTGCTGCTCAAGCCGGGGGCCGGGCACCGCAGCCAGGTCGTGCTGCGCGGCCGGCCGGTGGCCGAGGCTGGCGCGCTCGACTACCGGGCCCTGAAGGGCCAGCTGTTCACCGAGGTGCTCGCGAGCCTCGCCGACCTGCGCTCCCGGTTCGACGTGGTGGTCTGCGAGGGCGCCGGCAGCCCGGCGGAGATCAACCTGCGGGCCAACGACATCGCGAACATGGGCCTGGCCAGGGCCGCGCGGCTGCCGACGCTGGTCGTCGGCGACATCGACCGCGGCGGGGTGTTCGCCGCCATGTTCGGGACGCTGGCCCTGCTGGAGCCGGCCGACCAGGCGCTCGTCGCGGGCTTCGTCGTCAACAAGTTCCGCGGCGAGCGGGCCCTGCTGGAGCCGGGCCTGGACATGCTGTCGGGCCTGACCGGGCGTCCCGTGCTCGGGGTGCTGCCCTGGCGCGACGGGCTCGGCCTCGACGTCGAGGACTCGCTCGGCCTGCCCGCGCCCGGCGAGACCAGGGGCGATCCGGACGGGTCGCTGCGGGTCGCGGTGGCCCGGCTGCCGTTCCTGAGCAACTTCACCGACCTGGACGCGCTGGCGGCCGAGCCCGGCGTCGCCGTGCGCTTCGTCGACCGGCCCGAGGACCTCGACGCGGCTGACCTCGTCGTGCTGCCCGGCACCCGGTCGACCGTCGCCGACCTGGAGTGGCTGCGCCGGCGTGGGCTCGACGGCCCGCTCGCCCGCCGGGCCGCCGACGGCCGGCCGGTGCTCGGGATCTGCGGCGGCTACCAGATGCTCGCCGAGACCATCGTCGACGAGGTGGAGAGCGGCGCCGGCCGCGTCGACGGCCTCGGGCTGCTGCCGGTGACGATCCGCTTCGCGGCGGCCAAGACGCTCGGCCGGCCCACGGGCGCGGCCTACGGCCAGCCCGTGCACGGCTACGAGATCCACCACGGCGTGGCGACGGTGCACGGCGGCGAGCCGTTCCTCGACGGCTGCCGGGCCGGCACGGTCTGGGGCACCACCTGGCATGGCGCGTTCGAGAACGACGGCTTCCGCCGGGCGTTCCTGGCCGACGTCGCGGCCCTGGTCGGCTCCCCGTGGCGGCCGCTGGGCGAGGTCTCGTTCGGGGCCGTCCGGGAGCGACGCCTCGACGTCCTCGGCGACCTCGTCGCCGAGCATCTCGACACCGACGCGCTGCTGCGGCTGATCGAGAACGGACCGCCAGCCGGTCTGCCGTTCGTCCCGCCCGGAGCCCCGACGGGCACCGCCGGGCCGGCCCTCGCCGGGCCGGTTCCAGCCCCGCCGGTTCCGGCCGGGCTGCCGGAAGCCGGCCACCTGCGTAGTTCTGTTCCAGACCTGGGGAGCCGACCGTGATCCTGCTGCTGTCGACGTCGGACACCGACCTGTCCTGCGCCCGTGCCTGCGGGGAGGACTACCGGCTGGGCAACCCGGCCCGCCTCGACGTCACCGACCTGCCGGGGCTGCTCGACGGCGTCGACGTCGTCGTGCTGCGCCTGCTCGGCGGCCGGCGGGCCTGGCCGGAGGGCGTCGACGCGCTGCTGGCCCGGGGCCTGCCGGTGGTGGTTCTCAGCGGCGAGCTGATCCCCGACGCCGAGTTGATGGAGCTGTCCTCGGTGCCCGCCGGGGTGTCCGCGCAGGCGCACGCCTACCTGGCCCACGGCGGCCCGGACAACCTGCGCCAGCTGGCCCGGTTCCTTTCCGACGCGCTGCTGCTCACCGGCCTCGGGTTCGACCCGCCGGAGCCGACCCCCGCCTGGGGGCTGCATCCTCGTCCAGACACCGCGGCGCCGGACGGGCGCCCGACCGTCGCGATCCTGTACTACCGGGCGCACGAGCTGGCCGGGAACACCGCGTTCGTCGACGCGCTGGCCGACGCCGTCGACGCTGCCGGCGGCCGGGCGGTACCGGTCTTCTGCGCGTCCCTGCGCACCGCCGACACGGAACTGCTCGCCGAGCTCGGCCGGGCGGACGCGCTCGTGACGACCGTGCTCGCCGCCGGTGGGGCGGCACTGGGCGCCACGCCGGCCGACGTCGGGGCCGGCGGCCGTGACGGGGACTGGGACATCGGCGCCCTCGCAGCCCTGGACGTGCCGATCCTGCAGGCGCTGGCCGTGACGTCGTCGCGGGAGCAGTGGGCGGCCAGCGACGACGGCCTGTCGCCGCTGGACACCGCGACCCAGGTGGCGATCCCCGAGTTCGACGGACGGATCATCACGGTCCCGTTCTCGTTCAAGGAGATCGACGCCGACGGGCTGAGCCGCTACGTGCCCGACCCCGAACGGGCGGCCCGGGTCGCCGGCCTCGCGGTGCGCCACGCCCGGCTGCGCCACGTGGCGAACGCCGACAAGCGGATCGCCCTGGTCCTCTCGGCCTACCCGACCAAGCACGCCCGGATCGGCAACGCGGTCGGCCTCGACACCCCGGCCAGCGTGCTCGCCCTGCTCGGCGCGCTGCGCGAGGCCGGCTACGACGTCGGGCCGGAGACTGGCCCCGGCGCGCTGCCCGGCCTCGAAGCCGGCGACGGCGACGCGTTCATCCACGGCCTGATCGCCGCCGGCGGCCAGGACGAGGACTGGCTGACGGCCGAGCACCTGGCCGGCAACCCCGTCCGGGTCCCGGCCGCCGTCTACCGGAGCTGGTTCGCCACGCTGCCGGAGGACCTGCGGGCCGCCGTCGAGCAGCACTGGGGCCCGGCGCCCGGCGACCTGTTCGTCGACCGCGCCACCGACCCCGACGGCGAGATCGTGCTCGCGGCCGTCACCGCCGGCAACGTGGTGATCCTCATCCAGCCGCCGCGTGGCTTCGGGCAGAACCCGATCGCGATCTACCACGACCCGGACCTGCCGCCGAGCCACCACTACCTGGCCGTCTACCACTGGCTGCGCAACAGCGTTGGTGACGCCGGGTTCGGCGCGCACGCCGTGGTCCACGTCGGCAAGCACGGCAACCTCGAATGGCTGCCCGGCAAGGCGGCGGCGCTGTCGGCGAGCTGCGGACCGGACGCGGCGCTCGGCGACCTTCCGCTCGTCTACCCGTTCCTCGTCAACGACCCGGGCGAGGGCACCCAGGCCAAGCGACGGGCGCACGCCACGATCATCGACCACCTTGTCCCGCCGATGGCCAGGGCCGACAGCTACGGCGACATCGCCCGGCTGGAGCGGCTGCTCGACGAGCACGCGCAGATCGCCGCGATGGACCCGGCGAAGCTCCCGGCGATCCGGGCCCAGATCTGGACGCTGATCGAGGCGGCCAAGCTCGACCACGACCTGGGCCTCGCCGACCGCCCGCACGACGCGGAGTTCGACGAGTTCATCCTGCACGTCGACGGCTGGCTCTGCGAGATCAAGGACGCGCAGATCCGCGACGGGCTGCACATCCTCGGCGCCGCGCCGACCGGCGACGCGCGGGTCAACCTGGTGCTGTCGATGCTGCGGGCCCGCCAGCTCTGGGGCGGTGCCGTCGCGCTCCCCGGGCTGCGCCAGGCCCTGGGCCTGGGCTCCGAGGAGGGGACGACCCGCACCGACGCGGTCGAGGCCGTCGCCCGGGAGCTGCTCACCGAGCTGGACGACCGCGACTGGGACCCGGCCGCTGTCGCCGAGGTCGTCGCCGAGGTCCTCGACGTGCCGGCGGACACGGACGCGATCGACCGGGCCCCGGACGACCCGGACGCGGTCGACCGCGTGGCCGTCGCCGCCGTGCTGACGTTCGCGGCCACCGAGATCGTGCCGAGGCTCGCCCGCACCACCGACGAGATCGGCCGGACCCTGCACGCGCTCGCCGGCGGCTTCATCCCGGCCGGGCCGAGTGGCTCGCCGCTGCGCGGGCTGGTCAACGTGCTGCCGACCGGGCGCAACTTCTACGCCGTCGACCCGCGCGCGGTCCCCAGCCCGCTGGCGTGGGAGACCGGCCGGGCGATGGCCGACTCGCTGCTCGCGCGCCACCTCGCCGACACGGGGGAGTACCCCCGCTCGGTCGGCCTGTCGGCCTGGGGCACGTCGGCGATGCGGACCTCCGGTGACGACGTCGCGGAGATCCTCGCGCTGCTCGGCGTGACGCCGCTGTGGGACGAGGCGTCCCGGCGGGTGCGCGGCGTCGAGCCGATCCCGCTCGCCGAGCTCGGCCGGCCCCGGATCGACGTCACGGTCCGGATCTCCGGGTTCTTCCGCGACGCGTTCCCGCACGTCGTCGACCTCCTGGACGACGCGATCCGCCTCGTCGCCGACCTGGACGAGGCCCCGGACGACAACTACGTCCGGGCGCACGCCGACGCCGACGCGGCCACGCACGGGGACCGCCGCCGGGCCACGACCAGGATCTTCGGCTCGAAGCCGGGCGCGTACGGCGCCGGCCTGCTGCCGCTGGTCGACTCCGGCACCTGGCACGACGACGCCGACCTGGCCGAGGTCTACGCGGCCTGGGGCGGGTTCGCCTACGGCCGTGGCCTCGCCGGCCGGCCGGCCCGCGACGACATGACGGCCGCCTACCGGCGGATCAGTGTCGCGGTGAAGAACACCGACAGCCTGGAACACGACATCGCCGACTCCGACGACTACTTCCAGTACCACGGCGGCATGATCGCGACCGTTCGTGCGCTGACCGGGCGCGGCCCGCGCGCCTACATCGGCGACTCGACCAGGCCCGACGAGGTGCGCACCCGGACGCTCGGCGAGGAGATGGCCCGGGTGGTCCGGGCCCGGGTGGTCAACCCGCGCTGGATCTCCTCGATGCGCCGCCACGGCTACAAAGGCGCCTTCGAGCTGGCCGCCACCGTCGACTACCTGTTCGGCTACGACGCGACGGCCGGCGTGGTGGCCGACTGGATGTACGAGGCCGTGACGGAGGCGTACGTCCTCGACGAGGAGAACCAGAAGTTCCTCACCGACTCGAACCCCTGGGCCCTCCACGGGATCGCGGAACGGCTGCTGGAGGCCGTCGACCGCGGGCTGTGGGCGGCGCCCCGGCCGGAGACCCTGGACGCGCTGCGCGAGGTGTACCTGCGCGCGGAGGGCGACCTCGAAGGGCGGGCCTAGATGGCCGCCGCCGCCCGAGACCCGGTGACCGACCGCTGCCCCGGTGCCCTGGTCCTGCACGAGGCGGCCGACGGTGGCCTGGCTCGGATCCGGCTGCCCGGCGGCCTCATCGCCGGTGGGACCCTGGTCGCGCTCGCGGAGCTGGCCGAGTCGTTCGGCCCGCGTGGCGCCGTCGAGCTGACCTCGCGGGGGAACCTGCAGCTGCGCGGGGTGCCGGCCGGCCGGCACTTGGAGCTGGCTGACCGGGTCGCCGAGCTCGGGCTGCTGCCGTCGGCGACCCACGAACGGGTCCGCAACATCGTCGCGGCCCCCTTCGCCGGCCTGGTCGGGACGGCATCAGGTGGCGGCGCCGCGGATTCGTCGCTCGACGGCCTGGTGCGGGCTCTCGACCTGGGCCTGTGCGCCGACCCGGACCTCGCCGGGCTGTCCGGCCGGTTCCTGTTCGGCCTCGACGACGCGTCCGGCGCGGTCGCCGCCCTGGCTCCGGACGCCTGGGCGGCGCCGCTGGCCGCGGACCGCTGGTGGGTCGGTCCCGGCGGGGTCGCGGTCGATGGTCCGGCCGTCGTCGCGGAGCTGCTCGCCGCCGCCCGGGGCTTCCTGCGGGCCGCGGCCGACGCGACGGTCGGCGCCGCGCCGGCCGGTCACCCGATCTGGCGCGTCCGGGACCTGCCGGACGGCGGCGTGGCGCTCGCGGCGGCGCTGCGAGCCGGCCGTCCCGCCGTGGCGCGTCCCGAACCGCCGCCTGGCCCGCGACCCGTGGGAGTGTGGCGTCGCCCGGACGGCGGCCAGGCCGGCGCCGCCCTGGTGCCGCTGGGCCGGCTCAGCCGGGCCGGCGCCGAGATGCTCGCGGCCGCGGGCCAGGACGTCGATCCGGCACAGACCTCACTGCGGGTCACGCCGTGGCGGTCGGTCGTCGTGCCGCGCCTCGCGGACCCGGCGTCCTTCGTCCCCGCCGCGCGGCGGGCCGGCCTGGACCCCGAGTCCCAGTCGCTGTGGGCCAGGGTCACCGCCTGCGCCGGGCGGCCCGGCTGCGCGAGCGCGCTCGCGGACGTGCGAGCCGACGCGGCCCACGCGGTCGCGGCCGGTCGACTCACTCCCGCCTTCGCCGCCCGGCCGGCGCCACCGGGCGCGCGGGCGCACTGGAGCGGCTGCGCCCGCCGGTGCGGCCGTCCAGCCGGGTCATATGTGGATATCGTCGCCGGGCCCGACGGCTACCTGGTCCACGCCGCCGGCGCCGAACCGAAGGAGTCCTCACGATGGTGACCGGCAGCAGCCAGCGCCGCTACGACTACGAGCGCGACGGCGCGGCGATCTACCGGCAGTCGTTCGCGACGATCCGCGCCGAGGCGCCGTTGGCCGACCTCACGCCCGACCTGGAGCACGTCGTCGTGCGCATGATCCATGCCTGCGGGATGGTGGACCTGCCCGCGGACGTCGAGGCGAGCCCCGGTGTCGTCGGCATCGCCCGGGCGGCACTGCGGGCCGGTGCGCCGGTGCTCTGCGACGCGCAGATGGTGGCCAGCGGGATCACCCGCCGCCGGCTGCCCGCCGCCAACGAGATCGTCTGCGCGCTCGGCGACCCGGGCGTCCCGGAGCTGGCCGCCCGGCTCGGCACGACCAGGTCCGCTGCCGCCCTTGAACTGTGGGCCGACCGGCTCGCCGGCGCCGTGGTCGCGATCGGGAACGCTCCGACGGCGCTGTTCCACCTGCTGGAGCTGATCGGCGCGGGTGGGCCGCGGCCGGCCGCCGTCCTGGGGCTGCCGGTCGGCTTCGTGGGCGCGGCCGAGTCCAAGCGGGCCCTCGCGGACAACCCGTTCGGCCTGCCGTTTCTCGTCGTGCACGGCCGGCGGGGCGGCAGCGCGATGACGGTGGCCGCCGTCAACGCGATCGCTTCCGAGGCGCTGTGACCACGCAGCCAGCCCCCGCCGGCACGCTGTACGGCGTCGGGGTGGGCCCGGGCGACCCCGAGCTCGTGACGGTGAAGGCCGCGCGGCTGATCGGCGCGGCCCCGGTCGTGGCGTACCACGCGGCGCGGCCGGGGCGATCGCTCGCTCGGGCGAGTGCGGCGCCGTACCTGCGGCCCGGCGTCGTCGAAGAGGAGCTCGTCTACCCGGTGACCCGTGGTGTCACACCGCACCCGGGTGGCTACCAGGGTGCGATCGAGGAGTTCTACGAGTGGTCCGCCGCCCGCCTGGCCGACCACCTGGCCGCCGGGCGCGACGTCGTGCTGCTCGCCGAAGGCGACCCGACGTTGTACAGCTCCTTCACCCACATGCAGCGCCGGCTGGTCCCGCGGTTCCGGTACGTGATCGTCCCCGGCGTGACGTCGGTGTCCGCGACCGCCGCCGCCGCGGGCGTCGCGCTGGTCACCGGAGACGAGACGCTCGCCGTGCTCCCGGCGACCACCCGAGCGGACCGGCTACGCACGCTGGCCGCCACCGCGGACGGGCTCGTGCTGATGAAGGTGCGTGGGGACCTCGGGGGCGTCCGGCAGGCTCTCGCGGACGCGGGCCGGCTGGACGACGCGCTGCTCGTCAGCCGGGCCAGCCGGGAGGGCGAGCGCGTCACGGCGCTGCGCGACCTGGTGGCCCCGGAACAAGACGTCCCGTACATGTCGAGCGTCCTCGTCCCGGGCGCCTCCGCGGCCAGGCCCACGCCGCCAGGTCCGGCTGTCGCCGGCTCGGTCACCGTCGTCGGGCTGGGGCCCGCCGGCGCCGAGTGGCTCACCCCCGAGGCGGCCTGCGCCCTCGCGGCGGCCGACGACGTCGTCGGCTACGAGACCTACCTGCGGCGCGTCCCGCCCCGGCCCGGCCAGCGCCGGCACGGCACGGACAACCGGGTGGAGGCCGAGCGGGCCGCGTTCGCGCTCGATCTGGCCCGGCGGGGGTCCAGCGTCGCCGTTGTGTCGTCCGGCGACCCGGGCGTGTTCGCGATGGCGTCGGCGGTGCTGGAGACCCAGGCCGACGGCGGCTACCAGGACGTGCCGGTGCGCGTACTGCCCGGGGTCACGGCGGCGAACGCGGTCGCGGCCCGGGTCGGCGCGCCGCTCGGCCACGACTACTGCGTCGTGTCGCTGTCGGACCAGCTCAAGCCGTGGCCCCTGGTGCTGCGCCGGCTGCGCGCCGCCGCCGCGGCCGACCTGGTGCTCGCCCTCTACAACCCGGGCTCGAAGACGCGCCGGGCGCACGTCGACGAGGTCCGCGACTGCCTGCTGGAGGCGCGAGACCCGGAGACGCCCGTCGTCGTGGGGCGGGCCGTGGGCGCCGACGGCGAGCGGATCGAGGTCATCCGGCTGGCCGACCTCACCGCCGACCATGTCGACATGCGCACGCTGCTGATCGTCGGCTCGTCCCGGACCCGCTGGGACGCCGCGACGGGCGCGGTGTTCACGCCGCGCCACCACGACGGGCTGCCCGGCCCGGTCACCGCCGACGCCGCAGCAGGTACACATCCATGATCCAGCCCTTGCGGGCGCGGGCCGCCTGCTTCACCGTCGCGATCTCGGCGCCGACCTCGGCGAGCGGGCCGGCGATCGTGATCTCGTCGGCGCCGCCCAGGTAGGCACCCCAGTAGATGTCCCACTGGCTCGCGTCGAGGTCGCGCCAGGCCGTGGCGCCGTCGAGCATGACGACGACCGAGTCCTGGCCGTCCGCCTCGGCGGCCAGGCGCCGCCCGGTGGTGACGTGCACCGCCCCGCCGACCGTGTTGAGCGGGACCCGGTGCCGGGCGGTCAGCACCTGCACGCTGGAGATCCCGGGAATGACGGTCACCACGACGTCGACGAGGCCGCGCTCCCGGATGTCATCGAGGATGCGCAGCGAGCTGTCGTACAGCGCCGGGTCACCCCAGACCAGGAACGCGCCCCGGTCTGCCTCGGCGAGCTCGGCCAGCAGAGCCTGGGCCCAGACCTCGGCGCGGGCGGTGTGCCAGCGGCGCACCTCGGCCTGGTAGTCGTCGGGTGCCCGGTCCCGGTCCGGCTCGCTGACCTCGACGACCCGCAGGCCCGGCCGCGCGTGCTGGGCGCAGATCTCGGCCCGTAGCGCGTTGAGGTCGGCTTTCGCGGGTCCTTTGTCGATCGTGAACAGCACGTCGACGTCGGCCAAGGCGGCGCTGGCCTCGTGGGTGAGCGAGGCCGGATCGCCGACGCCCATGCCGATCAGCAGCACGGACCGGCGCGGCGGCGTGGCCGGATCTGCCGTGGTCGAGCCGTCGTGGTGGAGGCCGTCTTCGGGCGCTGCGGGGGACACGGGACCGACGGTAGCGGTGCCCCGCAGCGTGGCGGCCCGCCCAGTGGCAAGCCTGGCAACGAAGCCCCGCCCACCCTAGCGTTCATGATCGCCGTTTCGGCCCCTCGAATGGTTGTTGCCAGGGCCGATTCACGACCACTTGAGGGCGAGAACGGCGATCACCGCCGGGCCGGAAATGGGTTGCCGGCGTGGGTGGGGGTGCCTACTGTCTGGCGCGTGAGTCTTCGTCATGAATCGGCCCATGACCGGGAATCCGTGCGAGACGTTGTCACGCGGGCGTTCGGCGGTGAGCACGGCGAGGTCGTGGCGGATCTCGTGGATGACCTTCGCGCCACCATCTCTCCCGGCAATGGCCTCTCGCTCGTTGCCGAGGATGACGGCGAGATCGTCGGCCACGCGATGTTCACCCGCAGCATTCTCGACGCGCCGCGGCGGCTGGTCGAGGTTCAGGTCCTCAGCCCGTTGGCGGTCCTGCCCGAGTACCAGAAGCGCGGGCTCGGCTCGGCCCTTGTTCGCCATGGCCTGGAAATCCTCGCCGAGTCCTCGGCGCCACTCGTCTTCCTCGAAGGCGACCCGAACTACTACCACCGCTTCGGTTTCGTGCCCGGCGGGAGCCTGAACTTCAGAAAGCCGTCGCTGCGCATTCCGGACGCGGGCTTCCAGGTCGTCACCCTTCCGGCCTACCAGCCGTGGATGACAGGGACGCTCGTCTACTCGGAACCTTTCTGGCGCCACGACGCGGTAGGCCTCCGCCAGACCGAGGCCAAGAAAGTCGGCCCGCCCGTTCCGGGGTCCGTGTGATCGCTGTTTCGGCCCTCTGATGGTCGTAACCCGGCCTGTTTCGTAGCCACCCGAGGGCGAAACGGCGATCAACGCGACGGTTAGATCTCGGCAGTCGCGGCGCCAACTCGCGATCATGGTCGCTGGTGTGATGCGGGCCAACCCTGTCGGGGTGGCGCTAGGTCGGCCGGACAGGTGCGGCCAGACTGCCTCATATGCGACGGCGAACCGGGCCTGGTGTCTCTTCCGCGGCCGTCTGTACCGCGGTCTGCGCGGCAATGTTGCTGGCCGTGCTGGCGGGCTGTGGGAGGGTCGGCCACCGCGGGGAGGTGACCATGCGCCTGGTTGTGGGTGGCAGAACCCGGACGTTCACGCTGCATCGCCCGGCCGGGGCATCCGCCGGGCGGCTGCTGCCGGTCGTGCTCGCCTTTCATGGCGGTTTCGGCAACGGGTCCGGGATGGCGGGGCTGACGCACCTTGACGCAGTCGCGGACCAGAACGGGTTCCTGGCTGTCTACCCCGACGGCTATCAGCGCAGCTGGAACGACGGGCGGGGCAGCACACCGGCCGACCGGGCCGGTATCGACGACGTCGCCTTCGTCGCCGCGCTCATCGACGAGCTCGTCCGCGACGAGCATGCCGACCCGCGGCGGGTGTACGCGACGGGCATCTCCAACGGCGGCATCTTCACCGAACGACTCGGCTGCGAGCTGGCGGACTGGCTCGCGGCGATCGCGCCCGTCGCCGGGCCGATGCCGGACAATCTCGTCGCCGGCTGTCATCCGGCTCGCCCGATCGGCGTGCTGGAGATCCACGGCACCGCCGACCCGATCGTCCCCTACTCGGGCGGACACGTGAACGGTCGCGGCGGTGGCGGGCAGGTGGCCTCCGTCGCCGCGACCGGCGAGCTGTGGCGGCGGCTCGACGGCTGCGCCGCCCGACCTGACGTTCGCCCGGTGGCTGACCGGGTGTCAGACGGGACTCACCTCTCCGTGGCCACGGCCGTCGACTGTCCGGACGGCGCCGGCGTCGTCGTGGACGCCCTGACCGGCGCCGGCCACACCTGGCCGAGCGGCCGCCAGTATCTGCCCAAAGCGCTCATCGGCAGGACCAGCCGTCAGCTCGACGCCAGCCAGGCCGTCTGGGCCTTCTTCGCCGGCTACCACCGTTAGGTGTCGGTTACTCGGGCTTGGAAGGCACGACGGCGTAGCCGAGTATCCGGATGCCCAGGCGCGAGAGGTCGGTGTCGGTCAGACCGGCGGACTGGCCGGCGGTGTGCATGAACTGGGTCAGCCCCGTCGTGTCGACCAGCATTGCGTAGAGGCGGGTCGTGATCCCCGGGTAACCGCCGTAGCTCAGGTTGTAGGGAGGGATCGTGAAGCAGTTCTGGTCGGTCGTCGCGAGGTCGTCGCCGGGATAGAAGCGGCCGTTACCCCGGTTGTGGTCCCTCGTGGAGTCGGTCGTGCTCGGGTCGGCCCACGCGGCGAAGACCAGCCGCGAACTGCGTGGAACCGGCCCGCTGAGCCGCCCTCCGAAGGCGAGCGCCGGATGCCAGGCCGAGTAGTAGGTGTAGCGCAGCTCGGTGAGGCGGACGCCGGCAGCGTCGGCCCCGGGCTCGGTCACCACGTCGGCGCTGCTCTGGAGCGGCAGCGTGTAGCAGCCCCTGGCGACGGGGGCCGGGCCGCGTGCCGCGGGGCTCTGGTCGAACCGGGGCGGGCCGATGCCACCGACCGGCCAGGCCGCGCCGGGGCCGCCTGGTCCCAGCGGCGGGGCCTGGCCTGGAAGAACGAGGCCGGGGCCACCCGCCGTGGCTGTATTCGTCGGGACTGGCGCGGTGGGGCCGACGGCGTCCCCGCGCGTCGCGAAGTAGGTGATCAGCGCCGCGCTCGCGCCAGCGGCCAGGGCGATGCCGACAGTCACGGATACCGTCCGCCAGGGTCCGGAGCCAGCGTCCCGGCCCGACCGTGCCCGGCGGCCGGTCGCGGCGACATCCCAGGCCCCGTCGGTCGCCGGGACGCCGCCGGCGCCCCCAGCCAGGTGCGCGCCGGCTGATGGGAACGGGCTGCCGGGCGCGTCGGCGTCGGCTCCTGGGTCGGTTCCCGCGAGACCGTGACCTGGTTCGGCTGGCTGAGCGTCGTCGTCGGCGGCCAGCGAGGCCCCGGCCCGCTCGGAGCTGACTCGGACCCGTCGCCAGGCCGCCAGCCAGACGTCCCGGCGCTGCGGGTCGTACGCCTCGACGATCAGGGTCAGTGTCTTCGCGGTCAGCCGTCTGCGCTCGTTGCGGACGTCGTTGACGGTGGTCTTTGACAAGCCGGTCCGCCGCTCGACGGCCCGGTCGTAGGAGTCGCCCAGCAGGGCGAGCACGGCGGCGCGCAGCTCGTCCTCGGTCGACACCGACGCGGGGTCTGGCGCCGGCTCCACCTGCGGCTCCGTCATCAGGTCGCGCTCCTTCGTGTCAGGTCCGACGAGACGCCGCCGCCGTCGCGCGCACGCCGCCGGCCAGTCGCCTCGTGCCCGGGTGGCGGACACGTGGCGTACCCGTCGCGGGGGATTCTCCCAGTCTGGCCGGCTAAACAGGACGGGACGGGACAGCCGGGACGTCGTGTCGCCTGAAGGAGTGTTGTCGCAGCGTGGCGGCTGGATAACCTCACTTCGCGGCACGGGGGGCCGCCGGTGGCCGGTCGCCGACCTCGGGAGTCTCGGGGTCGGTGGCCGGCCACGCGGCTTCCAGCCCTCACGGCACGCGGTCGCCGCGGGACCAACCGCCGCGGGTTGTGGCCACGGGCCCGGGAGCCGTCCGCGCCACAGCGGTCAGAACTGCTCCGAGGTCAGCCGTTCCGGGAGGATCGGCAGCGGCTCCGGGTAGTCGAGCGTGGCCCGCTCGTGGTCGGGCAGCCGCCACGGCCGGTGGACCGCGCGTCCAGGCAGACCGGCGAGCTCCGGCACGTGCCGGCGGACGTACGTGCCGTCGGGGTCGAACCGCTCGGCCTGGCGCAGCGGGTTCAGGACGCGCCCCGGCCGGGTGTCGGTGCCGGTGCCCGCGACCCACTGCCAGTTGAGGCTGTTGTTCGCCACGTCCGCGTCGAGCAGGTGCTCGGTGTAGTGGGCCGCGCCGGCGCGCCAGTCGAGGCCGAGGGTCTTCGTGAGGAAGCTCGCGGTGATCATCCTGGCCCGGTTCGGCAGCCAGCCCTCGGCCAGCAGCTGGCGCATGCCGGCGTCGACGATGGGGATGCCGGTGTGACCGGAGCGCCAGGCGTCCAGCGCCGCCGGGTCGTCGCGCCAGGTCCGGTGCGCGGCGCGGTAGTCCTCGTGCGCTGCGGCCGGCCGGGCGGCGAGGAGCTGGTGGAAGAAGTCGCGCCAGGCGAGCTGACGGACGAAGTCGCGGGCGGCGTCGCCCGTCCCGGCCTGGGTCGCGAGCTCCAGGGCCGACAGACAGCCCAGATGTAGGTAGGGCGACAGCCGGGACGTGGCGTCCGCCGCGAGCTGGTCTCGGCGCTCGTCGTAGTCCTCGACGCCCTCGCGCAGCCATTTCTCGGCCCGCCGCCGGCCCGCGGTCTCGCCGCCGTGGAACCGCCCGTCACCCGCGGACCCGCCGCCGCCCGCCGGCCCGCTGATGGGCGGCAGCGTGCCCGGGTCGACGGCCGCTAGCCGGAGACTGGCTGGCGGCGCGATGACGCGTCGCCACCCGGCCGCCTCCCACCGTCGGTGGTAGGCGCCGAAGACGGCGTAGTGGTCCCGGCCGGCCGGGGTCACCCGGCCCGGCCCGACCACGACGTGCGCCTCGTCGTGGCAGTGCAGCGTCCGGCCGTGCTCCGCCAGCGCCGAGCGCAGTGCCGCCTCGCGCCGCTGCGCGTATCCGGAGCAGTCCGCGGCCAGATGCACCGTGCCGGCGCCGACCTCGTCGGCCACCCGGCACACCTGCTCGACCGGGTCGCCCGCCCGGACCACCAGCCGTCCGCCCAGCGCCCGCAGCGACTGGTCGAGGTCGGCGAGGCTCTCGGCGAGGAACCTCTGGCGGGCCCCGGTCGCGAAGCCGGTCCGTGCCATCGCCGCGTCCAGCACGAACAGCGGCACCGTGTGCTCGCCCGCCAGAGTGGCCGCGGCGAGCATCGGGTTGTCGTGCACGCGCAGGTCCCGGGTGAAGACGGCGAGCGTCGTCACCACGGCTGGCCCACGGGCGCCGGGCGTTCGGCCGCGGCGGCGACGGTGTGCGCCATCCGGCCCAGGACGAGGCCGCGCACCGGCGCGAAGGACTTCCAGCAGACCTGGCCGAGCAGCCCGTGCGGCTCGAAGATCGCCCGTTGCCGGTAGACGGAGCCCTGGGCGGAGGGGGCGGCGGAGAGCTCGAGCCAGGCCCGCCCCGGCAGGCGAAGCTGCGCCCGCAGCCGGAGCCGGCGTGGCCGGTCGGCATCCTCGACGCGCCAGCCTGCGAGCGGGGCGTCGGTGGCGTTGGCGGGCCGGACCAGCCGGCGGCGCAGGGCCTCGGCGTACCGGGTGACGCGGCCGGGCCGGGCCGTGGCCGCCCGCGCGGCGGGGATGACGTGCCGGCCGTTCTCGGCGCCGACGGTCTCGATCACCTGCCACAGCCGGGTCGGGTCCGCCGCCGTGGCCAGCTCGCGTACGTCCTGGTAGACCGTCCCGCCGGACCAGTCCGGGTCGGTCGGCAACGGGTCCGACGGCGGGAGCGAGCGGGTCCGTGGTGTCGTGGCCCGGGCCCAGCGGGACGGCACCTCGGCCTCCCGGGTCCTGGCCAACGCCAGCGTGACGGCGTCGTCGTAGCCGGTCAGGCCGCGAGCCGGGTCGGGAACGTAGGCGGCCAGGTCGTGGTCGCGGCAGACGACCTCGTGCACGAGCGAGGAGATCAGCGGGACGGCGATGCTGCGCGGGACCGGCGTCACGAGGTTGACCCACTGGGCCGACAGCCATGGGGTGAGCAGCGGGACGGGGACCACGACCCGGCGCGGTAGGCCGGCGACGGTCGCGTAACGGCGCATCATCTCCCAGTACGTCAGGACATCGGGTCCACCGATGTCAAAGCCCCGGTTGACGTCGGCCGGTACCAGTTCGGCCGTCCGGGTCAGGTAGTAGAGCACATCACGGACGGCGATCGGCTGAACGCGCGACCGTACCCAGCGTGGCGTGACCATGGCCGGGAGCCGCTCGGTGAGGTAGCGAAGCATCTCGAAGCTGGCCGAACCCGAGCCGATCACCACGGCGGCCCGCAGCACCACCGTGGGCACCCCGGAGGCGAGCAGCGTCAGCCCAACCTCCTCGCGCGAGGCGAGGTGCGCCGAGAGCCGCTGCCCGGCCGGGCTGATCCCGCCCAGATAGATGATCCGCCGCACCCCGGCCTCGCGGGCCGCCCGCGCGACCGTGTGGGCCGCGGCTCGGTCGCGTTCGACGAAGTCCCGCTGGTGCAGGGAATGCACGAGGTAGTAGACGACGTCCTGGCCCGCCAGGGCGGCGGCCACCTGGCCCGGCTCGCCGACGTCGGCCGCCACGAGGTCGACCTGGTCCAGCCACGGAGCGCCGGCCAGCCGGGCTGGGCTGCGCGCGGCGGCCCGCACGGTATGTCCTCTGGCGAGCAGCTCGGGGATGAGCCTGCTACCGAGATAGCCGGTCGCACCCACCACGACGCATCTCATCCAGCAGTGCTTCCCCCCGCTGGTCGTCTCGACCGCGGCGAGCGGCGGCACGAACCTTTTGGGTGGATTGTTCGCACACGGATCTGTTGACCGGGCGCCACCCGGAGTAGACGAGGCGACCGCGCGGTAAACCCCCGGTGGGAGGTCAGTGCGATGGTGGCGACGGTCGAGTCGGGTGCGCGGGTGATCGAGCCGGACCGAAAGGTGACCGACCTGCTCGACGTCCTGCGCCAACACCTCGGCATGGACGTCGCGGTGCTGGCTATCTGGCAGGACCGGAAGCTGGTCGTCCAGCTCTTCGCCGGCGACGGGCGAAGCTTCGGGCTCGTTCCCGGCATAACGATCCGGAACGGCGGCGAACTCTACCGGGACGTGCGGGAAAAGCGCATCCCGTTGGTGTCCGGAAATGCGCATGGATCCGCCCGTGCGGGGCATTCCTCCGTGCTGGACGAACTCGACGTGGGTGCCTACGCGATGACGACCCTGACCGACGGGCGCGACGAGCCGTACGGGCTGCTGTTCTGCCTGACGCACGACGCGTGCCCGACGCTGCAGGAGCGCCACCAGCAGTTCGTCCAGCTCATCGCGGCGTTCCTGCGTGACTCCCTGCTGGATCTGCGCGAGATGTGGCAGACCCGAAGCCAGATCTGGTCGGCGATCAGCGACGTCATCGACGGCGGTGGCCCCGATCTCGTGTTCCAGCCCATCGTGCGGATCGACACGGGCGACGTCGGCGCCGTCGAGGCGTTGGCCCGGTTCAGTGCCCGCAGCGGCGGCCGGATCCGGACCACCGAGGAATGGTTCCGCGACGCCCGCCTGGTCGGGCTGAGCACGGAACTCGATCTGGCGGCGATCAGGCGTGCCGTCGCGGCGATTCCCGACCTTCCGCCGGGCCTGAAGCTGGCCGTCAACGCGTCGCCCAGCACGGTCGTCACCGTGCTGCCCGAGTTCGTGACGGGCCTGGCCCACCGCGACCGTCTGATCATCGAGATCACCGAGCAGGAGAACTACACCGCCGGGCCCGAGACCGTCCTTGCCGTGAGCCACCTGCGCGACCTGGGTGTTCGCATCGCCATTGATGACGCCGGCACGGGCTACTCCGGCCTGGAGAAGCTCGTGCTGCTCCGCCCGGACGTAATCAAGATCGACCAGGTGCTGACCCGCGGCATCGACCGTGATCCGGCCCGTCGGGCGTTGACCGCCGGGTTGGTCGCGCTGGCGGGGGAGATCGGCGGGACCGTCATCGCCGAGGGAATCGAGACCCGGACGGAGCGGGACGCGATGGTGAAGTCGGGTGTCCGCTACGGCCAGGGCTACTACCTCGGCATGCCGTCCGCGTCCCCGGCGCCGCGCCCGCCGGCCTGGGTCGGCGCCGGCCCGAGCTGACGTCGCCAGGCGTCGGCGGCGAGTAGCTCGGCGACCAGGGTCTCGGTGAGGAGCCGGACGTCGTCGTCCTCGTCATGCCGGTACCGCAGCGTGTACGCGGCGTCCGGAGCCGGGGCACCGACGGCGACGACCGTGCTGCCGCGCTCCTTCGTCCACCGGAACAGCTCGGGCTCCCACCGGGAACCGCCGCACAACAGCAGCCGGTAGTCGGTGGTCTTGGTGAGATAGACGTCGACGTGGCTCCAGTCGCCGGTCTCGCAGCCGACGGCCGGCAGCCGCGGTCCTTCGCGCAGCATCAGGGCCGACTGCTGCGCGGACGACAACCGGCGGGCCGGCGCCGCGACGTGGGTGCCGTCCGGGCCGAGCAGCAGCTCAGCGGTCGTCGCCAGCCAGGTGTCCCGCCGGGCCAGCAGGTCCTCCGTAGCCTCGGCCGCCTTCGTGACCGTGTCCGGCCACGGCGTCCGGCCGGCGAGAGCGGGCAGTGCGAGCAGGGTGGCCAGGGTGTGCTGGAAGGAGCGGCACGCGACGCCGCCCAGCTCGGCGCCGGCGAGCATCGGCACCGAGCGGTCGCACGACGACTCCAACTCGCTGCCGGCCTGGTTGGTCAGCGCGACGAAGGTGACCGCGCCCCCCGGGTCGGCGTCCCGCAGTCTGCGGACGGCGTCGAGTGTCTCGGTCGACCCACCCGAGGCGGACACCGCGATCACCAGCGTCCCTGGCCGTAGCCGGGGAAGGAGGTCGTTGCTGGCGATCTCGGCGACAGCGGGCGTACCGGCCGCCCGCAGCCGGGCCGCGACGACGCTGCCGGCGTAGTGCGACGAGCCCATCCCGAGCAGCAGGATCGGGCGGTCGGTCTCTACTCCGGCCCACAGGTCGCCGATCTGGGCTGACAGCTCGCGCAGCCGCGCTGGCTTCGCCTCAAGGTCCGCATGGAACAGCTCGGCGTCCATCAGGGGTCCTCGGGTTCGGCGGGTGGCGGAAACCGGCGCCTCAGCGCGGCTTCCGGTACGTACCGCCAGCGGGGCAGGTGCCGGTCGGCGTAGGTGAGCTCGCGGCACAGCTGCTGCCAGCCATACGCCTCCAACAACGACTCGTCCAGCAGGTCGCCCCGCCCGGCCGAACCGAGGCCGGCCCGGTAGCTGTCGAGAAACTCGGCCTGGACGGCCGCGGTCCAGGCGGCCGCGGCCGCGGCGGGCACCTCGGGACTGTGGTGGCAGACGACGTGCCCGACGTTCTCCAGCGACATGAGCATCCCCGCGACGTCGAGTGCGGCCGGCTGGGGCGCGCGGCGCTGCTGAGGGGTCAACGTCGGGTTGCCGTCGAAGTCGATCACGAACAGCGGCCCGCCGGGCGCCCGGAGCAGCTGGCCGACGTGAAAGTCGCCATGGGCGGCCATCAGCGGTGTCCCGGCGGCCCGCCCGAGCGGGCGCAGCGCCGCGGCGATCGAGTCGCGGTGGGCGTCCAGCAGCGGCGAGCTCACCTGTCCCAGCAGGTCGTCGGCAGCCTCCAGCCAGGACAGCGCCTCGTCGGCCGACGCCGTGGCCGCGGTCCGGTCGGCCAGTGCGAGGTGCATCGCGGCGGTGAGCGCGCCCAGCTCCGCGCCGAAGGGCCGGCCGACCCGGTCGGGCGCCGCCCGGTCGGCGCCGGTGGCCCGGTGGCGCGGGACCCGGGCCCCGGCCGGCGGGCCCACGGCCGCGCGCGCGGGCCGGGCC
>NZ_JADWYX010000071.1:0-27305 GCF_016786355.1 Frankia sp. AgB1.9
CCGGCCCGGGCGGGCGCGCCCCCCCCCCCCCCCCCCCCCCCGGGCCGGCGGGCGCGGACGGCCTCCAGCGTGAGCACCGCGCAGACCGGCACGGCGGCGAAGAACAGGATCTCCTCGATCGGCAGGCCGCCGGGCAGCCGGACTCCGGTGATGCTCCTGGCGTCGAACGTCCACTGGCGGCGCGCGACCGCGTAGAGGTCCCAGCCGGCGAAGACCACCAGCACCGGCACGAGCGTGGCCACGAGCCGCCGCCAGCGGGCGTAGACCCGGGTCCGCAGCAGGATCTCCAGCGGCGCCGTGCCCAGCAGGCAGGCGGCCAGCACCGCGAGATAGGTCAGGTGCCGCACGCAGGAGCCGCGGGCTAGCCGGCGGCGCGCAGCCGGCCGGCCAGCGCGGCGGCGGCCGCGGCCGGGTCGGCGGCGCCGGTGATGGCCCGGACCACGACGGCCCGCCGGGCGCCGGTCGCGAGCACCGCGTCGAGGCGGTCGGCGTCGATGCCGCCGATCGCGAACCAGGGCTTCGCGCCGGGCGCGAACGGCGGCGCGGCGGCGACGGCCGTGGCGACCAGCCCCAGCCCGACGCCGGGCCGGCCCTCCTTCGTGGGTGTGGGCCAGACCGGGCCGACGCAGAAGTAGTCGACGTCCGGGTCCTCGATCGCGGCGGCGAGCTGGTTCTCGTCGTGCGTCGACAGCCCGATGATCACATCGGGCCCGAGCAGCCGGCGGGCCGTCGCGGGCGGGATGTCGTCCTGGCCGACGTGCAGGATGTCGACGCCGGCCACCGAGGCGAGGTCGGCTCGGTCGTTACCGCTCACCAGGGCGCCGTGGCGGCGGCCGGCGGCGACCATCCGGCCCAGCGCCGCCGCCTCGGCTCGCCATTCCAGCCCCTTCTCGCGCAGCTGGATCAGGTCCACCCCTGGCCCCCCGGCCGGCGCGAGCACGCCGTCGAGGAACGCGTCGAAGGCCGGCTGGCGCGGGGTGCACAGGTAGAGCCGCGCGTCGGCGAGCCGAGCCAGCCGCTCGGCCCGCGTCAGCGGGGCCCCGTCGGGCGCCTCGGCGAGCGCCAGGTCCACGATCGCCTGGTCGGCGATCACGTCCAGCGCGGACGGGCCTGCCTGGCGCGCCGCCGGCTCGTCGAGCTCGTCGTCGGCGGCGAGATCGGTCAGGTCGGTCAGGTCGTCAGCCACCGGCCACCGCCCGGACCAGCTCCAGCCGGTCGCCGGCCCGCAGCAGCACCGCGCGGCCCTCGGCCGTCGTGAGCGCCTCGCCGTTGTACTCGACCACCACGGAGCCGACGCGCAGCCCCAGCTCGACGATCAGCTCGGGCAACGGCTGCCCGTCCGGCACCTGCCGCTCCCGACCGTTCACGACGACGTCGACAACCACGCGAGGCCCACTCGTTCCAGGCGCACCAGCCACAGACGCATCGACCACCCTTTGGACCCTACGCGCGCAGGCCCCGCCGGCGCCCGGCTGAGGGAGGCCCTAGAAGGCAAGCGCCTGAGCCCGGCGCTTGACCTCCCGGCCGCGGTTGTCCCGCAGTGCCTGCAGGGGGGTGCCGGGAAGGCTCGGGTCCTCGCGCATCAGCCAGTCGATGGCCTCGTCGGGCGAGAAGCCGGCGTCGGCCAGCAGCGTCAGCGTGCCGGGAAGGCCCTTCGTGACGACATCCCCGTGGATGAAGCCAGCGGGGATCCGCAGAATGCCGTCGTCCTGGCGACGAGCGAGCAGGCCGCCGTCCCGCACGAGCTGGCGCACCCGGGTGACCGGGACGCCCAGCGCCTCGGCGACATCGGGCAGCGGCAACCAGTTGTCCATGGTCAAGATTAAACAGGACGTGGACGTCTCCTCAAGGCCGTGCGTACTTCCGATTACCGCGTTCATACAGCCGTGACCCCCAACGTCCCGCAACAACAACCAAAGGGCCGCGGCCTGGGCGCCCGTGTCAGGCGGGACCGATCTGGACGCCACCGGCGGCCGCGGACCGGGTGGCCGCCTCGGCGACGGCGACGACCTTGCGGGCCGTCTCCACCCGGTAGGGGTTCAGCGGCCAGCCCGACAGCAGGGCGTCCGCGAGATCCCGGTAGAACGGTGACCCGGCCGCGGCCGGGAGCGGCAGCTGGGTCGTGGTGCCGTCGTGGGTGACCAGCGTCAACGCGCCGGCCCGGCCGTCGGTGGACAGCGCGTCGGTGGACAGCGCGCCGGCGGTGCCGAGCACCCGCAGCCGGGCGGTCGGCGTCGGCAGCACGTCGGAGAGGACGAGCTGCGCCTCGGCGCCGTCCACGAAGCGCAGCAGGATTCGGGCGTGGTCGGCGTTGGTGACGTGATGCCAGACGCGCTTGTGGGTGGTCGCGACGACCGTCTCGACCGCCTCGTCGACCAGGTCGAGCACCCAGTCGAGGTGCGCGAAGCCGCGCTCGTGGATCAGGCCCCCGCTGGTGCGCTCGTCGTCACGCCAGCCGCCGGCCGGCCGGTTGAACCCGCCGTAGGTCGCCTCGACGGAGAAGACGTCGCCGATGGCGCCGCGCCGGACGGCGGCCCGCAGGCTCTGGTAGGCCGGGTCCTCGCGTCGCTCCGGGTACATCACCACCACCGACGAGCGGGCCGCGGCGAGCAGCGCCAGGTCGTCGGCCTCCTGGGTGGACAGCGCGAACGGGGCGGCGATGACGACGTCCTTGCCGGCCTCCAGCGCGCGGCTCGCCCACTGGGCCCGGGTGTTGTTCGGGGTACCGACCACGACGAGGCGGACGTCGGGGTCGGCGACCAGGTCGTCGGCCTCGGTGTAGCCGCGGACGGTGCCGTCGGGGCCGGGCTGGCTGCCGCTGACGGCCACCAGGTTCAGGCCCTCGGTCGCGTCGAGGGCCGCCTGGTGGACGGCGGACGTCGTCGGGGTGGCGAGCAGGCCGACGCCGATCGGGCCCGCGTCGCTGACGCCGAGGGCGTGGCGCAGCCAGCGGCCGACCAGCCGGTGATACCCGGGGTCGGCGAGCGTGGAGGCCGTGGTCCCGAGCGTGAACATGCCGAGCCCGGTGGAGGGCCGCCAGGTGCAGACCGGGTACTCGGCCATCTCGTGGCGCACGAGCAGCAGCCGCTCGACGTCGTCGGCGATCTTGTCGGGCAGCACCCAGCTGTCGTACGGGCGGAACTCGCCCATCCGCGCCGCCACCTGCCCGCCGTCGGGCCCGGTGGACAGGGTCAGCACATGCGGCGGGACCGCGCGGCCCGGGATCAGACCGGAGGCCTCCACCAGCGGGCTGTCGACCGGGAGGGCGCGGACCGTCGGCCCGGCGAGCAGTACGGGGACCGACTGCCGCGCACGGTCGAGTAGCTCCTGCTCGACGGAGTCCAGCGGCCGGTCGATGAGAACCAGCAGGGCGTCGGCGGAGCGGGCCGAGGTGGGCCCGAGCCCAGCGGCCCTGAGGTGGTCACCGAGGGCGCCCACCCCAGGCAGGTTGGAGACCAGGTGAATGCGCGGCACAGCGCCAGACTCTAGTGACAAGCTCAAATCCGCCCGCCAACGGGGCCGATAGGCAGGCCCAACCCTAACGTCCAGGTAGCCGGCCCGTAGCCGACTACTCCGGCAGCAGGGATTTCAGCGGGACACTGACGTCGGCGAACTGCGCCTGGTCGGGCTTGGTGTCAGAGGCGAGCAGCCGGCGCCCGGCGACCATGTCGATCGGCCGGACGACCGTCACCAGCGCCGACAGCGTCCCGTCGGCGGCGAACCAGCCGGCCGACCAGCCCGGGGCCTTCTTCATCTCCGGGGTGCGCCGGGCCGTCGGGTCACCGCGGAACACCAGCTCGTCGCCCTGCGCCGGCAGGCCGGCGAACTGCACCATCCGGCCGAACTGCTCCGACCAGAAGTAAGGGACCGGGTTGTATGTCGGCAGCTCGGCGACGGGCGTGCCGACGGCCAGGCCGAGCAGCGTGCTGGCTGCCACCGCCGGGGCGGACTGCGCCGCGTCCCAGTGCTCGACGTGCATCCGCTGGTTGTAGCGGGCCGACCACCAGGCCGAGCAGTCGCCCACGGCGACCACCGGCGGGGAGCCCGCGGCACCGGCCACGTCGCCCGCCCAGCTGGCCAGCAGGTGCTCGTCGGCGACGACGCCCCGCTCGACGAGCAGCGTCCCGCCGAGCCAGCCGACCTCCGGGCGCACGCCGACACCGACGACGATCTCGTCGGCCGGCAGGAACTCGCCGCCGCGCAGCAGCAGACCGTCCTCGCCGATCTTGTCGACCATGGCGTCGAGCCGCAGCGTGACGCCGGCCTCCGCGTACCAGTCGACGGCGTGACCGCCGACCGCCGGTCCAAGCGGGAGCAGCGGGTGGCTCGCTCCCTCGACCACGGTCACCTCGGCGCCGAGCTTGGCGGCGACGGTCGCGACCTCGGCGCCGATCCAGCCGGCCCCGACGATGACCAGGCGCAGCCCCGGGCGCAGCGTCTCCCGCAGCGCGCGCGCCTCGTCGATGGTCCGCAGCAGGCGCTGGTTGTCGCTGCCGGGCAGCCGGATCGGGGCCGACCCGCTGGCGATGACCAGCCCGTCGTAGTTCACCGGGCCCGCGGTGGTGTGCACCGTGCCGGGTTCGAGCCCGGTCGCGGGCTGGCCGAGCAGCAGCTCGACGCCGTCCAGCTCGTCAAGGCCGTACGGAAGCTGGGTGTTGTCGGTCCGCCCGGTCAGCACGGCCTTGGACAGGGGCGGCCGGTCGTACGGGAGGTGCTCCTCGGCCCCGACCAGGGTGATCTGGCCGGTGTACCCCTGCTCGCGGAGCTCGACGACGGTCCGCCCACCGGCCAGTCCGGCTCCCACCACCACAACGCGTTCCATAGGCCGCAGGCTATCGGAGCGTCCCCGTATCAAGCCTGGCTTAGCTTCGCCCGTCACACTGCCGCGTACCGAGATCACCGGCGCCGCATCGTGACCGGCCGGCGAGCACCGCGCGACCGCGTCGCCGCCATGAGTTGCTAGGTGCCCACGAGCGGGAAGGCGTCCTTCCAGACGGGATCGTAGCCGGCGGCGACGAGGACGGCGGCGACCTCGGCTGGTGGGCGCTCGTCGCTGATCGAGAACTGTTCGCCGGCCTCGCCGGGGGTGCCGTAGCCGCCGGGTTCGGTCGACGAGCCGGCGCTCATGGTGGTCACGGCGATCCGGGCCAGGCCGTCACGCATCGGCGCGGGCTCCCGGGTGGACAGGGAGAGGTCCAGGTCCGGCTCGTAGAGGCGCAGGGCGGCGTGGGCCTGGACGAACTCGGCGTCGTCGACGACGACCACCGGCGGGAAGCCGGCCGCGTTCGGCCGGATCCGCGGCAGGGCGGCCATCACCTCGGTCCGCCAGAACCGGCGCCCGAGGAACGTCGCGTGCGCGGCCAGGGCGAGCACGTCGGCGCGCCAGTCGACGGCGAGGCCGAGCAGCACGCCGAGCCCGAGCCGGCGCACGCCCGCCGCGCCGGCCCGCTCGAACGAGGCCAGTCGCCGGTCGAAGTCACGCTTCCAGCCGGCGACGTGCACCTCGCGGTAGCGGTCCCGGTCGTAGGTCTCCTGGTAGTGGACGGCGCCGACGAGGCCGGCGGCGACCAGCCGGGAGTAGGTGTCGTCCGACCAGGTCTGCGTCTCGATCGAGATCGCCGGGAACAGCGGGGACAGGCGTTCGACGACGGACACCAGGTAGTCCGCCGACACGTCGATCCGGTGCTCGCCGGAGACGAGCAGCAGGTGGCGGAAGCCCCGGTCGGCGAGCAGCCTCGCCTCGGCCTCGGTCTCGTCGAGGGTCAGCGTCCGGCGCACCACCGGCAGGCCCTTGGAGAAGCCGCAGTAGGTGCACGACGACAGGCACTCGTTGGAGACGTAGAGCGGGGCGAACAGCCGCACCGCCCGGCCGAACCGGCGCAGCGTCGTCTCCCGGGCCAGCTGGGCGAGCTCCTCCAGCCGCGCGGTCGCGGCCGGCGAGAGCAGCACGGCGAGGTCGGACAGCGCCAGCCGGTCGCCCGCGCGGGCGCTCGCGAGCGTGGCGCTCACCGCGGCGTCGTCGGCGCGCAGCCCGCGCGCGGCCAGCGCTGGCAGGTCGAGGCCGGCGAGGACCGCCGCGAACTCACCGGGCGCGGCGCTCACGGCCCGACCAGCCCGGCCGTCGCGGCAGCCCCGGCCGTCGCGGCGCCGAGGAAGCCGGTCAGCGGGGAGGACGCCTCGGCCCTGGTCGCGGTGCCGACGGTGCCGCGCCCGGCCCGGTAGCCGAGCCGGCCGGCGAGGGTGGCGAGCGCGAACGCGCGGGCCATCGCCACCGGGTCCGCGGCGACCGCGATCGCGGTGTTCACGAGGACGGCGGCGGCCCCGATCTCCATCGCCTCGGCCGCGTCCGAGGGCACGCCGATCCCCGCGTCGACGACGACCGGAACCCCGGCCGCCTCGATGATCACTTCCAACGCGTCCCGGGTGCGCAGGCCGCGGTTCGAGCCGATCCAGCTGCCCAGTGGCATGACCGTCGCGCAGCCGGCCTCCTCCAGCCGCCGGGCCAGCACGGGGTCGGCCGAGCAGTAGGGCAGCACGGTGAAGCCGTCGGCGACGAGCAGCTCGGCGGCCCGCAGCGTCTCCACCGGGTCGGGCGCCAGGGTGCGGGGGTCGGGGGTGACCTCCAGCTTCACCAGGCCGGTCCCGACCGCGGCCCGGCCGAGGCGGGCCAGCCGGTGCGCCTCCTCGGCGTTGACCGCGCCCGAGGTGTTCGGCAGCAGCGTCATGTCCGGCGGCACGAAGTCCAGGACGTCGCCCTCGCCGGCACGGTCGAGGTCGACCCGGCGCAGCGCGACCGTGACGATCTCGGCCCCGCTCGCGACGAGGGCGTCGCGCATCACCTGGTGGCTGCCGAACTTGCCGGTCCCGACCAGCAGCCGGCTGCCGAAGTCCTGCCCGGCGATCCGGAGCGGATCATCGCCGCCGGACAACCCGGCCAGGACAGACGAGGTACTAGTGATCGCAATCCCCTCCCCACGCGCGCATGACCGCGATCGGGTGCTACGGGTCGCTGGCGGTTCCTGGTCAGCCTCTCAGCCCGTCATCCACGGGCTCCCCGGGTCCGATCCGGATTGTAGGTCCAACGGGGCGAGCGAAGCGAAGCCCGGCATTGCCCGGCGGCCGCTGGAACGGGCGGATCACGCCGGGCAGGTTTAATGATCTTGTCGTTGTGTATTCCGTCCGTCACTGTCGGTCGTTACGGACCGAAGCCGGAAGGAAACGCATGCGACCACGAAGTCCCCTTGCGCGGCCCGAGACGCCGGGCTGCTCGGCCCGCCGCCGCCCGGACCGGGCCACGGCCCGGGGCACCGGGCTGGTGGCCGGCGTCCTGCTCGTCGCCGCGGTCGGCGGTGCGTCGGTCGGCGGCGGCTGGGGCCCCTACCGCGTCGGCGCCGGGGACTCGCTGTGGGCGCTCGCGGCCCGGCACGGCACGACAGTCGACCGGATCCGGGTCATGAACCGCCTGACGGACGACGGCCTGAGCATCGGCGACCTGCTCTACCTGCCCGGCTCCGGTTCCGTCGCCGCCGGGCCGACCACCGCCGAAGCGGCCACCGCCGGAACGCCGCCGGCGCCGGCGCAGCCGCCCGGCGGGCACGTCGTCCAGTCAGGGGAGTCGCTCTCGCTGCTGGCCGCGCGGACCGGGCAGAGCGTCGCCGACCTCGCGGCCCAGAACGGCCTGGGCCCGGGCGACGGCCTGCGGATCGGCCAGGTCCTGCTCCTGTCCCCCGGCGCCGCGGCCGCGATCGGCGGCCAGACGGCAGGCGCGGGTGCGGCCGCGACGGCGCCGAGCGGGGGCGCGGCCAGCACCGGGGACGCGGTCTCGTCGGGCGTGAGCGCGCGGGTGGCGGCGATCCAGGCGCTGGTCCGCGCCGAGGCGGCCAGGCAGGGCCTCGACCCGGCGCTGGCGCTCGCCGTCGCCTCCGTCGAGTCCAGCTTCAACCCGCGGGCGGTCAGCCGGACCGGGGCGGTCGGCGTCATGCAGCTGATGCCGCGCACGGCGCGCTGGCTCGGGGCCCAGCTGGGCCAGCCCATCGACCGGACCGACCCGGCCGACAACATCACCGGTGGCGTGGCTTTTCTGCGCTACCTGCTCGCCGCGACGTCATCGAATCTTCCGATCGCCATCGGCGCCTATTACCAAGGTCTTGACTCAGTGCGACGTTCCGGGTTCTTTCCGGACACCGCGGTCTACGTCGCCAAGGTCACCGCACGGCAGGCGAAGTTCACGTAAGAGGGCGTAATCGTACACTGGCCGGGTGGATGCCACGGTTGCCGACCCCGTCATCGGTCGTCTCCTGGACGGCCGATACACCGCCCAGGAGCGGCTCGCCGTCGGCGGTATGGCGACGGTCTACATCGCGCACGACAATCGTCTCGACCGGATGGTCGCCCTCAAGGTGATGCATCCCAACCTGATGCACGAGCCCGACTTCGTCGCCCGGTTCCATCGAGAGGCGCGGGCCGTCGCCGCGCTCAACAGCCCGCGGGTCGTGTCGGTCCTCGACCAGGGCTCGGCGCAGACCCCGGCCGGCGTCCTGAACTACCTGGTCATGGAGCTGGTCCGCGGCCGTTCGCTGCGCCAGTACCTGGCCAGCCGGGGCCGGCTGATGCCCTTCGAGGCGCTGGACATCATCGACGCGGTCGCCGAGGCGCTGACCGCGGCGCACCAGGCCGGCATCATCCACCGGGACATCAAGCCGGAGAACATCCTGCTCGGCGACGACGGCCAGGTGAAGGTCGCCGACTTCGGCCTGGCCCGCCCGCTCGCCCAGCCGACCGAGGCCCTGACCCAGGGCGTCGTCATGGGGACCGTCGGGTACCTCGCGCCCGAACAGGTCACGCACGGCATAGCCGACTACCGCAGCGACGTCTACGCGGCCGGAGTCGTGCTGTTCGAGATGCTCACCGGCCAGCTGCCGCACACGGGCGCCACCCCGATGTCGGTCGCCTACCAGTCGGTGCACAGCGAGATCCCGGCGCCGTCGCAGATCGTCCCGGGTATCCCGCCGGAGCTGGACAGCCTGACCCTGCGGGCGACGGCCCGCCGGGCCGACCAACGGCCGCAGGACGGCCCCGCGCTGCTCGACGAGGTCCGCCGGGTGGCGCCGTTCGTGGCCGAGCCCAGCGAGCCAGCCGGTACGACGGCATACCCGGGGCCGTACGCGGCCGCGGCGCCGCCGACGCCCGGCTACGCGCCGACCCGGGTCAACCGCCCCGTCGCCGGCGAACCGGACCCCTTCTTCGACACGGACGGCTACGACGAGACCGGCTATGACGCCGAGCCCGGCGGACCGGGTTACGGTGCCCATTCCAGGCGCCACTCCGCCGCCGGCACGCCCGGCTGGCGACGCCCACCGGGATGGGTCTTCGGCCTGGCCGCGGCCGTGGTCGTGCTGATCCTGCTGATCGTCGGGGCGAAGGCGATCCTGGGTGGTGGTGGCGGCAACCAGGTACCGCTGCTCACCGGCGAGGCGAAGGCCGATGCTGTCCAGGAGCTCAAGCAGGCCGGACTGAAGGCAGCGTTCGGCACCGCCGTCTACAGCACCACGATCCCCGTGGACCACGTCGTCAGCCAGTCCCCGTCGGGCACCGCCCAGGTCAAGTCCGGGGACACCGTCAAGATCATCCTGTCGCTCGGGCCGCAGCAGGTCGCCGTGCCGGATCTGCAGGGGCTGTCGCAGGCGGACGCACAGGTCAAGCTGCAGAAGGCGGGCCTGAGCGCCGGCGGCGTGCAGACCGAGCCCAACGACACCATCGCCGAGGGCATGGTCGTCAGTTCCGATCCCGCGGCCGGCACGAAGGTCGACCCGTCCAGCCAGGTCACCCTCGTGGTGAGCAGCGGCAAGACCAGCATGACCATCCCGGCCGATGTCATCGGGAAGTCCTTCGCCGATGCCAAGGCCGAGCTGGCGGCGATGAACCTCCAGGTTCAGCGGGGACCCGACGACACGAGCGGCACCGCGGACAAGAACACCGTCGCGACCGTCTCGCCCGGCGTCGGCTCGACGGTCAACCCCGGCGACACCGTCACCCTCAGCGTGTCGACCGTGGACCAGTCCGGAACGCCGGTCAAGGTACCGGACGTCAAGGGCAAGTCCTGGTCGCAGGCCCAGAAGATCCTGCGCGACGCCGGGCTCAACCCGCAGAAGGACTTCTGGTCGAACTTCTCGGGCGGCAACGTGACGGCCACCTCGCCCAACGCCGGCAAGACGGTCGCGTCCGGCTCGACGGTCTACGTTCGCCTGGGCGGCGGCTGACCGGTCCCGGTCCTCGCCCCCGAGTTCGGGGGCGAGGACCGGGCGCCGGCTACTCCGTGTGGGCCTGAGCCCGGCGGGACCGGGTGGCCTGGAGCATCTCGGCGACCAGGAACGCGAGCTCCAGGGCCTGGCTGGTGTTCAGCCGCGGGTCGCAGGCCGTCTCGTAGCGGCCACCGAGGTCGGCCTCACCGATCTCCTGGCCGCCGCCGAGGCACTCGGTCACGTCCTCGCCGGTCAGCTCGATGTGCAGGCCGCCCGGATGGGTGCCGAGGTCCTTGTGGACCTCGAAGAAGCCGAGCACCTCGTCGAGCACGTCGTCGAAGTGCCGGGTCTTCACGCCGCCCACGTCGCGGGTGTTGCCGTGCATCGGGTCGCAGGCCCAGACGACCGGGTGGCCGGCCGCGTTGACCTTCTCGACGACCGCCGGCAGCGCGTCCCTGACGCGGCCGGTGCCCATCCGGGAGATCAGCGTGAGCCGGCCGGGGATGTGCTCCGGGTTGATCCGCTCGGCGATCGCGAGCACCTCGTCGGGGCTCGCCTTCGGGCCGATCTTGCAGCCGATCGGGTTCGTGACGCGGGACAGGAACTCCATGTGCGCGCCGTCGAGGTCCCGGGTGCGCTCACCGATCCAGATCATGTGGGCGGACAGGTCGCAGACCTGGCCGGTCGACTCCTCCACCCGGGTCAGCGCCCGCTCGTAGTCCAGCAGCAGGCCCTCGTGGCTGGTGTAGAGCTCGACGCCGCCGAGCTCCGAGGTGCGGTCGAGATCGATGCCACAGGCGGCCATGAACGCGAGTGCCCGCTCGATGTCGGTCGCCATCAGCTCGTAGCGCCGGCCAGCCGCCGAGTCGCGCACGAACGCCTTGTTCCACTCGTGCACCTGGCTCAGGCTGGAGAAACCGCCGGTCGCGAAGGCCCGGATCAGGTTCAGCGCCGCGGCGCTGTGGTGGTAGGCCGAGACCATCCGGTACGGGTCCGGCAGCCGGGCCGCCAGCGTCGCCTCCAGGCCGTTGACGGCGTCGCCCCGGTAGGACGGCAGGCCCGTCGACGTCTCGATGTCGGCGGAACGGGGCTTGGCGTACTGCCCGGCGATCCGGGCGACCTTCACCACCGGGGTGGACGCGCCGTAGGTGAGCACGACCGCCATCTGCAGCAGCGTCTTCACCTTGTCGCGGATGTTGTTGGCCGTGTTCGCGGCGAAGGTCTCGGCACAGTCGCCGCCCTGCAGCAGGAACGCCTCGCCCCGGGCGACGTCGGCCAGCCGCTCGGTGAGGGACCGGACCTCGGGGGCGATGACCAGCGGCGGCAGCACGGAGAGCTCGGCATAGGCACCCCGCAGGGCCGCCGGGTCAGGCCAGTTCGGCTGCTGCTTCGCCGGCAGGGTCCGCCAGAGGTCCAGCTCCGGGTGGGCCTGGTCGGTAACGGCCTGGCCAGTGATCACCGCTGCGCTGTCAAGTCCGAGCTCACTCACCCGTCCAGGGTACGGGCCGGCCGGGAACGTTTCATCTCGGTTTCGCGGCGGTCGGCCGGAACCGGGCCCGGAGCACCCCACCGCCAGCCGTCCGCCGCCTCAGCCGAAGAAGACCTCGGCCTCGGCGTAGAGGTCCTCGGGGACGGTCTTCAGCTCGGCGACGGCGTCACGCAGTGGGACACGGTCGATCCGGGTGCCGTGCAGGGCCGTCATCACGCCGAAGTCGCCGTCGTGGACCGCGTCGATGGCGTGCAGGCCGAACCGCGTCGCGAGCCAGCGGTCGAAGGCGGTCGGCGTGCCGCCGCGCTGGACGTGGCCGAGGACCGTCGCTCGGGACTCGCGGCCGGTCCTGGCCCGGATCTCGGCCTCAAGAAGCCCGGAGATGCCCTGTAGCCGGACGTGACCGAAGGCGTCCCGTTCGCCCTCCTTGACCGACATCGTCCCGGCCAGCGGCGTGGCACCCTCGGCGACCACCACGATCGGCGCGTAGTGGGTGGCGAACCGGCTCTCGACGTGGGCGCAGACCTTGTCGATGTCGAACGGCCGCTCGGGGATCAGGATGACGTTCGCTCCACCGGCCATCCCGCTGTGCAGCGCGATCCAGCCGGCGTGGCGGCCCATCACCTCGACGATGAGCACCCGGTGGTGGCTCTCGGCCGTGGTGTGCAGCCGGTCGATGGCCTCGGTCGCGATGTTCACCGCGGTGTCGAAGCCGAACGTGTAGTCCGTCGCCGCGAGGTCGTTGTCGATGGTCTTCGGGACGCCCACGACCGGCACGCCCTCGTCCGCCAGCCGGCTCGCCACCCCGAGGGTGTCCTCGCCGCCGATCGCGATGACGGCGTCCACACCCTGCGCGGCCAGGGTCGCCCTGACCCGGTCGGGCCCGTCGGCGATCTTGTACGGGTTGGTCCGGCTGGAGCCGAGGATGGTGCCGCCACGCGGCAGGATGCCGCGCACGGCCGGAATGTCGAGGGTGACCGTGTCGCCCTCCAGCGGACCGCGCCAGCCGTCCCGGAACCCGACGAAGCTGTGCCCGTACACGCCGACGCCCTTGCGGACGACGGCGCGGATCACCGCGTTGAGCCCGGGGCAGTCGCCGCCCCCCGTCAGCACACCGATCTTCACGGCCCTACGCCTCCCACCGTCACGAAGCCAGACGATGACGGAGCGTAAGTCCGAGTAACCCCCATCACAAGGTTCACTCGCCCGTGAGCCGGTGTCGGCCCCTACGGCACCTGGCGGGCGCGCAGCGGGGCGAGGACCTGCCAGCGGGCCAGGTTGTGCCTGGCGTCGACCAGGGCGTCGTGCGCGCCGGCCGGCGGGGAGGGCAGCTTGGGCCGGCCGGTCTCCTCCCACAACTGGCGCAGATCGCGGGTGAACCGGGGGAACTCGGGCGGCAGCACCGGCATCATCCCGAACAGCTGGCAGAGCACCACATGGTCGTAGGCGCCGTACCAGGCCCACAGCTCCGGGTCGCCGTCCGCCGTGAGGAACGCGACAAGCTCGTCCTTGATCTGGGCACGCGAGCGCCAGACCGAGGCGGACGGCGCCGGCAGCTGGTCGAGCACGTTGCGGCGCACCCACTGGCCGGCCCGGGACGGGTCGAACTCGGTGGAGACCGCGTAGTACTCGCGCTCTCCGTCCTCGCTCACCACCCCGATGCTCACCAGGTCGAGCCAGTGATGCCCGCCGTCCATCCGCTCGATGAACTCGGTGTCGTAGAAATATCGGACGCCACGCACGCCCCCAGTGTGCCCGTCCCCCGGGGGCGTCTGATCACCGAGGCGGCCGCGGGCGCCCGGACGCCCGCTCAGCGGGCGTCGTGGAAGGTGCTCGGCGGGTCCGGCGGCTGGTAGTCCGGAACGAGCTCCTTGGCCAGGTGCTCCAGGAACAGCCCGGTGTCGGCGACGACGCCGAGCGCCTGGGTGGCGGCGCGGTCGGTCAGCGCGGCGACCGTCGAGGGGTTCATGTCGACGGCGGCGAGCGGCACCGACGCCGGCAGGATGTTGCCCGTCGCGACCGAGTGCAGCGCGGTGGCGATCATCATGGTGAACCCGACGCGGCGCAGCGCCTTGCGCATCGCGCGCTGGCCGGCCAGCACGTCGGTGTGCACGTCCGGCAGCGGCCCGTCGTCGCGCACCGAGCCGACCAGCACGAACGTCTTGTTGGCCTTGACCATCGCGTGCAGCACGCCCTCGGTCAGCACGCCCTGCTCCACCGCGGCCCGCAGTGAGCCGGCCCGGCGGATCGTGTTGATCGCCCGGATGTGCTGCTCGTTGCCGCGCTGCACGCGCTTGGCCCGCAGCGGGCCGAGGCCGATCGGGTGGCCGTAGAGAGCCTGCTCGACGTCGAGGGTGGCCAGCGCGTTGCCGGCGAACAGCACGTCGACGTAGCCCGCCTCGACCAGGGCGACGAGGGCGCCGGACGCGCCGCTGCTGATCGCCGTCGGGCCGGCGACCCACAGCACCTGCTGGCCCTCCGCCTTGACCTCGCGGATCTGCCTGGCGATCGCGCGGACCAGCATCGCCTGGGGCTGCGTGGAACCCGAGGGTGGCAGCGACATCGCGCCGTAGGTGCCGTAGGCGCGGTTCGAATGGGTGGAGTGGTCGGTCATCGGGAGGACGACCTTGACCCCGGACGAGCCGCAGACGATCTGGTCGCCGGCGCGCACCTCGGCGACCGGCACGGTGCGTACCCGGCCCCCGTGGACCACCAGGCCGCAGTCCATCTCGGGCTGCTCCACCGGCACCCACTGGCCGTCGAGGTGGACGACGGTCTCCAGGTTCGTGGTCGCGTAGAAGTCCGCGGGGAACACCCCGTCCCGGTCGGCCGGGCGCAGCACCGCCTCGCCGGGGTCGATCAGGTTCACGCCGTGGACCTGGATGCGCATGAGGATGCGCATCAGGAGCTCCTCGGACCCGGCGCCGACGGTGATCACCGCATGCGACTCGTCGTCGTGCGTCCGGCCCAGGTCGATGTGGTCGACCCCGTAGTCGCCGCCGTAGTCGAGCACGTCGTCGAGCACCCGGGCCAGCACGCCCGTGTCCATCAGGTGCCCGTGGACCTCGACCTTCTCGTGGAAGCGCACGCCGCTGTCCCTTCCTGTCCTGTCCTGGGCGGTCCTGACCACAACCGCCCGCCCGCCCCCGCCCCAACCCCGCCTTGCCCACGCCCGCCCACGGCGCGGCAGTATCCACTCAGGGTGACGCACCCGCGGTCCGGACGCCATGGGTCGCGCACGCACACCACAGGTGACGCGCCACTCAGCGGCCGGCGACGGGCCTGCGCGCACCCGGCCGGCTCACGCGCACCTGACCGGCCCACGCGCACCTGGCCGGCCCACGCGCACTCGGCCGGCTCAGAGGACCGCGCCGTCGTCCGGCCAGTTGTCGTCGTCGGTCGGTGGCCGCTCCCCCATCCGCGCGACCAGGCCGCCGACGCCGCCCAGGATGAGCAGGACGCCCAGAACCTCCTGGGTGGTGCTGCTGGTCGCCTGGGCGACCAGCGCGGGCACGGCGAGCACGACGACCCCGAGCACGATCGCGGCGACCGCGACCCAGGTGAGCGGCCGCGGCCACGGCGCCCGCGGCGGCGGAGGCGGGACGTAGTGGTCGTCCTCCTCGCTGACGGCCCCGCCGCCGGAGGTGCCCGCCGCCTGCGGGGGGCCGACCACGAACAGGGTGCGCCCGATGGCGTCGTCGAGGCGGTCCCGGTCGGTGCCGGCCCGCGGCGGACCGTCGCCGCTCGCGTCCCCGGCTTCGCCCTCGTCCGCCGCTTCGCGGTCGTCCGCCGCCTCGCCGTCGTCCTCGGTTGGCCCGTCGGTCGTCTCGGCGGCGCGGCCCACGTTCTCGGCGTCCGGCCAGACGCTGGCGGCGGGCTCGTCGTGGAAGTGCGCGACCAGCTCGGCGAAGACGTCGTCGGGGGCCGGCCGGTCGGCGGAGCCGTCGGCCGGACGGGGATCCGAGGGATCAGACATCGACGTCAGCGACCCCGGGGGCGGCCGCGGCGCCGGGAGCCGGCTCGGCGGCGTGGGCGCGGAGGAACTCCAGGCTGCCCTCGAAGATCGCCTGCCGGTCGTTGTCGAGGGTGGCCACGTGGTAGCTGTCCGGCAGCAGCCGTTCGGTGACGGGCGCCGAGGTCATCCCGGCGAGCAGCAGACGCCCGGAGCTGGGCTCGACGACGTGGTCGATGACGCTGCGGAAGGTCAGCACCGGGCTGACGATCCGGGGCAGGTCCGGCAGGGTGACCTTCCACAGCTCCATGAGCGAAACGAACGCCCGCACCGGCACCCGGTCGTAGCCGGACTCGACGGCACCCGGCGCCTTGATGTCGCTGGCGATCCCCGGAATGGACGGACGCACCCGGGCGATCAGCGGGGCGAGCCGCGCGACCCGCCGGTCGGTGCCGAGGCTGGGGTTCACGGTGACGGCGCCGGCCACCTCCGCGCCGCGCTCCTCGGCGAGCCGCAGCGTCAGCGTGCCGCCCATCGACAGACCCATCACGAACACCTGGTCGCAGCGGGCGCGCAGGTCGCCGAACGCCTCGTCGACCGCGCCGTACCAGTCGCGCCAGCCGGTCTGGGCCATGTCCTGCCAACGGGTGCCGTGGCCGGGCAGCAGCGGGCAGCGCACCGTGAGCCCGGCGGCCGCGAGGAAGTCGCCCCACTGCCGCAGGCTCTGGGGCGTTCCGGTGAAGCCGTGCACCAGCAGCACCCCGACGGGGCCGCCAGTTCCGGACTCGAAGGGCGCGGCACCGGGCAACAGGGGGGCACCCGCCGGCGCTCCCGCGCCACGGCCCCGGTCGGCAGCAGCCATCTGTGACCCGCCTTCCCGAACGTTCCACCAGAATTCGGCCAGGGGCCCAGTCCAATGCTGCCATGCGAGCCGCACGGAGACCACGGGCTTCGCCACGGGTCGGGGACCCGGTGGGATGTGGTTGTCGAGCATGCCCGCCGCCGCACCCACATATCGCGCCGGGCCTGCTGCCGCGACGCGACACCCCGGTGCCACCGAGGCCGACGGCCGGCCCGCGGTGGCCCACACGTGTGCCGGGTGTGACCATCGGCCGCACATCGACGCAACCGTGGGGGGATTGCTCCCCGCCGGGCCTGGGGAAGGCTAGGGTCGATTCGACCATCGGACGCGCCACCGGGAAGTCCGGTGATATCTGGGTGCCCACGCCCGGAGCGTCGGAGGCCGGGCGGCCGCGGCGCGGCCGAGCAGGGAGCTGCCGTGTTCTACTGGGTCGTCAAGGTGGTCCTTTCACCGTTTCTGCGCACGTTCTGGCGCCCCTGGATCGAGGGACTGGAGCACGTGCCGGCGGAAGGGCCGGCGATCCTTGCCAGCAACCACCTGTCCTTCCTGGACTCGATCTTCCTGCCGCTGATGCTGCCGCGGCGGGTCACCTTCCTCGCAAAGATGGACTACTTCACCCAGGGCGGCCTCAAGGGCCGGGCGAAGCGGATGTTCTTCAGCGGCGTGGGCCAGCTGCCGATCGACCGCAGCGGCGGGAAGGCCAGCGACGCGGCGCTGCGCTCCGGCGTGCGCGTGCTCTCCGGCGGGAAGCTGCTCGGGATCTACCCCGAGGGCACCCGCTCGCCGGACGGCCGGCTCTACCGGGGCAAGGTCGGCGTCGCCCGGATGGCGCTGGAGGCCAAGGTGCTGGTCGTCCCGGTGGCGATGTTCGGGACGTTCGAGGTCCAGCCGCAGGGCCGCACGATCCCGCGGATTCGCCGGGTCGGCATGCGGATCGGCCGGCCGCTGGACTTCAGCCGCTACCAGGACATGGCCGACGACCGGTTCGTGCTGCGCTCGATCACCGACGAGATCATGTACGAGCTGATGCAGCTGTCCGGTCAGGAGTACGTCGACATGTACGCCCAGCAGGCCAAGGACGAGCTGGCCGCGTCCCGCGCCGCCGCCGCGGCCGCCGTCGCCGAGCAGTCCGGCACCGCCGCGGCGCCCGGCTCGGCCGCGGTGCCCGGGTGTCCGGCCGACCCGGGCGGGAAGCCGAAGCGGACCGGAGCCCCGAGGCAGGTCGACCCCGCTCGGGCGAGCGCCACCCGCGAGTCCGACTGATCGGCCCCGGTCCGAGCCCGAGACCTGGTGGGGCGCCGTCCGACGGACGCCGGCTCGGTCGGCCTGGCCGGCAACGGGCCGCTGACGGGCGGTCCGACCGGCACGGCAGTATGGAGGCCGTGGGGGCATATTCGGCGCACAACGGGCGACGCGGGCGGCGCGCCACCCGGCTGGCCACCGGCATCACGCTGGCCGCCCTGCTCGGTCTCGCCTGGGGCGCGGCGGCCCCGGCGGCACTCGCGGCCAAGCAGCCGACCGGGAGCCCGACAGGCACCCTGTCCGCCGGTACCGCGCAGGCGCCGATCGGGACGGTGACCCGCACCGGCAGCTTCCTGGTCGACGGCAACGGGCGGATGTTCGTCCCGCACGGGCTGATGATGCCGGCCGGGGTGACGCCGACGGCGACCGAGCTCGACGCGTGGGTCCAGGCGGGCTTCGACGCGGCCGGAGTGACGGTCCCGCTGTCCGCGGCGGGGCGCTTCCCCGACCCGGCGACGGGCGCGACCACGAACGACCCGGGTCTCCTCGCCGCGGGGAACGTGGTCAGGACGCTGACCAACCGGGGCTTCGTCGTGACGCTGCGGGTCGTGCCGGTCGGCGGCGCCACGGTGGCTCCGACGGCGCTCCAGGCGGCCCTGCGCCGGCTGGCGGCGGCGTTCCGTGACACGGGCGGCCTGGCCGGCTACGAGCTCCCCCACGCGCAGACCAAGGACGCCGCGGCCGTCCTGGCGGCCAGCGCGGCCATCGCCGGGGTCGACCCGTTCCACCTGCTGTGGCGGGAGCAGGCGGCCTCGTTCCAGCCCGCGGCGACCGTCGCCGTCAACGACCCGACCGGTTTCCTGACGTCGTGGCCCGGCGGCGACGCGGCGCTCGGCGGGTTGACCGCCGCCGCCGACGGCAACACGGTCGGCTGGCTCTACCCGGCCCCGGCGGCCGGACCGCTCCCGCCGGCGCTCGCCCGCGCGTACCCGCTGGCGATCGCCGGCACCCCGGCCTCGTTCGGCACCGACGCAGCCGGCACGTTCAGCCTGCGGTACGCCCCCGGCACGCTGCCGAGCGGGAAGCCGACACCGGCCGGCTGGGTCAGCGCCGTCAGCCTGCCCGCCGCCGCCTACCCGACCGGGTACACGCTCGCGTTGACCGGCGCCCGGCTGGTGTCGCGTCCCGGCTCGGCGCTGCTGTGCGTGGCGGCGCAGCCCGGCGCCACCCAGGTCTCCTTGACCGTCACCCCGACCACGGCCGGCTCGGCGCCGACACCGGTGCCGAACGCCGGTGCCCAGGTCTGCGCGGACCCGGCGGTGGCCGCCCCGGCCAGCACGCCGGCCACCGCCGCGGCCACACGGACCGGCACCGCGGCGAAGAAGGACGACTACTCGGGTCCGTTGCTGTGGGCGCTGCCGCTGCTGGGCGCGGCCGTCATGGCGCTGCTGCTGGTCGTGCCGTTCCGCCTGCTGCGCGGGCTGCGCGTCGGCGCCGACCGGTCCGGCTCCCGGTCGCCGTTCACCGACCCCGACGACCCGCCGGCGCCGGACGATCGAGCCGACGCCCCCGCGGCCGCGTCAGTCACCAGCCCGGAGACCACGGCCGACGGACTGCCCACCCAGGCGGCGGCCGAACGCCCGGCCCGCCACCGCCGAGCGGCCCGGCGCGGGCCGGCCTAGTCCTCGGCGGTCCCGTAGATCTCGGTGACGGCCGAGGCGTACCTGTCCATGACGAGGGAGCGGCGCACCTTCAGGCTCGGGGTCAGCTCGCCGGTCTCGACGGTGAAGTCCGCCGGCAGCACGCTGAACTTCTTGATCCCCTCGGCGTGCGAGACGGACGCGTTCGCGGAGTCGACCGCCATCTGCAGGTCCGCCAGCAGCTCGGGGTCGTGGACCAGCGCGCTCGCCGGGGTGTCCCGGGACCGCCCGTGCGCGGCCAGCCAGTGCGGCAGCGCCTCCTCGTCGACGGTGAGCAGCGCGGCGATGAACGGGCGCCGGTCGCCGATCACCATCGCCTGGCTGATCAGCGGATGCGCCTGCAGCCGGTGCTCCAGGGGCGCCGGCGCGACGTTCTTGCCGCCGGCGGTTACCAGGATCTCCTTCTTGCGCCCGGTGATCCGCAGGAAGCCGTCGGCGTCGAGGCTGCCCATGTCTCCGGTGTGGAAGTAGCCGTCGGCGTCGAGAGCCTCCTTGGTGGCGGTCTCGTTCGCGTGGTAGGCGGTGAACACGAGCGGGCCGCGCACGAGCACCTCGCCGTCCTCGGCGACGCGGACGGTCACCCCCGGCAGCGGCTGGCCAACGGTGCCGACCCTGACGTTGTCCGGCCGGTTGACGGTGACGGCGGCCGACGTCTCGGTCAGGCCGTAGCCCTCGAGGATCGTCAGGCCGATGCCGCGGAAGAAGTGGGCCAGCCGCTCGCCGAGCGGAGCGCCGCCGCTCACCGCGTTGCGGACCTGGCCGCCGAGCGCGGCGCGCAGCTTCGCGTAGACGAGGCGGTCGAACACCGCGTGCCGCGCCCGCAGGACGATCCCCGGGCCGCCCGACGTGGCGAGCGCCTCGCTGTAGGCGACGGCGGTCGCCTCGGCGGCATCGAAGATCTTGCCCTTGCCCTCGTTGTGGGCCTTCTGCCGGGCGCCGGCGTGCACCTTCTCGAAGACCCGCGGCACCGCCAGCACATAGCTCGGCTTAGCCTGCGCCAGGTCGGCGAGCAGCGTCTTCGTGTCGGACGTGTAGGCGATCGGCAGGCAGCTCTGGATGGCGATGTTCTGCACCAGCCGCGCGAAGACGTGCGCGAGCGGCAGGAACAGCAGCGTGGAGGCCCCGGCGGTGAACACCTCGGGGGCCATCGCGATGGAGGACAGCGCGTCGAACAGCAGCGCCCGGTGGGACAGCTCGCAGCCCTTGGGCCGCCCGGTCGTGCCGGAGGTGTAGATCAGCGTCGCGAGGCTGTCCGCCCGCACGCCGGCGCGCGCCTCGGCGAGCGCGGCGGGCGGGACGGCCGCGCCGTCGGCGCGCAGCGCCTCCAGGGCACCTGGCTGGCCGGCCGCCGGGTCGAGGACGAGCACCTCGCGCAGCGTCGGAGCCTCGTCGCGCACCTGGGCCACGAGCGCCGCGAGCTTCGGCGTCTCGGTGACGATGAGGCCGACCTCGCCGTCGGTGAGAATCCAGCCGACCTGCTCGGCGCTGGACGTCTCGTAGATCGGCACCGTCACCGCGCCGGCGGTCCAGATCGCGTAGTCCAGCACCGTCCACTCGTACCGGGTCCGGCTCATGATCCCGACCCGGCTGCCGGGGGTCACCCCGTGCGCGACGAGCCCGGCCGCCACGGCCCGCACCAGTTCGACGAAGTGGCCGGCGGTCAGGTCGACGAACGTGCCGTCCACCTTGTGCCGGATCAGCGGCGCGTCTGGCTGGCTGTCGGCGAAGCCGAGCACCCGGTCGGTGAGCGTCGCGTCGTCGGCCACTGTGACCAGGGCTGGTGAGGTGAACTCACGCACCGGAGACTCCTTGGGATTGCGGACAACCGACGCGGTCACACCGGCTTCCGAGGCCACACTGCTAGAGGTCACACTGCTAGCGGGTCACCCGGGGCGACAGGTCCCAGTCAGACGTTAGTCCGGACGCGCCGGAACGGCGAACCTTACGCCCCCGGACCGGCTGCGGCGACGCCAATCGAAACCCCGGGGAAACGCCGGGGCGCGGCACCGGGACGGGGCTCCAGCAGGGTCGCTCTGACGCACCGCTACCCGCGGGTTCGATGTCCTAAGCTTCCGACATGCGGGTCCACGTGGTGAGCGACGTCCACGGAAGGGCCGACGCGCTGCCGGCCGCGGCCGAGGGTGCCGACGCGTTCATCTGCCTGGGCGACCTGGTGCTGTTCCTGGACTACCACGACCACAGCCGCGGGATCATGAGCGACCTCTTCGGCGCGGAGGCGGTCCGGCACATGATCGAGCTGCGGACCGCGCAGCGGTTCGACGACGCGAGGGACTGGTCGCGCAAGCTGTGGGCCGGGGTCGAGGGCGACCGTGCCACGATCATGGAGGCGGCCATCCGCCGCCAGTACGCGGCGATGTTCGCCGCGTTCCCCACCCCCACCTATCTCACCTACGGCAACGTCGACCTGCCGCACCTCTACCCGGAATACCTGCGCGACGGGCTGACCCTGCTCGACGGGCAGACCGTCGAGATCGGCGGGCTGCGGTTCGGCTTCGTCGGCGGCGGGCTGCGTACCCCGATGCGGACGCCATACGAGATCGACGACGACGAGTTCGCCACCAAGGTGGCGGCGGTCGGCGCGGTCGACGTGCTGTGCTGCCACATCCCGCCGCACGTGCCCGAACTGGTGTACGACGTCGAGGCCGGCCGGTTCGAGCGCGGCAGCGAGGCCATTCTGGAAGCGATCCAGGAGACGCAGCCGAAGTACGCGCTGTTCGGCCACGTCCACCAACCGCTTGTCGACTCTTTGTATATTGGCGCGACGCGCTGCGTGAACGTAGGGCATTTCAACGCCCATGGCACGCCCTTCGTGTTGGAGTGGTAGGCACCGCGAGGTGCGATGATGTCCGCCTCGGTCGGCTGAGACTCGGTCGGCCGGGACAAGGCGCGGGCCATCGCCGTCTCCGGAGCCCTCCAGGGGCCGAACCGAGGGACGTGCGATCGTGGGAACTGTCGTGCGTTCGGGGCCGTCCACGAGTGCCGCCCAACAGGTGCGATCATCTGTCTGATCGCACCTGAGGTGGCCCTGGCCAAGCGTTGGGGATGTCGTTGCCGGGGGGCCGGATCAGCCCCGGGCCGATCTGGAGGTACCGACTGCGATGGCCGATCACGCCAGCGCCTCGATCGTCATCAACGCCAAGCCCACGACGGTGATGGCGACGATCGCCGACATCGCGAACTATCCGACGTGGGTCGGTCAGATCGAGCAGACCGAGATTCTGGAGGTCGGGCCCGACGGCCGGCCGACCAGAGCCCGCTTCCGGGTGAACGCCGTGATCGCCAAGGACGAGTTCGTCACGGACTACACCTGGCACGGCGACGACCGGGTCTCCTGGTCACTCGTCGAGGGCGAGATGATGTCGGCCCAGGACGGCAGCTACACGCTGCGCGACGTCGGCGACGGGCAGACCGAGGTCACCTACGACCTCACCGTCGAGCTGAAGGTCAAGATTCCGGGGATGCTGCGGCGCAAGATCCAGGGCGGCATCATCGACGCCGCGCTCAAGGATCTCAAAAAGCACGTCGAGAGCTGAGGCCGGTGTGCACGATGCCTCCGAACGGCCTGCACGGCTGGCCGACGACGGCCAGCCTGCCAGCCGCTCCGGCCGGGCCTCCGAGCGGCCCGCACGCCTGACCGAGGACGGCCTGTCGGCCGGCCGCTCCGCCCGGGCGGTGCTGTTCACCGGCAAGGGCGGTGGCGGGACCACGACGGTGGCGGCCGCGACCGCCACGCTCGCCGCCCAGCGCGGCCATCGGACGCTGCTGGTCTCGTTCAACCCGGTCGGTGGGCTCACCGCCACGCTCGACCATCCGGTGGCCGGCGAGCCGGTCGAGCTGGAGCCTGGCCTGTTCGGCCAGCAGGTCGACCTGCAGGGCTCGTTCGAGCGGCGGTGGGATGCGCTGCGCCCGCTGCTGGACGTCGCCTGGGCGCACGCCGACATCGACCCGATCGAGGCCGAGGAGCTCGCGGGGCTGGCCGGCGTCGGCGAGACGCTCGCCCTGCTGGAGCTACGCGACCAGCTCGCCTCCGACCGCTACGACCTGGTCGTCGTGGACGCCGGCCCGGCGGCCGACGCGCTGCGGCTGCTGGCGTTCCCGGAGACCCTCTCGTGGTACTGCCGGCGGCTGCTGCCACCGGACGGCCGGTTCGTCCGCTGGATTCGGCCCTCGCTGGCCCGGTCCGCGCGGCTGGCGACCCGGTTCGGCCATCTGGCCGAGCCGGTCTACGACGTGCTGACCCGGCTGCGGGCCACCGCGGCCGACCTGCGCGAGATCCTCACCGACCCGGCACAGACCAGCGTGCGCCTCGTCCTCACCCCGGAGACGGCCTCACTCGCGGTCACCCGGCAGATGTTCACCGCCCTGTCCCTGCACGGCCTGCCGGTGGACGCGGTGATCGCCAACCGGGTGATCGGGCCGGGCGGCGGCGACGTCTGGCGGGCCGGCTGGGCCGCGTCGCACCGCGAGCAGCTCGAGCAGATCGAGGCCGCGTTCGCGCCGCTTCCAGTGCTGCGCGCGGCCTACCGCGGCGGCGAGCCGGTCGGGTTGGAGGAGCTCGCCGCGTTCGGGGCCGCGGCCTACGGCTCGCTCGACCCGGCGGGGGTGCTCGGCACCCGCGCCGGCGTGGACGGCGAGACGCCTCGGGTGGAGCGGACCGAGGACGGCTACGCCCTGTCGTTCGGGGTCCCGTTCGCCAACCGCGGCGACGTGGACCTGGCCCGGATGGGCGACGAGCTGGTCGTCACGGTCGGCCCGCACCGCCGGCTGCTGGCGCTGCCGGCCGCGCTGCGGCGCTGCGACGTGAGCGCCGCCTGGTTGCGTGACGACCGTCTGGTCGTGTCGTTCGTCCCCGACCCGGACCAGTGGGTCCGCGCATGACGGACGAACACGTGGCGCCGGAGCCCGGCTCGCTCGCGCAGGAGGCGGCGCTGCTGGCGGCGGCCGTCCGGGAGTGGCTCGGCGCCCACGGCGGGCCGGACGCCCCGGCGGCGCCCGCGGGGTGGGACCCGTTCACCACCGGCGAGACCGCCGACGAGACGGCCGGCGAGGCTCCTCCCGCCGGCGGCTTCCACGGGCCGCCCTGGACGGTGCCGCCTGGCGCGACGCTTTGCACCGGCTGCCCGCTTTGCCGGCTGCTCGCCACCGTCGCCGGCAGCAGAGGCGAGGTCATGAGCCATCTGCTCAGCGCCGCCACCTCGCTGGCGGCGGCCGCGCGCGCGGCCTGGCCGCCGGCGGACGGCGCACCCCCGGGCCCGGCAGCGTCACCGGACCCGCCACGACAGCCCACGCATCGAGCCCGGTCCGACCGCGACCGGGTACAGAGGATCGACATCAGTGAGTAGTTCCACCCACTCAGGCCCCACCCGCTCCGCCGCTTCGACCGCCCCGCCGACACGTCTCGCGATCGGGGTCGACGTCGGGGGAACGAAGGTCGCCGCCGGCGTCGTCGACGAGCGAGGTCACATCCTCGGCTCGGTGCGCCGGCCCACGCCGGGCCACGAGCCGCGGCTGGTCGCGGACACGATCGCGGAGGTCGTCGGCGAGCTGCAGGTCCGCCACGCCACCGGGCCGGCCACGCCGATCGGCATCGGCGCCGCCGGCTGGCTCGACCGGGACGGGGCACGGGTGATGTTCGCGCCGAACCTCGCCGGCTGGCGGGACGAGCCGCTGCGCGACATCATCTCCGCCCGGCTGGGCCGGCCGGTGGTCGTCGACAACGACGCGAACACGATGGCGTGGGCCGAGTACCGGTTCGGGGCCGGCCGCGGCTGCACCGAGCTGTGCTGCGTCACCGTCGGCACCGGGATCGGCAGCGGGCTCGTGCTCGACGGCAAGGTGCGCCACGGCGCGTTCGGCGTCGGCGCCGAGTACGGCCACATGCAGGTGGTGCCGGCCGGCCTGCCGTGCGGCTGCGGCAGCCAGGGCTGCTGGGAGCAGTACGCCAGCGGGCGGGCGCTGGTCCGCCAGGCCCGCGAGATCACCGGGACCTCGCCGGAGGCCGGGCGAAGCCTGCTCGCGCTCGCCGGCGGTGACCTGGCCCGCCTGACCGGGCCCGACGTGACGGCGGCGGCTCGTGACGGCGACCCGGCGGCGGTGAAGTGCTTCGAGGAGGTCGGCCACTGGCTCGGCCAGGGCCTGGCCAGCCTCGCCTCGGTGCTGGACCCGGCCCGGTTCGTCATCGGCGGCGGTGTCTCGGACGCCGGTGAGCTGCTGCTCGGCCCGGCCCGGGCCCAGTTCCGCTGCGCCCTCGCCGGCCGGGGCCACCGCCCCGAGGCCGAGATCGTCCTGGCCGAGCTGGGCCCCGACGCCGGTTTCGTGGGCGCCGCCGACCTGGCGCGCGCCGGTACCGTCGGCCGCGCCTGACCAAGATCCCGCCGGGGCCGAGCCGGCGCCCGCCGTCAGCCGGGCTCGGGGGTCGGGGTGAGTAACTCGACCAGGACCTTGGTCAGCAGGTCCCAGCGCCAGGTCAGCTCGACCCAGGCACGGCCGGCCGCGCCCATCGAACGGCACCGGGCCGGGTCGTCGAGCAGCCCGGCGACGGCGTCGGCGATGTCGTCGAGCTGCCGGCCGTCGACGACGAGCCCGGTGCGGCCGTCGAGGACGGCGTCGGGCGCGCCACCGCTGTCGCCGGCGACGACGGGCAGTCCGGTGGCCGACGCCTCCAGGTAGACGATCCCGAGGCCCTCGACCTCCAGGCCGGCCAGCCGCGACCGGCAGGGCATCGCGAAGATGTCGCCGGCGGCGTAGTGCGCCGGCAGTTCCTCCCAGGGCACCGAGCCCGTGAACACCACGTGGTCGGCGACGTCGTGCTCGCGGGCGAGCCGGCCGAGGTCGGACCGGTACGGCCCGCCACCGACGAGGAGCAGGGCCGTGTCCGGGTAGCGCCGCCGCCAGCGGGGCAGCGCCCGGATCAGCATGTCCTGGCCCTTGCGCGGCACCAGGCGGCTGACGCAGACGACGACGCGGCGCCCGGTCAGGCCGTGTCGGGCCCGGATCTCGTCCCGGCCGACCCCGGGGCGGAACAGCTCCGCGTCGACCCCGCTGGGCAGCCGCTCCAGGCGCGGGCGCGGGCCGAAGGCCGGGCCGATCCGGCCGCGGGTGTAGTCGCCCAGGTAGGTGACGACGTCGGTGGTGGCGCCGATCTGACGCAGCGTCTGGCGGGCTCCCGGGAGCGCGGCCCAGCCGACCTCGTGGCCGTGGGTGCTGGCGACGACCCGCTCGATGTCGGTCGACGCGCGCAGCCGGCCGCCGAGCAGGCCGAGCGGGGCCGCCGCGCCGAACCAGAGGGCGTCACACCGCTCAGCCCTGGCGATCTCCCGGGCCCGGTTCAGCACGCCGACGGTCGGCAGCATCAACGACGTCCCGTGCCGGACGACCTGGAAGTCCTGCGCCGCGTCGAACGCCTCGGCCCCCTTCCACGCGGGTGCGTAGACGACGACGTCCTCGGCGGGCAGCCGGCTCGCGAAGTTGTGCACGAACGCCTGGATGCCCCCCGGCCGAGGCGGAAAGTCGTTGGTCACCACGAGCACCCGCATGGGCCCATGCTCCCGCACCGGCAGAGTGTGCCGATCGCCCGCCCCGTTTGCCTCGGGTCCAATGGCCTCCGGCCCGGCCGCGACGGCGGGGCCGCTCAGTCCCCCGACGGCACGCCCAGCACGGTCGTCAGGTAGGCACGCCAGTCGGCGACGAACGCTGACCAGCCCATTCCGGCGTCTGCTCGCATGGCCTCCGGCCCGGCCGCGACGGCGGGGCCGCTCAGTCCCCCGACGGCACGCCCAGCACGGTCGTCAGGTAGGCA
>NZ_JADWYX010000071.1:27405-46114 GCF_016786355.1 Frankia sp. AgB1.9
CGCCAGTCGGCGACGAACGCTGACCAGCCCATTCCGGCGTCTGCTCGCAACGCCGCTGCCACGGCCGACGCGGTGTCACCCGCGCCGTTCCCGGCGGGCGTCGCCCGCAGTGGCCCGGCGAGCCTGGCGCCGACGTCGCGGTAGAAGTGGGCAAGCCCGGCGACGCCGAGGCGGCCGGCGAGCAGCCGGCACGCCAGCCAGGCCTCCTGGTAGGTCTGGGCCAGCCGCCCGTCGGAGCCGTCGAACGCCGCGTCGGCCGGCAGCGTCGTGGGCACCCGCCCGGCCCGCACCTCGACGGCGAGCTCGGCTGCCGCGCGGTCGACCGGCAACCCGGTCACGCCCTCGTGACCGATCTCGTCGGCGAAGCCCTCCACCAGCCAGACCGGCATCCCGGCCGGCGTCTCGGCCGCCGTCGCGAGGTGGGTCAGCTCGTGACGCAGCACGATCCGCCGGCCGTCCGCGGTGAGTCGTCGGTAGACGTCGAGATCCACGACCAGCCGTCCACCGCCCTCACCCGGCGGGGACGACGACGATGACGCCAGGCTCGAGCCGGGCACCGGCAGGACCGCGACCGCGGCCACCGTCCCCACCGGGCCGCCGACTGCCCAGCCGGCCACGGCCCGCAGTCGGACGTCCGAGGCCACCAGCCGGACGTCCACCCGGCGCGCCCAGCTGCCGGGCCGCGGGCCGGCGACGTCGCCGACCGCCGAGGCCACGTCCGCGCGCAGCCGCGCGACCCAGTCCACCGGGACGTCGGCCTCCGCCTGAACGCTCACCACGCCGCCGGGTACCGTCGGCGACGCGGGCCCGGGCGGCCGTCCGGCACAGCCCGCGCCCAGCACGAGGGCGGCCGCGAGCGCCACCAGCGCGCCGACCAGGCCGACCCGCCTGATCAACCGGCGCGGCGATCGCGCCGGCCGGGGCCGGCAGCGTCGGGGCGGTGGGCCGGCCGGGTCCGCTGGCGCGGACCGGGCGCGAACGGCTCCCCCAGCGGAATCGCCTGCTGGGACGGGGTGACCGGCTCCGGGGGCCCGACCTGCTCGGCCGCCATGGCGTCGGTGAGGACGACGTCCAGCGGCGTCACCAGCCGCAGCCTGGGCAGCAGGCCCGCGTCGGCGAGCAACGCCAGCGCGCGCCGCTCGTCCTCGTCCCACTCGACGACCGGAGGCGGAGCGAGCAGCACGGACAGCACACAGTCCGAGCATGCGTCCCCGCGAGCCGAGCAGGTGTCACAGTCGATCAGCATCGCGCTCACCCTCCGTCGTCCGTAGCGCACTGTCGCGGAGACTAGACGGATGGTCCGACAGTTTTCGGGCCGGCGAGCGTCAGCGCTCGAGGCGGGCAAGCAGCGCCGCCGACGGAACGGCCCGGGCGCCGGCGGCGGCGCAGGTCTCGGCGACCTCCCGGTCGGAGGTCACCACGGCGACCGGCCGGCCGGGCGGCTCGGCCCGCACCAGGCGGACGATCTCCTCGTCGGCAAGCTCCCCGAGCCGGCTGAACAGGACCCGCACGCCGCGAGGGGCGGTCACGCCGACCGGCCGGCTGGCGACCGCCGTAGCGTCGAAGACCACCGTGATCTCGGCCTCCGACGCGCGCCCGGCGAGCGGGCCGAGACCGGCGAGCAGCCGGACCCGCTGGGCCTGGAGGGTGAGCGTCCCGTACCCGCGCTTGGTCACGTTGTAGCCGTCGATGATCACGTGAACGCCCGGCACGCTCAGCACCGCGTCGATGATCGTCGGGTCGTCCTCCGGGCGACCACTGGCGCCGACAACGGCCAGCGCGTCGCGCGGCTGGCCGTCGGCCGGAGCGCACAGGTCGGCCGGGCGCAGCACCGTGCTCGACAGGCCGAGCTCCCGCCGAACGCCGTTGGCGGCGCCCATCAGCGTGTCGAGCAGGACCCGCAGCCGGGCGTCGTCGAGGCTGCGGGCGTCACGCCCCTCCCGGCGCGCCGCGGCGAGCGCCGTCTCCAGCTCGCCGACCCTGGCCCGCAGCCGGCGGGACTCGGCCTCGGCGGTACGCACCGCGACGCGCGCCGCGTCCCGGTCGGCGACCGAGGCCGCGATCTCTTCCTGGGCGGACTGTTCCGCCCGCCGGACGCGCTCCGACGAGCCGCGCACCTTCCGGCGCAGGTCGTCGATCTCGCCTCGGCTGGCGGCCAGCTGCTCGCGCAGCTGCTCATGCTCGGCCCGTCCGTTCTCCTGGACGGCGGCCAACGCCTCGGTCAGCCGGCCCACCTCGCGGGACGCCTCGTCGGCCCGGGCCGACATGGCGGCCTGCGCGGACGAGTCGGCGGCCGCGGCGACCAGGGCCTCCCAGCCAGGCGGGCGCAGCACGAAGGCGACGGCGGCCACAGCGGCGGGCGGCGCGGCGGCCGGCGGCCCGGCGGCCGAGGTGATCGCCTCGGCCAGGCCCGGCTGGGTCCGCCGGACCCAGTCGGCGACCCGGCCACGGAAGAGGGCGTCGTGCTCGACCGCCGCCGCGAGCGGAACCGCTCCCTGGCGGGGCCGCCGCGCGGGGGTGAACCGGCGCACCGCGACCAGGCTGGCCGGCACCTCGGCGTCCTCGAGGCCGGCCAGCGTGTCGGCGGCGAAGGCGACGACCTGGGAACGCACCTCCGCCGGCAGCGGCCCACTCACCCGGCGTCCGGCGGAGCGGCTCGACGGTCGGTGAGCGGGTCGACGGGCACTGTGCGGATTCTCCCCTGCGCGGGAACGGGTGGCAGCACTCCAGCCTAGCCCGACCTCGCAACCGTCACCGCCGGTCATGAACGGTCACCATCCCGCACAAGGCGGTTGAGCACGCGATCGTAGCCGGGCCACCGCGGCTCCACGACGACCACCGCACCCAGCCCTCCGCCAGGCCAGTCGATGAACGGGCAGGCCACTTACACACAATCAACGCCCCACAGAACACCACATTGGCGGGTTATGTCACCGGAATAGCGCCCTTGCCGGCCATTTCTGTGATGCATCGTCGACTTCTGTAATCTCGCGTTATCCATCCTCGATTGCTCCGTTATCTGGCAGCGGGGTGTGCTACGAGAGGAACGCCGTGAGCGACCAGAACCCCCCATACCCCCCGGACGGCGGAGGCGGTAGCCCCCCGGCCGGCGGTGGATGGCCGCAGGCCACCCCGGCGCCGGACTGGCAGGCGATGCCCACCACCAAGGCCGAGTCCCCCGGCTGGCCTACCCCGCCCGGACAGACTCCCTCGCCCGCCGCAGGCCAGTGGCCCACCCCTGGTGGATACGGCCAGCCCGGCTACCCCCAGCAGGGCACACCTCCGCCCGGTGGCTACCCCCAGCAGGGCACTCCCCCGCCGGGCGGCTACCCCCAGCCCGGTGGTTACCCCCAGCAGTCGCCGGGCACCCCGCCGCCCCAGTCCACCCCGTACCCGGGCGGCTACTCCCAGCCTCAGACCGGCTACCAGCAGCCGGGGTACGCACAGACCGGCTACCCCCAGCAGGGCTACCAGCAGCCGGGGTACGACCAGGCGGGGTACCCACCGCCCGGCGGCGGACCGAGCTGGCCAGGGCAGCAGGTGCCGGGCCAGCAGCCGCCGAAGTCCAACCGCAACGCCGTCATTCTCATCTCGGCGCTGGCCGCGGTGGCCGCGATCGTGCTCGGCATCGTCATCGCGCTCGCGGTGCATGACGGCGGCGGACACAAGAACACCCCGGTCGCGCAGGGATCGTCGGCGATCGTGAGCCCGGGTGGCGGCCTCACGACGCCGGGCGGACAGCAGCCCGCCACCCCGCCGCTCGTCGCGCACACCACCGCGCCGCCCGGCTGCACGAAGCTGAGCCCGCCGGCCGGTGGCGCGGCCGCCGGCGTCTACGACATCGGGCAGACCGCGACCGTGAAGGGTGACGGCGACACCGACATCAGCACCTACACGGCACGGATCACGCTGAACGGCCTCTGTACCACCACTGCCCCGGTGGAAAGCTACGGCGACCCGCCCAAGAACGGTCTGTTCCTGGTCGCGAACTTCACGGTCGAGATGATCGTCGGTAAGGCGAACGTCTACCCGTTGAGCTTCTTCGGCCAGACGCCGGACGGCAGCCGCTACGACGCCACCTACGACACGGTCGGCTCGCAGCTGAACGCGGACGACCTGGCCGCGGGCCAGAAGGTCACCGGCAACATCGTCTTCGACGTGCCGTCGGACAACCACCTCGTGTACTGGGAGCCGCTGTTCGCCACCTCGCGGGCGAACTACCGGTACTGACAACGCCACAGGGCAGGACCGACGCCCGGTCCTGCCCCTCGGCCGCCGGGCGGGCGCGCGACGCCACCGCGTCGCCCGCCGGCCCTCTGTCATTCGGGCCCTCTGTCATTCGGGCCCTCTGTCGTTCGGGCCCGGCGCCATCCAGCCCCGCCGCCGTTCGGGTCAGGCGCCATTCGGGCCCGGCGCCATTCGGGCCCACTGCCATTCGGTCCCGGCGCCGTTCAGGCCCGCCGCCGTTCGGGTCAGGCGCCGTTCGGGCCCGGCGCCGTCAGGGCCCCGCCGCTGCTCCGGGCCCGGGGCCGGTGCGGGCCGGAGTGCTCCGGCCCGGCGTCGATCGAGCCCGGCCGCGATTGGGGCCCACAGCCGTTCGACCCGCAGATGCTGCGCGGGCCCCGCGTGGTCTGGTCAGGCGAGAGCGGTCCTGATCCGCTCAGCGACCTCGTCGAGTTGCTCGCTCGACGCGTTCGGGTTGGCGAGGCTGAAGTCGAGCTGCTTCTCGCTCTCGATCGGGATCAGGTGGACGTGCGTGTGCGGCACCTCCAGCCCCGCGATGATCGCGGCCACCCGGCGCGGCTGGAACGCCTCCTGGATCGCCCGGCCGACCTTCGCGGCCACGCTCCACAGGTCACGTTGCGCCTCGTCCGGCAGGTCGATCCAGTGGTCGATCTCCAGGCGCGGCACGACGAGGGTGTGCCCGGGGCGGATCGGCGCGATGGTCAGGAACGCGACCGTCTGCTCGTCCTCGTAGACGAACCGACCCGGCAGCTCCCTGTTGATGATCCGGGTGAAGATAGTCGGCATGGCGTGGACCCTATCGAGCCGACGGTCCCCGCCGATCTCCCGCCGCGCCTGGCCCGGGACCGGTCGCGCAGCGTTCGTTTCCGTGACGGATTCACAACACGTCGACCACCGGTGAGCCAAGACACCCGCAATGCGGCATCATGCGCGAGTGGCCGGGTTTGAGACTCACGGGCTTAGGGTCGCGCGCGTCGGGGTCGACTGCGTGGATGTCGACCGAATGATCCGGTTCTGGTCGCGGGCGCTCGGGTACGAGGTCGCCCGCCGGGGCGGGGACAGCGCCGAGCTACGCCACCCGGCGAGCGCCGGCCCGAAGCTGCTGCTGCGGCAGGTCCGCAAGCTGGGTCCCGCCCGCAACCGGCTCCAGCTCGACCTCTACGCGGTGGACGCCGAGCGGGTCGCCGGATGGCTGGCCACCCTGGGCGCCAGACGGGTGCGCCGACTGGAGGCCGCCGGTGAGGCCGGCTACCTGCTCGCCGACCCCGAGGGCAACGAGTTCCGCGTCATCACCGCCGGTCCCGCCGGCTTCACCCGCCCCTTCGGGTGACCAACCATGACCGCGGCCAGCCACCAAACACCGACCGCGGCCAGCCCAAACAAGGCCAGCCCCGCAACATCGTGACCTCGGCCAGCCCTCGACAAGGCCAGCCCAACGCTGTAACCGCGGCCAACCCGCAACACTGTGACCTCGGCCAGCCCCCAACAAGGCCAGCCCCGCACTACGACCGCAGCCACCCCCCCGACAAGGCCAGCGGCTACGCCAGCCGCAGCGCGAGCGCCAGCGACCACGACTCGCCGTGGCTGGCGTAGCCGCGGGCGGGGCCGCCGCCGACAAGGCCAGCGCCCGACGCTGTAGCCGCGGCCCAGCCCCCAGCTCTGGTCTCGTCCAAGAAACACCCACGTGATGTGTCCCGGGGTGTCCCGGCGAGGAAACCTCGTTTGGCCCAGCGGCGCCAGTGCTGCTAGTTCTCCAGCGCCGACCCACACGCAGCTAGCCCGGCCTCACTCCCCGCCCCCAGCCGCCCCACCGGCCCAACCCGTAGCCGCCCCACCGGCCCACCAGTTCCCCCGCGCAACCAGTGATCAAGGCGGCCTCCCGCCCCATCGAGACGCCTTGATCACTCATTGCGCAGGCAAAACGGCGTCCGATGCCCCGATTTGTTCCCTTGTTCCCTGCGCAGTTCTCGATCAAGGGGTCGCAGTTTGCCCAGTCAGCCCGATGATCGGCGTGTGCGCAGGCAAGTCGACGCCTCGGACCGGACCGGCGGGACGGGCGGGACGAGGCCGGACGAAGCGGGACGAGGCCGGACGCGGAGCGGGACGGGGCGGGACCGGCCGGGCCGGGCCGGGCCGGGCGACAGCGCAACCGCCTCGCGGTGTCTTCGTCTAGGTACCGGGCGCCGCCGTAGTCCCGAGCAGGTACAGCGTGAAGGCGACGTTGTGCGCGGAGTACAGCGTGGCGGTGTCGTCGTCGCCGTTCATGCGGCGGTATCGCGCCCGGATGTCCTCGGCCACGGTCCGGACCGCCTGGTACTCCCCGAGCGCGAGGAGCGCGGCGGTGAGGACGCTCGCCGAGGCGAGCGTGTCAGGGTGATCGCCACCCAGGGTGGCGCCCGGGCGGGCGGGCTGGGCGGCCCGGACGCAGCTTGGTCAAGTCGGGGCACCGGCCGGGGCCCTGCGGCAAACGACGTATCGGCTTAGAAGGTCGCGGAAGGAGTCACCAGCAGGGCAGCCATCTGGGCGACGATCCGGCCGCGCGACGGACGACGGGGTGACGGGGTGACCGGGTGACCGGGTGACGTGGGGCGGACGACGTGGGGCGGACGACGTGGGGCGTCGCGCGGATGCCCGGACTGTCGGACCTTGTCACTACGGTCGCGGTGTGTCTCCCGATCACGCCGCGCCGCGACCCGCGCTCCCGACCCCCGGCGCCGCGCCCTCGACACCTGGCGCCGCACCGCCCCGGGCGCCGTCATCTCCTGGCGCCACGTACCCTGCGCCGCCATCTCCCGGCATCCCACCCCGCGCACCCTCACCCCTCAGCGCCTCACCCCTCACACCCTCGCCTCCCAGCGGCACGCCCCTCGCGCTGTCACCACCGGGCACCCCGCCAGCGAGCTCTCGCTTGGCCACGCCGCGCCGCGACTCCGGATCCGGGCCCGGGCCCGGGTCCGTAGCAGCCCGCGACGCCGCGCCCGCTGGCCGGCAGGGCAGCTTCGACGAGCTGGGCCGGCTGCTGAGAGACGTCACGTTCGTCGTGTTCGACCTGGAGACGACGGGCACGGGGCCGACCACCGCCGAGATCACCGAGTTCGGCGCGGTGAAGGTGCGCGGCGGGGAGGTGGTGGCCGAGTTCGCGACGCTGGTGCGCACCTCGACCGGGATACCGCCGCTCATCACCGTGCTGACCGGGATCACCGACGCGATGCTGGCGACTGCCCCGGCGCTCGGCGAGGTGCTGCCGGCTTTCCTGGAGTTCATCCAGGGCACGGTGCTGGTCGCGCACAACGCGGGCTTCGACCTGAGCTTCCTCAAGGCCGCCTGCGAACGCGTCGGATACCCAGTGCCGACCTGGGAGCATCTGGACACCGCCCGGCTGGCGCGCCGGATCGTCACCCGGGACGAGAGTCCCAACAACAAGCTTTCGTCGCTCGCCCGGCTGTTCCGGGCTAACACCGAGCCGTGCCACCGGGCCTTGGCCGACGCACGGGCCACGGTGGACGTGCTGCACGGCCTCTTCGAACGACTCGGCAACCTCGGGGTGACCACCCTCGAGGACGTCCATGCCTACAGTGCCCGGGTCTCCCCCGCCCAGCGCAGGAAACGGGTCCTGGCCGACGACCTGCCCACCGGTCCCGGGGTCTACATCTTCCGGGACGCCACCGGGCGGGTCCTCTACGTTGGCAAGTCGGCGTCCGTCCGGGCCAGGGTGCGCACCTATTTCACCGCCAGCGAGACGCGGAGCCGGATGGCGGAGATGGTGGCCGCCGCCGAACGGGTCGACGCAATCGCGTGCGCGCACGCGCTGGAGGCCGAGGTCCGGGAGCTGCGCCTCATCGCCGAGCACAAGCCGCCGTACAACCGCCGCTCCCGGTTTCCCGAACGCGTCGTCTTCCTGCGGCTGACCGACGAGCCGTTTCCCCGGCTGTCGAAGGTCCGGCAGGTCCGCGCGGACGCGGGCACCTACCTCGGCCCGTTCGGCGGCGCGGGTGGCGCGGAGCTGGCAGGTGACGGCCTGCTCGACGCGGTGGCGCTGCGCCGCTGCGGTGGGCGGCTCTCGCCCCGGGCGACGAGCCCCGCGTGTGCGCTGGCGGACCTGGGCAAGTGCGGCGCTCCCTGCGACGGCCGGCAGTCGGTGGAGGCGTACGGGGACGTCGTCGCCGCCGCTCGCGAAGCGATGACGGGTGACCCGGCGCTGGTCGTCGCGGCGGCCCGGGCGCGGATCGCCGGGCTGGCCGAGCAGACCAGGTTCGAGGAGGCGGCGCTGGTGCGCGACCGGATGGTGGCGTTCGTCCGCGCCGCCGCGCGCCAGCAGCGGCTGACCGCGCTCGGCGCCGTCCCCGAGCTGGTCGGCGCCGTCCCGACAGCCGAGCGCGGCTGGGACCTCGCGGTCGTCAGGCATGGCCGGCTCGCGGCGGCCGCGACGGTCCCCCGCGGGATCGACCCCCGTCCCTGGGTCGACGCGGTAGTGGCCACCGCCGAGACGGTGCGGCCAGGGCCAGGACCGACCCCGGCGGCGACGGTCGAGGAGATGGAGCGCATCGAACGCTGGCTGGGCAGCTCCGGTGCCCGGCTCGTCCAGCTGACCGGAACCTGGGCCTGGCCCGCCGCGAGCGCCCACCGCGCGGCCGCCGAACTCCCGCAGCCACCGCCGATCGAGCGCCGGGAGCCCGTCGAACGCACCGTCCACCAGCCGGGCGTCCTACGCCGCGCCGGCCATTCGTAACAGGCCCGCCGGCCACCCGGCGCAGGCCACAGGCCACCCGGCGCAGGCCACCCGGCGCAGGCCACAGGCCACAGGCCACAGGCCACAGCGAAGATCGGCCAACCTGCTGGCCGACGTGAGGCCAGCCTCACGAGGGCACCGGTCGTTGATCGCCGTTTACGCCCTCGGATGGTTACGATCCGGCTCTGGTTACGACCACGGGAGGGCTGAAACGGCGATCAGCAAGCGCGGCCGTCGCACGCCACCGGCCGAAAACGAGCAGCGGCCCGCTGGCCGACGGGCGGCCCCTGGCGGACAAGGAGCCCGGCCGGCGCACCGGCCACTGGCCGGCGCGCGGACCGTAGGGCGACGCGCAGGTCGTAGGCCGGCGCGCAGGTCGTAGGCCGGCGCGCAGGTCGTAGGCCGGCGCGCAGGTCGTAGGCCGGCGCGCGGACCGTAGGCCGACGCGCGGGTCATAGGCCGGCGCGCGGACCATAGGGCGGCGCGCGGTTCGTAAAGCGGCGCAAAGGCTGAGGGAGGTAGGCCCTCGTGGGCCTACCTCCCTCAGGTGCTGACCGGACTATCTGGTGCTGACCGGACTAGTGGTGCGACCCGCCTACCGGGGCATCGTCGGCTGGCTCCTCGCCTGGCGTCTCCTCGACGAAGAAGCCGGTTACGGCCTTGCGGGCCCGGGTGGCGAGGCCGCCACCCTTGCCGTTGCCGTTGCCCTCGGAATGGTCGCCGGGCGCCGACAGCTCGTACCGGTGCGTCGGAACCTGGTGGTAGTCCGAGACGGGCGGCAGCTTCGGCCGGTGGTCCTCGACGAACTCACCGGTCGGCAGCTGCCGGATGATGCCGGTCTCGATGCCGTGGTGCGCGATGTCGTGATCACGCTTCTGCAGCCCGATGCACAGCTTCTTCGTCGCCACGTACGTGATCGGCGGCACGATGATGAGGCCGATGCGGCCGGCCCACGTCATCGCGTTCAGCGAGATGCTGAACGTCTTCGCGATGACGTCGTTGCCACCCGAGATCAGCAGCACCAGGTAGAAGCTGATCGACATCATGCCGATGCCGGTGCGGGTCGGAGCGTCCCGCGGTCGCTGCAGCAGGTTGTGGGACTCGCGGTCGCCGGTGAACATCGACTCGAGCCACGGCCACAGCGCCAGCAACGTGAACAGGATGCCCGGCAGGATCACGGTCGGCCAGAAGACCGCTGGGATGGTGTGCCCGAGCCCGCGGAACTCCCAGGGCGGCATCAGACGGGTCGAGCCGTCGAGGAAGCCGATGTAGAAGTCAGGCTGCGACGCGGAGGACACCTTCGAGGGGTCATACGGCCCGAAGATCCAGATCGGGTTGATCTGCGCGAGGCCACCCAGCAGGGCCAGCATCGCGAAGACCATCATGAAGAACGCGCCGGACTTCACCGCGAACACCGGGAAGACCCGGTGGCCCACGACGTTGTCCTCGGTCTTGCCGGGGCCCGGGAAGTCGGTGTGCTTCTGGAACCAGAGGATGCCGAGGTGCGCGCCGATCAGGGCGAGCAGCAGTCCTGGCACCAGCAGGATGTGTACGACGTAGAGCCGGGGCAGCAGGTCGGTTCCCGGCCACTCCCCGTTGAACACCAGGAACGACGCCCAGGTGCCGATCACCGGGATCGACTGGGCGATCGACGCCGCGATCCGCAGGCCGGTGCCGGAGAGCAGGTCGTCCGGCAGCGAGTAGCCGGCGAAGCCCTCCAGCGTGCCCAGCACCAGCAGTCCGACACCGATCAACCAGTTGATCTCACGCGGCTTGCGGTAGGCGCCGGTGAAGAACACCCGGAAGCAGTGCACGATGATCGACGCCACGAACAGCAGCGCGGCCCAGTGGTGGATCTGCCGGAAGATCAGCCCGGCCCGGGTGTCGAAGCTGATGTCCAGCGTCGAGGCGTACGCCCGGCTCATCTCCACGCCCTTGAGCGGGACGTACGAGCCGTGGTAGATGACCTCGGTGTTGCTGGGGTCGAAGAACAGCGTCAGGTAGATCCCGGTCAGCAGCAGAATGATGAAGCTGTAGAGCGCGATCTCACCGATCATGAACGACCAGTGGTCGGGGAAGACCTTGTTCAGGTTCTCCCGCAGCGCCCGCTGGGTGTGGAAACGCTCGTCCACCGCCCGGTTGGCCTTGCGGACCGGGCTTGGCCGCTTCTCGAACTTGGGGGCCGGCGCCGAGGGCCCGACCGACCCGGCCGTCGTCGTCATGAGCGCTCCCAGAACGCGGGCCCGACCGGCTGGTCGTAGTCGCCGTCCCTGGCGATGAGGAAGCCCTCACCGTCGACGCCGAGCGCGAGCTGCGGCAGCGACCGGCTGGCCGGGCCGAAGATGGCGCGGCAGCCGTCCGGGACGTCGAACACCGACTGGTGGCACGGGCACAGCAGGTGATGGGTCTGCTGCTCGTAGAGGCTGACCGGGCAGCCAGCGTGCGTGCAGATCTTGGAGTAGGCGACGAGCCCGTTGATTTCCCAGGTCTCCCGGCCGGGCCGCGGCTTGTTCAGGCCGGGCTCCATGCGGACCAGGATTGTGGTGCTGTCGCCCTTGGTCGCCAGGTCCAGCTGCGGCGCGAAGCTCTTCTTGCCGCTCGCGTCGGTGACCGGAAGCGCGGGGAACACGGTCTCGATGCCGCCGATGGAGATGTCGCCCAGCTTCACGAACCGGCCCTCGCTGGTGACCATCCGCGCGCCCTTCACCCAGTGGGTGTGGTCGAGCTTCTTGCCCGGCTTGGAGTTCGTGAGGTTCAGCAGCGGGACGACGAGCAGGCCACCGAGGACCGTGCCGGCGCCGAGCAGGCTACGGCGCAGCAGCTTGTGCTGGCCGAGGCCCATGTCGACCCAGCCGAGTGCCATCTCCTCTTCGAGGACGGCGGTCTCTTCTTCGGTGCTCTTGAAGCCATGCCGGTCCTGGACTGCATGCACGTGCGGCATGAGCCGCTTGGCCCAGAGGATCATGCCGACACCCAGGCCACCGAGCGCCAGTGCGAGCGCAATGCCCAGGCACGGCGTGTAGTAGCCCTTGTGCTTGTCGCCGACGAAGTTCGCGACGATGAAGCCGAGGGTGCCGATCACCGAGAGGGTGAACCAGACCGCGATCAGCCGCTCGGAGCGGCGCTGGGCCCGGCGGTCGACGTCCTCGGCGCGCGGCGGCCGGGGCGCGACGTCCCCCTGCCGCCAGGACGTGTGCTCCACCAGCTGGGTGGAGTCGGTCGGCGCCGGCGGGGTGGCGAGCACCTCCGGCCGGTCACCGCCCGCCGAGCCGCCACCGGCCGGGCGCTTCACCCGGTCGAAGACGCTCCCGCCGCCATCGGCGGGAGTCTCGTGCTCGCTCATACCTTCTGCCTCGCTCCGATCCACAGGCACACACCGAGCAGGCCACCGATGCCGACGAGGATCGCCAAGAGGCCCTCGGGGACCGGGCCGTAGGCGCCCAGCTTGTCACCGCCGGGGCTCGTGGCGTCACGGCTGGCCACGATGTACGCGGCGATCGCCTTGGCGCTGTTGTCGTCGAGCTGGCCCTGCCCGAAGACGGGCATCGACTCGGGGCCGACCCGCATGGCCTCGAGGATCTGCTCAGGGGTTGCGTTCGTCAGCGCCGGCGCGTACTTGCCATACGTCAGCGGAGCGCCCTGCCCGGCGACCTGATGGCACTGCGCGCAGTTCGACCGGTAGAGCTCGCCGCCGAAGGCCATGTCGGCGTCCGCGAGCTCCTTCTGCGTGATGGTCGGCTTCTCGAGACCGCCGCCCAACGTCTGGATGTAGGCCGCGATCTGGTCGATCTGGGTCTGCGAGTAGCTCGGGTCCTTGCGCTTGGCCTGCGCGGCGGCGCCGGCGAGCGGCATCCGCCCGGTCGACACCTGGAAGTCGACCGCGGCCGAACCGACACCGATCAGGCTCGGGCCGGACTGGGTCCCGCTGGCGTTGAGCCCGTGACAGGTCGAGCAGCCCTGCAGGTAGAGGGCCTGGCCGTTGCGGACGGCCTCGCTCTCGGTCGGGTCCGCCGCGTTGCCAGTCGGGGCGAACACCGACCACAGCACGCCCGTGGCCAGGAGGGCCAGCGACAGGACCAGCGCGGACGACCGGCGTCGGCGCTTGGCGCTGACCGGCCGGGACCCGCGGACCCGCGGCGTGAGCCGCCCGCGCACGCGGACGGGCCGTTCGGCGACCGGGCTCGCTGCCTCGTCGTCCGCGTCCACCAGCTCGGTGACGGAGGCGTCGACCGGCTCGGTGGCGTCCGCGGGCGGGGTCATCTCGTGAGATGCAGTCATGTCGCTCACTGGAGGAGGTAGATGGTCGCGAACAGGCCGATCCAGACCACGTCGACGAAGTGCCAGTAGTACGACACGACGATCGCGGTAGTGGCCTTCTCCGGCGTGTAGCGGCCGAAGGTGGACCTGGCCAGGACCATGAGGAACGCGATCAGACCACCGATCACGTGCAGACCGTGGAAGCCGCTGGTCAGGTAGTACACCGAGCCGTACGCGTGTGAGTTCAGCCCGAAGTCGTTCTCCCGGAAGAACTCGTTCGCCTGGCCGAGGACGAAGGTCAGGCCCATCAGGAACGAGATCGTGTACCAGCGGCGCAGCCCGTACACGTCGCCACGTTCGGCGGCGAAGACGCCCAGCTGGCACGTCACGCTGGAGAGAACCAGGATGATCGTGAAGATCAGCGCGTAGACGACGTGTAGGTGCACCGGGCCGATGCCCGAGCCCTTCGGGTCGCCGGTCGCGGGCGGCCAGTTGCCGCTGTTGACCGAACGGATCGTGTAGAACATCGCGAACAACGCCGCGAAGAACATGAGCTCCGACGACAGCCACACCACGGTGCCAACCGAGACCATCGACGGACGGTTGGACATGGGATGTGGCGGCGGAGCCTTCTCAAGGACGGGTGCCGTGGCCACGCTGGTCATTCTGGCACGCCTCGACGCAGGCGCCACCGAAGGTTCGACAATCGGTAGGACTACGGCCCGTCGAGGAGCCGCCGACCCACCTCCTACGGGCCGTAGAAGACCTCCGGACGCCCGCCGGACACCCGTCGAAACCCCACCCGCCCGCCGCCCACGGTCGCTCGCCCAGCGACGGCACGACGTGGGAAAAATCCTCAGAACCCGTTAACCGCAGGGTCTTCCGCATGTCGGACGCACGCGGGCGGTCGCTCGCAACGACCGGCCGGCCGCCCCGGGTGCCCGACCGGCGCCAGATGTGCCGCGACTCACTCCCCCACCAGTCCGGCAACAGCCTTCCGACGCGCGGCGAGCAGCCGTTGGCGGCTCAGCGGGCCGAGCGGCACGCCCGGAAACGAGACAACCTCCCCGCGCGTGGCGGGGAGGTTGTCGTAGCGGGCCTGACGGGACCGCGAGGGGATCAGCCAGGCTCGCGAAGGTCGGCGCTAGGAAACGGGCACAGCGGCGCGGCTGACGGTCACCCAGCGCTCCAGCAGCGCGGTCGCCGCGCCGGAGTCCAGCGCCGAGGCGGCCCGGTCCAGCTGTCCGCGCAGCTGCTCGGTGATCGGCGCCTCGGTCGGTCCGGCCGCCGCGACGAGGGCCGCGGCCGCGGCCAGCAGCACCGCGTCCCGCACCGGCCCCTGCTTGCCGGCGAACACCGCGCGGGCGACGCCGGCGTTGAACCGCGCGTCCGCGCCGCGCAGCGCGTCCCGGTCCGGCACGTCGATGCCGACGTCACGCGGGTCGAAGCGCTCCGTCCGCAGCTCGCCGCCGTTCGCCGCCCAGATCGTCGACGGCGCGCACGGGCTGAGCTCGTCCAGGCCGTCGTCGCCCCGGAACACCAGCGCCCTGGTGCCCCGGTCGGCGAGCACCTGCGCCACGACCGGGGCGAGCGGCGCGTGGCCGACCCCGATGGACTGGGCGCCCGGGCGGGCCGGGTTGGTGAGGGGGCCGAGGATGTTGAAGGCCGTCGGCACCGCCAGCTCCGAGCGGACGGCGGCGACGAAGCGCATCGCCGGGTGGAACGTCCGGGCGAAGCAGAAGGTGATCCCAACCTCGGTCAGCGTCCGGGCGACGCCGTCCGGTGCCAGGTCGATGACGACACCGAGCTCCTCCAGCAGGTCTGCCGACCCGCAGGACGACGATGACGCCCGGTTGCCGTGTTTGACGACCGGCACGCCGAGGGCCGCCACGACGACCGCGGCCATCGTCGACAGGTTCACGGTGTGCGACCGGTCGCCGCCCGTCCCGCACGTGTCGACGGCGGCGCTCAGCAGCGCCGCGTCGGCCCGCACGGGCAGGGCGAACTCCAGCATCGACGCGACCAGCCCGCCGATCTCGGCCGCCGTCTCGCCCTTGGCCCGCAGCCCGGTGACGAATCCGGCGATCTGGGCATTGGTCGCGACGCCGGACATGATCTGGTTCATCGCCCAGGCGGTCTGGTCGGCGGCCAGGTCCTTGCCGTCGATCAGCGGCTGGAGCAGGTCGGGCCAGGTGTGCCCCGCGGCCTGGACGAGCGGCTCGGCGTCCGTGGTCGCCGAGCCGGTCATGGCGTGATCGCGGCGTGCGAGGCGTAGGTGACGGGCCGGCGGACCGGGTCGCCGGCCGCGCGGGCCAGCAGCAGCTCGACGACCGCGGCCGTCAGCTCGTCCGGGTCGACCGGGTGGGTCACCACCGCGTCGGCGAGCGACCAGGTCGCCAGCCAGCGGTCGTCCGGGCGGGCGACCAGCAGCAGGGTGGGCGGGCAGTCGGTGATCTCGTTCTTGAGCTGCCGGGACAGCCCCATCCCGCCTTCCGGGGTCGCCTCGGCGTCGAGGACGCAGAGGTCGGCCTCGCCGTGGTCGACGGCGGACAGCAGAACGCGGCCGTCGGCCACGTCCACGAACTCGATCTCGCCGAGCCGCGGGTCGGGGAAGGTGCCGATGGCAGCCTTGACGCGCGCGCGCACGTCAGCACGGTCGGCGTACACCAGGACGGTGCTCATGTCCTCGCGGCCTTTCGCTTCGAGGTACCGCCGCGGTGGGCGGCGGGCGGCACTCCGCCGCCGGCGGCACTAGCGTGTCCGCGGCAGGTCACGTGGCGCACGCCACGACGACGGGAGTCCGCTGCGAGGGTATCGGACCGAGCGCGATACGGTCTGGCCACCTGCGGATCCGCCGCCCCCCGGCGCGCCTCGCGACCCAGGTCACACCCCCCGGAATTTGCCATCGCTCCGTTCCCGGATCGATACTGAGACTCGTTCTCAGAACGTCTCACGGGCCGCCCCGACGCGGGGCCGCAGGCCCGCTTCCAGCCGCAGAGGGGGTGACGCGTGCCAGAACAGCAGGAGCTTCGGCTGACCAGGCAGCGCGCCGCCGTGCTGGCGGTACTCCGGTCGGCGCACGACCATCCGACCGCGGCGGAGGTCTACGAGCGGGTCCGCGCGGTCGCGCCCGGCATCGGCAGCGCCACCGTCTACCGCTCGCTCGCTCTGCTGGTCACCACCGGCCACGCCCTGGAGCTCAACCTGGGCGCCGGGGCCGCCGCCCGCTATGACGCGAACACCGACCGCCATGACCACGCGGTCTGTGACCGCTGTGGGCGGGCGGTCGACATCGACCACCCCATCCCCATCGGGATGGTGGCGGAGATCGCCCGGAACTCGGGCTTCTCCATAACCGGCTACGACCTGCAGTTCCGCGGCCTGTGCCCGGACTGCACGGCGGACGCTCTGGGTGACGTGCGGGTACAGCCTCGCGTGGCCCATGGCGCCAGCGCCGACCTGGCCGGCCGCACTGACCCCGGTACGCCCGGCGGCGCTTGACGACCTCCGCGGACCACACCGGGAGCAACGTCCAACTCGACCAAGGAGCATGCATGCCCAAGCTCGAAGGCACCAAGACCCACACGAACCTCAAGGAGGCCTTCGCCGGCGAGAGCCAGGCCAACCGCCGCTACCTGTACTTCGCGCGCCGCGCCGACATCGAGGGCCTGACCGACGCCTCCTCGCTGTTCCGTGACACGGCGGAGGGCGAGACCGGCCACGCCTTCGGCCACATGGACTTCCTGGCCGAGGTCGGCGACCCGGCGACCGACCAGCCGGTCGGCAGCACCGCCAAGAACCTGGCCTCGGCCGTCGCCGGTGAGACCTACGAGTTCACCGCGATGTACCCCGGCTTCGCCAAGGACGCCCGCGAGGAGGGCTTCGAGGAGATCGCCGACTGGTTCGCGACGCTGGCCCGGGCCGAGAAGACCCACGCCGGCCGGTTCCAGAAGGCCCTGGACGCCGTCCTCGCCGAGGCCGACGCCTGAGTCAGCCTCCTCGGCTGACGGCACCACGCCGACACCGGCGCACCAGCCGGCCGGCACAGCACCCACTCGGGCCGGGGCATCTCGGGCCCGGCGACCTCGTTCGGTCGCCGGCGTCCGGAGCCCCGGCCCGCGCCTTTCCCGGCACCGCGGCTAGACGGCCGCGGCGGCTGGGCAGGAACAGGCCTGGGCGAGAAGCCTCCCGCCTGGGACGCTGGACCGAATCACCTGAACCAGGGGGTTACCGATGACGCTGACCGTCCAGGACATCACGACCGACCACCAGGCGTACGCGGCCGGGCGGGCAGAGACCCGCAAGCGCATGATCCCGGTCCGGGCCGAGCGGCGCGTCCGGGTCGGCGACATCCTCGTCTTCGAGTTCGAGAACCAGGCGACGCTGCAGTACCAGGTGCAGGAGATGGTCTACACCGAGCGGCTGTCCGACCCGTCCGACGTCGAGCACGAGATCGAGGTCTACGGCCGGCTGATGCCGACCAGCCACTCGCTGACCGCCACGATGTTCGTCGAGCTCAAGGGCACCGACTCGGTCCGCGACGAGCTGCGGCACCTGGCCGGCCTGCAGAACGCGCTCTCGCTGGAGATCGACGGCGAGACCGTCGCCGCGGAGGAGATCCGCGGCCCCGACGAGGACCTGAGCGTCCCGAGCGAGACCGTCTCGGTGCACATGTTCCGGTTCCCGCTGAACGACGAGCAGCGGGACAGGTTCCGTGACCCCGCGGTCACCGTCGAGCTGGCCGTCGACCACGAGGCCTACAGCGACTCGACCCCCGTCGAGGGCGCCACCCGCCGGTCGCTCATCGCCGACCTCACCCTGCGCTGACCGCCCCCGCGACGCCCCCGCCGGGGTCCGTCACCGCTACGCTCGATGCCATGATCGGGGACTTGCGGGACGAGATCGTGTACGAGCCCGAGCGGGACGGCGAGCCCGACCCGGGCGAGGTGGTGTGGGCGTGGGTGCCCTTCGAGGAGGACGCGAGCCAGGGCAAGGACCGGCCGGTCCTGCTGATCGGCGTCCGGGGTGACCGGCTGCTCGGCCTGATGCTGACCAGCAAGGACCACGACCGGGACGCCGAGCAGGAGGCGCGCCACGGCCGGCACTGGATGGACGTCGGCACCGGCGGCTGGGACCGGGAGGGGCGGCCGAGCGAGGTCCGGCTCGACCGGCTGCTCGTCCTCGACCCGGACCGGGTGCGCCGCGAGGGCTCCGCGCTGCGGCCCGCGGTGTTCGAGCAGGTCGTCGAGGCGGCACTGCGCTTCCAGGACTGAGGGCTTCCAGGACTGAGCCCCGCTTGGAGAACTGAGACAGCCCGGCAGAAAGGCGTGGGGCGCGGGGGTGGGGGGGTCCGGGCACCCCCCCCCCCCCCGCGGGGGGGGGGCGCCCCCGCCCCCCCCCCCGCGGCGGTGCCGCGGCACGGCGGATGTCCTGCGAGGCAGGTGTCGTGGTGAGGCGGGTGTCGCGACGGAGCGGTCC
>NZ_JADWYX010000072.1 GCF_016786355.1 Frankia sp. AgB1.9
GGGCTCGGAGATGTGTAAAAGAGACCGGGCCGCGTCGGCGCGCGCCGCGTCCGCGCGGCGCCGCTCGCCGCCGGCCCGGGCAAGCGCGTCGAGTGGGTCGACCACGTCGAGCGGGTCGCCAGCCTCCCGCGCGGTCGCGCGAGCCCCGCCCGCCACGCCATCCCCTCCGGCCACGCCGGCCGAACCGGCCACGCCAGCAGAGCCGGCCACGTCAGCCCGGCCGGCGACGTCAGCTCCGGCGGCCAGGTCGACGGCCGGCCGCTCGGCGCCGGGGCGGCCGTCCGGTGAGTCGACGATCAGCGCGGCCAGGGCCGGGGTGAGCAGGGCGACGATCCGGTCCATCGACGCCGTGTCGACGGGCGGGAAGGGCAGCAGGAAACGGCCGACGAGCAGGCCGATGAGCACGCTGCCGACCAGGCCGGCCCGCAGCTCGGTCTCGCTCCCGGTCAGGGCCTCGGCCAGCGGCGGCGGCGCGTCCTCCGGGGTGAAGGCGCAGCGCACCGCCTCGGCGGCCCGGGTGTGGGTGAGCATCGAGCGCAGCATGGACAGTGTGGCCTCGGGCGCCGCCTCGACCTGGCCGACCACGTGCCGGACCGCCCGCTCGCCGAGCTCCTCGATCGGGCCGTCGACCACGTCGGCCAGGCCGAGGCCGATGTCGGAGGCGGCGTCGAACAGCGCCTCCTTCGTGCCGAAGTGCTGCATGACGAGGGCTGGGTCGACCTCGGCCCTGGCGGCCACCGCCCGGATCGTCGTCCGCTCGAAGCCGCGCTCCCCGAACAGCGACCTGGCCGCGGCGAGGATGGCGGCCCGGGTCCTGCGCCGCCGGTCCGCCCGGCTCCCGGCGTTCTCGGCTTCGGTCACAAGTGTGCTCGGCGTCACAGTTTTACTCACTCTACGTTCGTTGACCAAGGTGCCCGGCAGGCCGTACGGTCGCCCGGACATCTGCTTACCACATGTTGAGTGAAATCTGGGAGCGCTCATGACCCACGCGACGCCGAACGCGCCCGAGCCCCGCGGCCGCCCGGCACCGCCCGCCTGGCTCGTCCTCGCCGTCATCGCCGCCAGCCAGGCCATGGTCGTCCTGGACGTGACCATCGTCAACGTGGCGCTGCCGGACATCGGGTCCAGCCTGGGCTTCGCCAACCAGTCCGACCTGCAGTGGGTCGTCAACGGCTACGCGCTGACCTTCGGCGGGTTCCTGCTGCTGGGCGGCAAGGTGGCCGACCGGTTCGGCCGCCGGCGGCTGTTCTCGATCGGCGTCGGGCTGTTCGGCCTGGCCAGCCTGATCGGTGGCTTCGCCAGCACGCCCGGCCTGCTGATCGGCGCCCGGGCCGTCCAGGGCGTCGGCGGAGCGCTCATGGCCCCGGCGGCCCTCAGCCTGCTCGCGCTGGCCTTCGCCGAGGGAGAGGCCCGCAACAAGGCCCTGGGTATCTTCGCCGCCGTGTCCGGCACCGGCGGAGCGTTCGGGCTGGTCCTCGGCGGCGTGCTCACGGACGAGGCGTCCTGGCGCTGGGTGCTGTTCATCAACGCGCCGATCGCGGTGTTCGTGCTGGCCCTGACCCCCCGGGTGCTCCAGGAGAGCCGGGACGAGGCGGCCGGCGGCTTCGACGCGCTGGGGGCCGTGACGGTCACGGCCGGCCTGGGCGCGCTGGTCTTCGCCCTGGTCCGGGCGAACGAGGCCGGGTGGGCCAGCGTCCAGACCATCGGCCTGCTGGCCGGCGCGGTCGTGCTGCTCGTCGCGTTCTGGGTCCGCCAGGCCCAGGCGCGCAACCCGCTCGTGCCGCTCTCGGTGATCAGGCGGGGCAGCGTCGCCGGGGCCGACCTGTCGATGCTGTTCGTCTCGGCCGCCTCCGTCGGCACCGTGTTCGTCATCAGCCTCGTCCTGCAGACCATCCACGGGTACTCGCCGCTGCGGACCGGCTTCGCGTTCCTGCCGCTGTCGTTCACCATCGCCTTCTCGGCGCAGATCGCCTCCGGGCTGCTCGCGCGGGTCGGCGCCAGGACCCTGACCGTTCTCGGCCTGCTGCTGACCGCGGTGGGCATCGCGCTGTTCGCCCGGATCACGCCGGACAGCAGCTACCTGGGGGTGGTCCTGCCGGCGTTCCTCATCTCCGGGGTCGGCACCGGGATCGCCTTCGTCAGCGTGATGTCGGCCGGCGTGGCCGGCGCGGCCCCGGAGGACGCCGGCATCGCCTCCGGGCTGGTCAACGCGGTCCAGCCGATCGGCGCGTCGCTCGGTATCGCGGCGCTGACCGCCGTGGCCAACGCCCGTTTCGACGCCATCACCTCGCCGACCACGAGCCGGGCGGGGCTGCTGTCCGCCCAGACGAGCGCGTGGGCCTGGGGGTTCGGGCTGATCGCGGCGCTGCTGGTGGTCGGGGCGCTGATCGCCGCGGTCGCGATCCGCGACCCGTCCGCGCCGGCCGTCCCGGTGGCGGATGACACGGCCGGCGAGGCCGTCAAGGCGACCGCCTGACTGACCCCGGGCGGTTCAGGAGGCCGTCCGCTGCCGCCGAGTCCAAGGACTCGCCACGGCCGCGGACGGCCTCCTTCTTTCTGCCGTTCCGCCGGTACCCGCTCCGGTCGCCGCGGCTTTCGACCGAGAAGGCGTCAGCTCGTCACAGCGGGATGTTCGGATGGCGTCCTCGGCGCGCGGGCGCCGCGGCCAGGGCGGCGACCAGCTTGTCCCGGCTGCGGACCGGCTCGATCACCTCGTCGACGAACCCGGCCGTGACCGCCCGCTCCAGCCCGCCCGCCTCGCGTTCGTGCTCGCCGGCCAGCCGGGCGAGCAGCGCCGGCCGTTCCTCGGCGCCGACCGCCGCCAGCTCGCGCCGGCGGATGACCTCCACGGCGGCCGAGGCGCTCATGACCGCGACCTCGGCGTCCGGCCACGCGAAGACGGCGTTCGCGCCCAGCGACCGTGAGTTCATCGCGATGTAGGCGCCGCCGTAGGACTTGCGCAGGATGATCGTCGCCCGGGGCACGACGGCGCCGGCGAACGCGTGCAGCAGTTTCGCGCCGCGGCGCAGCACGCCGTCCCACTCCTGCCGGGCGCCGGGCAGATAGCCGGGGACGTCGACCAGCACCACCAGCGGAACCCCGAACGCGTCGCACAGGCGCACGAAGCGTGCCGCCTTCTCGGCGCTGGCCGAGTCGAGGCAGCCACCGCGGCGCAGCGGGTTGTTCGCGATGACACCGACCGTCCGGCCGCGCAGCCGGCCCAGCCCGATCATGACGTTGGCCGCCCAGCGCGCCTGCAGCTCGACCAGCTCGCCGTCGGCGGTGCCGCCGGGCGGCGGGTTGGCCGGCGGGTCGAGCAGGTCGCGGACGACCGGGCGGACGTCATAGGCCCGGCGGCGGTTGTCCGGCAGACGGGCGGACGGATCCCGCGCCGGCTCGGCAGCCGAGCCGGTACCGGCGGCCGGGCCGAAGACGCCTTGCCGGCCCAGCAGGTCCACCAGTCGCCGGGCCCGGCTCAGCGCCTCGCGCTCGGACGAGGCCGTCAGATGCGCGACCCCCGACCCTCGGCTGTGCGTGTCCGGACCACCGAGCTGGAGCATGTCGACGTCCTCGCCGGTGACCCGGCGCACGATGTCGGGACCGGTCACGAACAGGCGGCCCTCGTCGGCCATGATCACGAGGTCGGTCAGTGCCGGACCGTAGGCGGCCGCTCCCGCCGCCGGGCCGAGGATGACCGAGATCTGCGGGACGACCCCGGACGCCCTGGTCATCGCGGCGAACATCCGGCCGGCACCGTCCAGCGAGGCCACGCCGTCGGCGAGCCGGGCGCCGCCGGAATGCCAGAGGCCGACGACCGGGCAGCCCTCGACGCACGCGGTGTTGATCGCCTCGACGATCCGGTCCGCCCCGGCGGCGCCCAGCGCCCCGCCCATGCGGGTCGCGTCGGTGCAGTAGGCCGTCACCGGCACGCCGTGGATCCGGCCTCGGGCGGCCAGGACGCCGCTGTCGTCCCATGGGCCGAGCGGGGTCAGTGAGCCCGGGTCGAGAAGGTGGCCGAGCCGGGACCGCGCGTCGCGCTGGTCCTCGGTCCGGGCCCGCTGTTCCGGAAGATGGGTAGGGGGCATCGAAGCACCGTCTTCTCACGCTCGAAATCGGTGGCGGGCACGACTGGCATCGCCTGGCTGGCCGGCGCTAGGCCACGGCGCGGACCAGCCCGGGCTGCCGCAGCGGGGTGATGCGGTCGGCGCCGATCTGGGCCCGGCGGGCCGGGTCGGTCACGCCGAGGCCCTCCCGCGGGGCCAGGCAGAGCACGCCGACCTTGCCGATGTGGCCGTTGTTCTGGACGAGCCGCGCGGCCTCGCCGACCTCGGCCAGCGGGTAGGTGGCGCTGAGCGCCGGCTGCAGCCGGCCCAGCGACAGCAGCCGGTTGCACTCGGCCAGCTCCTGGAGGTTCGCGGCGTGGCTGCCGATGATGCGCTTGAGGCGCATCCACAGGTAGCGGTTGTCGAAGGTGTGCTGGTATCCGGTGCTGGAGCCGCAGGTCACCACCGTGCCGCCCTTGCGGACGACGAACACCGAGGTGCCGAAGGTGGCCTGGCCGACGTAGTCGAAGGCGATGTGGGGGTCCTCCCCCACCTCGCGCCGGATGATGCCGCCGAGCCGGCGCCCGACCGCCAGGGTGTCGGCCGGGGTGGGAGCACCCTCGGGCATGCCCAGCTCACGGCGGTCGATGACGACCTCGGCGCCGAGCGCGCGGACGAGGTCCGCCTTGCCGTCGGAACCGACGACGCCGACGGCGATGCCGCCGCCGGCCTTCACGAGCTGGACCGCGTAGGCACCCAGGCCACCGGCCGCGCCCCAGATCAGCACCACGTCGCCCTGCTTCATCCGGGCGCCGCGCTCGCTGATCAGCATCCGGTAGGCGGTGCCGGCGCACAGCGGGCTGCTGGCCGCCTCCTCCCAGGTCAGGTGGGCCGGCTTCGGGAGGAGCTGGGTGGCCCGCACGACCGCGTAGTGGGCCAGGCCGCCGAAGTTGGTCTCGAACCCCCAGGCACGCTGCTCGTCCCCGAGCAGTCCGTCGCTCTGGGTCGCCGGCTCCTCGCTGTCGACGTGCATGGGGCTGGTGACCACGTGGTCACCGACCCGCCAGCGGCGCACCCCGGCCCCGACGCCGACGATCACGCCCGCCGCGTCCGAGCCGACGACGTGGTAGGGCAGGTCGTGCCGGGCCTCCCAGCCGCCCTTGGCGCCGAGCTGGCGCAGGAAGCGGAACGTCGGGATCGGCTCGAACATGGCCGACCAGACCGTGTTGTAGTTGATCGAGCTGGCCATCACCCCGATCAGCACCTCGTCCGGCGCGAGCTCCGGCATCGGCACCCGGCCGACCCGCAGCGACTTCCGGACATCCTTGTCGAACACGTCCGTGAACATCTCGGTGTCCTCGGCACGCAGGTGCGCCGCGAGGTACTCGCTCGGCGGGGCGAAGCGCGCGAGCTCGGCCCCGTCCAGACCGGACACCAACGCCTCAGAAAGCGGGTCCATGGCCTATCCACCCTCCCATTCCGCGCACGCGGGAAATCGGTTCGCCGATGGTCGAGAATTGACGTTAGCCGGCGTAGGATGAATGCCCTACCCCTACCGACCCCTAAGTCGGCGGCGTGATCATTCGGGGCCGGGCGGGCGGCGGATGCCCAGGCCCGCGGGTCAGCCGTCCAGGCAATTCACTGCCCAGATGCTGCGGAAATGTTTCTCAAGAGTGACCCGCGAGAGCGGAATGACACGACAACGAGCAGCCGCATCCCAGGAAAACCCGCTGATCGAATCCTGGATCGCCTGGTCTCGCGCCGACGCCACCCTCCTCGCTCTCCGCGGGAATGATGGCGAACAACGGAGACGCGTCAACCGCCCGTCGCCCCGCGCCACCGGAAACGCGGTGTCCAGCCAAGCAGCGCGCGTGCGGACGTGGTGTCCAGGAGCGCCCGGACCTCAGTCGACCCTGAGCACGACTCGCCGGCGTCGGATCGTGCCAGCCCGGTAGCCGGCGGCCAGCTCGCCGACCTCGTGCCAGCTCACGCTCGGCTGTTCGGCTGGGCGTAGCCGTCCGCCCGCGATCAGCTCGGCCAGCTGCCGGAGGTCGCCGCCGAGCGGCCACTGCCCCCAGAAGCCCTGCACCCGCCGGCGCGCGGGACTCGCCAGCAGGTCCGGCGCGAGGAGCGTCGCCTCGCCGGAGATCGCGCCGACGGCGAGCGCGACCCCGCCCTCGCCGAGCAGCGCCACGGCAGCCGCCAGCACCGCGCCGCCGACGATGTCGATCGCCAGGTCCACCGGACCGGCGACGTCGGCCGCGTCGGTGACGACGGACGCGGCACCGATCCCGCGCAGCGCCGCCGCGTCGCCGGGATCCCGTACGAGCGCGGTGACCCGTGCCCCCGCGAGCGCGGCGAGCTGGACGGCGTACCAGCCGACGCCGCCGGAGGCCCCGGTGACGAGGACGTGCTGGTCCGGCCGCGGGGCGCCCGCTCGGATGGCCTGCACGGCGGACACGCCAGGCAGAGCCGCCGCCGTGGCGGTCGCCGCGTCGACGCCGGCTGGCAGTGCGGCGACGTCGGCCGCGTCACTCACGACCAGCTCGGACCAGGCTCCCGGCGCGGACAACAGGGTGGCGACGCGGGTCCCCGGCGTGAGCGCCGAGCCGGGCCGGCCGGGCCCGGTCGCGACCACGGTGCCGGCCGCGTCGAAGCCCCACACCCCACCGGCACCGAGCATCCGCGGCGCGTACTCGAGGTCACGATCGACGAGCGAGACCGCGTCGACCTGGATCAGGACCTGACCAGGCCCGGCCGTGGGCTCCGGGCGCTGCTCGACGCGCAGCCCGGCGGGCGCGGCCGGGTCGACAACAAGCGATCTCATCAAGGCTCCTCAGCTGGTGAACCCGGCGGCGCCAGACGTCGCGCCACCATCCTCGTTCCCGACCAGTTCTGTTGACTGAACTAGTCAGTTCAACTTCATGGCCCGAACGGTAGCATCCCCGGCGTGGGCAGTCCTGAGGGCAGTTCTGAAGGCATTGGCGGGGAGGCCTTCGCGCGCGGGCGCATCGACAAGCGCCAGGCGATCGTGCGGGCCGCGTTCGACGTCTTCGCGCGGGACGGCTACGCCCAGGCCAGCGTCGACGCCATCGCGGCGGCCGCCGGCGTGGCGAAGCCGACCATCTACAACCACTTCGGCGCGAAGGAGAACCTGTTTCGCGCGGTGATGGCCGAGGTCGGGCGCCGGGCCATCGCGGCGACGCTCGGCACGCTCGACGACTTCCCGTCCGAGCCCGTCGACCTGCGCGCCGAGCTGACGCTGCTCGCCAACCGGCTCACCACCTGCTTCACCGACCCCGTGGCAACCAGCCTGCGCCGGCTGCTGCACGCCGAGATCGTCCGTTTCCCCGACCTGCTCGACGACGTGCGCGCGGGCGCCGCGACCCCGGTCATCGACGCGCTCGCGGGCCGGCTGGCCCGGCTCGCGACCGCCGGCCAGCTGCGGCTGACCGACCCGGTCCGGGCGGCCAACCAGTTCATCGCGCTGATCGGCGACGAGCTCCCGGCCCTCACCGCCCTGGGCACCCGGCCGGCCCCGCGCGACCAGCTCGACGCGGTCATCACCGCGGGCGTCGACACCTTCCTGCGCGCCTTCGGCACCGCCCCGGCCAGCTGAAGCACACCAGACCCAAGCCGCGGCCAGCGCTAGTGCCGCCTCCGGCAAGGTTCGCCCGTTCCCGGCGTCCCCATGATCGGCGTTTCGGCCCTCCAGTGGCTGTTACCGGGTCTGTTTCATAGCCACCAGAGGGTGAAAACGGCGATCAAGGTGACGGACAGACCTTGGCGGTCACGGCACCAGAGGTCAGTCGCGCTCGGGCGCTCTGACACCGCGGCGAGCGTGGCCAGAGATGGCGTCAGGCGTATTTCGGCCGCTTTGAGAAGCGGATGACTCAGCCAATGGTGACGGGCGGCGCCATGCTCCGACGAGCCAGGTTGGCCGGCCGGGATGAAGTCATCGAGCACGATCGTCTCGCTCAGGTTGGCCAGTCGAATTGCGATTCCGGGATGCCGTGTACGCGGGCATACTCCTCGGCCTCGGCCCGCCCATCGCGGTCGCCCCGCCGGCAACGGATGACCCGGTTGGGGAACACGATGAAAGTTTCCTGGGCGCTATGCAGGTCCCCGTACCACCGGGCGCGTCCCGGTTCCTCCCGCATGATCGCCGTTTTGGCCCTCCGGTGGTTGCGATCGAGCCCGGAACACAACCACTGGAGGGCTCAAACGGCGATCATCCGGGCCGGGCCGGCGGCTCGTCTCCCATACGGCGATCATCCCAATCGGCCACCTGACGGGCCGGTCGGACCACCGAGCCTCGCGGACGCCGCGCTCCGAGATCCGGGCGTGCACCGCCGACGGGCCAGGGCCAGCCGTCGTCCGGTCAGAGCCGCAACAGACCCGCGGCAGTCGGCCGGAACCCGCATCGCGCGTAGAAGAGATCCAGCTGGGGTTCGTAGTCGACGTGCAGCCATTCGGCACCGTGAGCCTGGGCCTCGGCCGCGGCTGCTCGAACCAGCCGAATCCCGAGCCCCTGGCGGCGTTCGTCCGGGTGCACGGTGGTGTCCAGAAGGAAAGCGTGCACACCACCGTCACCCACGACGTTGACGAATCCGACGAGCCGCCCACCGCGACGTGCCGCGATCCACGTCAGGCTGCGGGCCAGGATCGGCGCGAACGACGTTGGCTGACGGTCCGCCCACGCCGCGCCAAACAGTTCGTTGAGCTCGGCGTCCGAGAGATCGGGCCGCACGAGCAGCACCGTGCCGCCGGCCTGAGTCGGATCACCGGGCGCCACGCAGCGCAGCATGCCACGTGCCGCGCCGGTTGGATGCCCAGCCACCAGCCAGCCCGGCGGCTCGCCATTCCGGCCGCCGAGCACCCCTCGACGATCGTCATTGACTGCATTAGAGTCACTCACTGACAGATCGACGTCGAGTGACAGGAGGCGGTCGCGATGGGTCGGAAGTGGTGGGCGCTCGGCGGGGTCGCGGTGGCGGTGTTCGTGGTCGGCCTGGACGGGACGGTGCTGTCGGTGGCGCTGCCGGTGCTCGCGCCGAGGCTGCACGGCTCGGCCACGGATCTGGTGTGGTTCTCCTCGGCGTACCTGCTGACCTGGGCCGCCGCGATGCTGCCGCTGGGCTCGCTCGGCGACCGGTACGGGCGGCGCCGGGTGATGATCGGGTCGCTCGCCGCCTTCGGGGCGACCTCGGCCTGGGCGGCCTGGTCGGGATCGGCGGGGATGTTCATCGCCGCACGCGCCGTGGGCGGGATCGCCGGGGCCGGCATCGTGGTGATGGCGATGTCGGCGGTCACGGTCATGTTCACCGAGGAGGAGCGCCCGCGGGCGGTCGGGGTGTGGGCCGGGGTGAACTTCCTGGCGCTGCCGACCGGGCCGATCCTGGGCGGCTGGCTGCTCGACCGGTTCTGGTGGGGCTGGGTGTTCCTGATCAACGTGCCGGTCGTCGTTATCGCCCTGGTTGCCGTGGTCATGCTGGTACCCGAGTCCCGCGCCCCGAGGCAGGGCCGGCTCGACCTCGTCGGCATGGTGCTGTTCGGCGCGGGACTGGCCGGACTGGTCTACGGGTTCGCCGAGGCCGGCACCCGTGGCTGGGCCTCGGCGGTCGTGATCGCCGCGCTCGCCGCCGGCACGGTCCTCCTGACGGCCTTCGCGGTCCGGCAGCGCCCGTCGACCCCCGGCCCGGCCACGACAGCGGCGACGACCACGACACCGGCCTCGGTCCGGGTGCGGGAGCCGCTGGTCGACGTCAGCCTGTTCCGCATCCCCGAGTACGTCTGGGGCACGGTCCTGGCCTTCCTGTGCTCGCTGGCGATGATCGGGCTGCTGTTCACGCTGCCGCAGTACTTCCAGGCCGTGCTCGGGGTCGACTCGATCGGCTCGGGCCTGCGCCTGCTCCCGCTGCTCGGCGGGCTCGCCGTCGGCGCGGCCGGAGCCGAACCACTCGCGAAGGCGATCAGCGCGAAGGCGGTGCTCGCCGGCGGCTTCGCCGTGATGGGCGCGGGCCTGATGGTCGGGGCGGCCACGGACATGTCCAGCGGCCTCGGGTTCCTGTCCCTCTGGACCCCGATCACCGGCGTCGGGATCGGCCTAGTGATCGCCACAGCGACCGCCGCGGCTCTCGGGCGCATCCCTGTCGCCCGGGCCGGCACGGCGTCGGCCCTCATCCAGGCGTTGCAGGACGCCGGCAGCCCGTTCGGCGCCGCCGTGCTCGGCACCGCCGCGCTGGCCAGCTACCGCGGGCACCTCGACACCACCGGACTGACCGCGGCTCAGGCCCGGGTCGCGCGTGGCGGGGTCTTCGACGGCGCGGCGCTGGCCGACCAGGTCCGCTCCCCCGCCCTGCTGGCCGGCGTCCGTTCGGCGTTCGTGAACGGCGTCGACACCGCTCTGCTGCTCTGCGGTGGGATAGCGTTCGCCGGGGCGCTGCTCGCGTTGCTGGTGTTCCCGCGACGGGCGACCATCGCCTCGTCAGCGGCCCCCGCCGTTGAAAGCCACGCCGACGAGCCGCTGGCGTCGTCGCTGGTACCGCGGCAGTCGGGTGTCGCCCAGCCGGGCGCCGCGGCGACGATCGAACCAGCACGTGGTGACGCCGTTGGCGATGGGAGCGCGTAGTTGTCGCAGGATCGGCCGTCGTGGCGCCAGACGCAGACGATCGCGCTCAAGCAGGCGATCCAGGCGACCGCGCTGCGCCTGTTCGCCGAACGCGGCTACGCCGAGACCACGGTCGGCATGATCGCGGACGAGGTCGGGATCGCGTCGCGGACCTGCTTCCGGCACTTCCCGACCAAGCCCGACCTCGTCCTGTGGGACGCGGCCGACTACGACCTGCTTGCTCATTTCCGCGCCCGCCCCGCCGGCGAGGGCGTCCTGACGGCCTTCCGCGCGGCCCTGCGCGCCGGCTACGCCACCCTGAGCTCCGAGCAGCGTGACCTGGAGCAGCACCGCACCAAGCTCATCGCCGCGATACCCGAGGTCCGCGCGGCGCACCTGGATCACCTCACCTCGGCCCTGCGCGAGTTCACCCTGGCCGTGGCCGAGCGGGCCGGACGGACGCCGGACGACGGCGACGTCGTGGCGGTGAGCGGCGCCATCATCGGCATCCTGATGATCAGTCAGCTCCCCGCGGTCGAGCGATCCTCGCCGGATCCGGACCCGGCCACGGTGCTCGACGATGCCCTGGCCCGGCTACAGCAAGGATTCGGCGCCCTCTGACCAGGACGCGCACGGATCTGTTTGTTGACAAACCCAACCGAGTTGGTTGACTATCGGCATCGTGTCGACGATTGAGTGCCGCGCGGGCCTGACCCTGCGCCGTTGCGTCGACTTCGAGCGCGTCAGCAGCGCGCTGTGTTCGGGCTGACGACCGACCTCGCCCCGACACTCTGACCCCTGGGCCAACCAAGGCCCCTAAGGCAGCTGGCCGTTGTGCCGCGTGCCCCCTTCTCGCATGTCCACCTGCCGTACCCCACGCCCTAGCCCCGTCGTGGTCGGCGCCTGTCCTGCTGCCTGAAATGGATCTCCGTGCGTTCACGCCTCGCTTTTCGCGCCGCCTGCGCTTTCGTCGTCGCCGCCTCGCTGACCGTGGGCGCCACGGCCTGCAAGAGCGGTGCGTCGACCCGTTCCGGTGACAGCGCACCCGCCTCCGCCACGGCCACCCAGGTGGCCCTGAGCACGACCATCCCGGCCGGTACGACCCTGCGGGTGGGTGACCAGCTGGACTTCCTGAAGAACCTGCTGCAGCTGTCCGGCCAGGACACCAACTTTCCCTACAAGGTCGAGTACTCGACCTTCATCGGCGGCCCGCCGATGCTGCAGGCCTTCGAGGCCGGAGCGCTCGACACCGGCTTCGTCGGCAGCACTCCGCTGATCTTCGCGCAGGCCGGGAAGCAGGGGCTGCACGCGGTGGCCGGCTTCCAGTACAAGACGGGCAGCTACCAGCTCGTCAGCGCGCCCGGCCACACCGACATCACCGGCTGGGCGTCGCTGAAGGGCAAGAAGGTCGCCTACCAGAAGGGCACCGCGGGCGAGGCCGTGCTGCTCCAGGCCCTCGACAGCGCCGGGCTGAAGCTGTCCGACGTCACCTCGGTCGACATCCCGCAGACCCAGGTCGCCGCGGCGCTGCAGAGCGGCTCCGTCGACGCCGGCCTGTCGATCGAGCCGCTGACCAGTGCGTTCCTCGCCAAGAACCCCACCGCGAAGAACGTGGCGACGACGACGGCGCTGCCTGACCGGTCGAACTTCGTCATCGCCAACGACGCCACGCTCGCGAGCCCGGCCAAGACCGCCGCCGAGGCCGACTACATCACCCGGCTGGTGAAGGCGTGGGCGTACCTCGGCGAGCACCCGGGCGTCTACACGAACGCCATCTACGTGAAGCTGTACGGCCTGACCCCGCAGCGCGCGAACGAGATCGTCGCCGACACCGGCACGCCTACCTTCTTCCAGCTCCCCGGTGGGATCGTCGCTCCGCAGCAGCGGCTGGCCGACCTCTTCCAGAGCGCGGGCGAGATCCCGGCGAAGGTCGACGTCTCCGAGGAGTTCGACTCCCGGTTCAACCAGGTCGTCGCGAAGGCCCAGGGCCAGTGACGGTCACCGAGACCGGCCAGGCGCTGAGCGCCGAGCCCGTGACCGCCAAGCCGGTCCTCGCGGCCGCCGCACCAGCGCGCGGCCTGGTCCGGCTGCCGACGCGCCGGCCCGACGAGGCAGCCGGCTCGCGCTGGCGGGTTCCCCGTGGCGTCGAGCGGCTGGCGGGGGTGGTGCTGCTGTTCGCGGGCTGGCAGCTGGCGTCGAGCGCCGGCTGGCTCAGCCCGCGGGTGCTCGCCGGCCCGTCCGCGGTGGTCACCGTGGGCTGGGACCTCGCCAGGGACGGCACGCTGTGGGCGGCCCTCCAGGCGTCGCTGTGGCGGGTGCTCTGGGGACTCGGCCTGGGCGTCCCGATCGGCGTGGTCCTCGCGCTCGCGTCCGGGCTGACCCGGGTCGGCGACGACCTGGTCGACGCGAACATCCAGATGCTGCGCTTCGTGCCGATCATCGGCATCCAGCCGCTGCTCATCCTGTGGCTCGGTCTCGGCGAGACCGCGAAGATCAGCCTGATCGTGATGGGTGTGGCGTTCCCGATCTACGTGAACACCTCGGTGGCCATCAAGTCGCTGCACCCGGGCTATCGGGAGCTCGCGGACGTCGCCGGGCTCGGCCGCGCCGGGCTGATCCGTCACGTGGTCATCCCGGGCGCGCTGCCCAGCTTCCTTGTCGGACTTCGGCTCGCGGCGGCCGTGGCCTGGCTGCTGCTGGTGTTCGCCGAGCAGCTGAACGCCCACAGCGGGATCGGCTATCTCATGATCCGCGCGCAGACGTTCTTCCAGTCGGACGTGATCGTGCTCTGTCTCGTCATCTACGCCCTGCTCGGCCTGATCACGGACGGGCTGATCCGACTTCTCGACAGGAGGGTCCTGCGGTGGCAGCCGGGACGCTGATTGCACGCACCACGGGAGCGGCCCAGGACGCGGCGGGCACGACGTCGGCGGCCGCTGACGCCGGCTTCGTCACGCGGAACCTCACCCGGTCGTTCGGGCCGCGCCAGGTACTGCGCGGCATCGACCTCGAAGCCGCGCCCGGCCAGTTCGTGGCGTTGCTCGGCCGCAGCGGCTCCGGCAAGAGCACGCTGCTGCGCGCCCTGGCCGGTCTCGACTCCGAGGCCGGAGGCGAGATCCTCGTTCCGGAGCGCCGGGCCGTCGTCTTCCAGGACCCGCGGCTGCTGCCGTGGAAGAGCGTGCTGGACAACGTGACCCTTGGTCAGCGCGGCGCGGCGGCGGCCGAACGCGGTCGCGCGGCGCTGGACGAGGTCGGGCTCACCGGCCACGAGCGGGACTGGCCGAAGACCCTCTCCGGCGGCGAGGCGCAGCGGGCGGCGCTCGCGCGGGCCCTCGTCCGCGAGCCCGCGCTGCTCCTGCTCGACGAGCCCTTCGGCGCGCTCGACGCCCTCACCCGGATCAGGATGCACGCGCTGGTGCAGGAGCTGTGCAGCCGGCACCGGCCGACCGTCCTGCTCGTGACCCACGACGTCGACGAAGCGGTCCTGCTGGCCGACCGGGTGCTGGTCCTCACCGACGGGCACATCTCGCTCGACGTCCCGGTCGAGCTGCCCAGCCCTCGGCTGCGCGGCGACGGGGCCTTCACCGCGTTGCGTTCACGGCTGCTGCGCGAGCTCGGCATCGACGAGAGCGCCGCCGGCGCCCACGCGCCGTCCGCGCAGGTACCGCACTCCGGCTGAACCGAGCGGCCGCCTGCCCGCCAGCGGCGTCCCACCCTCGACCCACCTTCGCAAGGAGACCTGCCATGACCATCACCGCGCCAGAAGCCCCAGCCGCCGCCCCGGCACTCGACGTCCCCTTCGAGGTCATCCCGCTCTCCGGCAACCTCGGGGCCGAGATCCCCGGCCTCGACCTCCGTGCCCTCGACGACGACACGATCGCGGCGGTCCGCGCCGCCTGGCTGCATTACAAGGTGGTCTTCTTCCCGGGCCAGGACCTGACCCCGCAGGACCACCTCGCCTTCGCCCGCCGCTTCGGCGAGCCGACGGAGGGCCATCCGGTCATCCCGGGCCTGCCCGACCAGCCCGAGGTGTTCCAGATCGACTACACCCAGGCCAGGGAGCTGGCGGCGGCCTACGGCGACGTCAGCGACGTCTCGCGCGGACTGCACTGGCACACCGACGTGACCTTCGTACGGCGCCCGCCGCTCGGCTCCATCCTGCGGGCCGTCGAGGTTCCCCGGGCCGGCGGCGACACGCTGTTCTCCAACCAGGAGGCGGCCTTCGACGACCTCAGCCCGGCGCTCCAGGAGTTCCTGAGCACGCTGACCGCCGTGCACGACGGCCAGGACCAGTTCAAGGTCATCCTCGACCTGATCGGCGAGGGCACCTGGGAAGGCAAGACCTTCACGAAGCTGGAGCCGGTCGAGCACCCGGTCGTGCGTACCCACCCGGAGACCGGAAAGCGGTCGCTTTTCGTGAACCCGGGCTTCACCTCGCGCATCAAGGAGCTGAAGCGCACCGAGAGCGACGCGCTGCTCGCGTACCTCTTCCAGCATTCGGTGCGCCCGGAGTTCACGGTGCGCTACCACTGGCAGCCGGGGACCATCGCCTTCTGGGACAACCGGGCCACCCAGCACGCCGTCGTCGGCGACTATGGTGACCACCGCCGCGTGATCCAGCGCGTCACCCTGCGCGGCGACGAACCCCGCTAACGCTCGAACACGCGGCCATTCCCGGGCGGAGTTGCCGGGCTGTTCTCCGGCGCGCACGTCGTCTCCTTCGTCTCGTTCCCTGAAAGGGTTCTCATGCTTCGCCCTCGTCCGCGCCGATCGCGGTCGTTCGCCGTCGTCGCCGCCACTGCCACCGCGGCGGCGGTTCTCGCGCTCGCCGCGTGCGCCTCCGACGCCTCGCCGACGGCCGCCGCGCCGTCGCCCGGCGCGACCGGGATCGCCGCGCTGCACCTGGTACACCCGGGGCAGCTGACCGTCGCGACGGACTCGCCGGCCTATGACCCGTGGTTCTCCAACAACGACCCGGCCAACGGGCTGGGCTACGAGAGCGCCGTCGCCTACGCGGTCGCCGGCCAGCTCGGTTTCACCAAGGACCAGGTGAAGTGGGTGAGCGAGCCGTTCGACAAGTCGTTCGCGCCCGGCGCCAAGAACTTTGACTTCGACGTCAACCAGATCTCCATCACCGCCGACCGCAAGCAGGCCGTCGACTTCAGCACCGGCTACTACGACGTCGCCCAGGCGATTGTCGCGCTGAAGTCCAGCAAGATCGCCGGGGCGAAGTCGCTCGCCGACCTCAAGGACGCGAAGCTCGGCGCCCCGGTCGGCACGACCAGCCTCGATGCCATCACCGAGAAGGTGAAGCCGACGACGCCGGCCGCCGTGTTCAACGACGTCAACGACGCCAAGAGCGCGCTGGAGAACGGCCAGATCGACGGCATCGTCGTGGACCTGCCGACCGGCTTCTACCTGACCGCGGCGGAGATCGACAACTCCGTGATCGTCGGCCAGTTCCCGTCGACCGGCACGCCGGAGCAGTTCGGCCTGCTGTTCGAGAAGGGAAACCCGCTGGTCAAGAACGTCGACACGGCCCTCGCGAAACTGACGGCCAACGGCGACCTGGACACCCTGCAGAACCGCTACCTGGCCAGCGCCGGAGCGCCGGTGCTCAAGTAGCCGGCATCTAGTAGACATCGTCGGGTGAGCGCAGGAGCGAGCCCGGCCGCGGCCCAGGAACCCCCGAAGCAGGGGGCCGGGACGCGGCCGGGCGGAGCGGCAGCCGTCGGGACCGATACGCCAAGGAGGGTGGCCTGGGTCGCGAGTGAGCGCCAGCAGGCGCGGGACCGCTATCGGCTGCGGGCCCGCCGGCGCTCGGTGGTGATCGCGGCCGTCAGCACCCTGGTCCTCGCGGCGGTGCTCGTGCTCGGAGTCGGGACCAGCTCGGGGTGGCCGCTGGTCCGCGCCCGGTTCTTCTCCGGCAGCGAGATGGCCGACGCCTGGCCGGCTGTCTCGCACGGGCTGCTCGTCAACCTCCGGCTCTTCGTGGTCTGCTCGGCCGCCGCGGGGGTGTGTGGGCTCCTGCTGGCCCTGCTGCGCACGGTTCCCGGGCCAGTGCTGTTCCCGCTGCGGGTGCTCGCGGCGGCCTACACCGACCTGTTCCGTGGGCTGCCGGTCATCCTCGGGCTCTATCTGGTCGGCTTCGGGCTGCCCGCGCTGCGGCTGCAGGGCACGCCGCGCGACCCGGTGGTCCTCGGCGGCATCGCGCTCACCCTGACGTACACGGCCTATGTCGCCGAGGTGATCCGCGCCGGCATCGAGTCGGTGCACCCCAGTCAGGTGGCCGCCGCCCGTTCACTCGGCCTGTCCTATGCGAAGACGATGCGGTTCGTCGTGCTGCCGCAGGCGCTGCGCCGGGTCGTACCGCCCCTGCTCAACGACGCGATCAGCCTGCAGAAGGACTCCGGTCTCGTGTCCGTGCTCGGCGTCGTCGACGCGGTTCGCGCGGCGCAGATCGCCACGTCCGCGCACTTCAACTACTCGCCCTACGTGCTCGCCGGCCTGCTGTTCCTGGCGATCACCATTCCGCTGACGCGGATTACCGACTATCTGGGAGCCCGCACCGCCCGCCGCCGAGGGGCGGACCACCGTGGCTGACCTCGCCGACGCGCCCACACCGGTGCTGTCCGTGCGCGGGCTGCGCAAGGTGTTCGGCGACACGGTCGTGCTGCGCGACATCGACTTCGACGTGCTCCCGGGCCAGGCGGTCGTGCTCATCGGCGGCAGCGGCTCCGGGAAGTCGACACTGCTGCGTTGCCTCAACCTGTTGGAGACCGTCGACGACGGCGACATCCACCTGGACGGCCGGGAGATCACCGACCCGCGGGTGGACGCCGACGAGGTGCGCCGCCGGATCGGCGTGGTCTTCCAGGCCTACAACCTCTTCCCGCACATGACCGTGCTGCAGAACGTCACCCTCGCTCCGATCCGGGTGCACCGCCGGCCGCGGGCCGAGGCACGCGACCGGGCCCGCGAGCTGCTCACCCGGATCGGCCTCGCGGACAAGCTCGACGTCTACCCCGACCGCCTGTCGGGCGGCCAGCAGCAGCGCCTCGCCATCGTGCGCGCCCTCGCCGCCGGCCCGGCGCTGCTGCTCCTCGACGAGATCACCTCGGCGCTCGACCCGGAGCTCGTCGGCGAGGTGCTCACCCTCGTCGGCATGCTCAAGCGCGAAGGCCTCCCCATGGTCGTCGCCACCCACGAGATGGCCTTCGCGCACGAGATCGCCGACGAGGTCCTCTTCCTCGACGCGGGCAGCATCGTCGAACGCGGCACGCCGACCCAGGTACTCGACAACCCCCGTGAGGCCCGGACCCAGCAGTTCCTCGCCCGCCTCCCCGCCCACTGACCCGGGCCCTGGCCCTGGCCCTGGCCCTGGCCCGCCGAGCATCGTCCCGGGTCAGGTGTCGCAGGGTGCGGGCGTCGGCGTGGGCGCGGTTGGTGCCTGGCTGGCCCAGCCGGGCAGCAGCCGGTCGTCATGGTCCGGTGCCCAGCCGCCCGGCCCGTGGACGTACCGGCCGCGCGGGCCGGTCGTCAGGTACTCGCGCACCGCGGTGAGCAGCCGGTCGACGTCGGCGGCCGTGGTGCCGACGCCGACGCTGGCCCGCAGCGCTCCGCCGGACGCGCCGAGGCGGCCCAGCAGCGGGTGCGCGCAGAACCGGCCGGCGCGCAGGCTGATCCCGTGCTCCGCGGACAGGAACGCGGCGAGCGCGTCCGGGTCGCGGCCCTCGACGGTGAACGCGACCACCCCTACCGGGGCGGTGTCCCTGTTGTCGCCGTCCCTGGTGGTGTCGTCTCGGGTGTCGTCGCCGTCGCCGTCCCGGGTGTCGCCGTCCCTGGCGTCGCCGCCGTCGGCATCGGTCCAGAGCCGCAGCACCCGGACCCCGGGCAGGCCGGCGAGGCCACCTTCGAGGCGGGCCCGCAGGGCGTCGTCGTGAGCGGCGAGCGCACCGGCCGGCAGGGCGGCGAGCGCCCGGCAGGCGGCGGCCAGCGCCGCCGCGCCGGGCAGGTTCGGAGTGCCTGCCTCGTGCCGCGCGGGAACGTCCGCCCAGGTCACCTCGGGCGACGGCGGCGGCCCGTTCTCGGCTGGCGCCGGCGCGGCGGTCGGCGGGCGCAGGCTGACGTCGCGGACGGCGCCGCCGCCGGCCAGGTACGGCGGCGCGAGCCGCAGCCAGTCGGCCCGCCCGACGAGCGCGCCGGCCCCGAACGGCGCGTAGAGCTTGTGCCCGGACAGCGCCAGGTAGTCGACACCGAGCGCGGCCAGGTCGATCCGGCGGTGCGGGGCGAGCTGGGCGGCGTCGACGAACACCCGCGCGCCGTGGGCCCGGGCGAGCCGGACGACGTCGGCGAGGGGCAGCCGCTCGCCGGTGACGTTGGAGGCGCCGGTCACGGCGACGAGCGCCGTCGGCTCGGCGCGCAGCGCCTCGGCGAGCGCGTCGAGCGTCCCGGTCAGGGTCGGGCGGACCGGCACCACCACCCGGTGCGCAGACGACCAGGGCAGCAGGTTCGCGTGGTGCTCCAGGTCGAGCACCACCACCCGCCCGGGCCCCTCGGGCAGGTGCGCGACGGCGCGGGCCAGCAGGTTCACCGCGTCGGTGGTGTTGCGCGTGAAGATCACCGTGTCGTCCTGGCGAGCGCCCAGAAACCGCGCCACCTCCGCGCGGGCGTCCTCGTAGACGGCGGTGCAGACCTGGGAGGCGAAGCCAGCGCCCCGGTGGACGCTCGCCGAGTACGGCAGCAGCCTGGCCACCTCGTCGGCGGCGGAGGTCAGGCTCGGGGCGCTCGCCGCGTAGTCGAGATTGACGTGCCGGGTCCGGCCGCCGCCGACCAGCGGGATGTCGAGGTCACCGCCGACGACCGGCAGCAGCGGCGCGACTCCCGCGCCGGTGGCAAGGTCGGCCGTGTCGCCGGGGGCGGCGGGGGCGGCCGTGTCGCCCGCGCGGCCGGCAGCGTCGGCTCCGGCATCGGCCGCGCCAGCGGCGGTGTTGCCCGTACCGGCGGTCGCGTGGCCCGTGCCGGCGGCTGTGTCGCCCGCGCAGCCGGCCGCATCGCCCGCGCCGGCGGCTGTGCCACCCGTGCCAGCTGTGCCACCCGTGCCACTTGTGCTGGCCGTGCCACCCGTGGCGGCCGGAGTGAAGGATCGATCGAGAACGGACTGAGGGCGCGCCACAGCCATACTCCTTGGGTCCCGGGACCCTGGAAGGGTCCGCGCTTGCCGGCCGGACATCCCGGCGCGGCCTGGTCTCTACCCGAGGGGCACCCCACCGCGGAGGAGGGTTGCCGGCCAGCAAGCTCGGGCTTGGCGCTGGCGCTCTTGACCTGGTTCGAACGGTAGCTAATCTGCTGTACCCGCCGTGCTGGCAGGTCCACCGCGGCGGACGATTCCGCTCGCCGTGGCGGTTCCATGACGCTAGCAGATTTCCCACCTGGCTGGTGGGAATTAGCGCCGATCCGGCTGGCCTTGATCGCCGTTTCGGCCCTGGCGTGGTCGTGATCTGCGCGTTTCCACAACCACCCCAGGGCCGAAACCGCGATCATGACCGGCGCGAGGGCCGACTCGGCGCCAGCGTCTCCGGTGGACCGCCCCCGCGCCTCTAGTTGCACTTTGAGTGCAACTAGGTTCAGGATGGTCGACATGGACGGCCGCAACGCGCGGGGGGCGCGCAACCGCGAGGCGATCGTGGACGCGACGCTCGCGCTCGTCGCGGAGCGGGGCGCGCTGCCCACCGCCCACGAGATCGCGCAGCGGGCCGGTCTCGCGCCCCGCTCGGTGTTCCACCATTTCCCCAGCCTGGAGGCCCTGCTGGCCGAGGCGGCGCGGTCCCGGGCCGACCTGTGGCGCTCGCTGCTGACGCCACCTGAACCGGGTCGTTCGCTCGCCGGGCGGCTGGCCGCCGCCCTCGGGCAGCGCGCCGAGCTCTTCGAACAGATCAGCGAGGTCCGCCGGGTCGCGGTGCGTCTCGAGTCGAGCTCGCCGTTGCTCGCCGAGCTTCTCGACGACAGCCGCGGCGTGCTGCGCCGGCACCTGCGCCGCGCGCTGAACCCGGAGCTCTCCGCCGTCGGCCAGGCCGCCGCCGCGGGCATCGAGGCCGCCGCCAGCTGGGAGATGTGGGACCTGCTGCGCCGCGACCTGCCGGTCGACGCAGCCCGCGCCGCGATGACGGCGTTGATCGAGCCACTCCTGACCCGGGCATCTGGCACCGCGCCGTCCAGCACCGCGCCATCCAACGCCCCGCCGTCCAGCTTCCTGCCGGACGCCGCCCTGCCGTCCAGCACCCAGCCGCCCAGCACCCAGCCGGACGCCGCCCCGCCGTCCAGCACCGAGCCGTCCAGCACACCGAGCAGTCCAGCACCCTGCCGTCCGGGTCACGCGTGAGCCGGGCACCAGCGTCGAAGGAACACTGACATGGGACGCAAGATCCTCTTCATAACCACCGACCAGCAGCGCTACGACGCGCTGGGCTGCAACGGTGGCGCCGTCGCCCGCACGCCCGTCGTCGACGGGCTCGCCGCCGCAGGGCTCAACTACCGCCGCGCGATGAACCAGAACGTCGTCTGCATGCCCGCCCGCAGCACGATGATCACCGGCCAGTACGTGCGCACGCACGGCGTCTACGCCAACGGCGTCCCGCTACCGGCCGACGCGCCCAGCATCGCGGCGTACCTGAACGCGAACGGGTACCGCACCGCCCTGCTGGGCAAGGCGCACTTCGAGCCCGGCTTCGACCTGGAGGGCCGCTGGCCGGAGAACCGGCTGGCCCGGGACGGCTCGACCGGTCCGCACCGCGGCTTCGAGCACCTTGAGCTCGCGATGCACGGGCCTCTCCCCCTGTGGCACTACGGGAAGATGATCCACGAGCATCCCGGCAACCACGTCCAGGACTTCTACCAGCTCTTCGACAACGGCGGCCTCAACTCCGCCGGCGGCGGCGACACCGGAGCGCCCCAGCTGAAGGTCAACCCGGTGCCGCGCGAGCTGTACCACACCGACTGGGTGGCCGAACGCGCGATCGCCTGGCTCGACAGCCTCGACGCCGACGAGGACTGGTTCTGCTGGATCAGCTTCCCCGACCCGCACCACCCCTGGGACCCGCCCGCCTCGGAGCTGGGCCGGGTCAACTGGCGCGACCTCGACCTGCCCGCCGGCCACCCCGGCTGCCCCGAGGCCGCCCGGAAGATCCTCGAAGGCAAGCCCGCGCACTGGCTGGCCTTCTACGACGGCTCGCACCCGAACCTGGAGGGCGGTCCCACCGAGTTCGTCCCGGCGCTGATGACCCACGACCAGGTCCGCGAGGTCAACGCCTTCACCCACGTCGAGAACGAGCTCATCGACGAGGCCGTCGGGCGGGTGCTGCGCCGGATCGACGAGCGCGGCTGGACGAACGACACCGACGTCCTGTTCACCACCGACCACGGCGAGCTGCAGGGCGACTTCGGCCTGCTGTTCAAGGGCCCGTTCCACTGCGACGCGCTGATGCGGCTGCCCCTGGTGTGGCGGCCGGCCCCGTCGGCCGGCGTCACCCCGAACGTCGTCGAGGACCCGGTCGGCCAGCTCGACCTCGCCCCGACCTTCTGCGAGATCGCGGGGCTCCCGGTGCCCGAGTGGGTGCAGGGCAAGGCACTGCCGAAGACCGACGGGACCGGCCGGGAACGCGTCATCACCGAGTGGGACAGCCAGTTCCCCACCGAGGACCTGCACCTGCGCTCGATGTTCCGGGACGGCTGGCTGGTCACCGCGTACCAGCCCGGCGGCGGCTACGACGGGACCGAGGGCGAGCTGTACAACCTGGCCGAGGACCCGCTGCAGTGGCACAACCGCTGGGACGACCCCGCGACCCGCTCACTGCGCGACGACCTCGTCACCGACCTGCGCGACAACCTCCCACCGGCCCACGACCCGAAACTCACCGTCGAGGCCCCCGTCTGACGCGCTCTTCCCGCGGCGACGCCGCCGGTCCGGGCGCCACTCCAGCGCGTCCCAGATCGCGGCGTCGACCACTCCAGCCCGTCCCCGATCGCGGCTTCGGCCTCTGAAGCGCGCCCATGATCGCCGTCTGGGCCCTCCGGTGGCTACGAAATGGCCCGACGAACGACCACGGGAGGGCCCAGACCGCGATCATGGGACGCCGCCAGACCGGCGCCGCCGCCGTCGCGCCACCGGGACCCATCTGACGCGCTCCTACCGCGAGGCCGCCGTGCCGGTCGCGGGTCCGGCGCCTGGTCAGGGGATCAGCACGATCTTGCCGCGAGTGTGGCGGTGGGCCAGCTCGCGGTAGGCGTCGCGTACCTCGGCCAGTGGGTAGGTCCTCGCGATCGGGACGTCGAGGGCGCCCTTGTCGACTAGCGCGGCCAGCTCCGCGATCACCTCCGCGGTCGCGGCGACGGCGTTGCCGTCCGTCTTGGCGCCGTACTTCTCCGCCGCCACGGGGTCGATGACCGTGTCGATCCGGTCCGGGCGGATCCCGAGGTCGACCGCGAGGTCGACGTAGCCGCCGCCGAAGGTGTCGACGAAGGCGTCGACCCGGCCGCCCGAGGCCTCCCGGATCCGGTCGGCGACCCCGTCGCCGTACACAACGGGGATCACGCCGTGGTCGGCGAGCCAGCCGTGGTTCGCCGGGCTGGCCAGGCCGATGACCCGCGCACCGGCAGCGGTGGCGAGCTGCACGGCGATGGAGCCGACCCCGCCCGCCGCGCCCGACACCACGACGGTGTCGCCGGGCACCAACGAAACGGCGCGAACGGCCGCGTACGCCGTCGTGCCAGCCACGAAGAGCGAACCGGCCACCTCCCAGGAAACCCCCGACGGGCGGCGCGTGAGGTTGCCTTCCTCTACGAGGACAAACTGAGCCTGGCTGGCCCGGTCGTCGGTGAACCCGATCACCTCGTCGCCAGGAGCGGCGTTGGTCACCCCCGGGCCGACCTCCGTCACGATGCCGGCGAGGTCGCTGCCCTGACCCGAGGGGAACGTCGCGGGCCAGCGCTGCGCGAAGGCGCCCGTCCGAATGGCCGCCTCGCCCGGGTTGATGCCCGCGGCCTTCACCTCGACCAGGACCTGGCCGGCCCCGGGGACCGGCCGGGCCACCTCGACGACCTCGAGCACCTCGACGTCGCCGTACTCGTTGAACCGCACCGCCTGCATGGCACCGCACCTCTTCCGAACGTGTCGTTACGTGTCGTCGCTGGGCACGGCCCACGCTGGCATCGCTCGGCGGAGGCGGGCAGCGGACGGCTTTCCCTAGGATCAGCGATCCTTGGCTGACCACCGCCGGCGCCGCCATCCTTGGTGTCATGGACCGTCCCGAGCTGGCCGACTTCCTGCGCCGATCGCGCGAGCGGCTGCGCCCGCACGAGGTCGGGCTGCCGGGCGGACCGCGCCGGCGCACCCCGGGGCTTCGCCGCGAGGAGGTCTCTCAGCTCGCCGGCATCTCCGCCGACTACCTGATGCGCCTGGAACAGCGGCGCAGCCCCCAGCCGTCGACGCAGGTGCTCACAGCGCTAGCCCGCGCGCTGCGACTGACCGAGGACGAGCGGGCCCACCTGTATGTCCTGGCCGGCCACCGGCCGCCGGCCGGGCGCCTGGCCGGCAACCACGTCCGCCCCGGCCTGCTGTACCTGCTCGACCAGCTGAACGCGACGCCGGCCCAGATCCTGACCGACCTCGGCGACGTCCTCGCGCAGAACGCCATGGCCTTCGCCCTGTTCGGCGGCCCCTGCTCGGTGCGCCGGCACGACTGCACCCAGGACCACAACATCGTGTGGCAGTGGTTCAACGACCCCGCGGTGCGCCACGCCTATCCGGCCGACGAGCAGGACGACCAGGGCCACCGCCTGGTCGCGGACCTGCGCGCGGCGGTCTCGCGCCGCCGGTACGACGCCGATTCCACCGCGCTCGTCGCCAGGCTCAGCGCGACCAGCGCGGAGTTCGTCGCCCTCTGGCAGCTGCACGAGGTGGCCGTCCCCCGGCACAGCCGGATGCGGGTGCTCCATCCGACGATCGGGCCGATCGTCCTCGACCGCGAGATCCTGCTGACCCCGAGCGAGGACCAGCGCCTTCTCATCTACACCGCCCCGCCCGGCACCGCCGACCTCGACCACCTGGAACTCCTACGGGTCGTCGGCTCCGAGCAGTTCGCTGCGGACGAGTAGGCACTGCGCCGGCGGGCCAGAGGCACCTTGACCGCCTGTGTTCCGCCGCAAGCCGGTTCGTTGTCGATCTCGCGGCCCCGCTCGGGTCGTTCTCCGAGGCAATCTGGTGGTGCGCCTTGCCGGCGACGCCCGCAACGACTGCCGCCGCCGCGTTCGGCAGACCACGACTTCTTCGCGTACCCGCGCAGATCGGTCAACGGCGCACCCGATAGCGCAGGTGAAGCACCCGGTTGGCCTGAATCACCACGTCGGGATCCTCCAACAGGTGCTGCGCGTGGACCGACCCGAAGTAGCGCTTGCCGGACCCGAACACGACGGGTACGACGTCCATGCGCACCTCGTCGACCAGGCCCGCGGCAAGCACCTGGCCACCGACGTCGCCAGCGGCGACCTCGACCAGGCGGTCACCCGCAAGCTCCTGCGCCTTGGCCACGGCTGCCTCGACGCCGTCGACGAAGTGAAACGGCGCCTCGGGGTCCCAGCCCTCGGGCTGCGGCCGGTGCGTCACGACGACCACGTGGTCGATCCCGCTCGGAGGCTTCCCGTCCCAGCCGTCCGTCATATCGAAGACGTGGCGGCCGACGACTGTCGCCCCGATCTGGTCCCAGTACGGCCGGGTGTAGTCGTAGGACGTCTGCGACACCTTCACGTAGCCGCTCTCGTCCAACGGGACGTCACCGCTGGACAACCAGTCGAACAGCGGTCCGGGCTGGTCATTCTCGTCCGCGACGAAGCCGTCCACCGACACCGAGCCGTACATGACCACCTTGCCCACGGGCCTCTCCTCTGCTTTGGGTGCCCCCAAAATTAGCGTGTCGTGAGCTGTCGCACTTGTAAGCCGCCACCGTGTTCGCGATCAACCCCGCCGGCAGACCTCGGGGACAGGCTCGTCATACAGGCGGAGCTCTTCGTCGCTCGGAGGCTGAAAAATCGTTGCCCACTGTTCAAAGTGAGCCCGCGTCATCGGTGAGGCGCTCCATTCGCCCGACTCGTTGCGTCGCCGAGCACGGTCGATCAGAACCTCCAAGGGCGCGTCGAGGTAACGCAACTCGACCGCCACCCCCAGGGCCCGGGCTCCGAGTCGTTTCTCATCCCGTTCCACTCGTGCCCAGTGACCCCACTCCAGGATGACGCTCTGACCTTGGGCGAGGAGTTCCCGGGTGAGCGTCCACAGTTGCCCTTCGATAAGAACGCGAAACTGGTCGTCCCACGGGTCGTGACCCAGTTCTGTCGTCCACTGGTCTTTGTCCAGCCTGATCGCGGGAATCCTGGGGGCGAGCCGGCGAGCAAGCGTCGACTTGCCTGACGCCGGAAGGCCAGCTATCAGAACAAGCCGGGCGGACGACTTCGGGTTCATAGCTGTTTCCTCGTTGGGATCGGGGGTCCCGGCAGGAACATATCTCGACGAACAACGACGAGCATGCCGACGTCGTTCGGCGGTAGCGGACGAAGCGCCGATCGAGGTTGGTGGACCAAGGTTGACCATGGAGGCGCGGTCCCGACGTTCCCGGCCGCGAGCGCTGGGAGGCGTATTAGAGGGCCCGCCATCGTCCACGCAAGCCGAGTCGCGACCCGATCACTGCCGCTCAGTCGAACAGAGCGCTGACCGATTCGCCGTTGTGGATGCGGCGCATGGCCTCGGCCAGCGCGGGCGCGACGGAGAGAATCTTCAGTTTGGGAATGTGTTCCTCACTCGGGATGGGAACGGTGTTGGTGCAGACGATCTCGAGGACGTCGGGCTGGTCGCCGATGCGCTTGAGGGCGCCGCTGGCGAACAGTCCGTGGGTGCAGGCGATGCGGATCGACCGGACGCCGATGTCGCGGAGCCTGTTCAGGAGCTCGAGGACGGTACTGCCCTTGGCGATCTCGTCGTCGAGAATGATGATGTCGCGGCCGGCGACATCACCGATGACCGCGCTGATGGCGACCCGGTCGTCGGCGAACCGCTGCTTGGCACCGGCCGCGACCTGAACGCCCAGCCGCCGGGCGAAATGCGCGGCCTCCTTGGCGTTGCCGAGGTCGGGCGAGACCACGGTGGTGTTCGACAGGTCGTACTGGCGAAAGTGCTGGGCCAGTTCGCGTAGCGCGTGCAGGTGGTCGACCGGGACGCTGAAGAAGCCGTGCACCTGCGGTGCGTGCAGGGTCATGGCGAGGATCCGGTTGGCCCCGGCGGTGGCCATCAGGTCGGCGACCAGCCGTCCGCCGATCGAAATCCGCGGTGCGTCCTTCTTGTCCGAGCGCGCGTACGAATAGTGCGGCATCACGACCGTCGTCCGCAACGCCGATGCGCCCTTGGCCGCGTCCAGCATGAGCAGCAGCTCGACGAGGTTCTCCTGGACGGGCCTTACGAGCGGCTGGATGATGAAGATGTCCCGTTCGCGGCAGTTCGCCTGCAGCTGAACTTCCAGGCAGTCGTTCGCGAAGCGTTCGATGCGAACCGGCGACAATGGCGTCTCGAGATGGTGGCACACCTCCTCGGCTAGTTGCCGATGCGCGCTTCCGCTGAAGACGACAATCTCTCGCACAAACCGACCCGACGTTAGTGCGGACGTTACGGACGTCCCCATCCTACAGGCGAAACCTTGTCGCCCGACAAAGCCAGACCGCGATCACGATGCGGGCTCGCCATACGCGGGTAGCGTGACGCAGGCGGTAGTGGGCGAGGGCCCCGGCCACGTTGTCGGTTAGCAAGCGAGGTTCATGATCGCCCCCAGGGGCGGCCGGGGCCGCGGGCGTGGCGCTGGATCCCTGCGGCGGCGTTCGTGGTGCCGGTCAGGTGTAGGACCGCGATCGCCGGGTTACACAGCCTGGCCGTGACCTCGGGTGCGCTGCCGGTCCAAACCTCGCCGACGTCCTCGCCGGAGGTGACGTCGCGGATTCGGCGCGGCCGGTTCTCCGCCAGCCCGTGCTCGGACGTGCGCGGCGAACAGGGCTGGTCTGATGTGTCGGCAGGCTGGTAACCAGAAAGTCGCCGTCGGTCTCGGCCGGCCGACCGGTGGGCGGCGGTCCGCGGCGGTTAAGCTGCGCCGCCTGCGTGGCGCGCGGGAGGAGCAGCCCGGCGTGAGCCTCGACGGCCGTCACGGCGCGCCGTTCGAGACGGCCGTGGCCGGTGCCGACGACGGCGCAGTTGTGGCCGCCGGATGCAGCCGTCGCCGACCGATCGAGAGCAGGGGCAGGCGGTGACTGCCGCGGCGGGCCTGACACCTCGGGTTGATCATGAGGGTGCAGGAACCTCCACGGTCTCCGGGGGTCGCGCCCGCACCCACGAAACCCCGGTCATCGTCAGCCCCCGCCACCTCACCAGACTTACCGGGGCCCTGAGGCCGGCCCCGGCCGGTTGACACTGCCAACCCAGAGATCTGGCCCGACCTCGCTTTTACAGCCGCAATCTTCTGAACAGCACCGGTGCCCGCCAATCCGCAACGATACCCATTGAAATGAACAGCTCGCGAGAATGCGAAGTATTTCAAAGAATGATCATTGATCGACATTTCTGCCGCTTGCTCTTTTTTCGCATCGAGCTACCATTGACGTATGTTCGATTCGCTCGACGGCCGTGACCCGCCGCCCCATGGGGAATCAGCTTGCCAGCTCCTCGATCGACCATTCTTTGGCCCGCCGCCACAGACGACGCAGGGCCGACCTGCCACTGGCCGCCCGCCCATCGACGGCGACGTTGCCGACCGTCCATTTGCCGATACCGCTGTCCTTCCATCGGATAGCCCGCCCGCCGAGGGGCTTCTCGGGAGGCTGTCGTCGGTGGACGCTGTGTTCGACGAGGTGCTGGCTGGGCTGGTGGGGTGTGACGCGTCGGCGACCTTGGCGCTCGCGGCCAGGCTGGCGCGGCTGACCGCCAGGCTGGAAGGGCTGACGGTCCACACCCACGTTCACCTCGCCCGCCAACGTCCACCCGACCCCGCTGAAGGGGAGGCAGGCGAGCCGTACTCGACCGTCGCCGCCGACGAGCTGGCCGCGGAGCTGGGACAGTCACCCCGCACGATGTCCAGCCGGCTGGCGACCGCCTGGGACATCGCTCATGATCTCCCCGCCGCGCTGGCCGACCTGACCGCGGGCCTGCTCAACCACACCCGGCTCGCGGCGCTGCACGGGCTCACCATCTGCCTCACGACCGGGCAACGCGCCCTCGTCGAGGCGACGATGCTCGCCGGCAGCAGACTTGCCTCCCCGCCCCAGTGGCGCCGCAAGATCCACCGGATCATCAGCCGGCTCGACCCACAGGGCGCCGCGAAGCGCCGGCGTCGCGCCCACGCCGAACGCCGGGTCGCCATCGATTCGCTCGACGACGGCATGGCCTGCCTGACAGCGGTCCTCAGCGCCGAAGACGCCCGAGCGATCTACGATCGAATCAATCAGATCGCCCGTACCGACGCTCGTACCGACGGCGATACCCGCTCGATCGACGCACGCCGCGCAGACGTCCTCACCGCTCTGCTCCTGGGTAACCGGCGTGAACATGTCACCGTCGAACTGCAGGTCGTCGCCGCCGTCGGCACCCTCGCCGGCTTGGACGAGAATCCAACGGAACTCGTCGGATACGGCCCCATTCCCGCGACTGTCGGTCGCGCGCTGGCCGCCGACGCCCACTGGCGTCGCGCCCTGACCGACCCCGAAACCGGCACCGTCCTCGACCTCGGCCACCCTTGAGGAGTGCGTTTCGAGCAGTCGTGCAGGTGACGCTCTGTCCGGCGGTGCAGGGACTCAGGTCATGTGGCCGTGTATCGATGCCCGGGCGGCGCTGCGCGGCATGACACCGCGGCTAAGGTGTGGGGCCTGTGTCAGCCTATCCTTGCCAGAGGATCCGGCCGGCCGGAGGCTTGTACCGAACAGCTAACCTCGAGGGTTCTGTGGCCGTGGTCGACGACGGGCAGGGTGAACGGCAGCGGACCGTGCGTGGTCTCCGGCTTCCCGCTCGCCTGATCTCGTTGTTAGAGGTCGGCCGATGGTGCGACCCAAGCGAGTCGGCTCTACGCGACCTCATGCCGTGGTTCAAGGATCCGCTGTCTTTTCTGACCAGCATCGGCTCCATGCGCCGCGAAAATAGGTCGCTCGACTTCCTGACTGACGACGAACGCTCTTCGTGGATTTTCCGCCAGCTACGCGGAAGTCGACAAGCAGACCTTATTGATCTGCCGTGGCTCGACGTTGAAAAGGCGGTCCTGGTAGCTGTAAATAGGAACGCTGGCGACGACGTCGCCCTTGCGCTGGATTATCGAACCGACCCGTCTAATCCGCGAGTCGTCGGCAGCGATTTCTGGACCGATCCCAATCAATGTTCATGGCGGATTGTCACTCCTACGCTCTCCGAGTTCGTCGTATCTTTATCCCTCGGATAGGCACGGGGGCCTCGGCAGTCGCCCTTCAACGCACCAGACCTCTCGCGAAGGTCAGCAGCGTAGGTCTGCCCGTTCGGACGCGATGGGTGCCAGCGTGGGTTGGCGCGGATGCCCACACGAGTCTGGGCGCTCGACCCTCGACGGCGGTGACGCAGACCAGCCAGGTACGGCATCCGAGGGCACCGACGGCAGGCCGCCGCCAGCTGGCCCGGGCCAGCGACTGGGAACGCGCAGGTCACGGTCGTCTGCACGACGTCACAAATGTGGGGCTTGACCATCGCCGAGACGGTTGGCACCTCGACCAAAACCACCCTGGCGTCTTCACCTGGACGAGCCCGACCGGTCGCACCTACCGGGTCGACAGCTCCAGCAACGAGGAAGGCGGCCGACCGGCCGACGAGCACATGCGCCCACAGCGAGTTCTGGCCTCGGCTGATGGATCGTCCTAGGCGATCGCGGCGCGGACTTGCGGGACGATCTCCGTGGCCCAGCTGCTCAGGGATGTGGGGTCCGGCGTCCCGCCGCCCGGCGAGAAGAGCAGAAAGCCCGCGGCGTCATGTTCCCGCACGGCGCCGGTCAGTTCGTCGACCCACTGGCCGACCGAGCCGCCGACCCAGCGACCGTCGCGGTCACGGGTACTGGGCAGCGGCCGGTCCGTGATCCGGCCGGGCAGGTTGAAGACGGTACGGATCTGACGCGGGTCCCGGCCCACGGCCGCCGCTGCCTCGTCGATGACCGGGCGCGAGGTCCGGTACCGCTCGCTGAGCCAGTCCGCCGCGTGGCCGGGAATCCAGCCGTCGGCGACCCGCCCCGTCACGGCGAGGGATCTCGGGCCGACGGAGCCCGTCCACACGGGGGGTGCGGGGACGGGAGCCGGCGTGATCTGATCGACCCGGTAGTGGCGGCCGTGGTAGGTCACCGGCGGGCCGCCACCCGACAGCAGTCTGACCAGCACGATCGCCTCCTCGAACGCCACCACGGCGTCCGCCGGTGAGAGCCTCGGAACCCCCAGGTCGGCGATCCGGTCCCACCGGCCGCCGGCGCCGATGCCGAGGACGAGGCGGCCATCGGAGAGCGCGGACAGCGCGGTCACGGTCCTGGCCAGCAGGGCGGCGGGCCGGGTCGGCAGGTTGGTGACGTTGGCGAAGCCCGCGAGGCGTTGGGTGCGCCCGAGGATGAAGCCGAGGGAGGCGTAGGCGTCCAGACGCTCGCCGAGGTACGGATGATCCGAGAGCGAGAAGAGATCGAGACCGTCGCGATCGGCCTGTCGCGCCAGCCTCAGCAACTCGGGCCCGGTATCGAAACCGCTGTGCGCCCCGAAACCGAAGACGACGTCGTCTGAAGCCACTGTGTTGTCCGAAGCGTCTGTGTCGTCTGAAGCCACGGTCTTGTCTGAAACCACTGTGTCGTCTGAAGCCACTGTCTTTCCTTCCGTCCGGCAGCCGAACCTTGAAAGAAAGGTGCGGTTAGGCGGCAGTAGGGCCGAACTGTTCGGTGAAGCGGCCGGTGAACAGGTCGACGCCCTTGTAGTCGGCCACCGTGGCAGCCGGGACGACCGCCGGGCCCTCGGGCGTGGGCATCTGGCCGACGCCGCCGCGCGGTCCGAGCGGCAGCAGAATGATCGGGTGCGACAACGGCTGATAGGTGGCCGTGGGCCGTTCGCCCCGCAGTTGCGCGGTGATGTTCTCCACGACGACCTCCGCGTGGCGCAGGGCGTAGGCGGCCAGCTTGTCCTCGGCGATATCGGTCAGGTCCCCGACCGCATAGACGCGGTCGTGCCCGGTGACATTCAGCGCGTCGGTAACGGAGACCTCGCCCCGCGCGCTGAGCGTGGTCAGCCGGCCGTCGCCCAGGTAGCCGCTGTTGGGACGCGCGCCGAAGGCCTGGAACCAGATGTCCGCGGCGAGCTCGACGCCTTCGGTCGTGGTCACGACGAAGGGTCCGGCCCGGCCCGCCTCGGTCGCGGGCAGCGCCGTCAGGCTGGTTCCCAGGCGCAGCTCGATGTCCAGGTCATCGAGCTGGCGGTGGAGGTCCTCGCGCAGGCCAGGCTCGAAGGTCGGCAACAGCGTCTCGGCGGGGTCGACGATGGTCACCGACTTGTTCGGCCAGACGTCCTTGATCTCGCCGGCAAGCTCCAGGCCGACCGGCCCCGCGCCGACGATCAGTACCCGTTCGGCGTCGGCCAGCTCCTTGTGGGTACGGCGCAGGTCCGCCAGACCGTCTTCGGTGCCCTCGGACCTGGGCTTGGCCGGGTAGGCGTAGCTGGACCCGGTGGCGAGGACCAGGTAGTCCGCGGGTACCCGCCGGCCCGAGGAAAGGGTGACGCCGCCGGGGTCCACCGAGATCGCCCGGTCGCGAATCACCGTCCCCGCGGTGAGAAGGGTGTTGAAAGGAAAGAAGATGTTGGCGGCCCAGGACGGCTGGGCTAGCGCCCGCAGCGACCCGGCCGCGTTGACGAAGGAGTCCCGTGGGTCGATCAGGACGACCTCGGCCTGCGTTTCCAGCGCCTTCGCGACCGCCGCGCCGCCATAGCCGCCGCCGACGACCACAACCGTACCGCTCATGATTCCCAGCTCTCTTTGCCAGAGATTCGGCCTCGACGTCGTCGGGCTCTTTCGGCGACTCTGGCCAGCGGACGGACGCCCAGGAAGGCCGCGCTGAGGGTGGTAGTGGCTGAGGGTGGTAGTGACAGGGACACCACGACGGCTCGGGAGGTTGTTACGGTCAGGCAGTGAGCGACAACGAGCTCGGGCTTTTTCTGCGCACGCACCGTGAGGCGCTCAGCCCGGCCGACGTCGGCCTGCCCGCCGGTCCGCGTCGCCGCGCCACCGGACTGCGCCGCTCCGAGGTGGCGACCCTCGCCGGCGTCAGCGTCGAGTACGTGATCAGGCTCGAGCAGGGACGCGACCGCCGGCCGTCGCCACAGGTGCTCTCCGCCCTCGCCGAGGCACTGCGGCTGACCACCCGGGAGCGCGTTCACCTGCACCGGCTGACGAAAGCCGCCGACCCGGGATTCAGGTGCCGGGGCCTCGGCGATCCGGCCGGCACCGTCCGCCCGACTGTCCAGGCCCTGCTCGACCGCCTTGAGCCGACCGCCGCGGTGTTGCTGAACCTGCTCAGCGACGTCCTCGCGCACACCGCAGGCTATGAGCGGCTCGTCGGACCCATGGGGCTGTTGGAGGCCGCGCAGCCCAACCTCGCCCGGTTCCTCTTCACCGACGTCCGAGCCCGCGAGGCGTACCTCGACTGGGACCATGTCGCCGACGAACAGGTCGCGGCCCTCAAACAGGGCCCGTTCCGGGCTCGCCCGGATATGGCGGCGCTGGCGGATGAGCTGACGGTCACCGTCGGCGAGGCCTTCACCCACCGGGTCGACACGGTTCCCGGCCTGCCTAAGGCCACCGGCGTCCTTCGCCTGGCCCACCCCGGCGCCGGGGCGCTTCGGCTCGCCTACGAGACCCTTGAGCTCTCCGTCGACGACGACCAGCGTCTCGTCGTCTACCTGCCCGCCGACGCGGCGACGGCCGCTGCGCTCGACGAGCTCAACCGCGACCGACCCCAGCCGCTACGCCTCGTCGGCCGGTGACCGACCGCAGGTGATCTCGCTTCGCGCCACACATGAAAGGCACCTCACGACGCGGTCGATCGCTACGACCGACCGCACGCGTTCTGGCGTCTCGCCACATTGGAGAGGCACCCCACGACGCGGTCGATTGCTGTGACCGAACGCGGGCGTGCTCGCGTCCCGCCACACTCGGGAGATACCTCACGACGCGGTCGATTGCTGTGACCGAACGCGGGCGTGCTCGCGTCCCGCCACACTCGGGAGATACCTCACCACCACGCGATCGTTCCTACATGGTGGTCGCGGATGCTTGGATTCCGTCACCACCACGTAGGAACGAACGTGCGGCCGACCCGTCCGGGTGCTGCCGAACGGGACCGGTCCCCGAAACACGCTGAGGAGGCTCACCGTGCCTGATCAAGCAGCGGCCTCGCCCGACCCGACGGGCACCGCCGATAGGGCGCCCGTCGCCAAGGGGCCGTCCGCAGCCGAGGGGACGGCGACCGGGCCGGACGAGCCGACCCCGCAGGAGTTCGACGCGTTCCACCGCCGGCTCCACCAGATCCGCCCCGCCGGCCTGTCGGCGCACACCGCGCAGACCGAGGGGATGCGCCGGGTCGAGGCGCTGTCCGGCACGACCGTCGGTACCGAGCGGCTGTGGATGGGCCAGACCCACGTGGCGCCGGCCACCCGGTCGGCCAACCATCACCACGGGGTGTCCGAGACCGGGATCTACGTCGTCTCCGGGCATCCGGCGTTCGTCTTCCTGCGGGAGGAAGAGGAGATCCGGCTGGAGACCTCGCCCGGCGACTACATCTACGTGCCGCCGTGGGTGCCGCACCGGGAGGAGAACCCGGACCCGGAGGCCGAGGCGGTGGTCGTCATCGCCCGCACCACCCAGGAGGCGATCGTCGTCAACCTCGCCGATCTGCGCTGGCGCGGACCGGCGAAGACCTCGGACGGCGGCCGCACCTGGCACACCGACTGAGTGGGTCCGCCGAAGCAGGCCGAGCCGCCGTGATCCCTGCGGGCAGGTGGCCGGGCCAGGAAGGTCCACATCAGGGGCCGGCGCGTTCACCCGTGGCCACGCCGGACGGCGGCCGCACCCGGCACACCGACTGAGCGCGGCCGGCAGCAAGGCGCAGGCCCGCGAGACGTCGCCCCCCCAGACGTCGGCCCACCAGACGTCGGCACGGTCCGCTGCGGCGCCGCCGGCCGTTGATCGCTGTTTTGGCCCTCCCGTGGCTGTGATCAGGGCTTTTCCGCGACCACCAGAGGGCTCAAACGACGATCACCGACACCAAGGTGGCGGCGGCCGGAAGCCCGCCGACGGATGGCCGCGCCGTTTGCCCTTGCCTGCGCCGCCGACCCGGGCACCATGCCGCGACACCGCCGCCGGCTCCACGAGCGCTCCACTGACCCCGCGTCGAGGCCCCGCGGGTCGGGTCGGTCAGGAGACCTCCTTGAGCAGGCCGGTCGCCACGTCGAAGACGAAGCCCCGAATCGCGTCCCGGTGCGGGACGAAGGGGCTCGCCTTGATCCGCGCGATGGACTGCCGGACGTCCTCATCCAGATCGGGGAACGCCTCGGCGGCCCACTCCGGCTTGATCCCGGTCTCGTCCTGGATCGAGCGCTTGAAGTCGTCGTCGGTGAAGGTCAGCATGCCGCAGTCGGTGTGGTGGATCAGGATGATCTCGGTCGTGCCGAGCAGCCGCTGGCTGATCGCGAGGGACCGGATCTCGTCGTCGGTCACCACCCCGCCCGCGTTGCGGATGACGTGCGCCTCCCCCTCGGCGAGGCCGAGGATCCCGTAGACGTTCAGCCTCGCGTCCATGCAGGCGACGACGGCGATGTTGCGGGCGGGCGGCAACGGAAGCGGCCCGACGAAGCTCTGGGCGTAGGCGGCGTTGTTGGCCAGGTACTCGTCCGTAACGGACACGGTTCCCCCAGTAGCGAGCGCATTTCATCATCTTTTACATCGGTGAAGTGAAGTTATCTCTCCGTCCGATGTCAACCCGCCGCGGGCGACCCGGCACTCCTGAGCCAGACCTCGCCGTGCCAGCCCAGCCGCACGTCAGCGGCCCCCGCGGCGTCCACCGCCCTTCGGCCGGGCGTGAACTGGCCCGGTTCGAGGCCGACTCGGCGACGGCCGGAAGGATCACAGCCGAACATCGGCCGCGGCCGGCCGCCCGACCCCGAGTCGCATTCGTGCAACATTCATCTTTCTCTATCGAATTAATGGACATATCGCTGATCCGCGGCCTACTGTCGCGCAACGGTGGGTCGCACCTAGCACCTAGCACCTAGCACCCCGCACCCCGCACCCCGGACCCGCGAGGCCGCCGAACCCGTGCCGACCGCACGCGTCGGCGTACCCGTCGTCCGACCGCTCCCCCGGCGCCTCCGGCTGACCCGGGGGGCTGCCGATGCCCGTCCGCACACTGATCAACCCGCCGAGAAGGAGTGAACAATGACCGTCGACACCGCGCCGGCTCCCGTGACGCCCGCCGTCGAGCTCGACATCCGGCCGCTGACCGTCCGGATCGGCGCCGAGATCAGCGGTGTCCGGATCGACGGCGACCTGGACGCCGCGACCGTCGCGGCCGTGCGGACGGCGATCGTGCGGAACCGGGTGGTGTTCTTCCGCGACCAGCACCACCTGACCCCGGAGATCCAGATCGCGTTCGCCCGGCTGCTCGGCGAGCTCACCCAGGCCCACCCGTCGCAGGCTCCGCTCGACGGCTACCCGCTGGTGCACGAGCTCGACGCGTCCAAGGGCGGCCGGGCCGGCGCCTGGCACACGGACGTCAGCTTCACGGACCGGCCGCCGGCGTTCTCGGTGCTGCGGGCCGTCGAGATCCCGCCGGTCGGCGGCGACACGATCTGGGCGAACACCGTGGCGGCCTACTGGGACCTGCCGGCCCCGCTGCAGCAGGTCGCGGACGCGCTGCGGGTCTACCACACCAACCAGCACGACTACGGCCTGCGCCTCCAGGACCTCGACGGCCTGCCCGAGGTGTTCAAGGAGCGGTTCTTCGAGTTCCGCTCCAAGGAGTTCGAGGCCGAGCACCCGGTGGTGCGCGTCCACCCCGAGACGGGCGAACCGTCGCTGCTGCTCGGCGGGTTCGTCAAGCAGCTGACCGGAGTGAGCCAGGAGCAGTCGTTCGACCTGCTGCGCACGTTCGCCGACGCGGTAGCCAAGCCGGAGAACACCGTCCGGTGGCACTGGCGGACCGGCGACGTCGCCATCTGGGACAACCGCGCGACCCAGCACTACGCGATCAACGACTACGCCGACAGCCCGCGGATCGTGCACCGGGTCACCGTCGCCGGCACCATCCCGGTCGGCAGGGACGGGCGCCCGAGCGTCTCCCGCGCCGGCGACGCGAGCGAGTACTCCCCGATCGGCACAGTCCCCACGCCAGCCGTCTGACCTGCACAGGGCCGCCGGGAAGGCGGCCCCGACCAGTGCAAGGCCGCCGGCCAGGCGGGTCGTGGACCTGTGCCTCGACCCGCCTCGCCGGTTGGGACGGCCTCCGGGCGAACGCCCGCGCCCTCCTCGCGAGGGGTCGGACCGCCCTCAGGCGTCGCGCGGCTCGCGGGGCAGCTTGTCCGGGGCCACCACGAGGTCGAGGCGAGCGACCCGGCCGGCGGCGACGGTGAACGCGACGACGGCGGCGAGGCGCCCCGCCTCGTGTACCGCGAAGCCGGGCGCCCCGTTGACCCGCACCAGCTCGATCTGACTGCCCAGCTGCCCCTTCGCGAGGACGCCGAGGACGAAGCGCGCGACCTTGTCGGCCCCTTGGATCGGCCGGCGGGCCGCCGTGACGAATCCGCCACCATCGCTGACGAGCACGACCTCGGGGTCCAGAACGGCGATCAGTGTGCCGAGGTCGCCCGAGCCGGCCGCCGCCGCGAACGCCTCCACGACACGGCGGTGCTCGGCGGGATCGACCACCGGGCGCCCGGCCCGGTCGCGAATGTGCCGACGGGCCCGCGAGGCGAGCTGGCGCACGGAGGCGGGGGTACGCCCGACGATGTCGGCGACCTCGGGGAACGGCAGACCGAACAGGTCGTGCAGCACGAACGCGGTCCGCTCGGCGGGTGTCAGGGTCTCCAGCACGACGAGCAGCGCGTAGCTGACCTCGTCGTCGAGGGTGACCCTGTCCGCGGGGTCGCCCTGCTCGGGGGCCGCGGTGGTGAGGACGGGCTCGGGCAGCCACGGGCCGACATACCGCTCGCGGCGCACCCGGGCCGAGCGCAGGACGTCGACGGCCATCCGCGACACGGTGACGACGGCCCAGGCCTCCGGGTCGCGGATCGGTTCCTCGACGTGGTGCGCGACCAGGCGCAGCCAGCAGTCGGCGACGACGTCCTCGGCGTCACCGCGGGAGCCGAGGATCGCATAGGCGACGCGCACCAGCCGCGGCCGCGCGGCCTGGAAGGCGACGGCCAGCGCCTCCTGGTCGGCGCTCACGACGCCGGCCCGGATTTCCGCACGTTCGTCGCCCGGACGGTCGCCGCGCCCGTCGCGTCCTGCCTGCCGACTACCACCCTCATCGCCACCATCCTGGCCCGAGATCGCTGCCCCTGACTGGGACGAGACAGACCGACCAGATGTGACACCCGGACCGGCCGGACGGCTGGGACGAGGGCGTCAGACGAGGTCCAGGCGGCGGCGGACCCGCCCCAGCAGGGCAAGATCCGGAAGGGCGAGATCCGGTAGGGCGCGACCGGGCCGCGCACGAGCGGGCGACGCGCCCGGCTCGGCCTGCTCGGGCCCGACCCGGGGCGTGGGCAGCCGGATCGGGAGGCCGACCGGCGCCGCCGCCGACGCGAGGGCGATCTCGAACCAGACGACCTTGCCGTGCGGCCGGCCGCCATTGGTGGTGGCCACATGGTGGCCCCACCGTTCGGCGAGGCCCTCGACGAGCATCAGGCCACGGCCGCTCTCGTCGTCGGGGCTCGGGTCGCGTGGCCTCGGCGGGCGCGGGTCGGCGTCGGCCACCTCGATGAGCAGCCGCCCGCGGTCGGCGGTCACGCCGACCTCCACGCAGCCGACCAGCCCGCCGTCAAGGCGTTCGGCACCCGCGCAGGCGTCGATGGCGTTGCCGACCAGTTCCGAGGTGAGCAGCTCAGCCACGTCTGCCGCCTGCGCCAACCGCCACTCCCCGAGGACTCCACGGACGAAGTGGCGGGCCAGCGGGCACGCGGCCGGGTCGGCGGGGAAGCGGAAGACGGCGACGTGGGGCGCGGCCTGCGGGCCGGTCTGGCCACTGGTCACGCTGCACCGCCCTCCCCTGGTCTGGCGAGACTTGCGGCGCACACCCCGACACCGCAGCAGCATTGATGTTGTGCCAGGGTGGCGCAGGCCACATCATCCTTCTGCCCGACAGGAAGATGCAAGCTATGCACCTTCATGTCGGGCGGCCGCGAAGGAGGAGACCACACGATGCCACCGCGCCGTCCTGCTCCCACGGTCCGACTGCGCCGCCTCGCCGCCGAGCTGCGCCGCCTGCGCACGGACGCGGGCCTGACCCGCGAGGAGGTCTCCTCCCGCACCAACATCGACCCGGCCACGCTCTACCGGATCGAGACCGCTCGTGCGCGCCGGCCCCAGAAGCGGACCCTGCTGGCGATCCTCGCCTCCTACGGCGTTGACGAGCAGGCCCAGGAGGAGCTGCTGGCCCTGTCTCGCGAGGCCGACCGCCAGGGCATGCTCCTGCCCTACCACGACGAGCTTCCCGAGGAGTACGCCACCTACATCGGCTTCGAGGGCGAGGCGCGGTCGATCGCGACGTACGAGTCGCTGTTCGTCCCCGGTCTCCTGCAGACCGAGGACTACGCCCGCGCGGTCGTGTCCGGCGTGATGACGACAGCGAGCGCGGAGGAGGTCGAACAGCGGGTGCGGGCCAGGATCGACCGCCAGGCCCTGCTGAACACGGCGGACCCGCCGCGCTTCTGGGCGGTGGTCGACGAGGCCGCGCTGCGCCGCGCAGTCGGCGGCGCCAAGGTGATGAGCGTCCAACTGGCCCGTCTGGCCGAGGCGGCGGCGAAACCGAACATCACGGTCCAGGTCATCGCGTTCTCCGCGGGCGCGCACCCCGGCATGCCGGGGTCGTTCATCCTGCTCGACTTTCCCGACCCGGCGGATCCCGCAGTGGTCTACATCGACTCGATGGCCGGCGACCTGTTCCTTGAGGCGGACGCCGAGATCCGTCGATATCGCGCAATCTTCGATAGTCTACGCGCCATCGCTCTCGCCCCGGCCGACAGTCGACAACTGCTGACTGACCTGGGCCGATAGGCTGTAGACGGAACAGGTTGGGGGGCACCGGAAGGAAGGACGAAATGACTCATCCGCATCTGGTGTGGCGCAAGAGCAGCCACAGCAGCGGTAATGGCGCCTGTGTCGAGGTAGCCGCCCTCCCAGACGGCGGTCGCGCGGTCCGCGATTCCAAGGATCCCGCCGGACCGGTCCTGCAATTCACGCCGGCCGAGTGGACGGCGTTTGTGGCAGGTGCCCGGGACGGCGAGTTCGACAGATAGTGGTCTCCGGCCGGGCGCCCGTCGGACTTCGTCGGCCGCCCGGCCGAACATTCTCGCAGTGGTCTCTCAGTACGCCTCGCGGAGGCTAACGAGCCGCCTTGTCGAGGGCCAGGTTCAGGTCGAGCACGTTGACCGTGGGCTCCCCCATGAATCCCAGCGCGCGGCCGTCGACGTGTTCCGCCACCAGCCGCCGGACGGCGGCCGGGTCGAGGCCGCGGGCCTTGGCGATCCTGTTGACCTGCAGGTAGGCGTAGGCGGGTGAGATGTCCGGGTCGAGACCACTGCCCGAGGCGGTCACGGCGTCCGGCGGGACCGGGTTGCCGGTGCCCTTGCCTGGGCCCTTGACCGGCACGAGGATGCCGGCCGAGTAGTCCGCGCCGAACGTGGCGCAGTCGACCTTGACCCCCTGGTAGGTCACGACGAACGGGGCCGCGGGGCATTCCTCGTTGATGCTCACGACCCTGGTGATCGTCCCCGTCGTCCCGGCGGTTCGGAACACCGACAGGACAGCGCCGACGCCGCCCGCGGTGCAGTAGGGGCGGCGCCCGTCGACACCGTCGAGGTCACCGACCGCCTTGCTCCGGGAGCAGACCTGGGTGAGCAGGCTCTGCTTGGACTCGTCGACGTCCTTGGTGGCCGGGTCGTCGAAGGTGTCGACCAGGCTTTCGGGGCCGAGGTTGGACGCGGACGTCGACGTCGGGTCGTAGCCGGCGCCGGCCGCCGAGGGTCGGGGCTGGAAGTACTTCGGGATCGGGTTGCCGGCCGAGTCGGTGAACAGCTGGCCGAGCTCGGCCGAGCCGACCACCTGGCCGGCGGCGTTCTTCACGAGTGAGCCGTCGGCCTTGTCCCGCAGGCCCGGGAGCTGCGCGATCCCGATGACGGCCAGCGGGTAGGCGATGCCGGTCAGGACAGTCAGGACGAGCAGGACGCGCAGTGCGGCGAGGTGCTGTCGGACGAACGAGGGCAGTCGGCTTGCGGCCATGGTCACCGCGCTCCTGGGATGAACTGGATGACGAGGTCGATGATTTTGATTCCGACGAACGGGACCACCAGGCCGCCGAGGCCGTAGACGCACAGGTTGCGGCTGAGCATCTTCGAGGCGCCGCCGGGGGTGTAGCGCACGCCGCGCAGCGCCAACGGGATGAGCGCGACGATGATCAGCGCGTTGAAGATGACGGCGGACAGGATCGCGGACTGCGGGCTGTGCAGCCGCATGATGTTGAGCTTGTCGAGGCCCGGATAGATGGCCGCGAACATCGCCGGGATGATCGCGAAGTACTTCGCGACGTCGTTGGCGATCGAGAACGTGGTCAGGGCTCCGCGGGTGATGAGCAGCTGTTTGCCGATTTCGACGATCTCGATGAGTTTCGTCGGGTTCGAGTCGAGGTCGACCATGTTCCCGGCCTCCTTGGCGGCCGAGGTGCCGGTGTTCATCGCGACGCCGACGTCGGCCTGGGCCAGCGCGGGGGCGTCGTTGGTCCCGTCGCCGGTCATCGCGACGAGCTTCCCGCCGGCCTGCTCCCGTTTGATCAAGGCCATCTTGTCCTCGGGCGTGGCCTCGGCGAGGAAGTCGTCCACACCGGCCTCGTCCGCGATGGCCTTCGCGGTCAACGGGTTGTCCCCGGTGATCATGACCGTCCGGATGCCCATCCGGCGCATCTCGTCGAACCGCTCGCGCATGCCCTGCTTGACGACGTCCTTGAGCTGGACGACACCCAGGACGCGGGCGGTCCCGTCGACGGCTTCCGCCACGAGCAGCGGGGTCCCGCCGGCGGCGGAGATGCCGTCCACGATCTCCCCGGTCTGCGCCGGGACGGTGCCGCCCTGTTCGCGGACCCAGGTGATGACGGCGGCGGCCGCGCCCTTGCGGACCCGCCGGGCCGGCGCGGACCCCACGGCGTCCAGGTCGACGCCCGACATGCGGGTCTGCGCGGTGAATGGCACGAACCGGGCATGCAGCAGCTCACCGGGGCCGCGCTCGCGCAGGCCGTAGGCCGTCTTCGCGTGGACGACGATGGAGCGCCCCTCGGGCGTCTCGTCGGCGAGTGAGGACAGCTGCGCGGCGCTGGCGAGGTCGTCCGCGCCCGTGTCGCCGACCGGGAGGAACTCGCGCGCCTCCCGGTTGCCGATCGTGATCGTGCCGGTCTTGTCCAGCAGCAGCGTGTTCACGTCGCCGGCGGCCTCGACGGCCCGGCCGGACATGGCCAGCACGTTGCGCTGGACCAGCCGGTCCATCCCGGCGATGCCGATGGCGGACAGCAGGGCGCCGATCGTCGTCGGGATCAGGCAGACCACCAGCGAGGCCAGCACGATGCCGGTCACGCCGTGGCCGTTCAGCGCGCTCGTGTTCGGGACGCCTGGCAGCTGGGCCTTCGAGAAGATCGCCAGTGGCTGCAGCGTCGCCACGGCCAGCAGGAAGATGACCGTGAGGGCCGCGAGCAGGATGTTCAGCGCGATCTCGTTCGGGGTCTTCTGCCGGTTCGCCCCCTCGACCAGGGCGATCATCCGGTCGATGAAGCTCTCGCCGGGCTTCTGGGTGATCCGCACGACGATCCGGTCGGACAGCACCCGGGTACCGCCGGTGACCGCGCTGCGGTCACCGCCGGACTCGCGGATCACCGGCGCCGACTCGCCCGTGATGGCGGACTCGTCGACGCTGGCGATGCCCTCGATGACGTCGCCGTCACCGGGGATGAACTGCCCGGCCTCGACCACGACGACGTCACCCTGACGGAGCTGGGGCGCGGGCACCTCCTCGATCGCGCCGCCGGCGCCCCGCCGGTAGGCGATCGTGTCGGTCTTCGTGCGGCGCAGCGCGTCGGCCTGGGCCTTGCCGCGGCCCTCGGCGACGGCTTCGGCGAGGTTGGCGAACAGGACCGTCAACCACAGCCAGACGACGATCAGCCAGCTGAACGCCGAGGGATGCGCGACCGCGAGGACGGTCGTGTAGACCGCGCCGACCTCCACGATGAACATGACCGGATTGCGCCACAGGGTGCGCGGGTCGAGCTTGCGCAGCGCCCCGGGCAGTGAGCGCCACATCATCGCCGGGTCGAGCAGGCCCCCCTGAATGCGCCGGGGGCCGGTGGGCGGCGCCGGCGTCTCCACGAGCGTGGTGGTGGACATCTAGTGCAGCCCCTCCGCGAGCGGCCCGAGCGCGAGCGCCGGGAAATAGGTGAGCGCGACGACGATCACGGTGACGGCGGCCAGCATCCCGACGAACTGCGGACGATGCGTCGGCAGCGTGCCCGCGGTCGCGGGTACCGGCTGCTGCGCGGCGAACGACCCGGCCAACGCGAGGACGAAAATCATCGGCAGGAAGCGACCGAACGCCATCGCGAGGCCGAGCGCGGTGTTGTACCAGTCGGTGTTCACCGTGATACCCGCGAACGCCGAGCCGTTGTTGTTGCCTGCGGACGTGAACGCGTAGAGCACCTCGGACAGGCCGTGCGCGCCCGTGTTCAGCATCCCCGCGCGTTCACCGGGCAAGGCCATCGCCACAGCGGTCCCGACCAGCACGACGAGCGGGGTCGTGAGGATGTACAGCGACGCGAGCTTGATCTCCCGGCTGCCTATCTTCTTGCCCAGATACTCCGGTGTTCGCCCGATCATCAACCCGGCGACGAACACCGTGATCACGGCGAGTACCAACATGCCGTAAAGCCCGGAGCCGGTACCGCCCGGCGCGACCTCGCCGAGCATCATGTTGAACAGCAGGGTGGCGCCGCCGAGGCTCGTATAGGAGTCGTGGAACGAGTTGACGGCGCCGGTCGACGTCAGCGTCGTGGCACTGGCGAATGTCGCCGAATCGGGCACGCCGAACCGTGTCTCCGTACCCTCCGAGGCCGCGCCGACGGCCATCGGCACGGTGCCGTGGTGTATCCCCTGGAACGCCAGGTTGAGCGTCACGCTGCCGAGTGCCAGCACCGCCATCACCGCGACGATGGCCAGGCCCTGCCGGGTACTGCCGACCAGCTTGCCGAAGGTCCGCGGCAGCGAGATACCGATCATGAGGATCAGGTAGATCTCGAACCAGTTCGTCCACGCGGTCGGGTTCTCGAACGGATGCGCCGAGTTGACGTTGTAGAACCCACCGCCGTTCGTCCCCAGCTCCTTGATGACCTCCTGGCTGGCGACCGGACCACCGGTGATGGACTGCTGGCCACCGGCCAGCGTCCCGACGGTCCGGGTGCCATGGAGGTTCTGGATCGCGCCGCCGGCGATCAGGACGACTGCCGCCACGATGCTGATCGGCAGCAGGATCCGCACGACGGTCCGGACCAGGTCGACCCAGAAGTTCCCGAGCGTGTCCGACCTCTTGCGGGCGAGGCCGCGGACGAGGGCGACCGCCACCGCGATCCCGACTGCGGCCGACGCGAAGTTCTGCACCGCCAGGCCGGCCATCTGGACCGAGTGGCCCATCGTCGACTCGCCGGAGTACGCCTGCCAGTTCGTGTTGGTGACGAAGCTGACCGACGTGTTCCACGCCAGCGCCGGCTTGACGGCCGGGAAGCCCAGTGCCAGCCACAGGTGGTTCTGCAGTCGCTGGAACAGGTACAGGAAGAGCACCGAGACGGCCGAGAACGCCAGGACGCTGCGGGCGTAGACCGGCCAGTGTTGTTCGGAGTCGGGGTCTACACCGACCAGTCGGTAGATCCCCCGCTCGACCCGCAGATGCCGGTCACTCGCGTAGACGCGCGCCATGTAGTCGCCGAAGGGCCGATAGGTCAGTACGAGCGCCACCACCAGGATGCCGATGAATATGACACCCGCACCGTTCGCGCCCATCTAGAAACGCTCCGGAAAAAGCATCGCGGCCAAGAGGAAGAGAGTGAGGCCGACCGCGAGGACGAGGCCGACGATGTTCTCGGCGCTCACAGCCTCTCGACCGCCTTGACAACCAGCCCGAGCACCGCGAACACCGCTAGGGTGAGCAGCACAAAAACGAGGTCTCGCACCTCGAACGCCTGCCTTTCCACAATCTTTCGACACGACCGACTTGTCCGCGCAAGGCCGCGTGCGGGTGGGTGCCGTGAACCGGCGGCGCTCCTTCCGGTTGAATCACGCGCCACCTCCGTCTTACGTCCACCGCCGCGGCCCCCGCGCGGCAACGGTCAGTATCGGCGTGGTTGTCCGGCATCGGCCGGGTCGTTGACGCCGTATTGACGCCGCACCGGCAAACGTCAACGCGCCGCGTACGGAACGGCTGCGCCAGCACATTTCGGGGCAGGACGGGGCGTCGGTTTGGACACACCTGGCGGCCTCGTCGGGCTTCCTTGTCGCCTGCCGTCCGGGCGCGCCCGGGCACGCCGGTCGCGGGCAGAGTCGCGATCCGACGTAGCCGGGCCAAAGCAAAGATCCAACGTGGCCGCTCGAACGAGGCACAGCGCGAACCCGGCCAGCGAGGCCCGCAGCCGGTCGACGAGGCCTCCCGGTCCGCTGAAGAGACCGGTCGAGCCGCGTCCCGACTCCGCTCGCGAAC
>NZ_JADWYX010000073.1 GCF_016786355.1 Frankia sp. AgB1.9
CACCGCCGCCAGGATCTCCCTCTGCACCAGAAAGATGAAGGGGCCGACGGTCGCGCCGTGAACGAAGTTCACGGCATTTCCGTGGTTCAGAAGGTAGAAATAGTGCCCACCGGCCGACAGGCGAGTCACGTGCGGGCCGAGGATTCGTTCTTCATAGGACAGGACGACGTTCGTAAGATCAAGCTCGTCATCCGACGACGTCACCGACGCCACGTACGCACCCGGCCGCAGCCGAGCGAAGTCGTCGCCGACCAGTGCACGCTGCCCGGTCGCGCAGACCACCAGGTGCGCCCTCCTCAGCGCCGCCGCCTTGGACCCGCTCACTGAGAAGCCGTGCGACATCGCCTCCACAGCTCGCACGGGATCAGTCTCGTAGACGGTCGTCCGCACAGACTTTGCCCGCAGGGTGTTCGCGACACTACGGCCGATCTTCCCGTAGCCGATGACGCACGTCTCGCCACCGTGCAGAATATCGCCGTGCAACCGGAGGAGCGATTCCGTCGAAAAGACAATCGACTGGCCGACGAGGTAGTCTTCGGGCAGCTTGAGAGGGCTGCGAGCGACGGACACCACCGGGCATGGAGGCTTCCCGGCCGCAACGTACTTCTGGTATCCGTTCTCCGTATCCTCGACAACACCTAGAATGTGACCGCTGAACCGGCCCGTCACGTACCGGAGAGTCGGCGCAAAATAGCCGCCAATGTCTAGCAGAACGACGTCTCGGCCGCCGACGCGACTCTCTAGATAGTCGAGAACGAGGCTCCGGTCAAGAAACTGCTCCCGATCTAAGGAATCGCAGCGGTACCGCGATGCAATGGCCTCCATCGTGGCGGCATCACACGATCGCGGCTTCGGCAGCACCGCTCCCACGCTAGTGAGCCCTGCCAGGCCATCGAGAAAATATGGCCGGTCCGGCAGCATATGCGTCACCACCATCGCCGCCACATCCGGTCTTGCGCTGAAATGTAGCCCGACCGAACGGAAGTATCCTTCGATGCGTTTCCGTGCCGCCGGCTCCGAACTCAGCGCCGCGTTAGCCCCTCGCAAAGGCTCTCGGCTCACCAATCCGGGACCAGGGGCAGACACCCTGCCCACGGCGGGCGCACGCGCCTCCTGGGCTGCGTGGACAGGTGCTTCCACCATGATCGTCCCTTCGCGAGGGGCTAGCCGCGAGCGACGCGCCAGCCCCTGGCCGACCGTCCGCCATCCCGATTGCCGTCTAGGCAACCGTAAGGAGGTTGTAGGGGCTCGTCAAGCCCTTACGATGCATAACTGGCGTGCGAGGACCACCAGGCGGGTAGGCGGACCGTAGTCTGTAGATGAGCGATCAAGGACCGGACCACGGGTAACAGAAGGGACTACCGTTCATGCCGCGCCAGCCCGCGAAGGCAACCCAACTCGCGGACGCTCTCGCGCTCCAGATCGAGAATGGCACCCTCAAGCCAGGCACCTGGCTGCCGTCGTGGGCCAACCTGGCTGCCCAACACGGCGTTGTGATCTCGACCGTGCGGCGCGCGTTGGCGATGCTCGCCGACCGCGACCTGATCGAGTTGGTGCCCGGCCGGGGCGCCATCGTTGGCCCGTCAGCGGGCATGACTCGTCAGGCTTCCGATGTCACGCGGCAGGAGGGTGTCTGGCGTGGCTTTCTGCTCAGCGTTGTCGAAGCGGGGGCCGAGCCTTTCACCGACACGGTCATCCGCGACACCGGCGCCTCGGCTGAGGTCGCTTCTTGGCTCGCGGTGCCGATCGGCACACCCGTTGTGGAACGCGACCGCACGCAGGGCCAGATGATCGACGGTCAGCGCGAGCCGCTCCAGATCGCCATCACGTGGTTCTCTCCGCAGATCACCGGTGAGTTGCCCATCCTGCGACAACTCAGCACAGGTCCGGGCGGGATGTACTCGCGGATGACAGACGCCGGCCACGTGCTCCGCTGGGAAGATACTGTCACCGAACGCATAGCCACCTCCGACGAACGGTCGCGACTCGGCCTTCCGAGAGGCGCCCATGTCCTGTTGATCTGGCGCCGCTGCTACAACCAGGACCAGCGCATCCTGGAAGCGACCCGACGCGCGATCCGTTCCGACCGAAGCCCGGTGGTCTACCGCTATGAATAGTGCAACCCCGCCGATCGCGACACCCCGGGTCGCGGCTGGAGTACTGTTCTTCGACGATCACGACCAGGTGCTTCTTGTCGACCCCTCCTACAAGCGAGGCTTTGAGGTACCCGGCGGCTATGTCGAGCCTGGCGAGTCGCCCCGAGCAGCCTGCATCCGCGAAGTGCGCGAAGAGCTTGGGATTGAACCGCCCATCGGCGGACTCCTGGTCGTCGACTGGGCGCCGGCCGCAGACGAAGGCGACAAGATCCTCTTTCTGTTCGACGGCGGCACCCTGGCTCGGCGCTGGCAACGCGACATCGCGCTCCAGGCAGAGGAACTGACAGGCTGGAGCTTCACGGCCGTCGCCGATATACCGGCTGTCCTGCCGCCCCGCCTCAGCCGGCGTGTTCTAGCCGCCATCGCCGTCCGCTCCTCCGGCGGCCCCACATACCTCGAACATGGCGCTGGAGTCTGAGCGGAGCGAGCCCGGGCCGGCGCGCGGAGCAAAGATCTGAGAGGCCCGGCGGGCTGCGGGCTCAGACGGCGGTCGGGTCGGCTACGTGGCCGAGGAAGAGTGGGGTGCCGGTGGGGCGGTCGTGGATGATGTACAGGTAGGGGCGGTTGACGGTCACCTTGCGCTTCGGTGCCACGATCGCCGAGACGCCCATGACGACGGCGGTGGCGGCCGCGGCCTCGGTGCCGTGCTCGTCTACGGCGACGAAGGCCTCCTGCGGGACCGCGGCGATGGAAAGCCGTTCGGTCGTGGTCATGCCGCTGAAGTCGGCGCCGTCGCCGAACGCGGTGGGCATGCCGAGGGCGACCAGCGCGTCGTCGAGGCGGAGGTGGGTGCGGGTCGTCCACTTCGGCAGGTCCAGCTGGATGCCGGTCACCTGTAGGCCGGTCAGCAGGCTGCGTAGCGCGGTCCCGTCGAGGGCGGCGCGGACCGCCTCGAACCGGCCCTGGTCGGGCAGGATCACCGCCATCGCCAGCTCGCCGCCGGCATAGGGGACGTCGACCGCCTGCCAGTCAGGCCCGGTCGTGTAGCCCGCGTCGTACGCGTCGACGTTCATCAGCTGCGCCTGGACGACTGAGCCGTCGAGGCGGGTGAACGGCCCGGGCCGGGCGTCGCCGAACGGCGAGTTCCAGGGGGCACGCAGGTAGAGGGCGTTGGCGAGCACCAGGCGGGTGGACGGGTCCAGACCGTCGACGATCTTGGGAATGCGGCCCTTGGTCTGCTGCGAGGTCCAGGCGTTGATCGCTTTCGCGGCGCCGGCCGAGTCGGCGCGGTAGTCGACGAGCCGCATGCCCGCGCCGTAGTACCGGGCCAGGGTGGCCAGGAACGGCTCCTCCCACTTCTCGCCGTCCTGGCCCCAGAGCGCGTTCGCCACGTCGAGGCTGATCGTCGCCTTCACGCCGTGCATGTCCTTGCGTGCGCCGGCCCGGGCGCCCAGTGCCAGGGCCAGCGCGTTCAACCCAGGCCCCAGCGGGTCGCCGCCACCGGCCGTCGGGGCGTGCAGCACGGTGTCCAGCTCGGTGGCCGTGCGTCCGACGGCGCCGGCGCGCGCCATGGCCAGGGCCATGACCGCCGAGTACGGCGAGCAGATCAGGTTGCCGGTGGCGGCCGCTGAGAGCCGCCGGTACAGATCGGCGCTGAAGGCGGTGACGGCGGCGGCGGCCCCGGGGAGGGCGGGGCCGTCCGCGGCCGCGCGGCGCTGGTCGTCGGCCGTCGCCACCGTCCCGCTGGGGGAGCCGTTCGATCCGCACCCGGTGGCCAGCGTGCCCACCCCGAGACCGGCGGCGGCCAGGGCCGCGCCTCGCAGGAACTCACGTCGCGCAAGCATGGCCGGTTGGACGCGGCCCCAACCGGCCCGGTTCCGCGGTCCTTGTCGGGAACCTGACGAGCAGCCTTGTCGGGAACCTGACGAGCAGCCTTGTCGGGAACGCGACCCGGCTGGGGGAGGGGCGACAGTCAGGCCGCCGGCAGCTTGCCGGGGTTGAGCAGGCCGTCGGGGTCGAAGCGGGCCGCGGCCGCCCGGATGAGGTCGACGTTGTAGTGCAGCATCCAGGTGTGCGGGTCGTTGACGTAGACCTCGACGTCGGCGAGCCGGGCCATCCGGTCGTAGAGGGTGTCGACATCGTCGAAGCGCAGGAACAGCATCGACGCCCAGTCGGGCCGGCCGGTGTCCGGCTGGAAGAAACCCTCCAGGTGCAGCAGCGACTCGGGGGCGATCTCAGCCACCTCGGCGCGCCGCCCGGTCAGGCCGGGACCCGAGCACTGCAGGTGGGTGAGCTCCGGGCGGACCTTCCGGACCCGGTAGGTGGTGTGGTTGTAGGACAGCGACGTCACCAGCGCCGGCCCCTTCGGCCGGACGGCCTCGACCCGGCCGCCGTGGCGCTCGACGATCGCGGTCGCCGCGTCGACGCTGTCCTCGGTGACGATCCCACGCACGGACAGCCGGTCGGCCGGCATCGCAGGGTCGGCCGGGCGGTAGGTGGCGACGACGCCCGCCTCGTCCAGGGACAGCAGCCGGGGCGTCGGCTCCAGGTCGAACAGGTCCAGGCCGGCCGCGACGGCGCCGTCCAGCTCGGGGAACGAGGTGAACAGTGCGGTCCACTGCCGCGCCGGGCGCAGGGCGACGGTGGCGGTCGAGATGACGCCGCTGACGCCGTAGGCGTGTGACTGCGCGATGTTGTCCGGATAGCCGACGTCGACCGGGATGGCGCTGTCGGTGCACGGCACGACCCGCAGCGAGCGGATGTAGCCGTCCCAGATCGCGCCGTTCGCGATCGAGCCGGTGCCGCCGGCGCCGCCCGCGATGAAGCCGCCGATCGTGGAGCCGACCGTCGACGGCATGATGGCCAGCTCCTGGCCGGTGGCCAGCGCGGCCTTCTCCATCAGGACGAACGACGCGCCGGCCTCGGCGGTGATCCAGCCGTCCTCGACGGCGAGCACCTTCGTCGCCCGGGACGTGTCGATCACCAGCCCGCCGAACAGCGGGATGCCCTGGCCGTAGTTCCCGGTGCCCTGCCCGCGGACGGTGACCGGGACCCCGTGGCGGTGCGCCGCGCCGACCGCGGCCGCGATCCCGTCGGCGTCCGGCGGGCGGACGACGAGGTCCGCCACACCGCCGGGCAGCATCGGCGCCAACACCGGGCTCATATGGGCCCAGTCGGCCGACGCGGTCAGCCGCGCGGCGTCGTCCCGGGCGACGGTGTCCGCGCCGAGGATCCGGCTCAGCTCGGCGTCGAGGCTCTTGACCGCCTCCGGATCGACCGGCGTCGGCTCGGGCAGCCGTGCCTGTTCGAAGCGGGGGCGGACCGTGGGTTCCGCCATGCATCTCCTTTCCAGAGATACGGGCCTTCCAGCGATACGGATACGGGATACGGGAGGTCCCGGTGACCGCCCTGGCAGGGGCGGCCACCGGGACCGGGGCTTTCTTGAAGACGATCAGACCTAGGAGGTCAGGCCGATCTTCGTGTCGAGGAACGAGTTGTCGTACAGGTCGGTCGGCACGAGGCCAGCCTTGGCCGGCTTGCCTTCCTTGTCGTAGATCGGCGTGAGAATGCCGATCAGCTGCTGGACGCGCGCGCTGTCGAAGTCACCCAGGGTCGGGGTGGCGCCGTCGCCGATGATGCCCAGCGACTTCATCGTCGAGACGGCGTAGTCCGCGACGCCGTCCGAGTAGGTCCAGCCGTTGTTGTACTTGTTCACCAGGTCGACGATGAGCTTGTTGGTCGAGCCGGGGTTGCCGACGAAGTCGACGATCGCCTGCTGCATGATCGGGATCAGCTTGGTCAGGCAGGGCTTGAGCGCGGCTTCCTTGTCGGCCCGCACGCCGATGGCCTGCTGGTAGAAGTTGAAGCCCGCGTCGGCGACCAGCTGGTACTTCAGCGGCTTGTCCCAGGACCGGACCTCGTGCGACCAGGTGTACGGCTCGGAGGTCGCGAAGCCCTGGACGGCGTACTTACCGCCGGAGGCGACGAAGTTCGTCGGCGTGCCGTCGTAGGAGCCGTCGATCTGGCTCTTCTTCAGGATGCCGGAGCCGGTGAAGTAGTCCATGTAGGCCGCGCCCTGGAAGTACAGGACCTTGGTGTCGGTCTTGCCGATGTCGGCGATGGTCTTGAAGTCCGGGTGCGTGGCCGGGTCCCACTGGATCATCTGGGGGCTCTTCTCGAGCCCGGCCAGCAGCGCGACGGTCGGCTGGGTCTTCGACAGCTGGATCTGCTCGTCGGTGGAGACGTAGCCGATCGTGATGCTGTTGTCGGCGTACAGCTGCGAGGTGACGGTCTGGAAACCGATCGCCGGGCCGCCGGCGCGGATCTGCAGCTTCACCCCGGTGTCGACGCCGCCGTGGGCCACCAGCTCACCGGTGACGGACTTCTTCTTGGTGTCGATCGACGGGTTCGGGCCGAGCAGCTGGTACTGGCCGCCGTGCTCCGACTCCGGGTTCCAGTCGGACTGCAGCACGATCGTGCTCGGGCAGCCGGCTGCCTTGAGGTCGTACTGCGCTGGCACCGAGCCGCCGGCGGCGGCGGACGCCGGCGTGCCGGACGAGCCGCCGGTGGTGCTGCCGCCACAGGCGGCGGCGACCAGGGCGACGGTGGCAGCAGCCGCCGTGGCGGCGACGAGCCGGCCGCGGCCCAGGCGCGCGATCCCGCTAATGGACCTAGATGAGACGGTCAACGAGTCTCCCCCTGCGTCCTCAGGCGCTGCGGCCTGGGATGGCGTTGATGGACATGGAGCTTGTGGTGCGGTGATGCGAGTTCTCGCGCCGCGAATGCTCGCGCCGCGAGAAGACGAGGGGTTCAGCCTCGCTTGGGCTGGTACCACCGGCCGACGACGCGGCGGGAGAGCCAGCCGAAGAACACGAAGACAGCTATCCCGAGCAGGCTGGCGACAATGGTCGTCGCCCACAGCCGCTCGCCTTCGAGCCGCGACTCGTACACGGACAGGTTGGTGCCGAGCCCGGCATTGCCCTGCTTGAAGAAGAACTCCCCGACGATCGCGCCGATCACCGAGAGCCCGGCGGCGACCCGGAAACCGGCGAACATCGCCGGCATCGCGGCGGGCAGCTGCAGTTTCCACAGCCGGGTCAGGCGACCGGTCCGGTGCAGCGAGAAGAGCTCGTGCATGCCGCGGTCGACGGACTGCAGGCCGAACAAGGTGTTCGACACGATCGGGAAGAACGCGATGATGACGCAGACGATCGTCCGGCTGGTCAGCGCGAACCCGAAGAAGAAGCTCAGCACCGGCGTCAGCGCGAGGATCGGCACCGTCTGCAGGACGACCGCCCACGGGTAGAGCCCGTTCTCCAGCCACTTCGCCTGGTTCATCAGGATCGCCGCGAGCACGCCGAGCACGATCGAGATGGCCAGGCCCAGGAACGTGACGATGCAGGTGTACTCCAGCGCGTTCAGGATGGCCTTGAGGTTCGACCAGTCGAAGAAGCCGACCTTGATGACCTCATGGGGGAACGGCAGCATGAAGCGCTGCCGCGGCGTGAGCGCGAGCCAGGTCACCAGGTACCAGCCGCCGATGAACACCGCGAACACGGTCAGCGGCAGCAGGAACTTGTTGACGAACCCGACCGCCCCGCGCAGCCGGAAGGCCCCCGCCTGGCCCTGGGCCACGGCGAAGTCGGCCGCGTGCGGCACCAGCAGGCCATCGGGCCCCGGCGGCGCGGCGGCCACGACCGGCCCGGCGGAGCCCGCCGGCGTCACGGAGTCAAGCGACATGATCCTCACTCGTCCCTGAGATGACGGGAGACCTCGCCGCAGAGCGCGGCGAACTCGGCGCTGTACCGGATCTCCGGGACGCGCGGGTAGGCGAACGGGACGCTGACCTCGGCCTTGATCCGGCCCGGCCGGGCGGTCATCACCAGCACCCGGCTGGACATGAACACCGCCTCGGCCACCGAGTGGGTGATGAACAGCGCCGCGAACCGCTGCTGGGTGAACATCCGCAGCAGCTCGTCGTTGAGCCGTTCCCGGGTGATCTCGTCCAGCGCCCCGAACGGCTCGTCGAACAGGAAGACGTCCGGGGCGAGCACCATCGACCGGGCCAGCGACGTGCGCATCCGCATGCCGCCGGACAGCTCGTGCGGCAGGTGCTTCTCGAAGCCGGCCAGCCCGACGAGCTCGATCGCCGCGGCCACCCGCTGCTCGCGCTCGGCCTTCGGCAGGCCCTCCAGCTCGGCGAGCAGCCGGACGTTGTCCCGCACGCTGCGCCAGGGCAGCAGGGTGGCGTCCTGGAAGACGTAGCCGACGGACTTCGAGTGGACGTCGACCTCGCCGTCGGTCACGTCGTCCAGGCCGCTGGCCAGGCGCAGCAGTGTCGACTTGCCGCAGCCGGACGGGCCGACGACGGAGACGAACTCGCCGGGCGCGACAGTCAGGTCCGCTGCCGCCAGCGCGACCGTCCCGTCCTTGAACCTCTTGCTGACCCCGGCGAAGCGCAGCGCCGTGGCGGCCCCGGGCCGGGGCTCGGTCGTCATCGTCATCGGCTAGGCCTTCGATCCGGAGGAGAGGCTCGCCAGCGACGGTGCCGGCCCCGGGCCGCCCAGGACCGTCGGTGGCACGGCGAGCTCGGAGTGCACGACGGTGTGGGCGACGATCCGCCCGTCCCGCCAGACGGTGCGGGCGACGCCGGCGGCGCCCAGGGCGTCGAGGGCGTCGGTGCCCGGGATCGCGACGAGGTCGGCGGCCGCGCCCGGGGAGAGGTCGACCGCCGGCAGGCCCAGCGCCGCGCGGGGCGCCTCGGTGACCGTGTGCAGCGCGCGGGCCGGGTCGAGGTGGCCGGCGATGACCATCAGCGCCGCGACCTCCAGGGCGTCGCCCCGGCCGACGAGGTGGAACGGGTCGCGCAGGTTGTCGCCGCCGGCGGCGACGGTCGCCCCGGCCCGCAGCAGCGGCGCGACGGCGGTCAGCCCGCGCGGTGTCGCGACCGGGTGGCCGCGGCCCTGCAGGAACAGGTTGGTCTGCGGGAGCGCGACGACGGCGATCCCGGCGGCGGCGACCTGCTCGGCGATCTCCTCCTGCCGGTCGAGCGGCTGCATCGAGAGGCTCACGCAGTGGCTCGCCGTCACCTGGTGCGGGAAGCCGGTGCGGCTGACCAGGTCGGCCATCGTCACCAGGCTCAGCGCCGCCGGGTCGAGGGTCTCGTCGGTGTGCAGGTCGATCGGCACACCGGCCTCGCCGGCCGCGTCCAGGCACGCGGCGACGGCCCGGTCCGGGTCGTCCTCCATGTGCGGGCAGCCGCCGGCGACGTCCGCGCCCAGGCGCAGTGCCGCCCGCAGCAGCGGCCCGGACGTGTCGTTGACGAGGGCGGCCAGCTGCAGGTCGACCACACCGCGCCAGCGCTCCCTGACCTCGATGAGCGCCTCGAGCCCTTCGAGGCCCACCCCGGTCAGCACGTTGACGTGGGTACGGATGTGAGTGGTGCCGAACGCGAGGTGGATGCGCAGCGCCGCCTCGGCGCGGGCGATGATGTCCGCCCGCGTCGTCATCGGCCGCAGCGTGTCCATCGCGGCGACCGCGCCGAGCAGGTCTCCGGTGAGGTTCGGGACCAGCGACGCGGTCAGCGCCTTGTCCAGGTGCGCGTGTGGCTCGACGAACGACGCCAGCAGCACGTGGCCGGACAGGTCGACATCGCCGGGGCCCACCCCGGCCGCCGTGATCGCGCCGGCCGGGCTGGCGGGCACGACCTGTGCGATCACCCCGTTCGCCAGCTCGACGTCGACGGTCTCACCCATCGCCGTCCGCGCGGAACGCAACCAGCTCATGCGACCTTCCGTCCGCCGGTACCGAGTCGCCGTCCGACCACCGTGTCTCCCGTCTGGCCTGTCCCGCCTGGTGGCTGTCTCGCTTGGTGACTGTGTCCGTCCGTAGGCGGTTCGTTCATATTCACTCATGCGCCGGTTGCACCAGGTGCACCAGTCCCCACCCTCGCGGCCGGCGCGCGGGACCGGCGGCGGGCGGGCGGCCCGGAGCCGCCCAGTACCCGGCGCGCGATCTCGGCCATGGCAGCGGCGAGTGCCACCTCGTGGCCGGGCGGAGCGCCGCCGGACAGGTTGACGCCGTCGACGCCGGGGATCTCCAGCATCCGTTCGGCGAGCTCGGTGCCCTCCGCGATCCCGGCGGTCTCGATCTCGGTGATCTCGGCCGCGGTCAGGCCGGCGGCGCCGCCCGTGATCCGGTCGAGGTACCCGGCCGGCAGCCGGTCGCCCGCGAACGAGGCGACGACGGCCGCCGACGCGGCGCTCGTGACGACCGGGACGCAGGCGAGCACCAGCCCGCCGAACCCGGCCGCGCGCAGCTCGCCGACGGCGTCCGCGACCGGCCCGGCCCCGCCGCAGTGGTCGACGAACACCACGTCGGCGCCCGCGTCGATCTTGGTGAGCAGCCGGGCCAGTCGCCGGTCGGTCGGCGGGGTAGCCGGGGCGTGCGCCACCGAGCACAGCGCGCCGCCGTCGCGGGCCGCCGCCGCGGCGGCCAGGGCCACGAGGTCGACGCTGTCCAGGTCGAACACCGCCGCCGCGTCCGGGCGGTGGCCGAGGGCCGGGTGGTCGCCGGTCACGCAGTGGACCGCGACCGCCCCGGCGTCGAGGCAGGCGGCGATCTCGCCCTCGATCGCGACCCTGTTGCGGTCCCGGCAGTTGAGGCCCACCCAGGCCGCCAGGCCCTCGTCGGCGAGCAGCCGCGCCCGGTAGGACGGCGGGAACTGGATCCGGGCGCCGCCGTGATCGCCGAGCAGGCAGGCATCGGCCGCACCGGCGAGCGTCGCGGCGCTCGCCCGCAGGCTGGCCGCCGACAGCGGCGCCGCGGGCAGGTCCGCCACGACGACCGGCCGGGTCGCCGCCGCCGCGCGGAACGCGGCGACCCGAGGGTGCGGACTGGCGTTCGCCACGCCGTTCAGTCCCGCGTCCGGGCCGGGAGGGGTGGCGCCGAGGCTTCGCGCGTACGGCCAGTCGGCGGCGCGGACGCCGAGGAACGTGCAGGTCCCGAAACCGGGTACCTCACAGGCGCCATCCGTGCCGACGCCGGCGCAGGGGCCGTGCGCCATCGTCTTCGGGCATCGGGCAGCGGCGTCTCGCCAGGCGGCGGTCGCTTGCGGCCCAATGTCCATCACACGAACAAGGGTGCTGCAGTCCCAGCCGTACTCGGTTTCGTATTTATCAAAACTGAGTTTCAGACCGAACTCACGGCGGTGCTTTCCGTGGCCGTGGCCCGGCGTTGCGCCAATAACTCGAACGAATTGGCGCGGTCAGGCCTTGTAGCGGTGGTCCGTCGGCGGGCGCAGGTTCTCCTTGAGCGCCCGAGGAGCGGTCCAGCGCAGCAGGTTCAGCGGCGAGCCGGCCTTGTCGTCGGTGCCGGAGGCGCGGGCGCCGCCGAACGGCTGCTGGCCGACGACGGCGCCGGTCGGCTTGTCGTTGACGTAGAAGTTGCCGGCGGCGAACCGCAGTGCCTCGGACGCCGCTACGGCGGCCGCCCGGTCCTCGGCGATGACCGCGCCGGTCAGCGCATAGCGGTGGGCGGCCGGCTCGGCCAGGCCGGCCACCAGGCGGTCATAGTCGGAATCGGCATACACGTGGACGGCGAGCACCGGGCCGAAGTACTCCGTCGTGAACGCCTCGTCGGCCGGGTCCGAACCGACGAGAACCGTCGGGCGGACGAACCAGCCGCGGCTGTCGTCGGCCTGCCCGCCGGCCAGCACCGTCAGCGAGTCGACCCGCCGTGCCCGCTCCAGGGCCGCCGTCACCCGGGCGAAGGACCGGGCGTCGATGAGCGCGCCGAGGAAGACCGCCGGGTCCAGCACGTCGCCCTGCTGCAGTGCCTCCGTGGCGCCGGCGAGATCGTCACGGACCCGCTCCCACACCGAGCGGGGCACATAGGCGCGGGACGCGGCGCTGCACTTCTGGCCCTGGTACTCGAACGCGCCGCGCAGCAACGCCGTGCGCAGCACCGCAGGGTCGGCCGACGGGTGCGCCAGCACGAAGTCCTTGCCGCCGGTCTCGCCGACCAGCCGCGGATAGCCGCGGTACTGCCCGATCCGCTCGCCGACCTGGCGCCACAACTGCTGGAAGGTCGCCGTGGAGCCGGTGAAATGGATGCCGGCGAGGTCGGGCTCGGCCAGCGCAACAGCGGAGACGGCCCGGCCGTCGCCCGGAAGCATCGAGATCACCCCAGGCGGCAGACCGGCGGCCTCCAGCAGGTCCATCAGGAAGTGCGCGGCGAGCTGCTGGGTGGGGGAGGGCTTCCAGAGGACGACGTTGCCCATCAGCGCGGGAGCGGTCGGCAGGTTCGCGGCGATCGAGGTGAAGTTGAACGGGGTGATCGCGTAGACGAAGCCCTCCAGCGGGCGGTAGTCGGCCCGGTTCCAGACACCTGGCGACGAGGCCGGCTGTTCGGCCAGGATCTGCCGGGCGAACGCGACGTTGAACCGCCAGAAGTCGATCAGCTCGCAGGCGGCGTCGATCTCGGCCTCGTGCGCGACCTTGCTCTGCCCGAGCATGGTCGCCGCGTTCAACGTGTCCCGCCAGGGCCCGGCCAGCAGCTCGGCCGCGCGCAGGAACACCGCGGCCCGGCCGTCGACGCCCAGCGCCCGCCAGCCCGGCGCCGCCGCCCGCGCCGCGTCCAGCGCCGAACGGGTGTCGTCCTCGGTGGCCGCGTGGAAGGCGCCGAGGACGTGCTTGTGGTCGTGCGGCATGACGACGTCGACGGCCGGGCCGCCACCGGGCCGGCGCTCCCCGCCGATCGCGGCGGTCAGCTCGGTGGGTCCGGCGGCCAGCTCGTCGCAGCGCGTGGCCAACGCCGCCCGCGCCGCGCTCCCGGCCGGATACGTCCGTATCGGCTCGTTGACCGGCACCGGAACGGTCGTGATCGCGTCCATCGCCCACCTCCGTCGTGCCTGGAGGTCTACCCCGCCGGCCGCCGCTGCGCCACCGGGCGGCGCTGCCCGCCGCCGGACGGAATGGTCCGGCGGCGGGCAGTCAGCCCGTCATGCCCGTGTGGCGCGTGGCAGGTCGGTGTGGCGAGTGGCAGGTCGGCTCAGACGAGGCCGAGCGACCGGATCGCGTCGCGCTCCTCGACCAGCTCCGCCACCGAGGCGTCGATGCGGGTCTTGGAGAACTCGTTGAGCTCCAGGCCCTGGACGATCTCGTACGCGCCGTCCTTGGTGACGACGGGGAACGACGAGATCAGGCCGGCCGGAACGCCGTAGGAGCCGTCCGACGGGATCGCCATCGAGGTCCAGTCACCGGCGGCCGTGCCGTTCACCCAGGTGTAGACGTGGTCGATCGCGGCGGAGGCGGCCGACGCTGCCGACGAAGCGCCACGAGCGGCGATGATCGCGGCGCCGCGCTTGGCCACGGTCGGGATGAACTCGTCGGCGAGCCACTTCTCGTCGACCTGGTCGGCGGCCGGCTTGCCGGCGACCTCGGCGTGGAAGACGTCCGGGTACTGGGTCGCCGAGTGGTTGCCCCAGATGGTGAGCTTCTTGATGTCCGTGACGCCGACGCCGAGCTTGGCGCCCAGCTGGGACAGCGCCCGGTTGTGGTCGAGACGGGTCATCGCCGTGAACCGTTCCGCCGGGACGTCCGGGGCGTTGGTCTGGGCGATCAGGGCGTTCGTGTTCGCCGGGTTGCCGACGACGAGCACCTTGATGTCGTCCGCCGCGCCGGCGTTGATGGCCGCGCCCTGCGGCTTGAAGATGCCGCCGTTGGCCTGGAGAAGGTCACCGCGCTCCATGCCCGCCGTACGCGGCCGCGCACCCACCAGCAGGGCGACGTTCGCGCCCGCGAACGCCTTTGTCGGGTCGTCGAAGATGTCGACGCCGGAAAGCAGCGGGAAGGCGCCGTCGGCGAGTTCGAGCGCCGTTCCCTCGGCGGCCTTGACCGCCTGCGGGATCTCGAGAAGTCGCAGCTTGACCGGGGTGTCCGGGCCGAGGAGCTGGCCGGACGCGATCCGGAAAAGGAGCGCATATCCGATCTGCCCGGCGGCGCCAGTTACGGTTACGTTGACGGGTGTACGTGCCATGGCCCGGATGCTATCCTCCTGCGTCCGCTCCCGCCGCGCCCACGAGCCGGGTAGGCCCCTGGTTGGGCGTGGCGCCGGCCACAGCCCGGCCGTCCCCAGCCCTGGAGGTCGCGTGACCGGCGTCGTGGAGACCACCGCCGGCCTGGTGACGGGGCGCGTCGAGGACAACGGGACGCTCGCCTTCCTGGGCGTTCCCTACGGCGGGCCGACGTCGGGCGGCCGGCGGTTCCAGCCGCCGCTGCCGCCCGAGCCGTGGGCCGGGGTGCGCGACTGCACCCGCTGGGGCGCCCGGTGCAAGCAGTCGATGCTGCGGCTGGGAGCGCGCTACGGCGCCGACGACCCGAGCGCCGACCGGTCGGCCACCCTGCGGCGCAGCATCACGCTGATCAACCTGACCGGCGGCGGCGACCAGGGCCCGGTCAGCGAGGACTGCCTGAACCTCAACATCTGGACGCCCGGCCGTGACGACGCCCGCCGCCCGGTCATGGTCTGGCTGCACGGCGGCGGGTTCTCCAGCGGCAGCGCGAACAACGCCGTGTACGTGGGGGACCGGCTGGCCAGGCGTGGCGACGTCGTCGTCGTGACCGTCAACCACCGGCTCGGTGTCCTCGGCTTCCTGCACCTCGCCGAGACGGGTGGCGACCGGTGGGCCGGCTCCGGCAACGCGGGCCTGCTCGACATCACGCTGGCGCTGGCCTGGGTTCGCGACAACATCGCGCGGTTCGGCGGCGACCCCGACCGGGTGATGGTCTTCGGTCAGTCTGGCGGCGGCGCGAAGGTCTCGAACCTGCTCGCCATGCCGGCCGCTCGCGGGCTGGTGCACCGGGCCGCGATCCAGAGCGGGCCCGCGCTGCGGGCCGTCACCGCCGACCGGGCCGACCGGGCCGCGCACGCCCTGTTGCGCGCCCTTGATCTGGACCCGCGCCACGACCTGGACCGGCTGGCGGACTTGCCGAGCGCCGCGCTCATGACCGCGGCGGCGAAGGTCACGCTGGCGGGCGCGGGACCGGGCCCGCTGGGCTTCGCCCCCGTTCTGGACGGGACGACGATCCCGGCGCACCCGGGCGACCCCGGGCCCGCGCCCGCCGGCCGCGACGTGCCGGTCCTGATCGGCTGCACGGCCGACGAGGCGGCCTTCATGTCCGCCTTCCACCCGCGGTTCGGCGGGTTCACGATGGACGAGGTCAGGCCGGGGCTGCGCGACGCGTGGGGCGAGCGGACCGACGAGCGCGTCGAGCTGCTGCGCCGGCTGCGGCCCTACTGGACGCCGTCGTTCCTGCGGGCCTGGAGCCAGGGCATCGGCTTCCAGACCAGCACGTTCCTGCTCGCGGACCGGCGCGCCGACGGGGGCGCCGCACCCGTCCACGCCTACCTGCTCTCCTGGCGCAGCCCGGTGCTCGACGGCATCCTCGGCGCCCCGCACTGCCTGGACCTGCCGCTGGTCTTCGACAACCACGACCGGGCCCGCATCGGTGGCGCCGACCCGGACGTGCACCGCCTCGTCGACGAGGTCGCCGGGGCCTGGATCGCGTTCGCCCATGAGGGCGACCCGAATCACCTCGACCTGCCAAACTGGCCCGCCTACACGACCGAGGACCGCGCGACGATGGTCTTCGACCGGCCGACCCGGCTCGTCGAAGACCCGGAGCCGGAGATCCGGGCCGAGTTCGCCCCGTCCCCGATGTTCCTCTGACCCGTGGGCTGGCTGGTCACCAGGGCGGGTCTGGCGCCGGCGGGCCCACCACCGCCCCCTCGACGACGTCGCAGCCCACCGCGCGCACGGCGGCCAGCTCAGCCGGCCGGTTGACCTCGTTGGCCGCGACCTCCAGCCTCATCACGTGCGCGAACCGCACGATCCCGGCGAGGATCGCCCCGACCCTGACGTCGCTGTCCGCGTCGCGGACCTGAAGGTCTCCGAGCCTGATGCCGGTGACCGCCACGGGCAGGGTGTGTCTCGACACCGCCCGCAGCGGCCCGTTCTCGGTGAAGTCGAACCACACTGCCGCGCCGGCGTCCACCAGCTCGGCGACCGCCTCGCCGGCTCGGCCCCGGTCGTGCTCGATGAACCGGTCGGGCAGCAGGACGTGTGGGATCGCGGCGCCCGGTTCGGCCCGGGCGGCCAGCGCGGTGAGCGCGTGTCGCAGGTCGGGGTCGGCGGCGCCACGCTCGGAGATCCGCAGGTAGAGCCGCGGCGGCCGCTGGCGCGGGGGGCCGCCGGGTCCCGCCGTCCGGCCGACGGCCTGGACCAGCCAGTGGTCGAGATCGACCGTGAGGCCCGCCTCGGCCGCGATGGGGCCGATCGCGTCCAGCCCGACCAGGCCGTTGTCCGGGTGGGGCCAGCAGGGGAGCGCCTCGGCGCCGACGATAGTGCCGTCCAGAGCGGCGACCGGCGCGTACCGCAGGATCAGGGCGTCGCTGGACAGGGCGCGCCGCAGGCCGGTGGTGTCCCGCAGGCGGGTGGCCAGGTTCGCCCGGATCCGCCCGTCGAACGCGGCGCTGCCACCGCGCCCCAGTCGTTTCGCCTCGTACATCGCCATGTCGGCCGCGTTCAGCAGGTCCTCCGCGTCGTCGAGGTCGGGCCCGGAGACGGCGAGGCCCACACTGCCGCCGACGCTGACCGCATGGCGCAGCGCGACCGGCCTGGACAGGCAGCGCCGGACCCGCTCCGCGATGACGGCCAGGTCGTCGACGTCCCGCACCCCTTCGCACAGCACCGCGAACTCGTCGCCGGAAAGCCGCCCGACCACGTCGCCGGGGCGGACCTCGTGCGCCAGCCGGCGGCCGATCGTCCGCAGCAGCTCGTCGCCGGCCTGGTGGCCAAGCGTGTCGTTCACCGCCTTGAAGCCGTCGAGGTCGATGAACAGCACGCCGACCCGGCAGCCGTCGGCCCGTTCCCGGCGCAGGCCGCGCCGCAGCCGCCGCAGCAGCGCGTCCCGGTTGGGCAGCCCGGTGAGCGCGTCGTGCAGGGAGGCGTGGCGCGCGGCCTCCTCCATCCGGATCCGGATCGAGGCCGCGCCGAGCAGCGCCGCCGCGGAGCGGACGAACGCCTGCTCGTCGGCGGCGAGCCCGCGCCCTCGACGCACGACCACCGTGCCGGTCGGCGCGTCCACCCGGCCCGCCGACACCCGCAGCTCCCGAGGCAGCCGGTCATCGTCAGGCCGCGGCCGGGTGGGTACCCGCCCGGTCGCGTCGGTGCGCCACAACATGGCCCGCAGATCCTGGGCGTCGTCGCGCGGGTGGCCGGCGGCCTGGGCGTCGGGCGCGGCCCGCCCGAACGGGCCGTCCGGGCCGTCCGCCGCATTCGGCGCCGCGTCGGGCGGCCCGCCCGTCGTGGCTCGCCGGGGCACGATGGTGACCTCGTCCGCGTCGAGCTGCTCGGTGAGAGTCCTGACGCCGAGATCCCAGAGGGCCTGCTCGTCGGAGATCTCCAGGACCCGTTGCGCGAGGTCGGCCATCGCGGTCTGGCGGTCCGTCTGCGTGCGCAGCTCCGCCATCGCCGTGTGCAGGTCGTTGACGTCCGCGACGATGCCGACGACGCGTGGCCGGTCCGATCCGTCCGACACCGGGATCAGGTCGGCGTAGTGCCAGCGTCCGGCGATGCTGAGCACGTCGTGGCCCCTGGTGCCGTCCAGGGCCTGTCTCAACAGCGCCAGGGCGTCCGGCTGGCGGCGCAGGGCCACGAACGCGGACGATCGCTTGGCCACCGCCAGCGCCGCCGCGGTGGCCACCGGAACCAGGCCGCCGGAGGCCAGCACCTGGCCGTCCTCATCGAACAGGGCCAGCCCGACCGGCGCGTTGTCGAGGAGCAGCTGGAGCCGGTGGTGCGCCTGGGTCAGCTCGCTGATGTCCTGGAGCAGCCCGGCGACCAGGCCGGCAGACTCCTGGGGTCCCCCCTGGCTGCACACGCACGGTGGGTACCCGTGGCCCGACGGGCAAACCGGCTAGACTCGTGCGTTGACCGTGTGACGGCCGGCGCGCAGCCGAGCGAGTGACGTCGGAGCTGGAGACGTCGGTGCTGGGGACGTCGGAGCTGGAGACGGCGGAGCTGAGACACAGTCAGCGGTCCGGTGTTCGGTGTTTTACGGGGTGATGTGTGCGTACAGGCAGGGTGTTGAGGTTCGATCAGGTTCGGGGCTACGGGTTCATCGCGCCTACCGGCGGCGGGGAGGACATCTTCCTGCACGCCAACGACCTGCTGGTCGACAAGCATCTCGTGACCGCGGGCGTGATGATGGAGTTCGAGGTTGAGCAGGGCGATCGCGGGCCCAAGGCGACGGGTGCCCGGCTGGTGCGGTCCGCGCCCGGTGCCGCCACGCCCGGCGCGCCAGCCGAGGGCGCTGCCGTGCGGGAGCCCGGTGACGAGGGCGAGGACTTCTTCTACGTCCCGTCGGCGAAGGAGTTCTCCCGGGAGGTCACCGAGATCCTCCTGCAGACCGAGCCGACCCTCACCGGCGCCCAGATCCTCGCCATCAGACGCGGCATGACCCGGCTGGCCGAGAAGAACGGCTGGATCGAGGGCTAGGCAGCCTGGGACCGCGCCGAGCGGCCGCCGGTCAGGTGAGCGACCGGGGGTCGGCGGGAACGTCGACGGCATGCTCGCGCAGGGCGTCGAGCGGGACGAGCTCCAGGGCACGGGCGTTGGTGGACGCGAGGACCACCGGGGCGGCGACCCCGGCCCGGTAAGCCTGCAGCCAGCGGGCGGCGACCACACACCACCGGTCACCTGGCTTCAGGCCCGGGAAGGCCCACTCCGGCCGCGGCGTGGACAGGTCGTTGCCGACCTCGCGCTGGTGATCCAGGAACTCCTTGGTGACCACGGCGCAGACGGTGTGGCTACCGAGATCCTCCGGTCCGCTGCTGCAGCAGCCATCCCGGGCGAAACCGGTCATCGGGTCAGTCCCGCACGGCTCCAGCGGGCCGCCGAGGACGTTGCGCTCGTCCGTCACGCCCTCAGTGTGGCATCTTCACCGCACTCGGCCACCGCCGATCCCGCCGGTTGACCCGCCGCCGGGCGGGCGGTGGCGCGGCGTGGCACCGGCCGGGAAAGACCGACGGCGCCGGAGGTGGCGCAGGCCGCAACGCCGGTCACCGCAACGCTCACAATCTGAGAAGGTTGTAAGGTATTCAGCGGTCGGCCACTGACGACGAGACCGCGCGCGGGTGGCGGCTCGTGGGACGTTCGGCAGGCACGGGCGACAAGCACGACGCGCGGCGGCGGGGCCCCCGCGCCGCGGAAGGGAGTCGGGCCATGGGGCGGGGTCGGGCCAAGGCGAAGCAGACGAGGGTCGCTCGGGAGCTCAAGTACCAGTCGCCGAACATCGATCTCGACCGGCTGCGCGCCGACCTCGGGGCCGTGTCGGACGACGGCTTCGGCGACCAGACGGACGGCGTGGACGGCCACGCCGGCTGGGGCGACCAGTACGAGGACGAGGAGGACGAGGCGCGCGCCTCGTCCTACTGAGTTCACGTCGATCAGCGTTCACGCCGATCAGCCAGCGGCGAAACCCGGGCGTCCCAGGACGCCCGGGTTTCGTCTGCCTGGAGTTGAGCTGACCGGGTCAGCGATGGGCGTCGAGCAGGTCCCGCAGGATCTCCGCCTGTTCGTTCAGCACGCCGGTGAGGATCAGGCGGGTCTGATCGAGCAGGTCGGCGAGCAGCGGTGTCGACAGGGCGTAGTAGACGGTCGTGCCCTGTTTGCGGGTGGTCACGAGCCCGGCCCGGCGCAGCACCCCCAGTTGCTGGGACAGGTGCGACGCCTCCAGGCCGACGTCCCCGACCAGTTCGCCGACGGACCGTTCCCCCTCGCGCAGCAGCTCGAGCACGCGGATCCGGGCCGGATGGGCGAGGGAACGGAAGAACTGGGCCTTAAGCTCGTAGAGCGGGGTGGCCATCGGACTAGTCACCTCGCCGGCATACCCAGCCGGACGGCTGCGGGCCAGCCGCGGAGCTGATCAGCGGGCGGCGAACAGCGTGAGCCGCCCGCCCCCCGGTGCAGAACGATCGTGGTGAAAAGTTTGGTCGACGGGAAGGCAACACCTGCGAATCTTACGACATTGTCAGGTTAGGCGGCCGGTGACGGTCAGCCGCGCCGGGTGAGCCGGCGCAGGCGGCCGGCGGACGCGCGGGTGGCGCCCGTCGTCGCGGCCGGCCGGAAGCCGCGGGCGCCGGCCGCGGCCCGCCTGGCCCGGGCGGCCCGCCTGGCGTCGAGCGCGGCCACGGCGGCCTTCCCGCCGACGGGCGGCAGCTGCGCCGGCCGGAACGCGGCGGCGTACCGCGAGGAGCGCCGGTAGCCGTGTTGCCAGCGCAGATGGTTGTCCAGCTCGCTCGATGAGACGAAGTCGCTGTCGCAGCCCAGGTCGGCGCGCGGACACCTGTAGGCGATCATCAGTCCCCCCTCGTGCTGGCGCAGGCCCTGTACCCGTGCGGCACGTGTCCGAAGCCGCGCGGGACGTGGCGGGTCTCGCCCCCTTACCTTCCTCAATGTTGCCAGCGGGTTACCGGGGCCTGGCTGGATACGTGGCCGATCCGGCACGCGCGGGAAGCCCGGGGCAGACTTACCGCCATGGCGAGCGAATCCACGACCTTCTCCGGAACCCAGACGAGGCAGGCGGGCGACGTCGCGGCGGCGACGCGGGCGCTGCCGTCGACGGGCGCGCAGGACGAGGTCGTCGAGCTCTGCCGGGACCTCCTGATGATCGACTCGACGAACCGGGGCAACGGCGACGGTTTCGAGCGGGCTGCCGCCGAGTACGTCGCGGCGAAGCTCGCCGACGTCGGCCTCGAACCGACGCTGCTGGAGTCGCAGCCGGGCCGGACCAGCGTGATCACCCGGATCGAGGGCACCGACCCGAGCCGGCCGCCGCTGCTCATCCACGGGCATCTCGACGTCGTCGCGGCCGACCCGGCCGAGTGGCGGCACCATCCCTTCGGCGGCGAGGAGGCCGACGGCTGCCTGTGGGGTCGTGGCGCGATCGACATGAAGGACATGGACGCGATGACCCTGGCGGTCATCCGCGACCGGGCCAGGACCGGCCGCAAGCCCCCGCGCGACCTCGTCGTCGCGTTCGTCGCCGACGAGGAGGCCGGCGGGCCGCTCGGTGCCCACTGGCTGGTGGACAACCACAGGGACCTGTTCGCCGACTGCACCGACGCGATCAGCGAGGTCGGCGGCTTCTCCTACACGGTCCGCGACGACCTGCGCCTCTACCTCATCCAGACCGCCGAGAAGGGCATGGCCTGGATGAAGCTGACCGCCCGCGGCCGGGCCGGCCACGGCTCGATGCTCTCCACGGACAACGCGGTCACGAAGCTGGTCGAGGCCGTCACCCGGATCGGCCAGCACAGGTTCCCGGTCGTGCTCACCCCGACCGTCCACCAGTTCCTCGACTCCCTGGGCGACGCCCTCGGCATCGAGATGGACTACGACAACCTGGAGGCGACGGTCGCCAAGCTCGGCGGGCTGGCCCGGATGATCGGCGCGACGATCAGCGACACCGCGAACCCGACCCAGCTCAACGCCGGGCACAAGGTGAACGTGATCCCCGGCGAGGCGACGGCCGGTGTCGACGGCCGGTTCCTGCCCGGTCGCGAGGACGAGTTCGTCCGCCAGATCGACGAGCTGATCGGCCCGGACATCCAGCGCGAGTGGGTCGTGCTGGACCGCGCGGTCGAGACGCCGTTTGACGGGCCGATGGTGGACGCGATGGCCGCCGCGCTGCGCGCCGAGGATCCCGGCGCCCGCGCCGTCCCGTACATGCTGTCCGGCGGCACGGACGCGAAGTCGTTCTCCCAGCTGGGCATCCGCTGCTTCGGCTTCTCGCCGCTGAAGCTGCCGCCCGACCTGGACTTCTCCGGCATGTTCCACGGCGTCGACGAGCGCGTCCCGACCGAGGCGCTGAAGTTCGGCACCCGCGTGCTGGACCGCTTCCTCGCCGCCAGTTGAGCCGCGGACCGGCCGGCCGCCCGGGGCCGATCGGCTGGCTGCTGATCGTCGCGGTCGTGGTGGCACTGGTGGGAGTCCTGGGTCACAGCACGCACCACAGCTCCGGTGGGCGGCGGGTCGCGCTCTGGGGCGACTCGATGGCGTGGGAGGCGCAGGACGACTTCGCGGCGGACGTGACGGCCGCCGGCGGCACGTCGCTGCTCCTGCACACCTACGGCGGCACCGCGCCCTGCGACTGGCTGTCCGACATCCGCAAGCAGTCGCGCAGGTGGCACCCGACCGTCGCGGTGCTGGCCTTCTCCGGCAACACCGGCACGAAGTGCATGAAGGGCCGGGACCTGACCAGCGCGTACCGCTCGGACGTCCTGGCCGCGGCCGCCCGGCTGTCCCGCGACGGCGCGCACGTCGTGCTCGTCGAGGCCCCACCGAGACGGGACCAGACCGTCGACGCGCAGGGGCTCACCTCGCTGGACCAGCTCTGGCAGAAGATCGCCGGGCAGGTGCCGAACACGACCGTGGTGCCCGCCGGCCGGGCCGTCACCGACCCCGCCGGGCGGTACGCGCAGACGGTGCCCTGCGGCCTGGGCGACGTGTGCCCGGCGGGCGGTCAGGTCACGGTGCGCAGCCCCGACGGCGTGCACTTCTGCCCGATCGAGCTGGCGCCGATGACGCGGTGCCCGGTCCCGTCCGCCGGCGCGACCCGGTACGCCCACGCGATGGCCGCTGCCGCGTTGGCGCTGCTCGGCCCCCTGCCGTCCACCTCCCCGTCCGGGCCGCCACCGCCCGCGACCTGACGCCACGATCATCAAAGGAGAGACCATGGCTACCGTACGGGCGCTTGCCGTCCCCGCCGCCGGCGCGGCCCTCGTGCCGACCACGATCTCGCGACGCGCCCCGCGCCCGGACGACATCGTGATCGACATCAGGTTCGCCGGGATCTGTCACAGCGACATCCACCAGGCCCGCCAGGAGTGGGGCCCGGCGATCTTCCCGATGGTGCCCGGCCACGAGATCACCGGCGTGGTGGCGGCCGTGGGCGCGGACGTCACCCGGTTCGCGGTCGGGGACCGGGTGGGCGTCGGCTGCTTCGTGAGCTCCTGCGAGCGGTGCGACGCGTGCGTCGCGGGGGAGGAGCAGTACTGCACGGGCCCGAACCCGGTGTTCACCTACAACGGCACCGACTACGACGGCGAGCCCACCTACGGCGGCTACAGCCAGCAGATCGTCGTCCGCGAGGCCTACGTGCTTCGGGTCCCCGACGCCCTGGCGCTCGACGCCGCCGCGCCGCTGCTGTGCGCCGGGATCACGACGTACTCGCCGCTGCGCCACTGGAAAGTCGGCCCCGGGTCGAAGGTCGCCGTCGTCGGCCTGGGCGGCCTCGGGCACATGGGCGTCCAGCTCGCGCACGCCCTGGGCGCCGAGGTGACCGTGCTCAGCCAGTCGCTGGCCAAGGAGAAGGACGGCCTGCGCCTCGGCGCCGACCGGTACCGGGCCACCAGCGACCCGGCGACGTTCCAGGAGCTGCGCGGCAGCCTGGACTTCATCCTCAACACGGTCTCGGCGAACCTGGACCTCGACGCCTACCTGTCGCTGCTGCGGCTCGACGGCACGATGTGCAACGTCGGTGGCCCCGCCGACCCCGGCGCGTACCGGGCGTTCTCGTTGATCGCGGCCCGCCGCAGCCTCACCGGCTCCAACATCGGCGGGATCCGGGAGACCCAGGAGATGCTCGACTTCTGCGCCGAGCATGGCATCTCGGCCGAGATCGAGCTGATCACCGCCGCCGACGTCAACGTCGCCTACGACCGTGTCGTGGCCAGCGACGTCCGCTACCGCTTCGTGATCGACGCCTCGACGATTTAGGCATTTGCCGTTCGCCTCTGGGCGAACGCGGGATGGGTGGGCGGGAGGAACAACAGGCGGCTCCGGTGACTTTAGTCGGTCAGGCTCAAGTTCATTGGGTCTGCCGACCACCGTTCCGACCTTGAGTGGATGTGCCTACGTGACTCAGAACCGTGTGCTGCCCGTCCTGCCGATCGACGACGTGGTCGTGCTGCCCGGCATGGTCGTGCCGCTTGCCCTGTCCGACGTCGAGACGCGCGCCGCGGTCGACGCGGCCCGCGCCGCGGCCCAGTCGCGCGCCCCGGCCGGCGCCGACAGTGGCTCCGCGAGCCGCAAGGCCGAGGTGCTGCTGACTCCGCGCCTCGACGGGAAGTACGCCGCCGTCGCCGCGCTCGGCGTGATCGAGCAGGTCGGCCGGCTGCCCGGCGGCGAGCCCGCCGCCGTCGTGCGCGCCGTCGGGCGGGCCCGGATCGGCACCGGCTCGACCGGCCCCGGCGCCGCCCTGTGGGTCGAGGCGACGATCCTCGAGCCGACCGGCACGACCCCGACCGGAAAGCTCGCCGAGCTGGCCCGCGAGTACAAGGCCCTCGTCACCACCCTGCTGCAGCAGCGCGGTGCCTGGCAGGTGGTCGACTCGGTGACCTCGATCGACGACCCGTCCGCGCTGGCCGACACCGCCGGCTACGCCCCCTACCTGACCGCCGCCCAGAAGCTGGAGCTGCTGGAGGCCGCCGACGTCACCACCCGGCTGGAGAAGGTGCTGGCCTGGACCAGGGAGCACCTCGCCGAGCTGGACGTCGCCGAGACGATCCGCAAGGACGTCCAGGAGGGGATGGACCGTCAGCAGCGCGAGTTCCTGCTGCGCCGCCAGCTGGAGGCCGTCCGCAAGGAGCTGCGCGAGCTCTCCGGCGGCGGCGAGGGCGGCGACGGCGAGAACACCGACGACTACCGGGCCCGCGTCGAGGCGGCCGACCTTCCCGAGAAGGTCCGCGCGGCGGCCCTCAAGGAGGTCGACAAGCTGGAGCGGACCTCCGACCAGTCGCCGGAGGGCGGCTGGATCCGCACCTGGCTGGACACGGTCCTCGACCTGCCATGGAGCTCCAGGACCGAGGACTCCTACGACATCGCCGGCGCCCGCGCCGTGCTGGACGCCGACCACGCCGGCCTCGACGACGTGAAGGACCGGATCATCGAGTACCTGGCCGTCCGCCGCCAGCGCACGGACGCTGGGCTGGGCGTCGTCGGCGGTCGGCGCAGCGGCGCCGTGCTGGCCCTCGCCGGCCCGCCCGGGGTCGGCAAGACCTCGCTCGGTGAGTCGGTCGCCCGCGCGATGGGCCGCAAGTTCGTCCGGGTCGCCCTCGGTGGCATCCGGGACGAGGCGGAGATCCGCGGCCACCGGCGCACCTACGTCGGCGCGATGCCCGGCCGGATCGTCCGGGCGATCACCGAGGCGGGCACGATGAACCCCGTCGTGCTGCTCGACGAGGTCGACAAGGTCGGCGCCGACTACCGCGGCGACCCGACAGCGGCCCTGCTCGAGGTGCTCGACCCGGCGCAGAACCACACGTTCCGTGACCACTACCTCGAGGTCGAGCTGGACCTGTCCGACGTGCTGTTCCTGGCGACCGCGAACGTGATCGAGTCGATCCCCGGGCCGCTGCTGGACCGGATGGAGCTGGTCCGCCTCGACGGCTACACCGAGGACGAGAAGGTCGTCATCGCCCGGGACCACCTGCTGCCCCGCCAGCGCGAGCGGGCCGGCTTCGCCGACGGCGAGGTCACCTTCGAGGACGAGACGCTGCGGCTGCTGGCCGGCGAGTACACCCGCGAGGCGGGCGTGCGTGACCTGGAGCGCGCGATCGCCCGGGTGCTGCGCAAGATCGCCGCGCAGGTCGCGCTCGACGGGACGGGCACCCGCGCGCCGGTCACGGTCGGCGCCGGGGACCTGGTCGGCTACCTGGGCCGGCCGCGGCACACCCCCGAGTCGGCCGAGCGGACGGCGCTGCCCGGCGTGGCGACCGGCCTCGCGGTGACCGGCGCCGGCGGCGACGTGCTGTTCATCGAGGCGTCGCTGGCCGACTCGGAGACCGGCGCCTCCGGCCTGACCCTGACCGGCCAGCTGGGCGACGTGATGAAGGAGTCGGCGCAGATCGCGCTGTCCTACCTGCGGTCACGCGGCGCCGAGCTGGAGCTGCCGGTCGGTGACCTGGCCAAGCGCGGGGTCCACGTCCACGTCCCGGCCGGAGCGGTGCCCAAGGACGGGCCGAGCGCCGGCGTCACGATGACGACCGCGCTCGCGTCGCTGCTGTCGGGCCGGCCGGTCCGGGCCGAGGTGGCGATGACCGGTGAGGTGTCGCTGACCGGGCGGGTGCTGCCGATCGGCGGGGTGAAGCAGAAGCTGCTCGCCGCGCACCGGGCCGGCATCACCACGGTCCTGCTGCCGAGCCGCAACGGGCCGGACCTGGACGACGTGCCGGCGGCGGTGCGCGACGCGCTCACCGTCCACCTGGTCTCGGACGTCCGTGAGGTCCTGGACCTGGCCCTGGAGCCGGCCTACGGCGATCGGTCGGAGACGGCGCTTCGCGCCTCCGACCGCTCTGCCTTGGTCGGGCGCTGAGCGCCCTCCCAAACGTGATTCGGACGTGGCGTTGATGTACGCGGCGGACGCTTGTCCAGGGTCTGTAGCTGGGTTGCGTCTCGTCTAGGACGATCGCCCGGGAACTCTGCAATTTGGGGGTTCCCGGGCTTTCGGCTGGTCAGGGGCGCAGCGGCAGGGTCAGCTCGGGTCTGCTCGTCCACCGCCAGGTCGCGTCGTAACGCGGGTTGGCCGCGCCGACGGCGAAGGCCCGGGAGGCGGCCGGGGACACGGCCACCCGCCAGTCGACCTCCTTCGTAGACTCCTGCCAGATCACCCCGATGATCTCCGGGTACCGCGGTAGCGAGGCGAAGAGCTGGGCGATCCACGCGGCCTTCAGTCCCGCGTTGTCGGCCGCGCCGGTCTCCGTGATCACGATCGGCTTCTGGGTGACGGTCTGGACCTCGGCGAGGCTGCTCGCGAAGATCTCGTCGAAGGACTTGTAGGTCTCGTTGCCCACGGTGCCGTAGTAGCCGGAGAAACCAACCCAGTCCACATACGCGTCGCCCGGATAGAGCTCGGCGAGCGGGGTGGAGTTCGGATAGGTGACGTTGGGGCTCCAGATCCACACCACATTGGCCGCCCCCTCCTGCGTGAAGATGTCGTGCACGTGGCGCCAGGCCTGGACGTACTGTCCCGGCTGGTTGCCGTTGGCCTGTTCGGCCCACGGATACCAGTAGCCGTTCATCTCGTGCGCGAACCGCAGGCCGATCGTGTAGTCGAGCGTCTTGACCCCGCGGGCCCAGGAGCGGATGTAGGAGTCGAACGAGCCGTCGATGATGTTGCTGAGCCGGTATTTCGGCTGGGCGCCGCGCAGCTTGTCGCTCTGGGGTTTGGTGGAGAAGTCCCACGGCTCCCACGCGACGATCGGCATCATGCCAAGGCTCGCGACCTTGTTCAGGTCGCTGGCATTGAACTTGTCCTCGGCCCAGCCCTCGGAGAACTGGTAGGCCCGGGGCTTGTAGCTCGTCTTCTGGGTGAAGTCGAGGAGATTGGTGAAGCTGTGGACCCCGGCGGTCGTCATGATGCCGACGAAGGTCTTTCCCGGCTCCGGGAACTGGGTCGGCGCCGCGGCCAGTTCGGTGGAGGGTGCCAGAAGCTCCGCCGGGACCGCCGCCCCGGGCCGGCGGGGCCCGGACAGGTGTGGGGCCACCCGGAAGACGTAGCCGGCGAGCACGACGACGAGGACCACCGCGACCACCCGCGGCACCGTCAGCCTCACTGGCCGTTCTCCGTGACGGAGCTTTCCTCGGCGAGCCGGGCCGTCAGCAGGAGCTGGGACTCCATCGGGTCCGCGGCGACGTGCATGCGGGCGCGCGGCGGGACCGTCCTGGGCGGCCCACCGTCCGCCGGGCCCCTGCGTCGCGCGGCGATCGTCCGGCGCACGGAGAGCAACGGTGGCGACAGCCCGACCAGCAGCGCGAGCAGCGCCCAGAGCTGCGGCGGGGCGAAGTGCCGGTGGTTCACGCCGAGGTTGACGCACAGCAGCGTCGCGGCGACGACGGCCCAGACCAGGTGCAGCCGGAAGGTCCGGAGCGACTCGGTGCTGCGCAGCTCGCCCTTCGCGGTCACGGCGTAGACGAGACGCCGGCGCAGCACCGCCGCGAACGCGGCCGACAGGTAGATCGGCCCGGCGAACAGCGCGAGCACCATGCCCGGTATGCCGATCTCATGTCTCTCGTGTTCGGCGAGGTTGAACCGGCGCAGCCACAGCCACATGCTGACCCAGCTGCCCAGGGCGGCCATCCACAGAGTGAGCCACGACCCCCCGCGCAGATGGACCGCGGAGGCGCCGAAAGCGAGGTAGCCGACCGTCGCCAGGCTGCCGAACAACAGGCTCGTCGCGACGCTCGGGTAGTAGAACTGGACCATTCCGTACAGCAGGCGCTGGCGGGCCCGCAGTCTGATTCCCGCTTTCGCCCGGCGGCGCAGCTTGACGTCCCAGACGCCGTACGCCCATCGCTTCTGCTGGTTGAAGTAGTCGGTCCAGGTGGTGGGCGCCTCACCGATCGCGATCACATCGGGCGTGTAGACGCCCTTCCAGGGATTCCCGGTCGCCGGGTTGATCGTCCCCTGGACGCGCATGCTGGTCAGGTGGTCCTCGATGATCGAGTCCTGGTAGCCACCGATCTGTCGCCAGGCCGCCGGCCGGTAGAGGTGGTTGGTACCGATGAGCAGCGGGGCGTCGAGGCCGTTCCCGCCGCGCTCGATCACCCCGTTGAACAGGTACTGCTGCATCGAGGCGCCCTGCGCCACCAGGTTCTCCAGCATGTTCCCGTAGACCTGGGGCGCCACGACGAAGGCGACGTCCGGGTCGCGGAAATAGCCCAGGGTGCGTTCCAGGAAACAGGTGAGCGGGACGTGGTCGGGGTCCATCTGGGCCACCACGTCATAGTGGCGCTCGTGTTCGGCGCGCCAGGCGTTGTGATTTCCAGCCTTGCTCCTGGCCCGGAACTCCCCGGCCGGCTGGTTGTATTCCGGGCGGCCGCGCCGGCTGAAATGCAGGACGCCCAGGTCCTCGGCGACCCGCTGAACCTCGGGATCGTTCTCCTCGTCCAGGATCCAGGCGGTCAGAAAGCCGTCCGGATAGGCGATCTCCCGCATCGCGCCCAGCGTTCTCGCCACGACGGAGACGGGTTCCTTCGAGGGGACGATCGTCGTGAGCACCGCCACCCGCAGCCCGGGCGGCGCGACGAGGGGCACCGGATCCCGGGCGTACCAGGCGAGTATCCCGATGATGGAGACCTGGACGATCCTGATGACCTCGACGAGGACGACGAGGCAGAAGCTCACGCGCGCCAGGAACAGCCGCCAGTCGCCCGCGCCGGCGACGCCAGCCCCGGGCACGTGCGCGGGCAGCAGCAGCCAGCCGACGAAGATCAGGTTCACCAGCGCCGTGAACAGGAACAGCAGCGCCAGGGCTAACCGGCGGCCCGGCGGCACGACGGAGCGAAACTCCACCCGCGGGTTGTCGCCCCGCGGCGTGGTCAGCGGCCCACAGGCCTCGGCGCAGCGGGCATAGGCGACCCGCACCGCGGTGCTACGACGGGTGCCTCTCACCAGTCGCCGCGCGGCTCTGTGCCTGGCGACCGCCAAGCGTCCTCCCCCTTTTCAGCGGACGCTGACCGCGTTCAGGTTGTTGTCGTCGGTCCCGAAGTACGCGGTGCCGTCGGCGACCGCGACCGAGTGCACGCCACTGGCGGCGGCGAACTTCCCTCGCTGGGCGCCGGTCGCGGCGTCCACCGCGTAGAGGTTGGCGTCGCCGGTGCCGAAGTAGACGGTCCCGTCCACCACGACCGGTGCGCCGACGTCCCCCGAGGCGGGGAAGGTCCACACCTTCTTGCCGGTCGTGGCGTTGAGCGCGTACAGGCTGCGCTCGGCGCCGCCGACGTAGACCGTGCCGTTCGCCAGGGCCGGACCGGCGCCGACGGACGCGCCGTCGAACTGCCAGACCTGTTTCCCGGAGCCCGCGTCGGCCGCGTACAGGCTTCCGTCGGTGCTGCCGAAGTAGACGATTCCCCCCAGCACCGCGGGCTGGCCGGAGACCGCGCCCTTGGTGGGGAACGCCCAGCGCGGGTTTCCCGAGAAGGCGTCCACGGCGTACAGGTTGGTGTCGCTGCTCCCGACGTACACGGTCTCGCCGGCCAGGGCCGGTGAATGGGTGTCGTTCTGGGCCGAGAACTTCCACCGGAACGCGCCGCTGGTCGCGTCCAGGGCGTAAAGGTGGGCGTCGGCGCTGCCGACGTACGCCAGACCCCCGCCGGCGACGGGGGAGTGCACGATCCCGTCGGTGTGGTATTTCCAGCGCGTGCGGCCGGTCGCGGCGTCGAAGGCGTACAGGTAGCCGTCGTCGCCGCCGAGGTAGACGATTCCGCCGAGGGCCAGCGGGGTGGATCCGATCGCGCCACCGGTGGTGAACTTCCAGACCTGCTTGCCGCTGGAGATCTGGGCCGCGTACAGGGTTCCGTCGTTGCTGCCCGCGTACACCAGGTGACCGGCGATCCGGGGACGGCCCAGCACGGTGCCCGTCGTGGAGAGACGCCAGCGGACGGTCCCGGGCGGGCTCGCGGCTGCAGCCGGCTGGCCGCCGCCGTCGTCGAGCAGGCGCCAGGCGGTGGTCCCGGCCGCGGCGGCCGCGACGACGCCGATCGCCCCGCCCAGGAGCAGGCGGCGGCTCGGCCCCTGCCGGGCCGGCTCGGCGGCCGGCTCGGGAGTGGTGCGGCCCAGGGAGGGCACGGACGGCACCGACGCCAGCTGGGTCGGCAGCCCGCTGGTCCGCACCGGCGGCGTGGACGGGATGGTCAGTTCCCTGGTGGCCTCGTTCGGCGTCCGGCGGGACTCGCGTGCCGCCACCGGGACCGGGCTGTCCTCCAGCCAGGGCATCGGGACGGGCGTCGTGCCGATCGGCGTCGGCGTCGGCCCTACCGGCTGTATCGGCATAGGCCCGGTCGGGATCGGCGTCTTCGAGAGGGCGGCGGGCAGCCAGCCCGGCGGGAACATGTCGGCGGCGGGCCGGCCCCCGGTCAGCTCCCGCAGAATGGTGTTCAGATCGGGCCGCCGCGCCGGGTCCTTGTCCAGGCAGCGAGCCAGCAGGGGACGCAGCTCGTCCGGGACCTTGGTGAGGTCCGGCGGGTTGTGCACGCTGCGATAGAGCATCGACGGCAGCGAACCGACCCCGAACGGACCGGTTCCGGTGACCGCGAACGTGAGGACCGCGCCGAACGCGAAGATGTCGGTGGACGTTGTCACCGTCTCGCCGTTTATCTGTTCCGGCGACATGTAGCCGGGCGAGCCCATAACCGCGCCGGCATGAGTGAGCGATCCGGAGTCCTCGAGCGCCGATATTCCGAAATCGATCAGCCGGGGACCGTCGGGGGCCAGCAGCACGTTCGCCGGCTTGAGGTCCCGATGGATCAGGCCGGCGGAATGGACGGCCGAAAGGGCCTCCGCCAGAGCGGCCCCGAGGGCACGCACCGACGCGACCGGAAGCGACCCGGCGTCACGGACGGCGGCGTTGAGAGACGGGCCCGGAATGAAGGCGGTGGCGAGCCAGGGCGGATTGGCTTCCAGATCGGCGTCGATGACACCCGCCGCGAAGAAACCGTTCACGGCCCGGGAAGCTGCTACCTCGCGGGCGAACCGCAGCCGGATGTGTCGTTGCTGGACGAGATCAGGGCGGATAATCTTGATCGCTACCCGGCGCCCGCTCGGCGAGAAGGCCAGATAGACTCGTCCCATACCGCCGCTGCCCAATACGGCCGCGAGTTGATAGTTACCAACGGTCGTCGGGTCGTTCGGCCCCAATGCTTCCAAGGCCGGCTCCCTCCCGCGCGCCACGGACCACGACTCCTAGGCCCTGTCGAGACTCTACCTGCGCCGATCGGCGGGGCGAACGTCCCCCGGGCCCGTGCTTGGTCAAGAATCCGATAACCCCGCTGCCGGGTGCTGTGGTAGCCAAAGGCGACACCGCCGGCACCTAGCGGAACGCATTCCTCTCGCGGCCCAACGCTTCGCTCAGAGTCATTGTTTCAATGCGTTGGGTAGCGAAATGCTGCGCGCGAGATCGGCGGTCCGCGCCGCGTCACACACCCCGGCTCGGCGGGCCGGGCAACGCGTAGCGGCCCCTGGCCCGGGCCGGCGCGGGCCCGGTCCAGACCGGTGGCGGCCCGGCGGACGGGCGGATCAGCTCGGCCGGCACTCCGGCCCAGACCTCCGCGTCGCCGACGTCCCGGGTCACGGCCGCGCCCATCCCGACCAGCGACCAGGCGCCGATCGTCAGGCCCTCGCGGATCGTGCAGTTCTGGCCGATGTAGGACCCGGCCCGGACCCGCACGCTGCCGGCCAGTGACGCGTTGGCGCACACGGTCGCGTAGTCCTCGACGACGACATCGTGGGTGAGCACGACGTTCGGCATCACCACGACGTGCTGCCCGAGGGTGACGTCCGCGGTCAGCACCGCGCCGGCGAGCAGGATCGAGCCCTGGCCGACCGCGCACGACGGCGGGATCACGGCCCGCGGGTGGATCACGCTGGTGTACCGGTCGCCCGTCACCCCCATCTCCTCCAGCCGGTGGCGCAGCACCGCGCGCGAGCGGCCGGTTCCCGGGCCGAGCAACAGCCGGGCCCGCGGGTACTGGGCGACCCGGTCCATCCCGCCGAGCACCTGGGCGCCGCCGATCGGCGCGCCCCAAAGCGACGGGTTGTCATCCAGGAAGCCGACGACGTGGTGATCGCCGGACGCGCGGGCGGCCTCGGCCGCCTCCCGCGACAGTCCGCCGGCGCCAACGATCAGGAGAGGTATGGGCCCGGCGGAGGTCATGGTGTCCTTTATACGGCCTTGATGGTTCTCGGGTCGCCGGCCCGGAAGCCACCGGGCCGGCCCGGCCGAGCGGCCGAGCCGGCTGGCGACTACTCGGCCGGGGTCTCGTTCGCCGGTGGCTCCTGCGCTGCGGCGGGGGCCTCGGCCGCAGCGGCTCCGGTCCCGGTGGCGTCGGTCCCGGCGGCGTCGGACGGCTCGCCGGCGAGCAGCAGGTAGAGGGCACGTCGGGCGTCGGTGAGCACCTTGTGCGCGGCGGCGGTCTGGCCCGCGTCGCCGGCTCGGGCCACCTGCCAGACGGCACCGGACAGCTCCTGAACGGCGCCGAGCAGGTCGACGCCGCCGGCACGGCCGGCCCTGGCGGTGAACGCCGCGAACGGGTCGCCGATCGTGTCCCGGTTCTTGGCGAGGTGGGCCTGCCCGGCCTCGGTGATCGTGACCAGCCGGCGTCCGCCGTCGGCCGTGACCGTGACCAGGCCCTCGTCCTCGAGCTGGCTGATCGTCGGGTAGACCGCGCCGGGGCTGGGCTGCCAGGCGCCGCCGGTGCGCTCCGCGATCGCCTGCATCAGCTGGTAGCCGTGCCGCGGGCCGTCGGCCAGCAGCAACAGGACGGCGGCGCGTACGTCGCCGCGACCGGCGCGGCCGCGGCCGCCTCCGCCGCCGCGGTGGCCGGCCCGCAGCCGCGGTCCCCAGGGACCGGGCCCCCAGGGACCGGCACCGGGGCCGGGGCCCATGGGGGGCGGGCCGGGAATCGGGCCCAGGTCGCCTGGAACCGGGCCCATGCCCGGACCCGGGTGGTGCCCGTGCCAGTGGCCGTGCCGGCGGAACGGGCCGTGGTGCAGCCGTGGGTCAGCGCCGGATCCATCCGGAGCTGATCTGTGGTGGTGGGACTTCATGAGGTTTCTCCTTGATGAGGTGCGCGCCAGGCGCGCTTGATGAAGGTGTGCGGTGGGCGCCGGGTGGCGGGCGGCCGGTGGGCCGTCAGCGCGACCGGGACGCCGGACCGCGGGTGCCGCCGGCCATCCGGCCGTGGCCCATCAGAGCGGGCCGGTCTTCCAGCGACACGCTCACGATATATCGCGTTAGAACTTAAAGCAAGGCACTCGAGGCTAGGACGCGCGACGCAGGCGTAGTGCCAGCCGGGGGCAGGTCTCGACGGCGCGCTGCGCGTGCGGAGCCAGGTCGTCGGGGACCGGGATCTCGCGGGCCGGCCGGCCGGTGCCGCGCGCCCCGTCGCGGGCGGCCACGGCCCGCTCGGCGTCGGACTGGGCAAGCGGGTAACCCCAGCGGTCCTGGACCAGCAGCTCGGGCAGCAGCTCGACGCACCAGCCGCGGCCGTCGCACACGGACCAGTCCACGCCGAGCATCCACCCGGTCGGCACCAGGCTGGGCCCGGACGTGCGAGAGGAGGCTGACTGCATGGTCGGTCCTTTCCGAACGGGAGAGATCAGCCGCCGGAGCCGGCGCAGCGGCCGGCGGCGTGGGCGTGCAGGTCGGCGGCGAACACGCGCAGCGCGGAGCGGACCAGCCGGGCCGCGCCGTCGGGGTGGCGGCAGGCGCCACGGCCGTCGACGAGCTCGGCGACCTCGGCCGCCTGCCGTGCCCAGGAGCCGGTCAGGCCACCGCCGCCGGCCAGCTGCCCGGCGGCCGCGGCCAGCTCCGGCAGCCCAGCGCGGCACGGGCCGCACTGGCCGGCGCTCTGTGCGGCCAGGTAGCCGGCGAGGCGGGCGGTCTCCGCCAGGCCGCAGGCCCGCGCCGGCAGCACGTGGACGAGTCCGGGCCCCGGGGCGGCGTCCCAGGCGGCGAGTCCCGCGCGGGACAACGGCACGTCGGGTGTCCGGTCCGCCGACAGCCAGGAACCGCCGTACCCGCCGACCCGGATCGCGCCCGGCCGCTCGGCCGCGCCACCGGCGCGCCCGACGACCTCGGCGAGCGTCGCGCCGATCGGCACCTCGACCAGCCCGGGGGACACGACAGCCCCGCCGACCGTGACGAGCATCGTGCCCGGCTCATCGACGGTGCCGCGCTCCCGGAACCAGGCCGCGCCGTGGCGGGCCAGCAGCGCCAGGTGGGCCAGCGTCTCGGCGTTGCAGACGACCAGCGACCTGCGCAACCGGCCCTGGCGGCCGGCGCCACGGGGTGCCTGCGCGGCGAGCGGCACGAACTGGGGGAACGGTTTCGCCGCACCGCCGTCGACGACCGCCGCGGCGGCGGAGGCCTCGCCGGCGACGAACACGCCCGGCGGTGCCAGCCTGACCTCGGCCGGCCGCTGGTCGACGCGGGCGGCGCGACGTTCCGCCAGCGCCCGGCCGACCGCCTCCGCCGCGGGGCCGGCCTTCACGTACACGTAGGCGTCGGCGGCGGAGACCGCTTCGGCGACCAGCGCCAGGCCGTCGAGCACCAGGTGCGGCGCGCGCGTGAGCAGCCAGGCGTCCTTGGCGCTCTCCGGCTCGCTCTCGGCCGCGTTCGCGACGACGCTCGCCGGCCCGCTCCACGCCTGGCCGCCCGCGGCGTCCGGCCCGCCGGCGGCGTCGGGACCGAGCGCGGCGGCGAGCTTGCGCCACATCGGGAAGCCGGCCCCGCCCCGGCCTGTCAGGCCGGCGGCGCGCAGTTCGTCCACCAGCTGTGCCGGCCGGCCGCGGTAGGGGACCGGTCCGAGCCGGGCCACGTGCTCGGCGAGACTCGCCGCGCCCGCGGCGAGCAGCCGACCGCCGTTTCCCGGCTCCGGCGACAACGCTGTCGCCGGAGCCGGGCCGGATTCGGTCGGGGTGGTCATCGGGCCAGCTCCCCGCCGGCGGGGCCCGCGGCGTTCGGCCGGGGCACCGTCGGCTGGTAGAGCTGGCCGAGCGGGCGGGGCATCGGCTGGGCCGGGACGGTCGCGGCTGGCCGGGCGGCCCCGGCCCGGTCGGCCTGGAAGGACGCCGAGCAGCGCCAGCCGACGGCGAGCACGACCGCGAGCGAACAGACCACCGCGACGGTGAGCTGCCACCAGGTGCCGACGTCGGTGCCAGCCCCGAGCGAGTGGATGAACGCCACCGGCCAGGCGGCGTAGGCGGCCCAGTGGACGCCGCGCCAGACCCGCACGCCGATCCGCTGGCGCAGCAGGCTGCTGATGACCACCGCGAGCAGCAGGTCGGCGGCGCAGGTCCCGAGCCCGACCCACAGCGGCCGGTACCCGGCGGCGAAGGGCACCACCGTGTCGATCACCGCGATGTGGGCCAGCGGGTCGAGCACCAGCGTGGTCACGTGGATCACCAGCAGGGCCAGCGCCAGCAGGCTCGCGTTGCGGTGCACGGCCGCGAGCGCGAAGCCCGGCAGCCCCGCCGCCGGCTGACCCTTCCTGGCCACGATCCCGAGCACGAGCGTCAACGTCAGCACCAGCAGGAGCGTCAGCCCGGTACCGCGAGCGGTGTACCAGAGGACGTTCTGGCTCATCGGGCCGCCTCGGAGCGCGACAGCGCCAGCGGGCCGGTGCGCAGCCAGTCGGTCGGCGTCGGGTCGTCGTCGGGCCAGCCGTTGACGGTGACGACCGCGCCGTCCGCGCCGACCAGCCGGGCCGGCAGGCCGAGCGCGGTCAGCCAGCCGACGGCGCCCCGGCCCCGGACCAGCGCGGCGGTCGTCGCCGTGTTCGCGGCCAGGCAGCTGGTCGCGGCGACGGTGACCGTCCGCCAGACGACCGGCGCGGGCCGGCAGGTACGCGGGTCGAGGATGTGGTGCAGGACGCGGCCCTCACGCCGCCAGCGCCGGCCGATCGTGCTCGACGTGGCCAGCGCGCCGCCGGCGGCGAGCGTCACCGAGCCGGCCGGCTCGCCCGGCCGGTCCTGGACGTGCACCCGCCACCCACCGGCGGGCGGCGCCCCCGCGGTAGCCAGGTCGCCCCCCAGGCTGACCAACGCGCCGGTGCCGAGCCGGTCGGCGACGAGGGCGGCGCAGCGGTCGGCGGTGTGTGCCTTCGCGGTCGCGCCCAGGTCCAGCTGGATGCCCGCCGGGACGGTGACCTGGTCACCGTCGAGCGTGATCCGCCGCCACGCCGGCCCGCGCCGGACCGCCAGGCCGGCTGTCGCGCTCTCGCCCGGCTCGTCTGGGTGGTCCCGGCGGCGGCGATGGGCCGGGCGGCGGCGGTCGACGGGGATCAGGGCGATGTCCCGGTCGTAGCCGAGCGCGGCGAGCGGGCCGCCGAGCGTCGGGTCGACATCCCCGTTGGTCGACGCGGCCGCGGTCAGTGCGACGCCGATCAGCTCGGCGAGCACCGGGCTGACCCGGCGCGGCTCACCGCCGGCCGCCGCGAGCCGGCTGACCTCCGAGTCGTCCCGGAACCGGCTGGCGGCCGCGTCCACCGCCGCGAGCTGGTCGACGACGATCCGGTGCGCCTCGTCGAGCGTCGCCGGGTCGGTGACGACGAGGCGGGCCTTCGTGCTCCAGACCGACCACTCGGCCGAGGCCGGCTCGGGCTGGAGCCTGGGCTCAGGGTCGACCTCGACCGGGGCGGGGCGCGGCGTTCGGTCGGGCATGTCAGCTGCCGCCCGTCTGGCCGTGAAAGGCGCCGCCGGAGCCGTTGTCGCCCGAGACCAGGCCGGAGCCGCCGCTGTTGTCGAGGAGCGTCCCGTCCTGGGACGTCGTCCCGGTTCCGCTGCCCGTCTGGTCGTCGCTGCTGGAGGTGCTGGCTGCGGCGGCACTGTGCTCGTGGGCGAGGAGACCGAACGTGACCACGGCGGCGGCACTGGCGACGACCACGCCGGTCGTCACTCGTCCCGTCCGGCGCAGGCCGTCCTCCCGGGACGGCCGGGCCGCCGCGTCGCGCGATGCCATGGACTGTCCCTCCGTCGGCTGCTCGCGGACCGTCCCCGCCCCAGGCCCGCCGGGCCCAGTCGGGCCTGTCGGGCATCGGTGCGCGTGCAACGGTTGCCTACCTCTCCAGGGTGAGCCTCAACCCTTGGAGATGGCTGAGAAATCTCTGTGCGGAGGCGATCAGGCTCGCCAGTGCCAGTGCCAGTGCCAGTGCCAGTGCGGGTGCCTGCCTGTGCTGGTGCCGCTGGTGCGTGGGGTGGCGGTGGCGCACGCCTGTCCGCGCCCCGGGCGCGCAGGGCTTGCCGTGATGGGGTCTGCGTGGCGTTCAGGTGGGCTGTGATGCGCCGTCTTCCGGCTCTGGAGGTCGGTTCTCTGAATCCTGGTGCTTACCGCTTGCCAGAAAGATTGCTTTCTCATGGCTGTCGTAATCTGCCGATCCGACGAGGCATCTTTCTCGGGATTCGTCAAATAGTGTCCAGGGAGTTGTGGGTAACGCGGGTTGGACGGTTGTTCGACACCGTGATTTCGTTGGGGCATGTCGATAGGAGCGAGGAGTCCGCGACACCACACGCTCGCCGAGTTGGATGACGTGGGTGTCGCTCTGGAGAAACTGACCGGCGCGAACCTGTGGGCGTTGACTGAAAGCGAGGTGCTGGCGGTCCTGGACAGCGCCGAACGGGCCTCACGGCTGCTGGCCGCGTTAAAACTGGCCGCGGTCCGCGAGATACACGGGCGAGACCTGCGCCCGGTGTTCGGCGACGAGTATCTGCCCACCGTCGAGGATCTCCTGCGCCAGCAACTGAAGCTGCGGGCCGCGGAGGCTCGCCGCACCGTTGGCCTGGCCCGCGACCTCGACACGACGTATCCCCGGGTCGGCGCCGCCCTGACCAGCGCCGTGATCAGCCATGGCCAGGCGGACGCCATCGTCGCCGCGCTGAACTCCCTGCCTCCCGACACCCCGACCGAACAGCGCGACTGGGTCGAGACTTTCCTATTGGCCCAGGCCGAGGTTCTCGACGCGGGTCAGCTCGCCATTCTCGGCAAGACCATTCGTGCCCGCATCCGCGACGAGCTTCACCCTCCAGGCAGCGACCCCGGAGACGACGGCGACCAGGCCCGCCGCCGCGAACTGCACCTCACCGACCAGCCCGACGGAACCACCCGCGTCACCGGAACGCTGGACGCCGAAGCCGCGGCGGCGATGCGCGCCGCGCTTGAACCACTCGCCAAGCCTCGCCCGCTCGGCGAGAGCCCGGAGGACCGCCGGACGGTTCCCCAGCTGCGAGCGGACGCCCTGGTCGAGATCATCGATCGAGTCCTGGCCACGGGCACGCTGCCGCTGTCTCGGGGGACCCGTCCGCATCTCACTGTCATCACGACGGTCGACGGGTTGCTGGGCCGGCCGGGCGGCGCGCCGGCCGCTACGGGCTACGGGATGCCGCTTTCCCGTGCCGCGCTCGAACGGCTCGGCTGCGACGCGGACCTGACCCACATCCTGCTCTCCAAGGAAGGTATGCCTCTGGAGCTTGGCCGCACCCGTCGCATCGTGCCGCCCTGGCTACGCCGAGCGCTGGTCGCGCGGGATGGCGGGTGTGCCTTCCCGCAATGCCCGAAGCCTGCGGCCTGGGCGGACGCCCATCACATCGTTCCATGGGCTGCTCGCGGTGATACCAACCTCGGTAACACCGTGCTGTTGTGCCCTTTCCATCACAGGGTGGTCCATCGGGGTGAATGGGTCGTGGTGATGGGCTCCGACGGTCATCCGAGCTTTGTGCCGCCGTATTTCGTCGATCCGGTACGCCAGCCCCGCCGAAATCCGCTCCACCGCGATCTCGACCATCTTTACACCGGGAGTTGGGAGCCTCCGGACGTCGTGGGCCGGTCGCGGGGGACGCAATCAGGCGCGCAGCAGCGTGACGGGGCGGCCCCGGGGAGTGGTGACGATGCCGAACTGGGTGCGCTGGGCGATGGGGGCGGCGGTTGGGCGGCGGTCGAAGATGACGAGGGTGCCGGTGTCGAGGCCGAGGGCGTCGAGGTAGGCGTCGAGCTGGCCGATGCCGTCGCGGGTGGGGTCACCCTTGTCGGGGCGGTGAACCTTGATCTCCAGGGCCTCGCGCTGCAGGGCCGCGTTGCGGTCGGCGTCGGTGTAGGGCCAGCGCACGAGCAGGTCTACCCGGCCGCGGCCGACGCCGTACTCGCGGTCCACATAGCCCCCGCCATTCACGACCCGCTGCAGGAAGGCCATCAGGATCAGGTGGGGAGCGGCCTCGCGGTACAGCTGGGCCGCGGCGAGCATGTCGCCGTTCTCGCGCCAGAAGCCGGCGAACGACTCGAGGATCGCGCGAAAGTCGAGCCGGCCGTCGGCCCGGACGAACGAGCTCGGGCTCGCCGTCACATTCGCCTGCACCCCGGCGGCGAGCACCCGTGGAATGACTTCCCGGTAGATCGGGTTCGCGACCTGGACGGGGTCGGTCTGTTTGATCAGGCCGAGGTCGCGGACATAGCTGAGATCGTCGTCGTACGGATCGACCTTCGTCAGCTCACCGGCGAGCATCGGCTCGATGACCCGGCGGACCCGGGGCTCCGTGAGCTTGTCGACGAGCGAGTCCAGATGGGTCGCCCGCGCCAGGATGAGCCGTTCCTTGGCCCGGTCCAGATGGGCGGTGGTGATGGGCACGTCCACCGGCACGGCCATGTTGCGGACGACCTCCCGGGCCAGCGCGTTGACCAGCCAGGGCTGTCCGGCGGTCAGCTCGAAGGCCCGGCTCAGGGCATCGGGGGTGAACTCCTGGCCGGTGTCCGCGGTGTGCTGGCCATAAAGGCTGTGCACCTCGTCCTCGGTGAAGTCGCCCAGCCGCAGCGACTCCACCTTGACGTTGAACGGGCTGGCGGTGCCGAGCCGGCTCGGGTCGCCGCCGGAGGCGGCTTTATAGTCGCGGACGTCCCGTAGGCCACAGAGGATTACTGAGGCGGGGAAAGCGTTCGGCCTTTCGGTGAAACCCGCGCGAAGCTGGCGGAGCACGTTGATCAGGCTTTGCCCCTGGATGGCATCGATCTCATCGAAGAACAGCACCAACGGACGCGGACAGGCCTTGGCCCACGCGGTGAGCCCGCGGCGCAGCATGCTCTCGTCGGGACCATCGGGCCAGCGCGGCGGCTTCAGTTCGAGTGGCAACGCGGTGTCGGAGCGTTCCTCGATCTCAGAAAGGATCGCGCGCTGCGCCGCCGCATAGTCGTCTCCCGTGCTTTCCGCCAGTTCGCAGGAGAAGTGCAGCGCCGCGTACCTGCCGCTCGCCGTCAGCTCGGTGGCGAGCGCTCGCAGTGCGGTTGTCTTGCCCGTCTGCCGGGGCGCGTGGACGACGAAGTACTCGGACTCGTCCACCAGTGCCGGAGCCGCTGGCAGGCGGGTGAGAGCCGGGATCATGTAATGCAGGTCGGGCAGGCACGGCCCCGACGTGTTGAACCGGCGTGTCACGACCTGCCCCCTTCACGCTCGCGGTCAGGGACCGTTTCCCCACAGACTACGGATCATCACAGACTACGGATCATCGGCCCGCCGGTGCGTCAGGGCAGGCGAGTCGCGGCCAGCCTGCCGAGGGTCCGGGCCGCGCCCGGTCGGGCGTCGGCGCCGATCTCCAGGCTCAGGTAGTAGTTGCCCTTGTAGACGTAGACGGTCTGGATGTTCGCGCCGTTCGTGCAGACGAGGGCGCGATACCCGGTGCCGTCGGCCTGTTCGAGCTTTCTGTCGCAGCTGGGGGCCGACCTCGCGCCCGGCCCGGCGCCGCGCCAGCTCCACAGACTGGCGTAGCCCTTCGGCGAGGTGAACCAGCAGCCGAGGGTCTTCGAGTTGCTGACGGAGACCTGTGCCTTGCCGGGACCGAAGGTCGAGCCCACGGCGGCGCTGATCTCCGCGGGGGTGAGCAGCGGGCAGGGCGCGACGGCCTGGGGTGCCGGGCCGGAGGAGCCGCAGCCCGCGGTCGCGACGCTCAGCACGGCGGACGCGGCCAGCAGGAGGGCGGATCGGTGTATCCGTGCGGCCCGCCGGTTCGAGGTCATCCGGCAATCCTCTCCAAGGGACGTTTCCGGGCAGGTCGCGGGGGTGGCGTTCGACGCAGTAGGCCCCCGAGGGCTTGCCGGGGCCCCGCCGGCTCGGCTGAATGAGGCGTCATGGGGACGTTGCTGCGGGGCGGGGTTGTGCTGCCGATGGCGCCGGAGCGTCGGCGGCGGCTGTTGCAGCCCGGGTCGGTGCTGTTCGACGGGGTCGAGATCGTCGCCGTCGGGACCGTGGAGGAGCTCGACGCCGACCCGCGGGCCGCCGGCCCGGACGTCGAGGTGATCGACGCGACCGGCTTCGCGGTGCTCCCAGGCCTGCACAACTGCCATCTGCACTCCGGCCTGCTGCGCGGGACCGCGGAAGGGCTCGCCCTCTTCGACTGGTTGCAGACCTACGTCGATCCCGCGCACCGGGCGCTCACCCCCGAGATCGCCGAGGCCGCGAGCTGGCTGTGCTACGCCGAGGCGCTGCGGTCGGGCACGACGTCGGTCATGGACATGTGGCGGTTCCTGGACGGCTCGGCGCGGGTGGCCGGCGAGCTCGGCATCCGGGCGACTCTTGTCCCGTACGTGGCCGACGAGACCGGTTACGACTACTTCGAGTCGATCGACTCGACCCGCGCGCTGCTGGCGAAGCACCGGGAGTCTTACGACGGCCGGGTCCGCTCCTGGGTCGGGCTGGAGCACCTCTTCTACTGCACCGAGCGCGCCTTCGCCGACGCGTCCGCGCTCGCCGCCGAGTACGACACAGGCCTGCATGTGCATTCCAGCGAGAGCCGCTGGGAGGTCGAGGAGTCGCTGCGCCGGTACGGGCACCGGCCGCTGGCGGAGATCGCCCGACGCGGCGCGCTGGACGGCGGCCGTGCCGTCGTCGCGCACTGTGTCTGGCTCGACGACGCCGAGATCGACCTGCTCGCCGCGACCGGCACCCGGGTCGCGCACTGCCCCGCGTCGAACATGAAGCTCGCGTCCGGGCCGGCGCCGGTGCCGAAGCTGTGGGCCGCCGGTGTCACCGTCGGCATCGGCAGCGACGGGGAAAAGGAAAACAACAACCTCGACATCCTGGAGGAGGCGAAGATCGCGTCGCTGCTGCAGAAGCTGGTCGGGCTCGACCCAACCGCGGGCGACCCGTGGGACATCCTCGCGATGGCGACGATCGAGGGCGCCCGGTGCCTCGGCCTCGGCGAGCTCACCGGCAGCCTCGAACCCGGCAAGCGCGCCGACGTCATCATGGTCGACCTGCGCAAGCTGCACACGACGCCGCTGCTGTCGGGTGCCGACGCCAACGTGGCCGCGCACCTCGTCTTCTCCTCGTCGGGCCAGGACGTCGACAGCGTCTGGGCCGCCGGCCGCCGGCTGCTCGCCGGCGGGAGGCTCCTCACGGCCGACGAGGCCGCGATCCGCTCCCGTGCCCAGGCCGCCGCCGAGGAACTGTTCGCCCGCCGCGCCGCGCTGACCTGAGCCAGGGAGCCAGCAGGTCAGGTGCGGCGCCGGCGGCAGGTCAGGTGCGGCGCCGGCGGCGGGTCACAGCGCGGCGACGGCGGCCTGGGCGACGGCATGGTCCTGGGTGGGCGAGCCGCCGCTGACGCCGACGGCGCCGACGACGGCGTCGTCGCGCAGCAGCGGGACGCCGCCGGCCGCGGGCGGACCGCCGTCCCGCCTGGCACCAGGCCGGGCGTCGTCCTGGCGCGGGCCACCGTTGGGGGAGTCCCAGCGAGCGCCGGTGGCCGCGAGGTCGAACACCCGGCCACTGGCTACCCGAGGCACGGTCCGGCACGCGTCGACGGCCTTGCGGATGGACACGTCGACGCTGCCGGTCCACGCCCCGTCCATGCGCACGTGGGAGACCAGGTTGCCGTCCCGGTCGACGACGGCGATGTTCATCGGCTGGCCGAGCTGGTGCGCCCGCCGCTCGCCCGCCGCGATGACCCGCCGCGCGTCGGCCAGTGACAAGATCACGGTCCCCCCTAGCAGCCACCGGCGGCCTGGCCCCCGGCGGCGTCGACGTGTCCGGGCGGAATGCCCAGCTCACGACGCTAGGTCCGCCGACGCGCCGAACTCGCGCGCGCCACGTGGCCCACCTGTCCGCTGCTGCCCGGTTACGCCGACGGCGGGGCGAAGAACTCCAGCGCGATGCCGTCCGGGTCCTTGAACGCCAGGCCTGATCCGTAGTGCGAGTCGACGATCTCGCCGTGCTTGATGTCCAGCCCGTCGAGGCGGTCCCGACAGGCGGTCAGCTCGGCGCGGTTGAGACAGCCGAAGGAGACGTGGTCGAGGCCGACCCGCCGCGGGCTGAACTCGCCCGCCCAGGCGTTGCCCGGGAAGTAGTGCAGCCCGAACAGCTGCTGACCGCCGGCCAGGGCGAAGACGACGTGGTGAAACGGCCCCGTGTCCTCGTCGAGCACCGGGTCGGTGCCGAACAGCCGGCTGTACCAGGGAACGCTGGTCGCGAGGTCGCTCACCGTGACGGCGACGTGGTTGACGGTGGGAAAGGACGTCATGGACGTGGCCTCTCGTTCGGGTTCGCTCCGGCCCTACTGGCGAAGCGGCACGGCGCAGACGCTAGGAACCGGCACTTCCCGCGCACTTCCTCGTGCGGGCTGGCGCCCGGCCTGCCCCGGGAAGGCCACGGCGCCGGCCGGGGAAGACCTGGGGAAGACGCCTTGGAAAAGTGCTGGCCACGACGGCCGCGCGACCCGGCGCCGGCCGCCCGGGCCCGCGGCGCCGCGGCGCTGACCTGGGCAGTTGATGTCGCGAAGGCGACTGGGCCCGCCCCTTCGGCGCGGGTCGAAGGCAGGGAGGACCGCCGACAATCAAGTCATGGAGTTGGCTCGGGCGATTTCGGCTTCGGGTTCGGTTGCCGTCGCACCCCCGGCGGTTCGGATTCGGATGCTCGGCGGCTTTCAGGTACTGCTCTGCCGCCCGCCCGTCGCCCCCGGCCGGGCCGCGAAGGCGGGTGGGCCGCGCCAGCCGGAACCCGCCGCCTGCGTGCCCGTTCCCGCGCAGGCATGGCGGCGCCGGCACGCGGCCGCGCTGGTGAAGCTGCTCGCCCTGGCGCCCGACCGGCGGCTGCACCGCGAGCAGGTCCTGGCGACGCTGTGGCCAGGCCTCCCGGTCGACGAGGCGGCGCCCCGGCTGCACAAGGCGACCCACTACGCCCGCCGGGCACTGGGCGGCCCGGACGCGATCCAGCTGCGCGGCGACACCTTCGCGCTGTGCCCCGACCGGGACGTGACCGTCGACGCCCGGGCCTTCCGTGACCTCGCCGAACGGGCCCTGCGCCAGGACGGCGGTGACGAGACGGCGCAACCGGCCGCAGACCCGCTGGGAGCCGCCACGGCCGCCGACGCCTACGGTGGCCAGCTGCTGCCCGACGACCTGTACGAGCAGTGGACGCAGGATGAGCGGGACCGGCTGCGGCTGCTGTACGCCCGGCTGCTGCGCGCCGCCGGCCGCTGGGAGGAGCTGCTCGCCGAGGACCCGGCCGACGAGGAGGCGTACCTGGCGCTGATCCGCGGCCAGGCCGGCCGGGGCGAGCGGCACGCGGCGCTGCGCGAGTTCGAGCGGATGGACCGGGCGCTGCGCCGCGAGCTGGGCGTCGGCCCCAGCCCCGAGGCGCTCGCGCTGCGAGCTGAGATCCTGGCCCGGCCACCGGACGCGCCGGTCCGGGCCGAGCTGGGCAGGGCCGAGTCGGGCCAACCGCTGGACGACGGTCTCGTCGGCCGCGACGAGGAGCTGGGTCTCCTGGCGGAGCTGCTGGCCCGTTGCGCGGCCCGTGGCGTGGCGGACGACCCGTCCGCCGGCGGTTCGGCGCTGGAGGCCGGCGTGGTCCTGGTCAGCGGCGTGGCCGGCGTCGGCAAGTCGGCGCTGCTCCTGTCTCTTATACACCTCGCCGCGCCCCCCCGCCC
>NZ_JADWYX010000074.1 GCF_016786355.1 Frankia sp. AgB1.9
GGGGGGGGCGGCCCCCCCCGGCGGCGCGCCCGGGGCAGGCGGGGCGCTGCCGACGTCGGCAGCCGTCGCCGAGACGCTGTTCACCCGGGCGCCGATCGCGCTCGCGTTCCACGACGCCGCCGGCCGGTACGTGCGGGTCAACGACGTGCTGGCCCGGCTGAACGGCCGGGCCGTCGCCGAACACATCGGGCGCACCGCGCCCGAGCTGCTCGGCGAGATCGGCCACGAGCTGGCCAACCTGCTCGGGCGGGCGCTGCGCAGCGGCGAGCCGGTCGGCGACCTCGAGATGAGCGTCGCGACCGGCACCGGCGGTCCGACCCAGACCTGGCAGGCGAGCTGGTACCCGGTGCCGGGTCCCGGTGGCGCTCCGCTGGGCGCGGTGTTCGTCGCGATCGACGTCAGCGCGCGCCGGGACGCGGAGCAGGACGCGGCGCGCGAGCGGGACCGCACCCGGATGCTGGCCGAGGCCGCCGGCGCGGATGTCCTGCGGGCCGGCCCGGATGGCACGTTCGACGCCGACCTGCCGCGCTGGCGGGCGTTCACCGGACAGCGGCGGGCCCAGTCCGACGGCTTCGGCTGGATAGACGCGGTGCACCCCGCCGACCGGGACGCGGTCCGCCGGGCCTGGCAGACCGCGCTGGACCGCGGCGAGAGCTTCGAGGCCGAGTTCCGGGTGCTCGGCCCGGATGGCGCGGAGCGGGTGCTGAGCGCGCGGGCGCTGACCGGCACGACCGGTGGCGAGTGGGTCGGTGCCCTCACCGACGTCACCGACCTGCGGGCCGCCGAGGCGGCGGCCGAGGCCGCGGCTGGGCGGGTCCGGGCCGCCACCGACCGCGTCGAGCAGATCCAGCGAGTGACCAGCGCGCTCGCCCGCGCGGTGACCAGCGAGGACGTCGTCTCCGTGGTCATGGAGGCCGGCCGGGTGCTCGGCGCGTCCGGTCGCGGCGTCGCCCTGATCGACGACGCCCGCGAGACGCTGGTCTTCCGCGCCCTGGCGGGCTACTCGGCCGAACACACCGCGCGGTGGTCGCGGATCGGCCTGGGCGCCGTGCACCCGGCCGCCGAGGTGGTCCGGGGCCGCCGGCCGTTGTTCCTGACCACCCGGGAGGAGCTGACGGCGCGCTGGCCGGTCCCCGATCTCGTCGCGGCCGTCAACGCCGCCGACGACCGGTCCTGGGCGCTGCTGCCGCTGGCCACCGATGACACCCCGGTCGGGGTGCTGCTGTTCGGCTTCCCGACCGCCCGCGAGTTCAGCCTCGACGAGCGTGGCTACCTGGAGCTGCTCGCCGACCAGTGCGCGCTCGCCTTCGAGCGGGCCGAGCTGTTCGAGAGCGCGCTCGCGCAGGCCGCCGCCGGTCGGGTGGCCCAGGAGAACACCGCCGCCGCCCGCGCCGCCGCCGAGCGGGCCGCCCGCCGGCTGGGCGTGCTCGCCACCGTGAGCGCCGCCCTGGCGGCCGGAGCAGGGCCCGCCCCGGCCAGCACGCCGGACCGGGCGTTGCGGGCGCTGTCCGAGGCCGCCGTCGGCGAGCTTGCCGACGCCTGCGTCGTCTACCTGCTCGCCGACCCGACCGCCGAGCAGCCGGCCGCCGCCGACGGGTCGCCCGGACGAGCCGATGGCTCGGGCCCGCGGGACACCGAGCCGGAGGAGGGCGAGGAGTCCGCCCCCGTCGCGGCGGCGCCCGAGCTGGTCCGCGTCGCGGCGACCGTCCCGACGGGTGCCGCCGCGCTGCCCCGGCCGCGGCCGCTGCGCTGGCCGGCCGCCAGCGCCGTCGGCCGTGCGCTCGCCACCGGCCAGCCCCAGCTCGCCGTCCTGCGTGACGGGGCCGCCGACCCGGCGGCGACCGGACCAGGGGACGGTCCGGTTTCCGAGCGGGTCCTGTCGTCGGTACAGACGCTGGCGGCGCCGGCCACGGACGAACTGCGCTGGGCCCGCCGGGCCGGCGCGAGCACGCTCGCCGTAGCCCCGATCCTGCGCGGCGGCCGGGCGGTCGGCGTCATCACGCTGGCCGCGCTCGGCGACCGGCCGCCGCTGGCCGAGGCCGACCTCGCGATGGTCGGTGAGCTGGCGGCCCGCGCCGCGGACGCCGTGGACCGGGCCGAGCTCGCCGCCGCCGCGGCCCCGGCGGCGCTCGCGGCCAGCCGCCGGGCCGCCGCGCGCTCGCTCACGCCGGCCGGGCTCGCCGTGGTCGCCCGCCACCGTCCCGGTGAGGGCGGCGTCAGCTGGGACTGGTTCGACGTGATCGACCTCGGCGCCGGCCGGGCGGCCCTGGCGATCGGCAACATCGCCGGCGGGGACGCCGCGGCCGCCGTGATGGACGCGCTGCGGGCCTCGGTGCGCGCCTGCGCCCGGCTCGACCTGCCGCCGCACGAAGTGATCACCTTGCTGGACGGCGTGCTCGGCGACCTCGCCGTCGAGGGACGCCCGAACGACGGCGCCGGCGAGCCCGATCAGGCCGGCGGTTCGCCCGGCGTCGGCGGGCCGGTCCCGGCTGACCTGCCCGTGCAGCTGGCCACGTGCATCTACGCGATCGTCGAGACCGACTCCGGGCGGGTGACGCTGGCCAGCGCCGGGCACCCGCCGCCCCTCGTGGTGGCGCCCGACGGGCTGGTCTCCCGCCTCTACATGGAGGTCGGTCCCGCGTTGGGCTCGCGACGCGACGACGTCAAGGAGTACGTCGTCCGGCTCGGGCCGGACTGGCTGCTCGCGTTGTTCACCGACGGGCTGGTCGCCGCCGGTGGCCGCGAGCTGGACGCGGGGGTGTCCCAGCTGGCGGGAGCGCTGGCCCGGTCCGGCGTGCCGCTGCCAGAGCTGGCCGACGAGGCGTTCGCGCTGCTCGGTCCGACAGCGGGCGCCACCGTCGAGACCGTCACCCGTGCCGGCGCGGAGCCGGTTGGCAACCAGGCCGACGATCTGCTGACCGTCGACGCGGCCCTGCTGGTCGCCCGGCTGCCCGCGGCCCCGCCGCCCGGCGCGACCGTGGAGATCCCGGTGGACGGCGGCGCGGCCGACCTGGCGACGGCCCGGGCCGCCGCCAGGGCCGCGCTGGCCGACTGGGCGTTGCCCGCCGACGCGCTGGAGACGACCGTCCTCGTGCTGTCGGAGCTGGTCGGCAACGCGGTCGCGCACGGCCGGGCGCCGATCGACGCCCGGGTCCGCCGGCTCGCCGACCGGGTCGTCGTCGAGGTCGCCGACGGCGGCGGGCGGCTGCCGCGGCGCCGGCACGCCGGCGTCGACGACGAGGCCGGCCGCGGCCTGGACCTGGTCGCCACGCTCGCGGACCGCTGGGGTGCCCGACCGTCCGCCGACGGCAAGGTCGTCTGGGCCGAGATCGGCCCGGCAGCGTTCACGGCCGGCCAGTCCGGCTGAGCCGCCGCGTCACCTCGGCCGGGAGCGATCACCTTGCTCCCGGCCCGGTCCGCCGTGTCAGGCCGCCGTCCAGGGGCCGGGCAGGAACGCCGCCCCGGTGGCGGTCTCCGCGGCAAACGCCGCTCCGGTTGCTCGCTTCCCGACCGGTAACGTGAGCGCCATGGCGGACACGATCGTGAGCCTCGACGCGGTCAGCGTCCGGCGAGACGGGGCGGCGTTGCTGTCCGACGTGAGGTGGACGGTCACGGCCGGGCAGCGCTGGGTCGTGCTCGGGCCGAACGGCGCGGGCAAGACGACGCTGCTGCTGGTCGCGGCCGGCCGGCTGTTCCCCACCGCGGGCGCGGTCGACCTGTTCGGCTCCCGGCTGGGCTCCGTCGACATGCGTGAGCTGCGCTACCGGGTCGGGCTGGTCAGCTCGGCGCTCACCGAGACGCCGCCGCCCGAGGAACGGGTGCTGGACGTGGTTCTCACCGCCGCCTGGGCGGTGTTCGGCCGGGGCTATGAGCGGTACGACGAGATCGACGTGGCCAGGGCCGCCGGGCTGTTGCGCCAGTTCGGCTGCGGCGCGCTGGCTGACCGCCGGTTCGGCACCCTGTCCGAGGGCGAGCGCAAGCGGGTCGCGATCGCCCGCGCGCTGATGACCGACCCCGAGCTGCTGCTGCTCGACGAGCCGGCCGCCGGCCTCGACCTCGGTGCGCGGGAGGCCCTGTTGCGCCGGCTCACCCGGTTCGCCGCCGACCCGACCGCGCCCGCGCTGGTGATGGTCAGCCATCACGTCGAGGAGATCCCGGTCGGCGTCACCCACGCCCTGCTGCTGCGCGACGGCCGGGTGGTGGCCGCCGGGCCGGTCCAGGAGACGGTGACCGCCGGGCCGCTGTCCGAGTGCTTCGGCATTCCGTTGGACGTCACGGTCACCGCGGGCCGTTTCGCCGCCCGGCTGGCACCGCGTCCGCCGCGCCCCCGGGTCGTCGCGCCGGCCTGAGCGGGCCGCTGCGGCCGTGTGGACGGCTGTGCCGACAAATCAGGTGCCGTATTGGCTAAACACGGTCCAGAAGGGCCCACAGGCTTCCTGCGCCGTGAACCTGGGCGCCGTTCGCCGTGACGCGGGCGCGCAGGGCCCGATCCGAGGTGAAGACGAGCACGGGTGGTGTCGCGGCGAGCGCCGCCGCCACGATCGCGTCGTCGCCGGAGCCGGGCGCGTGCACCACGGTCAACGACCGCGCTGAATCCGACGGCCGATCGGCATTCTCGGCGAGCCCGGACTGGGTTACGGCAAGCACCGTGCCGGGCTCGACGCCAGCCCTGGCCGCTCCTTCCAGGACGAGCACGACCCACTCCGGCGGGCCGAGCGAGCCGCCGTCCTCCGTGGTGCCGGCTGGCCCCGCGGGCGGCCCCGTCGACGGCTCGGCGGGCGGCTCGGCGTAGGTGAGCAGGCGCAGAATCCGCGCGTGCAGCCGGGCGGCGGCGCCCGGGCGATCACGCCACCAGCCGTCCGGACGTGAACCGACCACGTTTGCCGCGTCTACCACCCAGGTTCGCGCGGTCATCACGGGGTGCCAACCGGGCGGGGCGGAATGACAGCGCTGATCCGCGGGGTCACCGGACGGACGCCGAGCGGCCACCGAAAGACCGGCGGGTGGACCGTTCCGGCGGACCATCGGTCAAGGTTTCCCATTCGTGCTGCCGGCTCGTGCCGGCCTCGCGCTGGCGAAAGGTTGCCCCATACGGGAGACAGCGGCCGCCGGATGCCGACCGTAGCGAGTCCAAAGCCCGCCGACACCGCGTGGCTCTGTTTGCTGAGCAATGGCGCCCCACCGGCCGCTGACCGTCGCGTAGGGCTGGCTCCAGGCCTCGCGGCACCCGTGCGTCGTCGTGGCCCATCTGTCCCCAAGGGCGTGAAGTTCCGGGTCCGGGCGGGTGATTCCGTTGACACGATGGGCCTCCTATCATGCCGGCGGCGGTGGACTCTTTAGGTTCCGCTGACAGATCCACCGGTGCGACACCGTTCCGCGGACGCGGGCATCGCCGGACGGCAACCGGGGCGAACGCGGAAGCCCGCCATCAGGGTTCCGGCCTCGCCCCACCCTTGATGGACATCACACCCATAGGCGAACCAGCAAACCACCGTGCCCGCCGATTCGTCGGGCTGCCGTAGGCTCGGCCCGGTCCGGAGCGGCGGAGGCTGAATCGGCGGGGAACCGCACGAAGCGGCGTGCCACAGCCTTGATCGCGCCATTGTCGCGGCGTCGCTTCACCACTGGCACTCTTGGCACGCGGTAGCTCCAGATGCCGACGGGAGCTCCCGGGCAGACATTGCGGCGCGCCGGAAGCCGAGCCGAAGCGCCATGTGGTCGATTCGGGGATCTCGCCCGTAGGCCCGCGTCCGCGCGTAGCGGAGTCCGCACGGATCTGCGTCGACAGATCTGCGTGCAGCGCTGAATCGTCGGTAGCCAGGCGAACAAGGTCGGCCACCCGGCTCGCCACCTCGAACCAGTCGCGAACGTTCCCCGTGTTCTCGTGGTAATACTAGACGCGTGAGTTCTGGGGTCCGCTGACCTGAACCGCTGACCTGAAGGAGTTGACATGGCCCAGAAGACCATCGTCTCGTTGATTGACGATCTCAGCGGCGAAGAGGCCGACGAGACCGTCCGGTTCGGCCTCGACGGCGCGCAGTATGAGATCGACCTCTCCGAGAAGAACGCGACCAAGCTTCGTGAGTCGCTGGCCCCGTTCGTCGGCGCCGCTCGTCGTTCGGGTGGTCGTGCCTCGGGTGGCCGCCGTGCCGCCGCTCGCGTCACTTCTCGCCGTGGCGGCGGAACGGACCGTACCGCCGACATTCGTGAGTGGGCGCGCAGCAACGGCTACACCGTGAGTGACCGCGGCCGTATCGCCTCCAACATCGTCGAGGCGTACGAGAAGGCCCACTAGTTCGAGGCGGGTTCGCCTGCTCGCCGGTCTTCGGCCGGCTTCGCCGGAGGCGGCGAACGAGAGGTCTGCCACGGGGTCATCTCCCCCGACAATCCGCAAGCGCGGCTTGCCGGGGACCCCGGGTCCACCGGAACCCCCGTTGTCGAGGTTCTCTCGGCCCGGGGGTAGGCAGATTGTTGGCCTTCGGTCGGGCTTCGCCGCCGGCCGCGGACTGGATCGCCACCCGGCGCTCCAGCTCGTGGAACCGGTGCTTCGAGGTGGGGTAGGGGTGGCCGTTCCGGCGTTTTTCGGCCGGCTTCCCGTTGGCCCGCAATGTTCGTCCAGGGGATCTCCCCTGATGGCCCGCCAGCGTGGCTCGCGGGTGATCCTGGTCCCCGGAACCCCGGCAGTCGAGCATCGCTCGACCCCGGGGCAGCCGGATTTTCGCGTTCGGTCGGCTTCGTCGGCGGGACCAGACCAGATGTCCGCCGAACGGGCGGTTCCTCGCTATCCGCGGTGTCCGCCGGCGAGTTCCACCTGGTCGAAGTTTGTCGGCCAGGCGCCGGGCGGGGCGGTCGTTGCGTGCTCGTGGTTGGCCCGGGATTGGTGGCCGGCCGGTCGAGGATTGTCGTCGAGTCAGCGAGGTCCGCGTCGGCGCGGTCTCCCGGTGCCGGCCCGGCGGGGTGTTCGGCTGGTTACGGGATGACCGGTCCGAGTTGTCGTTTTCGCATTTTTCCAGTGACTTCGAGGTCCGGCCGGATTTGGCGACTGCGTCGCGTCAGGCTGGTTGCCCGGACGGTGAGACCGACGGGTACCTTCGTCAGCCTTAGGTGAATCTGTGTCACCGCACGGTGACGGAGAAGGCCGGCTGGCTCCCGAACGGGGAGCCAGCCGGCCTTTTTTGCCGGAAACCAGCGCTTGCGGGCGCCGATGTGCGGGCCGGTCGGGCTGGTGTCGTGCGCTCGATCAGACCGGACGGTGCTGACGCATCCAGGTCTCGATATCTCCGACTGTCCGGGGGAGAGCGGTCGACAGGTTGCGGGAGCCGTCCGAGGTGACGAGGATGTCGTCCTCGATGCGCACGCCGATGCCGCGCAGCTCCGGTGGGACCGTCAGATCGTCGGGCTGGAAGTAAAGCCCGGGCTCCACGGTGAGCACCATGCCGGCGGTCAGATCCGCGTTGCGGTACGTCGCATCCCTCGCCTGCGCACAGTCATGAACATCCAGACCGAGCATGTGCGAGGTGGAGTGCAGGGTGTAGCGCCGGTGTACGCCGGCGCCCGGCGCTTTCGTGTCCTCGGAGAGTGACTGCTCGACACTCGCCGGCAGCAGGCCCCAGTCGTGCAGTGCGGTGGCAATCACCCGCATGGCCGCCCGATGCGGGTCCAGGTACGCCGCTCCGGGCCGGACGGCGTCAATTCCGGCCTGCTGCGCGGCCAGCACCACCTCGTAAACCCTGCGCTGCACGTCGCTGAACTCGCCGCTGATCGGCAGTGTGCGGGTCACGTCCGCGGTGTAAAGCGAGCGGCTTTCCACCCCCATGTCCAGAAGCGCGAGCTCCCCGGGGCGCACCGGGCCGTCGTCGCGCCACCAGTGCAGTGTGGTCGCGTGGTGTCCGCAGGCCACGATCGAGCCGTATCCCACATCGTTGCCGTCGACCCGGGCCCGCCGCCAGAACGTTCCCTCCAGCCAGCGTTCGCCGTTGGGGAGCCTGGCCGCCGTCGGCATCTCGACCACGCATTCGGTGAAGCCACGCACCGTCGCGGCGACCGCCTCCTCCATCCGGGAGATCTCGTAGTCGTCCTTGAGCAGTCGGAGCTCCGACAACGCCTCGGCTAGTTCACCGTCCCGACTCGGCGCATCCGCCCGGGCGGCGCGCCGGCCAGGATAGGTAAGCACCGCCTCGTCGACCTGAGCGTCCAGCCCGCGCAGCACCCGCGTGTTACCGGGGGCGAGCCGGCCCAGCGCGGCCGGGAGTTCCGTGAGCGGTCGGCATTCGATCTCGAGTGCTTCGGAGGTCTCCCGGACACCAGGCCGCGGGCCGACCCACAGCTCGCCGAGACGGTCGGTGTAGAAGGCCGGCGTCGACCGGTCGGACCGGTCGGCCACGTACAGCACGGTGTCGTGCTCGCCGGCTGGATTCGGCAGCAGCAGCAGAACCGCGTCCGGATCATGGCAGCCGGTCAGCCAGAAAAAGTCGCTGCCTGGCCGGAATGGGTAGTCGGTGTCGTTTGCCCGTACCCGCGGCCCACCGGTCGGAATCACCAGGGCCTCGGCCGGGAATCGGGTCCCGAGCAGCGCGCGTCGTTTCGCGGCGTAGGGAGCGACGTCGTCGCGGGTCCCGGAGAGATCCGCCGGCGGCGCCCACCCCGTCGCCATGAACTGCCGGAACGCGGCGTGCGGTTCCTCGTCATGGCTCACCTGCCCGGCGGCGCGGCCACCGGTCGTCTCAGGTTCGTCGGTGGCCTCCGTGGGCGCCGCGGCGTCTTCGGTGGGCTCAGACGTTTCGGTGGTGACGGGTGTTTCGGTGGTCACGGCCGGCCGGTCTCCCGGCACGGTCGGCGAAACGTCGGCTCGGTCGGTGAACGCGCCGCTCCCCGGCGGCGACGGTGAGCTTTCGGCGGGCTGAGCACTCATGCGTCAACGGTAGGCCGAGCGGTTGGGACAGCGCGGCCGGCCGTGAAAGTCGAGGTACCCGGCGTCTGCCGGGCCCGGTGGTTCGCCCCCGCCGGCCGCGCGACACCGCCGCTGAAAAGGCGCGACTGGCTCGAAGGCGCCACCGTCGTACCGGTCTGACCGGGGACGGACGATCTTCGTCCGCCGGTCCGGTCGGGAGTATCGGGCCGCGTCGTCGACCGAAATGTCGAAACGACGCATCGGCCGACCGAGCCGAGCGAAGCAGGAAAATCCGCGAGCGCCCCGCAGTCGGCAGGCCGACGCCGGGGGCGAGGCCCGATCCGTCCCGAATCGTGATACGCAAGGTGGTGGACCCGCCAGTCGGGTCGAACCTCCACGACCGGGATATCTCGGCGCATCCGCGGGGAGGCCTCCAGCATGACGTGGCCAGACGAGCCGCGACCGCGCGGCGGGCAAGAGAGGACACCGCGGCCTCGCGACGAGAGCAGCCCGCGCTACCAGGGGAGCCCTCGTTACCAGGGGAGCCGGGCCGTCGGTCCGGGCGGGTATCCCGACGAGGACCAGCCCGTCCCGGTGCCACCGCGGCGGAGAGCCGATGGCACCCGCCGGCTGGTGACGGCGGTCGCGGCGCTCTGCTCGCTCGGCGTTCTGCTGCTCGCGGCCTGTGGCTGGGGCGTCGTGCGCCATTACAACGGCCGGGTGCATCACGTCGACCTGAGCCTCGCCGCGGCGGGGCGCCCGGCGGCGGCTGCTCGCGGCACGGAGAACATCCTGCTGGTCGGCTCCGACTCGCGCGCCGGCACGGGCGGCCAGTTCGGCGAGGTCGACGGCCAGCGGTCCGACACCACGATCCTGGCCCATCTGGACCGCGACGGCTCGACGACGATGGTCTCGTTCCCCCGCGACCTGTGGGTGACGATCCCGTCGTACAGCTCGGGCGGGGCCACGCACCCCGAGCAGCGGTCCAAGCTCAACGCCGCGTTCGCGCTCGGCGGCCCGGCGCTGCTGGTGCGCACGATCGAGGGACTCACCGGCCTGCGGGTCGACCACTACGTCCAGGTGGACTTCGGCGGCTTTCAGGCGATCACCGATGCGCTGGGCGGGGTGACTGTGTGCGTCAAGGAGCTGCCGGCCTCGCTGCGCGCCCGCGGGTTCGACAACCTCCACGACAAGATGTCGGGCTGGTCGGGCCAGGTCGGCGCGAACCGGCTCGACGGCGCCCAGGCCCTGGCCTTCGTCCGGCAGCGGTACGGCCTGCCCGAGGGCGACCTGGACCGCATCCGCCGCCAGCAGCAGTTCCTCAGCGTGGTGTTCCACGCGATGACCGCGCCGTCGACGCTGGCGAACCCGGTGCGGGTCCGCGACGTCCTGGACGCGACCACGTCCGCGCTGACGGTCGACCAGGGCACCAGCCTCACGGATCTCGAACCGCTGGCGCTGCGGATGCGGACGCTCACCGGTGGCGGCTCCGGGTTCGAGACGGTGCCGGCGACCCCGGCGACCCGCGCGGGCCAGTCGGTGCTGCTCGTCGACCCGGCGAAGCTCGCCGCGTTCCTCGCCCCGCTGCGGCCGGCGGCCACAGCCGCGGCGGCCGACACCCGGGCGCCGGCCGCCGCGGAGTCGACCAGCGTGGCGCGCGCCGGGCAGCCAGCCTCGCTGCTGGCCGGCGGCGCGACGGCCGCGGCCACGCAGCCGGCGACCGGTCAGTCGTCCGGCGGTTCGTCCTGCACGTACTGACTCCGGGCCGCCTCGGCGCCGACATCCGGTGACGCGGCCGGGGCCGGGTCAGGGGTGGTTTCCTCGGCCGCGCAGTCGTCCTGGGGCGCCTCGGGTGTCGGCGCGCCCGGGCGGCGCTGGTCCAGGGCCGCGTTGAGCTCGGCGCCCAGGAGGACCGCGAGCCCGGTGATGTAGAAGAACAGCAGCGCGGCGGCCGGCGCGGCGAGCGAGCCGTAGACCAGCTCGTTGCCGAAGACCCGCTCCAGGTACAGCCGCAGCAGGTAGCTGCCCACCAGCCAACCGACCAGCGCGAACACGGCGCCGGGAAGCGCGCGCCGCCAGGGCCGCCGCTGAGGAAGGGCCTGGTGGTAGAGCGACGTCAGCACCGTCAGCGCCACCACCGCCACCACCGGCCAGAACGCCGACTTGAGGAGCAGTTCGATCGTTGGATGGTGCTTGGCGCGCAGGAGATCGGCCAGCAGGCCCGGCCCGAGTACCAGGGCGGGCAGCAGGACGATGCCGGTGATGACCTGGACGATGAACAACCGCAGGGCGACGATCCGGCTGCGGACCGCGGAACGCAGGTCGCGCTGGCCGTAGGCGATCGTGATCGTGTTGACGAAGGTCGCCATGGCGGTCGAGCCGGTCCACAGCGAGAGCACGAACCCGATCGAGATCACATCAGGGCGCCCGTGCGTCAGGATCTGGTCGACCGTCGGGCGGACCACGTCGTCGACGACGTCGGCGGTCAGCAGGTCGTCCGCGCCGCGCAGCAGGCTGTTGCGGATGCTGTTGACCGCGTCCGAGCCGAGCGCGTCGCCGAGGTAGCCGATCGACCCGAGCAGGGCCAGCAACAGCGGCGGCAACGACAGCAGCTGCCAGAAACCGGCTTCGGCCGCGAGGCCGAGCACCCGGTCCCGCCAGGCGTTCGACATCGCGCGCGCCGCCACTCGTCCCGCGTCCGTCGCGTGCAGCCGCGTCGCCGTGACGACCCGGCGTACCAGCGAGACGGCCGGCGCCTGGCCGGAACCATCGTCGGCCGGGCCGTCGTCGGCCTCCGGGGCCGCCGTTCCGGCTGCCGCCGCCGCGCCACCGTTCGGGGGCCCGGCGACGTCTGACGGAGTGGCGTCGCCGGCCGGACTGCGGCGCTGGTCGGGCCCAGGCCGGCCGTTGCTGCTGGACCGCCGCCGCGCCGACGACGGTCCGGGCGGCTCGCCGGCGGGATGTGACGCCGCGCGATAGACGGACGTGGAGCGGTGCTCAGTGGGAGGCGTCTCGTGGCTTCCGGCCCCCCGTACGGGCGACGGCACCACCACGGGCGCGCGCTCGTTGGCCGTGGTCACGGCCCCAACCGTACGGGGTCGCCGCCCGGCGGTTGTGGACCATCTGTCGATGTGCGCGGTTGGCAGTATCCCCGCCGTGCTCCCGTTCCGCCAGGTGGGCGCCCGGAGGGTCGGCATTGATGGCCGAGGGGACGGTCAGCGATCAGGTTCTGGCTTCTTGGCCACAACGCGACGCGGGCCTGCCGGGAGGCCGCCTGAGGCCGGGCGACCGTGATGGTCGCCCGGCGCAGGCGGCGGACCCGGCAGGCCCGCGCCAGTAACGTTCGTCAGCTGCCGACGGTCAGCTTGTCTGACTCGTCGTGATATTCGACGGCCATCTCGCGGAGCTTGGAGTCGTGGGACTTGGCGTGGTGCCGGCAGAAGAGCAGGTCGCTGCCACCGGGCAGGACGACGCGGACGTACGCCTGAGCGCCGCACCTGTCGCACCTGTCGAGATTGGTCAGCGTCGGCTTCGTGGTAGTACCAGTCACACCCTCTCCAACTGTGTCCGGCGGCCAGAACTTCCGCCCTGGCCGTGTGATCGGTCCCTCACACTTCGCTAGGACCGCCGGCCACGCGATGAGGTTGCATCGCATGGCGTCCGGTCATGCCGGCTGGAGTGGCGCCGTTGCGTCCAGAGCGGCCGTACCGCGTCCCGTTGGGTCTCCTCTGACCGCCGAGACCACCATCTTCGACCCTTCCCGGAGTCTTGCCCCGCGTTTCGCGGTTTCCGGGACTTCAGCCCCCTTTCGGGGGATTGGAGCGCCATGCGCCAAGGGCCGTGCCCCCGCCTACCCACACAGTTCGCTAGGTGCGACGGGCTCCGAAGACGATGTCATCCCATGCTGGCACCGACTTGCGCCCACGTCGACCGCCTCCGGCACGTTCACCAGTTCGGGGGGTGTTCCTCGGGCGGTTCGATGGCGGACTCCCGGCGTCCTTGTCACCGTCCGTAGCGGCCGATCCGGGCGTCCTGTCCTGGTTCTTCCCGGTCGACTTCTCCGGCTTGTCCTGCTTTTCGGCGGCTTTCGCGGCCGCGGCCGCCGCCGCGAGCCGGTTCACGCCGGTAGCCGACGTCTTCTTCGTCACGTCGGCCTTCGGGGAGCCGACCTGGGCACTCGCCTCGGTGGCGGCCGTCACCTCGGTTGTCGCTCCGTCACCGGTCGGTTCGTCAGCGTTCGGATCGTCGGCCGCCGCGTCCATCGGGACGATCTCCTGGTCGTTCGCCCTGGAGTCACCCGGAGTAGGCGTCTCGGTCGCCGACGCGGCCGCGAGGGCCGCTCTGCCGCGTGCGGCGGTCGCCCGCCCCGTCCTGGCCGAGGCCACGGCCGGGAGGGGCTCAGCGACGTCCTGAGACGCCGTCGCGGGCCCTGACGCCGCGGTTGCGGCCGGCGCCGCGCCAGCCGGGACCTGCGCGGCGGGGGCGGGCGTCGGGGCGGGTGTGGTCGGGACGGCAGCCGACGGGCGGTCGGCCTCGGACGCCCTGGCCGCTGGCCGGGCCGGGGACCGGGCGGGCCGGGCCGGGACGACCGCCGGGCCCGCGACGCGTGGCGCGGCGAGAACCGGCTCCGCGGCCGGTGCGACGACCGGCAGGTCGTCCAGCTGGTCGTCCTCCGCCGGATCGGCGGCGGCCGGGAACTCCTCGTGGGAGGGCGCCTCCCACGACGGCCCCTCGTGAGCCGGCGGCGCGGCGGCTGGCCGCGAGGCCGCGCCGAGCTCCGCCGACGGGTCGACCGGCGCCTGCCGCGCCCACTGGTCACCGGAGGCGTCCGTAGCGGACTCGTCCGTGGCGACGACCTCGGCACGCCACCGTGCGTCGGAGGCCGGGACCGCCGACGGAGGAGCGGGCCGCGGGTCGGGCTGCCGGGCCACCTGGGGTGCCGGCGCAGGGGGGGTGGGTCGCGCGATGGGGGTGCCGGGCGTTTCCAGGCCGGGCGGCGGCACCGGGCGCGGCTGGGCCGGTCGAGCCTCGGGCACGGGCCGCTGGGACGGGGCCGGCGGCAGCCCGGTGCGCTGCGTCGACGGCTGGGCCTGGGCGGCCGGCGGCCGGGCGGAGACGGGCGACGGCCGGGCCGGGGGAGCGGGCGTCCCCCGTGGGGGGGCCGTGGCGGGGCGCGGCAGGGGACGGGCGGGAGCGGGCGACGGCGGAGCCAGATGGTCGGCCGGTTCGTCGAACAGATCCGCGTCCAGGGCGAGATCGAGGTCGGCGTCGTCGTGCTCCGGCCACCGGCGGCCGTCGAGCGGCCGGGTCGGCCGTAGGTCCAGCGCCGGCGGCCGGGTCGGGCGGTGCGCCGCGGCCGGGCGGGCCGGGCGGCCCGCCTGCCCGGCGAAGGGCGTCTCAGGCTCGCCCGACGGCGGCGCGATCGGCAGCCCGCCGGTGTGCTCCGGCGCGGGGAGGCGATAGGAGGGGGCGATCGGCGTCGGCCCGGTCGGCGGGCCGGCGGGCGCGCCTCGTCCGGCGTGCGGTGCGGCGTAGGGGTCCGGCGCGTACGGCTCGTCCGCGAACGGGTCCTCGCCGAACAGCGGGCCGCCGGCCGGATCGGCGTCGAACGGCTCTGCGGCGAACTCCGGGAACGGGCGCGAGGCGTCCGCGGCCGGGTAGTGAGTCGGGACCGGCTGGTCCGCCGGCGGGTAGCCGTCCGTCTGGTACCGGGCGTGGCCGACATGCTCAGGCCGCTGCTGGGCCGGCGGGTAGGCGGCGGGGTCCGGGTACTGGCTCGGCCGGGCGGCACCCTGGCCGAGGTCGTCACGGGACGCCTGAGCGGGCTCACCCGGGTACTGGGCGGCGGGGTACTGGTCCGCCGGGAACCGAGCGGCGGGGTGCTGGGCAGCGGGGTGCTGCACGCCAGAGTGCTGGGCCGCCGGGTATTGCTCCTGGGGCGCGGGCTGGAACGGAGCCGCCGGGCCGTGCGCCTCCTGGTAGCCCCCGGCGGGGAACGGCGCCGGCTGGGCGTAACGCGGCCGCTGGTCGCTCGCGTACCCGGGGGCCGGGCGTGACGGGGCTGGCTGCCCGGCCGCCGGCTCGGGCACCAGCGTGAGGGCGGGCGGGCCCTGGCGGGCCGGCGCGGGGGCGGCCGCGGCGGGTGCCGGCGCGGCGTCGAGGGGCTCGGGCGCGACGAGGGCGCGGGCCGCGTCGTCGTGCGGCCGGACCCGGCGGACCACCGGGTCCCAGGTCCAGCGGGCGCAGCGGCTCTCGGAGGTGAGCTGCACCAGCCAGATCCCGTCGACCCGGCGCCAGGCGTCCCACTGGGCGCTGTCCGGGTTGTCCTGCCCGGCCATCAGGCGGGCGTCGACCACCTCGCCGAGCGGCCGGCCGGGCGCGCCACCGGTGTCCTTGGGCAGCAGCGCGGCGCGCGCCTCCTGCACCACCCGGGCTCGTTCGGCGAGCACCGGGCCCTCGTAGCGCTCGACCCGCTCCACCGGAATGCCCGCGGCGCGGGCGACGTCGGCGGCGGTCTCCCCCGCGCGCAGCCTGGCCTGGATCTCGCGTGGGGTCAGCGCGCTCTCGGTCCGGACCTCGCTGCGCCGGGCACCGCGCAGCGCCGCGCGCAGCCGGTCGTCGACAGGGACCCGGAACTGCTCGGCGTCGGACCGGCTGCTCGCGTCGGCGAGCACGAGGTAGCCGCCGTCCTCGCTGAGTGCGACCGCCCGCAACTCGCGCATGACGCCATCTCCTCCCGTCGCCTTGCCCGCGCCCCGCCCGACGGGCCGCGCTTCGTCCCGGCCGGCCGCGGTCCGAAGCCTGGACCGCGCCGCCCGGCAGGCCTTGACCCGCCGGCACCGCCGCACATCGTCCCGCGTCGTCGCCGCGCTGACTCCCGAACCCGCCCGGAAGCCGAGCCGGGCAGCACGCGGGCACGGCCACGATCACGGAGGGTGAGGAATGGCTGGCGACAGACGGGCGACGGTGGGCGGGGAACGACGGTTGGCCTGCGCCGGTAGGCGTCCGACCAGTGGCCTCGGCGGACGTGACCGGAGGCCATGGCACCGTGCTGGGCGCCAATGGCATGGTCGCATCTGCTTTGGCCGGCTGGCCCGTGCCGGGCACCGACACCCATAGTCTGCCGTCCTGACCGGGTCGCGGCGATGTTCACCCGACCGTCCGGGCGTGTCGCACCCGCTCGAAGCGCGCGAAGCGCCCACGTCGGTCAGGGGCGGCGGCCGCCGGGCGGTCGAGTGGCCGGCGGGCGGCGGCGGACCGTGCGGGACGGGATCCTCGGCCGGTTCTGGTCGATGCCGGCGGCCAGCGCGGCACCGACGATCCCCGCGTCGTTGCGCAGCTGCGCCGGGACGACCTTGGTGCGCACCGTCAGCAGGTCGAGGAACTTGTCGGCCCGCTTGCTCACCCCGCCGCCGATGATGATCAGATCGGGCCACAGCAGCGCCTCGACGGTGTTGAGGTACTTGCTGACGCGCTTGGCCCAGTGCTCCCAGCTCAGGTCCTCGCGCTCCCTGGCCGCCTCGGAGGCCTTGGTCTCGGCGTCGTGGCCGCCGATCTCCAGGTGCCCCAGCTCGGTGTTCGGGATGAGCTGCCCGTGCAGGAACAGCGCTGTGCCGATGCCGGTGCCGAAGGTGGTCATCACCACGAGCCCTGGCACGTCCCGCCCGGCGCCGAAGGCCATCTCGGCCACACCGGCGGCGTCCGCGTCGTTGATGACGACGATCTCCCGCCCGCCGAGTGGCTCGGCCAGCGTCGCGGCGACGTCGGTGCCGACCCAGCCCTTGGCGACGTTGGCCGCGGTCTGCGCGACCCCGCCCTGGATCACCGCGGGAAAGGTCACCCCGATCGGGCCCTGCCAGCCGAACTCGCCGACGATCTCGGCGACCACCGCGGCGACGGCCGCGGGCTCCGCCGGGCTCGGGGTGGCCATCCGGACTCTGGGCGCGGCCAGCGTGCCGTCGTCGATCTCCACCGGTGCGCCCTTGATGCCGGACCCGCCGATGTCGACCCCGAAGACGCGCATCCCACTCCCTCCAACGCCGGCTGCTCGCCGGTGACGTCGTCGACCGACTACCCGGGAAGGCCAGCCACCCGGGATGTCCCGGCGCCGCCGTAGTGTCCCAGGCCCGTCAACGAGATCGCGACCGACCGGCGACAACCCGGTTCGCTCCGTCACTGGCGCCGCCAGAGCCGGCCGGGTGGCTCGGCTCCCGGCCTGTCCGCCCTCGCCCGCGTCCTAGCCGCCTGTTCAGCCGTACCCATACCCTGTCAGGTGTGCGCCTCATCGACACCTTCGGGCGGGCGGCCACGGACCTGCGAGTGTCCCTGACCGACCGGTGCACGCTGCGTTGCACGTACTGCATGCCGGCCGAAGGGGTGCCGTGGCTGCCGGGCACGGACATCCTCACCGACGACGAGGTGGTCCGGCTCGTTCGGATCGCCGTGGAGCGGCTCGGTGTCACGGAGGTCCGGCTGACCGGCGGTGAGCCGACGCTGCGCCCCGGCCTCGTCGAGCTGGTCGGCCGGCTGGCCGCGCTGCGGCCTCGGCCGGAGCTCTCGCTGACCACCAACGGCCTGACCCTGGCCCGCTCGGCCGGCGCGCTGCGCGCGGCCGGTCTCGACCGGGTGAATGTCTCGCTGGACACGACCGATCCCGCTCGGTTCCGTGAGATCACCCGCCGGGACCGCTGGTCTGACGTCGTCGCCGGCCTCGCCGCCGCGGCCTCGGCCGGGCTGCGGCCGGTGAAGGTGAACGCGGTGCTGACCCGCGGCGTCAACGAGGACGAGGCGCCAACGCTGCTGCGCTGGTGCCTGGAGCGGGGCTACGAGCCGCGCTTCATCGAACAGATGCCGCTGGACGCGCAGCACGGCTGGGACCGTGCGTCGATGGTCACCGCCGCCGAGATCCTCGCGGCGCTGCGCGCCGAGTTCGCGCTGACCGCGGTGGGCGGCCGCGGCTCCGCGCCGGCCGAGCTGTTCCACGTCGACGGCGGGCCGGCGACGGTGGGGGTGATCGGGTCGGTGACGGCGCCGTTCTGCGCCGCCTGCGACCGGGTCCGGCTGACCGCCGACGGGCACGTGCGCAACTGCCTGTTCGCCCGCGAGGAGGGCGATCTGCGCTCCCCGTTGCGCTCCGGCGAGACTGACGACGACCTGGCGGAGCGCTGGCGGCAGGCGGTCTGGATCAAGCGTCCCGGCCATGGCATCGGCGAGCCGTCGTTCCAGCAGCCGGACCGGCCGATGTCCGCCATCGGTGGCTAGCGAGGGCCCGCGATCGATGGCTAGAGAAGGCGAGAACCGGTGGGCGCACTGGAGGACTGGGTGGCCCGCGCAGGCGACGCCCTGGGCCTGGACCCGGCAGCGGTCGACGTCGCGCAGCTGCTCGACCTGACCCGCGAGGTGGCGCACGGGGTGGCCCGACCCGCCGCTCCGCTGACCGCGTTCCTCGTCGGCCTTGCCGCGGGCCAGGCCGGCGGCGGCCCGGCGGCGGTGGCCGACGCGGTCGCGACGGTCCGGGCCGCGCTCGCGGAGGGGCTCCCCGACGGGGCTTCCTGACGGGTTGACCGCCGTGGCCGTCGTCGAGGATCCGCTGCGGCGTCCCTACGGCATCCGGAAGCTGCCGGTGTCGTCCAGGTAGCCACGCATGTCGAGGGCCATGGTGTGCATCATGTCCTCGTTCGGCTCCGGCTCGGGTTCACCGTCGTCGTCCCAGTCAGGCCGCCGCCAGCCCCGCCAGCGCCTGGTCTCGGCGCCCGAGTCGTCGACGTCCGCCTCATGGTCGTCGCCGTCGTACTCGTTGTACTCGTCGAATTCGTCGTACTCGGCCTGGCGAGGCGGGGCCGGGTAGCCCGATCGCTGGTCGTGGTGCTCGTCGGCCGGGCCGCGCTGGTAGGCGCCGGGCCGCTCGCCGCCGGCGTACGTCTCGTCGACGTATCCCGCCTCGCCGTATCGCGGCGCTCCGGGCCCGGTCCCGCCGGCCGGTGTGCCGCCGGGCCCCGTGCCGGCGTAGCGCTCGTCGGCTGGGTCCCGCCGGTGGCGGGCCGCCGGCCGGGCCACGTCCGGCACTGCCGGGTAGCGGTCGTCCGGGTAGCCGGGCCGTGGCTCGCCGGCCGGCCGGGCGGCCTCGCGGGGGAACGCGCGGCCCTGGTCGTCGCTGTGGCCGCGGGCGGCGGCGCGGCGCGGATCGACGCGGCGCGGATCGTCGTAGGCGGGGTCGCCGTCGAAGCCCGGCGGGGGAGTGGCCCGCCGGGGCTGGGGAGCCTGCTCGTCGCGGCGGCCGCGGGCGTCGTCCCGGCCGTACCGGTCGTCGTCCGGCCGGTACCGACCAGGCGGGGGCGTCGATCGCCGGACCGCGGTGGTGGGCCGCTCGGCTTCCTGGTCGTAGGGCGGCCGGTCGCCGTGACGGCTGGCGGTGGCGGGCCGGCGGGCGGGCGCCGTGCGGGACGGTGGAACCGCGCGGGAGGTCGCGGTCGTGGCCTGGCCGTCCCTGGTCGGGCGACGGGCGGACGTGCCGGCGGCCTTGGCCGCGGCGGGCACCGGCACGGCCCGCCGGACGATCAGGGCGAGCACCGCGATGAGCGGGACCGCGACCAGCGCCGACAACGGCCGCCAGAGGGTGAGCCCGACGAGGGCGAACACCGCGGCCACCGCGACGATGCCGAAGAGGTGCCGTGGGCCGCCGTCGCGGGAGGAACGCCCCGGGGTGCCCGGCAGGTCGTCGCCGGGAACGGCCCGGTACGCGCCGTCGTGCCCGGCTGCCCGCGTACGCGCCATGCGGACCAGTGTGCCTGACCCGTCCAGCCCCGGGAGGGAACTGGCCGAGAGAGCCGGGTGTGGCCGTGATGTCCGGGCGGCGTCGGCAGGATGGCGCGTCGCTGTGTCCCCGGCGGGATCGATGTGATCTGCTCCGAGCGGGAGATCTCCGGACGGCGGGACCGGATCCGTCGAGTGATCCGGTCCGAACGCTCTCGTCGCCGTGCGCGGGCGTGTCCCGCTGCGTCTCCCAGTGGCCTCCGGAGACGTCCAGTGGCGGCACGGTAGGCGGCGTCGCAGGGTGGTGCCGAGAGGTGGTGACGGTGCGTGCGCAGATGGCGCGCGCAGGGTGGACGGAATCACATCTGGTCGGCAGGATGCGGCACGGCGGCCAGTAGCTTTAATGTTGTGTGAAGACGTAGTTTGACCATGGCTCGGTGCCGCACCATGGATTCGGCCTCATATTGGGGAGGTTTGCCGTGGTCGCGCGAGCAGCCGATCGGCGTCGCCGGTCGTGGTCCGTCCTCAGGGCCGCAGTAGCAGGCGCCGTCGTGGGCGTCCTTGTGCTTACTTCCGCGTGTAGTTCCGCGAGTAACAAATACGTTACAAACAAGGCCGCCGGCGTGTACGTGAAGGTGCCCGACGGCTGGAGCCACGTGCAGATCCAGGACCCACAGCTGCTGGGCATCGACGCCCGCCAGATGAGTCCGGACATGTACGTCGCGCTCAGCCAGCGCGAGTGGATGACGAAGCTCGACGCGTCCGGGAGTACCCAGCCGACCTCGGCCCTGGCCCCGGACTCCCAGCAGCCGAACGGATTCCTGCAGGTTCGCCAGCTCCTGCCGGAAGAGGCCAAGACGATTTCCACCGACAGCCTGCGCAACCTGCTCGTCTCGGTCGACGACGCACAGGCCGCGCAGGACGCGGCCATCAAGCAGGACCCGATCGGCGCCCGGCTGCACCCGGCTTTCCTGCTCCTGGCCGACGAGACCGTCAAGAAGGCCGATGGCGTGCACGGCGTGCATCTCATCTACCAGCTCTCGACCTCGGCTGGCCTCGCGGAGATCGACCAGACCAGCCTGCTGGACCAGAACCAGACCGTGCTCTACCAGCTCGTGATCACCTGCACCGCGCTCTGCTACGCGCAGAACAGCCCGGCGGTGGACAAGGTTCTGAGCTCCTTCACGATCAAGCCGACGTCGACGAGCTGACGGCGCGGGCCCCACGCGACCGCACGCAGACGCGACAACCCATCGACGAGACCGACGAACCGACGGACTGAGGGCGATAGTCATGGACCAGACCGACCCGCCGACGCCGGACGTCCTCGCCACCACCGGGGCGAACGGCACGTCCCCGGCGCCGGATGGCGACGGGGGCGCGGCAACCGCGACACCGGGCCCGAGGCGCAAGAAGGTCTCGCTCTGGGACCGGGGGAAGTTCCTGCTTCTGCTGCTCGGTCTGTTCGTGTTCGTGGTCGCCGCGCAGGTCTCCGGGAACCCGCTGATGTCCTGGGGCGACGCGCTGAGCATCGAGGCCCGGTCCAGCTGGTGGCTGTTGGCCCTGGCCGGGGTCGAGGTCGTCCGTCAGGTGCACATGTACATCGGCGAGCGTTCCTCGCCGTACTACGTGTTCTGGACCGACGGGGTGTTCGGCCGGGCCGAGCGCCGGATGCTGCGCTTCAACGACTGGAACCGCTACCGCCTGAGCCGCGCGGCCAAGTGGGTCGTGACGCTGGTCGTGGCGCTCTTCATCTACGCGAAGCTCGAACACGTCTCGCTGTTCGACGCCGTCGTCAAGGTGCCCGACGCGATCTGGGGCGCCATCCCGATGCTGTTCCAGATCGTGCTGTTGCTGCTGCTCGTGGTCGGGCAGTTCGCCGCGATCTTCTGGTTCATGTCGAAGGGTGGCGTCGAGGTCTACTACCCCGACGACGTCAAGACCCGGTTCGCCGACGTCTGGGGGCAGGACCACGTCGTCTCCCGGGTCCGGGAGAACGTCTTCTACCTGGAGCACCCAGAGGAGATCGAGAGCAAGGGTGGGTACGTTCCCGGCGGCATCCTGCTGTGGGGACCGCCCGGAACCGGCAAGACCCTGCTCGCCGAGGCGGTCGCCGGCGAGACCGGCAAGCCCTACGTCTTCATCGACCCGGGCGCCTTCCAGGCGATGTTCATGGGTGTGGGCATTCTGAAGGTGAAGTCGCTGTTCCGCCGGCTGCGCAAGCTCTCCTTGCGCTACGGCGGCGTTATCGCCTTCTTCGACGAGGCGGACAGCCTGGGTAACCGCGGCCAGCTCGCCCAGGGCTTCAACCGCAGCGCCGAGCCGACGCTCTCCCGCAAGGCGACCGTCCTGGGCGCACAGGGCTGGCGCGCGCCGTCGTACGCCGACGGGCTGGACGACCACGCGGGCTGCAACGGTGTCCATTACCTGAGCACCCGGGCGCAGTCGGAGCTCTACGGGCAGCGTGCCTCGGCGGCCAGCGGTCTTGGCTTCGGAGCCGACGGCTCGATCGCGCGCCGAGGTGGCGTCGACCGGGCCGTCATGCCGATGGGTGGGATGGGCGGCGGCGACATGGGCACGCTGCAGGCCCTGCTCGCCGAGATGTCCGGCCTGAAGAAGCCGCGCGGCTTCCTCAACCGGGTGGTGCGGCGCACGCTCGGGATGAAGCCGAAGCCTCCGCCGAAGTACCGCATCCTGATCATGATGGCCACCAACATGCCGAACTCGCTGGACGAGGCGCTGTTGCGACCGGGCCGCATCGACCGTCAGTACGAGGTGGGCTACCCGAGCAAGGAAGGCCGGGTCAAGACCTACAAGGGCTACCTCGCGAAGGTCCGGCACGAGCTCACCGAGGACCAGATCGACCGGCTCGCGATCATGAGCCCGCAGGCCACCGGCGCGACCATCAAGGACACCGTCAACGAGGCGCTCACCCAGGCCATCAAGGACGGCCGCGACATGATCACCTGGCCGGACGTCCTGCGCGCCCGGGTGGTCAAGGAGCACGGGCTGCCTGACGACCACGAGTACATCGAGCGGGAGCGGCACAGCGTCGCCCTGCACGAGGCGTGCCACGCGGTGGCCGCGTACCGGCTGCGTCGCGGCACGGCGATCGACATCGCGACGATCGAGCGGCGCGGCGGCGTGGGCGGCTTCGTCGCCTGGGTCCAGCTCGAGGACTCGATGTTCGAATGGCGGTCCGAGATCGAGGCGCACGTGATGGTCGCGCTCGCCTCGCTCGCCGGCGAACGGATGTTCTTCGACGGAGACAACACCCGCGGCGTCGGCAACGACCTGCAGACGGCCACCCGGCTGGTCGCGGAGAACATCATCGGCGCGGCCATGGGCGACACGATCACGAACTGGGGCTGGATGTCCGGCGTCGGCCTCGGCACCGGCTCCATCGACGCCGACCGGCCGCTGGGCCGGCAGGTCGAGGCCAAGCTGCGGGAGCTCTACGAGCGCACCGAGGATCTGCTCAGCGCCAACCGGCGTGAGGTGCTGGCCCTGACCCACGCGCTGGAGACGCACAAGACCATCACCGGCGAGGACGTCGAAGCGATCATGGAGGGGACCGTCGGCCCGACCGTCGACGGCCGGCGCTACCACGAGGACGAGTTCCTCGAGATCGCCGAGGAGTACCACACCAGCGCCCTGGCGGCGCACCGCGGCGGGGTCGAGGACCAGGTGGCGCTCCCCGAGTTGGACCGGGTCGCCGCCAAGGCCTCGGCCAAGGCGCCGAGCCCGACGGCCAGCCCGTCCCAGACCGCGTCGTCCGCCCAGGCCACGGCGGCCGAGCCCGAGTAGCGGTCCGTCGCCCGAGCGCCCGTCCAGCGAGAACAGCGCGGCCCCCGACCAGTCCGACTGGTCGGGGGCCGCGCTCGCTGTTGGATGAGGTTCGTGGGTGCCGGCCGCTCAGCTCGAGCTGGGCGTCGGCCGGGCCGCCGCCGACACCGAACGGGCGGCGTCGGCGCGGCGCAGCGACGCCAGGCCGATCACCGCGGAGACCAGCGCGGCCACGCCGGCCAGTACCAGTCCCGCCCGTGCTCCCAGAGCCTCCGCGACGGTGCCGGCGATCGGGCCGCCGACCGGCGTGGTGCCGATGAAGGCGATCGACCACAGCGCCATCACCCGGCCGCGCATCCTGGGCTCCGACGACAGCTGCACGGTCGCGTTGCCCGTCGAGATGAAGGCGACGCTGGCGGCACCGGTCAGGACCAGCGCGGCGACCACCAGCGGCAACGACGGAGCCGCGGCCGTGGCGAGGATCAGCACCCCGAACACGGCGGCGATGACGACGAGGCTGCGTACGCCGGTCAGGCGCCGCCGCGCCACCAGCAGGCCGCCGACGACCGCGCCCGCGCCCATCGCGCCGGTCAGCAGGCTGTAGGTCGCCGCCGTGCCGTGGAACGTCTCCCGGGCGATCAGCGGCAGCGTGACCTGGAACTCGTAGGCCAGCGTGCCGGTGATCACCATCATCATCAGCGGGATCCGGATGCCCGCGGTGCGGACCGCGTAGTGGAAGCCCTCCCGGATCTGGCCCGGGGCCTTCGTGACGCGGGGCTTCGGCCGCAGCGCCGCGCGGTCGAGCCGGATCAGGGCGACGATCACCGCGGCGAACGACAGCGCATTGAGCAGGAAACACGTTCCGGTACCGATGAGAGTGATGAGCAGGCCGGCGATCGCCGGGCCGACCACCCGGGCCGCGTTCATCGTGACCGAGTTCAGGGTGACGGCGTTGGGCAGCGTCTCCGGGCCGACCATCTCCTGGACGAAGCTCTGCCTGGCCGGGTTGTCGGCGGCCTGGGTCAGGCCGAGCAGGGCGGCGAAGACGACGACCATCCACAGCGCCACGACGTGGGTGATCACGAGAACGCCGAGGACGGCGGCCAGCGTGGCCTGCAGCGACGCCGTCGTGATCAGCAGCGCGCGGGTGTTGGCGCGGTCGGCCACCAGCCCGCCATAGGCGCCGACCAGCAGGACCGGCAGGAACTGCGCGGCGGTGACGACGCCGAGCATCGTGCCGGACGCGCCGAGGGAGAGCACCAGCCAGCCGAGCGCGATCGTCTGCATCCAGGTGCCGCACATCGAGATGATCTGGCCGGTTATGAACCGCCGGTAGTTCGGCACCCGGAGCGCGGCGAACGTCCCACCGGCCGGGCGGCCGGTCCCCGGCGATCCGGTCGGGGCGACGCTCGTTGCCGGCGTTCCCGCCGAGTGGCTCGCCGTCGTGTCGGTGCCCGGATTGGTGGCGACTGGGTGAGGAGCGCTGGCCGCGGGTGGCTGCCTGGTGGGCGGACCGACGGTTCGCTCGTCCGTGCCGCCCGCGACCGTCGCCTCGCGGTCTGTCTCGAAGTCCGTTTCCAACTCCCGCAACACCCGTCACGCACCTCCGACGGGTGCAACCTCTCCGCCAAGGTCGTTATTTCACATCAGGTAACTATCTGGCCAGGTGACCGGTTGCCGCGGTCCGGGCTGTGGTCTGGGGCTGGCGGTCTGGCTGAGGTGGCGGTCTGGCTGGGGTGGTGGTCTCGGGGTGGCGGTGTGGTCGGGGTCGGGGTCGCGGTCTGGCTCTGGCTGGGTTGGCGGCGTGGCAGGGGTGGCGGCGCGGCTGGGGTCGCGGTCTGGCTGGGGTGGGGCCAGATGCCTGCTCCGCGTTCCGTCGCACGGATGATCTCCGCGTTCCGCGGTGCTCGGCGGATCGGTGGTGATCCGCGGGCTTGTCCAGCAAGCCAACTGATGGACAACTGGACGCTGGCGAACAGCCGTTCGATCGCCTAAAATACGAACATACGTTCGAACTCCAGGCGGTCTCCCCGATCGTGGCGCAGGGCATCTCCCTGGCCACGACGCGGGCGTGCCGTGGTGAGCTGGCGCAGAGGGGTGGCAAGGTGACCGACGTCCCCGACGACCGCGCAGGCGTGTCCGAGCCAGGGATACCGAGGGAGTCCGGCGACGCCTCCGCTCGGCCCGACCGACCCGGGGCCGCGACGTCGGACGGCGACCAGGCCCGACCGAATGAGGAGGCTTCGTCCGAGGGGCGTCTGCCCGGACTCGACGGCGCCGAACTGGCCGAGTCGGCGCTGGCGGCCGGGGGCGGTGACGACCCGACCTATCCTGGCTGGGCGCCGCCGAACCCGCGGCTGCCGACCGAACCAGAACGACTTTCCGACATAGACCTGGCGACCGCCGTGATCGAGGGCCGAACGACGGTCGACGCCACGACCGCCCGTTGGATCCTGCTGCTCGGCGAGTTCGACCGCCGCTCGCTCTGGCTCGCCGACGGGGCCGTCTCGCCCACCGCCTGGCTACGCCGCGAGTGCCGGATCAACGCGCCCACCTCGACGAACCTGATCACCGTCGCCCGCGCCCTGCGAGACCTGCCGGCCACCCGCGCGGCCTTCACCACCGGCACCATCAGCTTCGACCACGTCCGCGCGATCGCCCCGGCCCTCGGCGACGGCCGCCTGGACCTCGCCCGCCGCGCCGACCCGATCTTCGCCCGCGCCGCGGCCTGGATGACCCCCCGCCAGGTAGCCCGCGTGGTCAGCACCTGGACCGACATCGCCGACGCCTAAGGCAGCCGGCCGGAACCGGCGCCTGCGCGCCTTCGGCCGGCTTGCCTGCTGTGACATTTGTTCGCTGCGTCCGGGGACGCCCCTACGGCCCCGATCCTCGCTTCGCTCCGGTCGGGACCTCCGGGGCGTGTCCTCCGCAGCGAACGGGCTTCGCTCCGTCCGTAGGGCCAGTCAGGCCACTTCGCTTCGCTTGTGGCCTGCTGGCCCTACGGACTACGCGAAGCGCCTCGATCCGGCGTCGAGCCCCCTCCGCCTACCTGGTTCGGGGCTGAGGCGGATGCGCTTGTCCGGGGTCGGTGTCTCGGGTCGCGCACCGCCGGCGTTGTGCCCCAAGTCGGATCCGGCAGCTCGTTGTGGCGCGGGCTGATCGCTGTTTCGGCCCTCTCATGGTCGTTCCAAGGCGCAGAACACGACCACCCCAGGGCCAAACCAGCGATCAAGCCGCCGCGAATCGGCTGCGGGATGCGCAACGCGACCAGAGATGGCCTCGAACAAGCACCCACCTGTACGTCGGCATCGCCCCAGGTCACATCGGCGAGAGCGCGCCCGGCCGGGGCGGGGCGGGCCGCGCCAACCGAACAAGTGTTACAGCGGGATGTTGCCGTGGACGTTCTTGTCGGGCCGGCCGGCGGCGAGGGCCTCGGCGATGGCGGCGGCCACCACGGTGCGGGTGTCACCCGGCTCGACGACCGCGTCGACCACACCGAGCTCGACGGCCTTGTCGACGCCGCCGACGGTGACGGCGTGCTCCTCGGCCAGCTCCTTGATCTTGTCGGGCTGGCGCTGCTCGGGGACCGCGGCGATCGTGCGCCGGTGGATGATCTTCACGGCCGCCTCATGGCCCATGACGGCGACCTCGGCGGTCGGCCAGGCGTAGACGGCCGTGGCGCCCAGGGACGCCGAGTTCATCGCGATGTAGGCGCCGCCGTAGGCCTTGCGGGTCATCACCGTCACCCGCGGCACGGTCGCCTCGGCGAAGGCGTAGAGCAGCTTGGCCCCGCGGCGGACGACGCCCTCCCACTCCTGGCCGACGCCGGGCAGGTACCCGGGCGTGTCGACGAGGACGACCAGCGGCACCCCGAAGGAGTCGCACAGCCGCACGAAGCGCGCCGCCTTCTCCGCCGACAGCGAGTCCAGGCAGCCACCGCGGCGCAACGGGTTGTTCGCGATGACGCCGACCGTCCGGCCGCCGAGACGGCCCAGCGCGGTCACGATGTTGCGGGCCCACCGGGGGTGGATCTCGACGAAGCCGTCGTCGACCAGGCCGCCGACCAGCGGGCGCACGTCGTAGGCGCGCCGGGGCGACTCGGGCAGGAACTGGGCGAGCTCGCGTGGCTCGACCTCGCCGATGTCACCCTGGTCGGCCAGCAGACCGACGACGTGGCGCGTCGTCTCGAACGCCTGGTCGTCGGAGTCGCAGGTCATGTGGACGACGCCACTCTTGGTGGAGTGGACGCCCGGGCCGCCGAGGCTGTCGAACGTGCAGTCCTCACCGGTCACCGAGCGGACGACGTCCGGACCGGTGACGAAGACTTTTCCGTCCGGGCCCATGATGACCAGGTCGGTCAGCGCCGGGCCGTAGGCGGCGCCACCGGCGGCCGCGCCCAGCACCAGCGAGATCTGGGGGATGCGGCCCGACGCCCGCACGATCGCCGAGAAGACGCGTCCCATGCCGTCGAGCGACGAGACACCCTCCTGCAGCCGCGCGCCGCCCGAGTGCCAGATGCCGACCACCGGGACGCCCATCCGGGCCGCCGACTCGATGGCGTGCACGATGCGCGCACAGCCGTCGCGGCCCATCGCCCCACCCTGCACGGTCCCGTCGCTGGCGAACGCGACCACCTCGTTGCCGTCGACCAGTCCCTGCCCGGCGACGACACCCGAACTGTCGGGCGCGGCGAACAGGTTGACGCTGTCGGCATCGAAGAAGCGGTTCAGCCGGGCGACGGGGGAGCGAGGGTCGACGAGTTCCAACGTGGACAGACTCACCGGTAATCTCCTTGCCTGAACGGCGAACAGTCTGCTCCTGCACCCAGCCGCGGCAGCGGTGGGTGTGTTGCACATCCGTGTTACGCGGGGCGAGTCGCGACTACGAGGGGCGATACGCAGTTCCTCAGCCAGTGCGCCCTCTCCGGATCCGCTCACGCGGGTCGCGGGGACGTACGGCGCCTCGCTGAGGCCCGGCCCGTCGGCCGTGGCGGGTGGCACGGGTTCTCCGGTTGGCCCGCTCGGCCATCGGCGCCGTCGTTGGCGCCACCAACATCACGAGAGCTACTGGGTGTCCGGGTCCGGACCCGGACACCCAGCGCGTTCCCATGTCTCCGGGGACGGGCCCCGGAACGCGCACCCGCTCGCCGGCATTCTCGCCCGGCGGGCGGGGTTCTCGCCGCCGCTAGGCGGGCGTGAACGCGAGGCAGACGTCGTGTCCGCCGAACCCGAAGGAGTTCGACAGGGCGGCGCCTGACTTGATCTTCCGGTTGTCGATCCGCACCACGTCGAGCTCGACCTCGTCATCGAGAGCGTCGAGGTTGCGGGTCGCCGGGACGATGCGCTGCTGCATCGTCATGACCGTCACCACGGCCTCGACGGCGCCAGCCGCTCCGAGCAGGTGCCCGGTCATCGACTTGGTAGCCGTCACCGCCGTCGAGCCGGCCGCTGCTCCGAGTGCAAGGTACAGCGCCTTCGCTTCGGCAAGGTCACCGACTGGTGTCGACGTCGCGTGCGCGTTGACGTGAGCGACATCACCGGCCACGAGCTCGCCGGTCTCCAGTGCCTCGGTGACCGCCCGGGCCGCGCCGGCACCGGTCGGCTCCGGAGCAGCCACGTGGTAGGCGTCGGCGCTGATCCCGGCACCGGCCAGGTAGCCGTAGATCCGGGCGCCGCGGGCCTTCGCGTGCTCCTCGGCCTCCAGCACCAGGATTCCGGCGCCCTCGCCCAGCACGAACCCGTCACGGCCCTTGTCGAACGGCCGGGACGCGGCCGCCGGGTCGTCGGACCGCCGCGACAGCGCCTGCATCTGCGAGAACCCGGCGATCGGCAGCGGATGAATCGCCGCCTCCGTACCGCCCGCGATGATGACGTCGGCGCGGCCGAACTTGATCAGGTCGTACGCGAGCGCGATCGCCTCGGTGCCCGACGCGCAGGCACTGACCGGGGCACGCACCCCGCCCTTCGCGCCGAAGGCCAGGCCCACGGTCGCGGCCGGCCCGTTCGGCATCAGCATCGGGACGACGTGCGGGGTGACCTTGCGGAAACCCTGCTCGCGCAGCACATCGTGCTGGGAGAGCAGCGTCAGCACGCCGCCGATGCCGGAGCCGACACAGACCTGTAGGCGCAGCGGGTCGATCTCAGGCGAGCCGGCGTCGGCCCACGCCTCCCGGGACGCGACCAGAGCCATCTGCTGGGTCCGGTCGAGCTTGCGGGCCTCGACGCGGCCGAGCGGAAGCTCGGCCGCCAGCGGGGCGGCGATGTGGACCGGCACCGTCTCGATCCAGTCCTCGGTGAGAGCGCGAACGCCGGACCGGCCGGCGAGCAGGCCCTCCCACGTGGACGCCACATCGCCCCCGAGCGGAGTGGTCGCCCCGAGGCCGGTGACGACAACCCGCCTAGGGGACCGGGTCACGCCGCGATACCAGCCTTCTGGATGTACGAGACCGCGTCACCGACGGTCTTCAGGGTCTTCACGTCGTCGTCCGGGATCTTGACGCCGAACTTCTCCTCGGCCGCGACCACGACCTCGACCATCGACAGCGAGTCGACGTCCAGGTCGTCAATGAAGGTCTTCTCGGGGGTGACGTCGGAGGGCTCGACGCCGGCCACCTCCTCGAGGATCTCGGCGAGACCGGCGAGGACATCAGTCTGGGACATCGGGGACCTTTCTTGATCGGGCAGGAGATTCAGGTGCGGTTCTTGTAGCTGCCACCCGCGGGCGGGGGCCCTGCGCCGGTTCGGACCCGGCAGATGGAGGGTTCCAGGGGACCCGCCCCCCGAGTGGATGCCGTGGGTGGGGCTCCGGCGGAGCCACCCGTGACGCCCGGCCTAGGGGCAGCGGATGACCTGGCCACAGTAGGTCAAGCCGGCACCGAAGCCGAACAGGAGGACCGGGTCGCCGCGCCGCAGTTCCCCGGCGTCGAGCAGCCGGGCCAGGCCCAGCGGGATGCTGGCCGCCGAGGTGTTGCCCGCGTCGACCACGTCGCGGGCGATGACGGCGTTCGTGGCGCCGAGGCCGTTCACGAGCGCCTCGATGATCCTCAGGTTGGCCTGGTGCGGGACGACGCCGGCGAGCTCGTCGGGGGTGACCCCGGCTCGCTCACAGATCTTCTTCAGCGCCGGCACCAGGGTGATCGCCCAGCGGAAGACCGCCTGGCCCTCCATCCGGAACAGGTTGTCGCCGTAACCGGGCACCCTGATGACGTCCGGCCGGGAGCCGTCGTGGCCCCAGACCGCCGGGCCGATCTCGTCGACGTCACTCGGGCCGACCACCGCGGCGCCGGCGCCGTCCGCGAGCAGGATGCAGGTCGTCCGGTCCTCCCAGTCGACGTAGTCCGACAGCCGCTCCGTCGCCACGACGAGCACGTGGCGGGCCGAACCGGCGCGGACCGTGTCGGCCGCCTGGGACAGCGAGTAGCAGAACCCGGCGCAGCCCGCGTTGATGTCCAGCGCGCCGGCCGAGAGGGCACCGATCCGATGCGCGATCTGCGGGCTGGCGCCCGGGATCTGCGACGGGCTGGTGCAGCTCGCCGCGATCACCAGGTCGATGTCGGCGCCGGTGAGGCCGGCGGCGGCGAGCGCCTTCTCGGCGGCGGCGGCGCCCATCATCACGGTGGTCTCGTCGGCGTCGGCGATCCGCCGGGTGGCGATGCCGGTCCGGGTGCGAATCCATTCGTCGGACGTCTCGACTCGTTGGGCGAGATCGTCGTTGGTGACGACGCGGACCGGTCGGTAGGTACCGAATCCGAGCACGCGTGCTCCGGTGGTCATCAAGCCTCCCCGGCGTGGGCGGTGGCAGGAACCAGCTCCCTGGCGGGAGCGGGGATCACGACCGAGGGCTGCTCGGCGCCGACGTGCTCGGCGAGGAGCTCGCGAGCGGCGGCCAGGTCGTCGGGGCTCTTCACCGCGAGGATCCGGACGCCGGGAAGTTCTCTGCGGGCGATGCCGGCCAGCGTGCCCGCCGGCGGCAGCTCGATGACGGCCTTGACGCCCAGCTCGCGCAGCGTCGCCATGCACAGGTCCCAGCGGACCGGGTTGGCGACCTGGCTGACCAGCCGGGCCACGACCTCGGCCCCGTCGGTGACGACGGCGCCGTCCGCGTTCGACACCTGGCCGAGGCGCGGGGCGCCGGGTACGACGCCGGGCGCGACCGCGGCGAGCGTGTCGCGGGCCGAAGCCATGAAGTGGGTGTGGAACGCGCCCGCGACCGTGAGCGGCCGGACGCGGGCTCCGGCCGGCGGCTCGTCGGCGAGCCGTGCGAGCGCCGCCAGGTCACCGGCGGCGACGATCTGGCCGGCGCCGTTGCGGTTCGCGGGCGTCAGGCCGAGGCCTTCCAGGTGCGCGACGACCGCGTCCGGGTCGCCGCCGAGCAGCGCGGACATGCCGGTCGGCGTCACGGCGGCGGCCGCGGCCATCGCCCGGCCGCGCAGCGCCACGAGGACCAGCGCGGTCTCCGGCGTGAGTGCGCCGGTGAGCGCCGCTGCGGTGATCTCACCGACGCTGTGGCCGGCCACCCGCAGATCCGTCCCCGCGAGTCCGGGCAGGCCGAGCTGTTCGGCGGCGAGGAGGCCGGACGCCACGATGAGCGGCTGCGCCACCGCGGTGTCCTTGATTGTCTCCGCCGTCGCCTCAGTGCCGAGCTCGACGAGGTCCAGGCCGGTCGCCGCCGAGAACCAGCGCAGCCGCTCCGTGACGCCGGGGAGGCCGAGCCACGGATGCAGCATGCCTGGGGTCTGGGCGCCCTGGCCTGGCGCGAGGATGGCGAGCACCTATTTACCTAACCCTTCGCGGTGGTGGTCTGTCGCTGGCGGCCACTCACCGATGTGCCGACGGCTCGTTGTAGCAGACCTACAAAACGCGGAGCCCGGGTGCGTACGTTAGTCGTGTCGCTGGACTACGGCCGACAAGCGTGTGACAGGGCTGTTAAGTCGGTCGATGTGACCGGTGTCGCACCGGTAACCTGCGGTCAGCTGACCATGCTCGCATTCTCGCAGCTGTAGGTCACGCACGAGGCGCGTGCCGTGTTCTCGTGCCGACCTCGACAGTCGGTGGTCGGCGATCTACAACCGTCGTCTACGCAGGCGAGCTGTCGAGACGGCCCAGAAGAAGAGCTATGTGCAGGGTGAAACGCTGCCGGTGGTCGGCGGTGTCAAGGCCGCAGATCTCGGACGCCTTCCGCAGCCGGTAACGGACCGTGTTCGGATGCAGGTAGAGCGCCTTCGCGGTCGCCTCCAGCGAGGCGCCGAAGTCGAGGTAGGTGCCCGCGGTCTCCAGGAGCGGCGCGCCAGCGTCCCGCAGCGGGATGTAGACCTCGTCGATGAGCGCCCGGCGGGCCCCCTCGTCGCCGGCCAGGGCCCGCTCCGGCAGCAGCGCGCGGGCCGTCACCGGTCGCGGCGCCGCGGGCCACGCCGCCACCACGTCGGCGGCTGCGATCGCCGCCCGCGCCGACTCGGCGGCACCCGCCAGGTCGGCCGCGACGGGCCCGACCACGACGGGGCCCGGCCCGCAGGCCGACATCAACACCTCGGCGGCCGCCAGCGCCGACTCGACGCTCGTCGCGAGCTCGCCCTCGGCGCGCCGCCGGCTGTTCGGCCGGTTCGGGTCGCCCGTCGCCGCCGCCACGGCGCGGGCCGCCGCCTCGCGCGGCACGGCGCCGCCACCGGGCGCCACCGCCACGGCCGCCGCCCCGCCGGCGTGTGGCTCCGCCGCCGGCCCGTCGCCTGGACCGTCGGTCGTCCGGAACCGGCCGCCCACGATCATGACGAGCCGCTGGTTGTGCACGCTGGTCAGCACCTCGAGACCGCCGGAGCGGGCCAGCCGGTGGACCTCGTCCACGACCGCCTCCGGGGCCTGCGGCGGCGCCGCGCCGACCACGACCGTCACCGCGGGCGGGTTGCGCCAGCCGACCGCCGCCGCGCGCGAGGACAGCGCCCGGTCCTGGTCGCCGCGCACGACGTGGTCGACGACGAGCGCCTCCAGACGGGCGTCCCACGCGCCGCGCTCCTCGGCGACCCGCGCGTAGACCACCGCTCCGGCGAACGCGATGTCCCGGGAGTAGCGCAGCACGTCGTTGAGTACCCGCTGCTCGTGCTCCGGGTCGACGATGTTCGAGACCTCGGCCTCGATCGTCTCGACCGCCACCCGGACCAGGTCGACGAGGCGGCGGAAGGTCACCGCCCGGACCAGCTCGCGCGGCGCCACCCGGAACACGTCGCTGGACAGCTCACGGGCGTGTTCCGGGCGCCGGCACCACTCGACGAACGACGCGATGCCCGCCTGCACGACCAGCTGGATGTCGGCCCGGTACCGCGCCGACATGCCGGGGTACCACGGCAGCTGGTCGGACATCCTGGCCACGGCCTTGTTCGCCAGCAGCCCGCTGGCCCGCTCGATCCGCCGGATGACGGCGTCGTTCGTGGCGGCGTCGTTGCGGCCGGCAGAGTCGTTGCGGCTGGCAGGGTCGTTGCGGCCGGCAGAGTCTCGTGGCGCGGCGACCGGGTCGACTCCCGCGGCCTGGGCCGGTACCGGGGTCGGCGGGTCGGCGGGGGAGCCGGGCGGCGGCGACGTCACCTCGGCGGGCTGCCTCCGGGCGGACGGCGCAGGCCCGTCTCCGCGCGCGGAGGCCGGTTTGGCCGGAGGCTGGGTCACGGCGTCCAGCATGCCTCACCGCGACCGCCCGCCGCGCCGTCCGGGCCGGACACCGCGGGTGCCCCGCCGCCCGCGGCTCGCGACGTGCCGTCGGAGATGCCGGACACGGCCGTGTCCAGGCGGCCACAATGAGGCGATGTCCCGTCAGCGAACACGCCAGGCGCCTGTTCTCGCGGCTGGCCTGGTCACCGTCCTCGTGGCTTTGCTGGGAGCCTGCTCGCAGGTGTTGCCGATGAGGTCGAGCAGCCTGATCCCGACGGACCTGATACCCGCTTTCCGAGCCGCCGCCACCACGTATGGGCTGCTGTCGGCCGCCCAGCTCGCGGCCCAGGCGCGGGTGGAGAGCCGCTTCGACTCGTCGGTGGTGTCCCGCGCGGGCGCCGTCGGGATGATGCAGTTCCTGCCGAAGACCTGGGCCGAGTTCGGCATCGACGGCGACGGCGACGGCGTGGCCGACCCGCTCGACCCGCTCGACGCGATCCCGTCCGCCGCACGCTACGAGCAGCATCTCGCCGGGCTGGTCGGCCACCTGCCCGGGGACCGGGTCGCCCTCGTGCTCGCCGCCTACAACGCCGGGCCGTCGGCCGTCCAGGCGGCCGGCGGCGTCCCCGACTACGCCGAGACCAGGACCTACATCGCGCGGGTCAACGAGTGGGCCGCCACGTTCGCGACGGAGGTCTGAGCCGCGATGGTGACCACCGCTGACCTTCTGACGGATGGCTTCGGACGGGTTCAGGAGGCGGTCCACGAGGCCGTGGCGGGGCTGACCGCCGAGCAGCTGAACCACCGCCCGCAGCGGCGGCTCAACTCGATCACCTGGCTGGTCTGGCACCTGGCCCGGGTGCAGGACGATCACGTGGCCGGCGTCGCCGGCACCGAGCAGGTCTGGACCGCGGCCGGCTGGGTGGACCGGTTCGGCCTCCCGCTGCCGCCGGAGTCGCACGGCTTCGGCCACACGTCGGACCAGGTCGACAGGGTCCGTGTCGGCGACCCCGGCCTGCTGACCGCCTACTACGACGCCGTCCACGACGAGACCCTGCGCTACGTCGCCAGGCTTGGTGACCAGGACCTCGACCGCGTCGTCGACACCCGGTGGGACCCTCCGGTCACCCTCGCCGTCCGCCTCGTCAGCGTGATCGCCGACGATCTCCAGCACGCCGGCCAGGCCGCCATCCTGCGGGGGCTGCTGCCCCCCGGCTGACCGCGTCGAGCGCGGCTCGACCGGCGGCCGGCCGTCAGTCGCCGACGGAGCCGTCGATGCGCTCGCGGAGCAGGTCGGCGTGGCCGTTGTGGCGGGCGTACTCCTCGATCAGGTGGACGTAGACCCAGCGCAGGCTGAGCCGCACGCCGCGCTGGTCCAGGAACGTGTCGTCCAGGCCGTGGGTGGCCGCCACGGCGCGGCAGGTCTCGACCTCCGTGGTGAACGCCGTGAACGCCTCGTCGGGGTCCGCCGTGTCGACGTCGTCGAAGTCGGAGTTCTCGTTGTCCTCCCTGACGAAGAGGTACGGGATGTCCTGCTGGTCGAGCCGGCGGCGGATCCAGGAACGTTCCACGTCGACCAGGTGCCGGACGAGGCCCAGCAGCGAAAGCGAGGACGGAGGTATCGCCCGCTCGCGCAGCTGCTCGGCGGTGAGGCCGGCGCACTTGAGCAGCAGCGTCTCGCGGTGGTAGTCGAGCCAGCTCTCCAGCATCTCGCGCTCGTCCGCGATGCCTGGCTCGTCCCGGCGGTTGACCTTGGGGGCAGTCCACGTCATGTCTGGCATGGTCGCGCCGACCTGTGACAGTTTCGAGCCGTTTCTCGCCGGGTGGCGCCGCGCACCAGGCCGGTCCGGGCGACGCGGTTTGGTGGTTGCGGCGACACGGCGCTAGGTTTCCGACCATGACCGACTCCTCGGCTCGCCTGGCCGCGGGCGACGTTGCCCCCGACTTCACGCTCCCGGACGCCGACGGCAAGGACGTGTCGCTCGCCTCCTACCGGGGCCGGCGGGTCGTCGTCTACTTCTATCCGCGCGCGAGCACACCCGGCTGCACCAAGCAGGCCTGCGACTTCCGCGACAGCCTGGCCCAGCTGAACGACGCCGGCGTCGACGTGCTGGGGATCTCGCCGGACAAGCCCGCGGCGCTGGTGAAGTTCCGCGACAACGAGGGCCTGACGTTCCCGCTGCTGTCCGACCCCGACCGCGCGGTGCTGACCGCGTACGCCGCCTACGGCGAGAAGATGATGTACGGCAAGGTGACCACCGGGGTGATCCGCTCGACCTTCGTCGTCGCCGCCGACGGCACCCTCGAGAAGGTGCTCTACAACGTGAAGGCCACCGGTCACGTCGCGAAGCTGATCCGCGAGCTGGGACTGGCGGAGGCCTGATCCACCGACCGGGCCGGCGGCGCCACAGCCGGCCCGGACAGGGGCCGGTGCTACGCCTTCAGGACGGCGTCGAACAGCTCGGCGGTGCGCTCCCAGTGGAGCTCGGCGGCCTTCTCGTCGTAGACGCCGGGGTGGTCCGTGACCGCGAACCCATGCCGGGCGCCGGGGTAGAGCTCCAGCCGGTAGTCGACCTTCGCCTGGTCCAGCGCGGCCGCGAGCCGGGCCTGGTCCTCGGGGGTGCAGGAACCGTCCTCGTCCGCCACACCGAAGTACAGCCTCGCCTGGATCTCGCCCGCGTGGGTGTGCGGGCTCGCCGGGTCGTCCGCGACGGCGAGCCGGCCGCCGTGGAACGACGCGGCGGCGGCGACCCGGTCGGGGAACGTGCCGGCCGCGAGGAACGACAGCCGCCCACCCATGCAGTAGCCGGTGGTGCCGACCTTCTCGGCGTTCGCCGCCGGGACGTCGGCCAGCGCCGTCAGCAGCGCGCCGGTGGCGGCCATGGCGCCCTCGTTGGCCACCGTCATGACCTGCCCCAGCTTGGCCCGCTCGGCCGGGTCGGAGAACGCGGTCTTCGGGTCGAACGGCAGGGCGTCCGGAGTGCGGAAATGGACGTTCGGCAGCGCCACGGCGTAGCCGAGATCCGCCAGCCGTTGGGCCATGTCGTCCGTCGCCGGCCGAACGCCGAACGCGTCCGGGTACATGATCACCGTGGGCAGGGCGGGGCCGCTGTCGGCCGGATGCCCAGCCGGAAGGTGCAGGTGGACGTCCATCACACCGTCGTCGGTGGGCACATCGAGCCTGGTTACGGACAACACGAACTCCTCGGCGTCTGCCGACCGGCCGTGCCGGCTCGGGCGGCGAACAGCATCTCTCATCGCGGCAGCTCGGCCACGGTCGAGGCCCGGCCCGCCCGGCATCGTTTGGGCCCCGTGGTGGACGTCTTCAGGACGTTTTCAGGACCGCCGGCCGGGCCTGATCGCCGATCGTGCGCGACGTCGTCAGCCGGCGGCGTTGACCGCGGCCTTGAACGGGTCGGGGAGCAGCTGGTCCTGGGAGAGCGTCTTGCCGTCCACCATCACCGTCGGGGTACCGGTCACCCCGCGCTTGGACGCGCTGTCCGCGACCTTGGCGACGTAGCCGTCGTACCGGCCCGACTTCACCGCGCTGGTGAAGGCCGGCGAGGTCAGGCCGACCTGCGAGCCGAGCTGGATGAGCCGGTCGTTGCTGAAGCCCCCGGAGTTCTCCGCCGGCTGGTTGGCGAACAGCACCTGGTGGTACTGCTCGAACTTGTTGTCGTTGGCCGCGGCGGCACCCGCGTTCGCGGCGCGGACCGAGTCAGGCCCGATGAACGACATCATGTGGTAGACGGCCTTGATCTTGCCCGCGTCGATCAGCGAGCGCACGGTCGAGCCGGTGGTGGTCTCGAACTGCCGGCAGATCGGGCACTGGAAGTCCTCGTAGAAGTCGACCGTGACCGGGGCGGTCGCCTTGCCGACGACGATGCCGTTGTCCTGGCCGGTCGCCGTGGCCGGGAGGACGACCGGCTTGGAGTGCTGGCGGGTGTTCTGCACGACGATGCCGATGACGGCGGCGAGGATGATCACGCCGAGCACCGAGGCGAGCACGATCATCTGTTTGCGTCGCCGCTCCCTGGCCGCGGCCTGCGCTCGGGCCGCCGCGGCCCGTTCGCGCCGCACCGCCCCGCGCGGGTCCCGGTCCGGCCGGGGACCGGTGTCAACGCCGCCGCCTGAGCGGCCACCACCCGGGCCGTTGCCCCGGCCCGATCCGCGTCCCGCGCCCGCGCTCATCGCTCGCGCCTCATTCGTCCCGCCCTGTCCCCGGGCCGCGGCTGGTCGCCCGTCCGCACCCGGTACCCGTCGTGCCAGTCCCCGCCGTCGCGGCTGTCGTCGGTTTCGTGCTCGTCGGCTTCGTCGTCAGCGCAGTGCTCGTCGTGAGCCCAGTGCTCGTCGGCAGCCCAGTGCTCGTTGGAAGCCCAGTGCTCGTCGTCCCGGTCGTCGTCGAGGTCGCCGGACCCCTCGGGCCGGCGGTCGGGGGCCGGGCCGAACAGCAGGCGGTCCAGCGTCAGGTAGCCGTGGGGCCAGACCGCCAGCAGCGCGCTGGCCAGCAGCAGCAGACTGTCACGGACTAGTTCCGATGTGTAATGGGTGGGCGCGTTCTTCGCGAGGTCGCCGCCCTTCGAGAAGCAGCCGCACTCGATGCGCAGGCCGCGGGCGGCCGCGGACGCGATCGCCCCGATGTAGACCGCCAGCAGCAGGCACGACAGCAGCGCGCCGGCCCGGACGGCCAGGCCCAGCAGGAGCAGGACCCCGAGCGCGATCTCCACGAACGGCACCGCGTACGCGACGGGATGGACCAGCGCCTCCGGCAGGACGCGGAACGCCCGCACGGAGCGGACCATCCCGTCCGCGTCGCCGACCTTCAGGCACCCGGCGACCAGCCACAGCACGCCCAGCCCGAGACGCAGCAGCGTCGAGGCCACCCGCGCCCAGGGCCGCCGGCGTCCCAGCGCGCCGCCTGTCGCCGGATGGTGGCTCATCGCGGCGCTCCCGCCCGCACCAGGACCGGAAGGTCATGGATGTAGTCGGTGATCTGGGTGCCTGGCGGGTAGCGCAGCACCAGATCGCCGTCGCGGCCGAACGCGAGCACCTCGGCGCCGTGGTTCTGCGTCATCGCGCCGTCCGCGCGCGCCGTCGGCGGCGGGACGTCGACGCCCAGCGTGCGCGCCGTCGCCTGGATCCGCGTGAACGGGCCGGTCAGGCCGTAGAAGCCGAACCCGGGGTCGAAATGGTGCAGCCAGCTGGCGAGCACGGCTGGCGTGTCGCGCGCCGGATCGGTGCTGACGAAGACGACGCGGACCTGGCCGCGAACCGCCGGGTCGAGCGCGCCCAGCGCGGCGGCGAGATCGGCCATCGTCGTCGGGCAGACGTCCGGGCAGTGCGTGTAGCCGAAGTACAGCAGTGTCACCAGGCCGGCGGTGCGGGCGCGCAGGTCGAACGCGAGCCCGTCGGTGGCGGTCAGGTCGAGCGCCGGCATCGGCAGCCGCGTCGCCGGGCTGATCCCGTGCAGGCCGTCGCCGCGCCGGTCGTCGACGATCGCCGCCTGCATGCCAGGCGTGTGGTCGGCGCAGGCCGTCGTCCCCGCGAACAGCGCCGTCAACACGATCGCCGCGACCGGCACCGTGCGAGTGGCCGGCACCGTGCGAGTGGCCGGCACCGCGCGGGCGACCGGCACCGCGCTCGCGACCGGCGCCGTGGGCCGAGTCGTGGCGACGGCGGCCGGTGAGGTGGTGGCCATGGTCCTCCGCGTTGAGAACATGGGCAGACGAACGGACGGCTCCGGGTGAGCATCGGCGCGCCGATCGGGAGTAATTGAACAATCACTTGGAGTGACGAGACGGTGTCACGTTAACCGCAACCGACGACGGGCGGCGTGAGGTGCGGCCCAGCCGCCGCCCGGGCCGGGTGTGACCCTTCGGTCGGACCACCGTTTCCGCTCGTCAGGCGTTGGCTCCTCTGGCACTCTTGGTGACGGACCCGTCTGGCACTCCTCGTGACGGACCCGTCAACGCATCACCGACCGTTGGCCCGGGTTGCGCGTCCGAGTGCGCGCGGACCGTGGTCTGGCGAGACGAGAGGTCACACCCGTGCCGCAGGACCCGGCGACCATCCAGAGCCAGATCGAGGAGACACGCGCCGAGCTGGCGGAGACCATCGACGCGATCGCGGAGCTGGTCCACCCCCGCCGGGTCGCCGAGCGAGCGGGCGAGCAGGCCCGCGCCAAGCTCGCCGAACTGCGCGCCCGTGCCGGCCACCACGGCGGCCAGCCGCTCGAGCTCGCGGCCGACGCGCCCGGCGCGGGCATGGTCGCGGCGGAGCCGTCCGGCGCGCGTGGTCCGGCCGGAGGGTCCCGCAGCGTCCGGTGGGGCCGGGTCGCGCTCGCGGTCGGCGCGACGATGCTGCTGGTGGTGGGTACCACCAGACGCCGCCGCCGGCACCGGGGCTGAGGCCGTCGCGGCCCAGGCGCGGCGACTACTGTCCCGTTGGGGAAGCCTGGACGCGGACTGAGCCTGTGCACGCTAGTGAGCCTGGGGACGCCGAGTGAGTCTTGACAGCCACGGCCGCGTACCTGCCGGCCGAATCGTGCTGATCCGGCACGGAGAGACGGAGTGGAGCAGGTCGGGCCGCCATACCGGCCGTACCGACATTCCGCTGACCATCGACGGCGAACGGCGCGCGGCCGCGCTGCTGCTGGCGCTGCGGGCCTTCCGGTTCGCGCTGGTCGCCACCAGCCCGCGCACCCGCGCCGTCCACACCGCCGACCTGGCCGGCCTGTTCGCGGCGCCCGTAGGTGGTGGGCCGGCGAACCAGCGCCAGGGCGGCCCCGACGGGCTGCGCCCGGCCGTGGCCGACGTGGCCGCGCGCGAGGTCTGGCCCGACCTGGCCGAGTGGGACTACGGCGACTTGGAGGGCCTGACCACGCCGACGATCCGCGAGACCCAGCCAGGCTGGACGATCTGGACCGGCCGAGTGCCCGGCGGGGAGAACGCCGGCCAGGTCGCCGTCCGGGCCGACGCGGTGCTGGCGCGGGCGCTGCCGCTGCTGCGCGACGGCGACGTCGCACTGGTCGGCCACGGGCACATGTCGCGGGTGCTGATCGCGCGCTGGCTCGGGCTGGACCCGGCCCGTGGCGCGTCGTTCCTGGTGGAGCCGGCGAGCCTGACCATCCTCGAGCACGAGCGGGAGACCCGCGTCCTCGGCTCGCTCAACCTGCGGCCGTCCCCGTCCCAGTCCCCTTCAGCGGCCAGGCTGGATGCCGTCCAGCCTGGCGCCTCCGCGTCCGCGCTATAGGTCGCCTCGCCTGCGCAACGCCGTCAGGGCGATCACCCCTGGCACGACGGGCAACCAGTAGGTGATCAGCCGGAAGACCAGGACGGCGGTGACCATCGCGGCGGCCGGGCCGCCGGCGGCGGTCAGGCCGATCGCGAGCGCGGGCTCGATCGCGCCGACGTTGCCGGCCGTCGGCGCGGCGCCCGCCACCGCCGAGCCGACCAGATACACGGCCGCGACCGACAGCACGCTGACGTTGCCGCCGAACGCCCGTTCGCTGGCCGTCAGCGCGATCACCTGAGCGACCTTCGTCCCGGCCAGCGAACCGCTGAGCGCGGCGGCCCGGCCGGGGGAGTGGACGAGCCCGCTCAGGTGCGCCCGGAACGTCGTCAGTGGGCCGCGCAGCCGGTCGCGCACCCGTCGGCGGGTCAGCACCACCGCGAGGACGGCGACGACGGCGCCCGCCACGATGCACACCGGCCCGAGGCCGAGGCTGGACATCGTGTCGCGCAGCGGCCCGGTCAGCCCGGCGGTCATCCGTGAGTCGCCGAGCAGCGCCGCCACGCAGGCGAGTGCCGCCAGGTGCACCAGGCCGCAGACGACCCGGATGGACGCGATCGTGGCGACCCCGGCCGGCCGGGGGAGTCCACGGCGTTCCAGGAACCGCAGGTTGACGGCGATCGCGCCGAGGCCGGCGGGGATGATCCGGTTCGCGGCGGCCGCGGCGAACTGCACCCCCGTCGCGACCCGAACCCCCACCGGCAGCCCGCTGCCCGCCCGCAGCGCGATCCCGTTGGAGACGTAGTAGAGAACGGTGCCGACGCCGCACAGCGGCAGCCACGGCCAGCTCGGCGCCGGGATGTCGGCCAGCTGGTGCTCGACCTCGGCGCGGAACTGGACGGCGAGCACCGCGAGCGGCACCCCGAGGACGACGGCGAGCAGGACCGTGCGCCGCCGGGGCGGCCGCAGCGCCGGGCGGGCCCCGAAGTCCAGCTCGCTCGCGGCGAGAGCCCGGGCCCCCAGCCCCGTGTTACCGGCGCCGGCGCGCCTGCCGGGTGCCGGCAGCGCGACGGCGTCCGCGCAGCCCGCCACGCCGGCGACAGCGGGCAGGCTGATGGCGAAGGCCGGGCCGGCCTGCCGGGACCGGTCCGGCCCGGCGCTCAGCATCGGGACCGCCGGCGAGCCCGGGACGACCGGTATGGCTGCCGGCCCGGCCAGCGTCGACGTGCGCCGCACCAGCACCCGGAGGTTCAACGGCGTCACCAGCGACCGCGACCGCCTGGCCGACCGGCTCGTGCCGATGGTCGGGGCTCGGTCGCGCGCGGCCTCGCCGGCGTCGCGTGAGCCTCGACCCAGTAGTGGCAGCCCGGCCGGTGACGAGGGGAGCGTCGTCGCTCCGGTCGCGTCCGCTGCCAACAACATCGGAGTCTCGATGACTGGGGCTCCCCTCGGGCAGGGCGGTTCGGGCGGAGTCGCTCGATTACTATCCGGGACTACCCGCTCCGCCCGTCATCATTGTGCGCACGGCCATGCGCGTTCGGCCATCGACGCGACCGGTGCCGCCGACCGGGCGACCGGCGTTCGGCGTTACCGGTCGTGACGGGTCCGAACTGCCGGCCACGACTGGCGATACAACGGTCAGTGTGGGTGTGCCGTGCGACGGAACTCCCCGCTGGCGGATGTCCGTTGGCGGTCTGACGGAAGAAGGAACGGTGTGGCACGGATCGCCCCATGCCCGACGGTCATGACGATATGTGGCGCCGACGCCTGACGGAAGGAAGCTCGATGTCAGACCTTTTGGATCTTTCGGTGAACACGCTGGGTGGCGAAGCGGCGACCCTTGGCGGGTTGACCGGCGGGCGCGTGACCCTCGTCGTCAACGTCGCCAGCCGCTGCGGGCTCACCCCGCAGTACACCGGGCTCGAGGCACTGCACGAGGAGCTCGCCGGTCGGGGCTTCACGGTGCTCGGCTTTCCCTGCAACCAGTTCATGGGCCAGGAACCGGGTACGGCGGACGAGATCGCCGAGTTCTGCTCGGCGACCTACGGCGTGACCTTCCCGCTGACCGAGAAGATCGAGGTGAACGGGCCCGGCCGGCACCCGATCTACCAGGTGCTGACCGAGACTGCGGACTCGGCCGGAACCGCGGGCGACATCGCCTGGAACTTCGAGAAGTTCGTCGTCGGCGCAGACGGCCGCGTGCTGGGCCGTTTCCGTCCCGGAGTCGAGCCGGCCGACCCGGAGCTGCGCGCGACCATCGAGCAGGCGCTGACCACCTGACCGGCGCGCAACCGAACGGACCGGGACGCCTGAACAACGAGCGCTGACCGACCAAAGTGCCTGAACCGCGAGTGCTCGGACGACGAGGTGCCTGAGCGGCGGCCGTGCCCCGGCACGGCGCCGGTCAGGCCCTCTGGCTGGCCGCGAGGCCGGTCAGACCGGCCCCCGGCCCGCCGGCACAGAGCTCGAACCAGACCTGCTTGCCGTGGCCCTCCTCGGGCGGCGGGTCCACCACGCCCCAGGCGCTCGCCAACGTCGCGACCAGGTGGATGCCGCGGCCCGACTCGTCGGACGGGCGGACCGTGCGCAGCACCGGATGCAGCGGGCTTCCGTCGCCGACGAAGAACCGGATCCGATCCGGATGCGCGACCAGGGCCAGTTGCAGCGCCGTGAGCCGCCCGGCGAACCGCACGGCGTTGGTCACCACCTCGCTGATCAGCAGCCGGGCCACCTCCACGTCCTCGGCGCGGTTCCAGGCCGTCAGCAGGTTGGACACCAGCCGCCTCGCCTGGCCGGCGGCACTCGTGTCCGCGAGAAGGTCGAACCGAGCGGTCAGATCGTCGGCCACGCCTCACCCTCCCGCCGCGAACCGGTCCGGCCGCGGTCTCCAGGGCCAGGTGCGGGCCCAGGCTCCTGCTGGTTGCCTGCCACTGCTGCCTGTGCCGCAAACCTTGGCAACCGGGCGCCGGTCAGACCGTTGCCCTGGATGACGTACGCCCTAGATGACGCAAGCCCTAGACGACGTAGGCCCTAGATGACGTCGATGCCGTCGAGGATCGGGTCGCGACGCGTCATCCACTCCGGGGTGATGTCGTCGGTGAGGGGCGGTTGGCCCGGGCGGCGCGCCATCGGGTCGAGCGGGCGGCCGGTGGCCGGGTCGACGCTGTCGCTGTGGATCGAGCGGTGCGGCGGTGGCGGCGCCGCGATCGAGCGACTCTGCCCGCGCGGCGGGCCGGCATGGGGCCGCAGCCGCGGGTCGATCGACCCCGGCAGCCCGTCGAGGCCAAGCACCCCGAACTGGTCGGCCACGCCGTTCGGCTCGCCAGGCCTCGACCCAACTGGCGGCGACCCAACTGGCGGTGGCCCGACCGGCGGTGGGCCGGCCGGTCGGCCCTGCGCGTCGCCGGGGTAGCCGGCGCCCGGGCGCCCATCCGTCGGCCGCGGTGGCTGCCTTGGCGGGTAGGAGGCGGGCCCACGGCTCTGGCCAGGCTGACCGCCCGGTCCGCCCTGGTCGGGCCTGGCCGCTGCCGGGCGTGCCGGTCCTGGCTGTGCTCCCGGCGGGTAGCCCGGCTGGCCGTTCGAGGCGCCGGGGTAGCCGCCGCGGGCCGCCGCCGGCCGCGGACCCGACTGGCTGGGCGGTAGCTGCTGCTGGCCGGGCAGATGCTGGTGGCCGGGCGGCTGTTGCTGGCCGGGCGGTAGCTGCTGGCCCGGGGGTAGCTGCTGGCCGTGCGACGCGGCGACGCCGGGCAGCCCTGACAGGCCGCCGGGCCCACCTGGATGGCTGGACGGTCCCCCGGGCCCGGAGCCGCCGGGCCGCTGGCCACCCTGTCGCGGGTTGGGCTCGGGATAACGGGCGCCCGACGGCCCGGACGGCGGCGCCGGCGGGCGTTGCGGACCGCCGGCCTGGTGTCGCTGCTGCTGCGGGGCCGGTCCGGGGGGCGGGGTGGTAGGACGGCCCGGCGGCCCGAAGCCCTGGGTGGCGGGGCCTCGCCCCTGCTGCGCGCCGGGGCTGAGGAACGGGTCGTCGTCGGTGCGCGCCGGCGGTGCGACCGGGACGCCGCCCGTCAGGCCGGGCGGCGGAAGGATCGGGTTCCCCCCGGTCATGCCGGGCGGCGGGAAGCCGAGGCTCGCCGCCGTCGTTCCCCGCGCCGCGCCCGCCGCGTGGGCGCGCGCCGCCCCGCGCGCGGCGGGCCGCCGGGGCGGGCCGGGTGGCGCGGGGGCGCGGACGAGCCGGGCCGGGGGGGGCTGCTCGTCGAGCAGCACGTCTCGCTCGCACTGCGGGTCGCCGACCGGGCCTACGTGCTCGACCGGGGGCGGATCG
>NZ_JADWYX010000075.1:0-8409 GCF_016786355.1 Frankia sp. AgB1.9
CGCCGTGGCGCGGGGGCGCGCCTTGGTGAAAACCCCCCCGCCGCCCGGGCTACCCCGCGCGGGCCGGCGGCCGCGGGAACCGGTCAGGCTCGTCGCCTCAGGTCACCGGTCCCAGTGCTGGTCACGGCCTGGGTCACGCCCACCGGCGTCCGGATCGGCGTTCGGTCCGGTGCTGCCGTAGCCGCCCCTGCCCTCCTGTCCGTAGCCGCCCCGGCCCTCCTGGCCATAGCCGCCGCGGCCCTCCTCCTGCCCGTAGCCGCCGCCGGTGTCCGGACCGCGATAGGCGCCACGTCCCTCGGAGCCCTGGCCGCCGCGGCCCTCGGCCTCATAGCCACCACGGCTGTCGGGACGGGACCGCTCGGCGGTCGTGCCGCCGGTGCGGCCGACCTCCTGGGGCTGGTCGTCGCGGCCGGCGTACTGCCGGTCACGGTCGATGACCCGAGCGCGCTCGGCGCCGCGGCCCGAGTAGCCCGACATCGACGCGTCACGTTCGACGTGGCCCTGGCCGTGGGTGCGCTCACCGCTCGCCTTGAGCCGGCGAAGGGCGAGCAGCGTCATCACCAGTGAGGTGATGAGGCCCAGGATCAGACCGTATCGCGCCCCGGACGCCACCGCGGCGTAGCCGTAGTTGGCGTTCACATGCGGAAGGGAGATCCAGCGAATCACGATCAGCAGCGCGGCCACCGCGCAGAGCGCGGCGATCGCGGTGGAATGGCTGGCGCCGCTCCCGGGCACCTTGCCCCGGCCCAGCAGGTGCGCCGCGGCGAGCCCGGCCGCGACCAGCATCAGCACGATCGGGATCCACGCCAGCGCGCCGGAATGCCACGCGTTGAGGCTGCCGGTCCAGGTGTGCAGCGTGCCATAGCCGTAGTTGTCGTATGTGTAACCCCGGTATCTGGTGCCGAACCAGGGCAAGAAGCTGAAGATCAGGCCGAGAATCCCGAGGCCGATAATCGGGACGTCATGGGACGCGAAGCTGCGTCCCTTACCGCGGCCGGCCTTGGTCGCGGTGGTTCCGGGGCCATCATGGGTCGCAGGACCGCGACCGGCCATATTCGCCATTGGCGACAACCTCGTCTCTCCCGAGCCATCTTCTGGCGGCGGCTCTCGCCGTACCCGGAAGCTCGTGGTCGGAGGGTGTAATCGATCGAGCCTTTTCACCATCGTTTCGGGTCAGGCTGAAACCGGTGCGGTGCCGTAGGGGAACTCCCCGAATTCCGGCGCGCAGAAACTACGCCGAGCACTCGGCCGTGGCATTTCCGACCGGACCGTCCCGTTTTCCGCCGGGCTGGCCGTCAGCCGCCGAGGTCTGGCCCGGACCCCGTGGACGCGTGCCGCACGGCCAGCGCGAGCACGTACGGGTCGAGACGCGTCGAGGCGAAACCGAAGTGCCGGTAGAAGCTCCTGGCCTGGTCGGAGACGGCGTGCGCCAGCAACAGCGGCAGACCGGCGGTCCGGTAGACGGTCGCCGCCCGCATGACCGCGTCCCGCAGCAGCCGGGCCCCGACGCCGCGGCCCTGGGCGGTCTCGTCGACCGCGAGCCGGCCGATCACCAGGGCCGGCAGCGGGCCGAGCGTGGCGGCGGGCGCTCGGCGTGAACGCCAGCGCGACACGACCGGCGCCCGGCTGGGCTCGACGGCGCCGCGGGTGAGGCAGTAGTAGCCGACAACCCGGCCCGCGCCGGCGGTGACGACGAACGTCGTCACGCCCTCCTCCTGCTGTTCCAGGGCGTGATGTCGCAGCCAGCTGTCGAGGACCTCGTCGCCGCCGCGGAAGCCCCGGGTGTCGTGCTGGTCGGTGAGCCGGGTGGGCGGGCCCGACGCGCTCGGGCTCACCGGGCTTCCTCGTCCGGTCCGTCCTCCAGCAGCTCGCGCAGCCGCGACGCCTCGTCGGGCGCCGGGCCGCCGAGCAGCTCGGCGAGCTCCTTCCAGACGACGTCCGTCGCCCCGAACAGCCGCCGGTCCGCCAGCGTGTCAGCGGCGTGGCGCCGCATCGCTTCCGCGGCGAAGTCCTCCAGCGTCACTCCCAGGCTGTCGGCGGCCGAGCGCACCAGCTCAGCCGCCTCCCCCGTCAGCCGCACCGTGACCTGCTCGCCCTCGTCGGTTGCACCCACGCCCGCCAGTCTGCCCCTGTCCCACTCCCAGACCGGCACCGACCCGAGTGAACGGGCGCCCCGGCGCAGCCCGCGAGAGATCAGGAATCGGCCAAGAACGCCGCACACGTCAATTACGCGGTGCTAACCTGCGCGACGCGATGCCGCCATGTCCGGAACATCCACACGATCCCGACCTGCCCGGGACCGGAGCCGGCGGATACGTGACAGTTCAGGGCCGCGCGCCGGCCGCAGCGGGCCGTGGCGCGCGACGCGGCTGGTCGCGCGCCACGGAGGCACAGAGGAGAACGTGCATGGGGGACGCCGAGGGGCGGGTGGCCTTGGTCACGGGCGCGAGCCGTGGCATCGGCGCGGCGATCGCGATCCGGCTGGCCGCCGAGGGCGCGGCGGTCGCGCTGACGGCTCAGGCCGTGCGCGAGGGCGACCCCCGGGATCCGGGCTCGCTGACCGGGGTGCTCGCTCGGATCGCGGACGCCGGCGGGACGGCCATCGCGCTCGCCGCCGACCTGGCCCGGCCGGACGGCGGCCGCGAGGGGCTGGTCGCCGCCGTCGAGCGGCGGCTCGGGCCGCTGGACATCCTGGTCAACAACGCCGGCATGGGCGGCTACATGCCGTTCCTGGACATCGCCGACCAGCGGATCGACACGGTCTTCGAGGTGAACCTGCGCACGCCCTGGGAGCTGTGCCGCCAGGCGCTGCCCGGGATGCGCGCCCGCCGCCGCGGCTGGATCATCAACATCGGCAGCGCGGCGGCGGAGGCCCCGGTCGGCCCGCCGTACGGCGGCACCCTGCCGGACCTCCAGGGCTCGCTCTACGGCAGCTCGAAGGCGGCGCTGCACCGGTTGACCATGTCGCTGGCCGCCGAGGCGTACGCCGACGGCATCGCCGTGAACGTGCTCGCGCCGGACGCGGCCGTGCGGACCCGGGACGACTGGCCCTCCTCCGACGCGAGCCCCGAGCCGGTGGAGACCGTGGCCGAGGCCGCGCTGGCACTGGCGACCTGCTCCCCCGACGAGCTGACCGGACGGGTGGCCTACAGCCTGTCGCTGCTCGTCGAGCTGGGACGCCCGGTTCACGGCCTCGACGGCGTCACCGAGTTCGCCGGCTGGCAGCCGCACGAGATCCCGCTCTCCCGCCTGCGCCATCCCCCGGTGGCCTGATCGCGCCGCGGGTCCGGCGCCGGGCTGGGGGCCCGGTCAGGCGGGGTGGGCGGCGTCCAGGCCGAGGACGGCGGCCGCCTCGCTGAGGACCTCCTGCTCGACGGGCGGGAAGGCGCCGTCGATGCGGCCCATCACCTCCCCTAGCCGCAGGACGGCGGTCGCCTCCGCCGGCCGGCCGCGCACCTTCGCGATCTCACCGAGCGCGGCGTGCTTGCCCACCTCGAAGTCGGCGGCCAGCGCGGCCAGGCGCTGCTCGAACACCCGCTCCAGCTCGTCTGTCGGGAAGTACGCCATCACCGGGTCGGTCGCCAGGAAGGCCCGCAGGCCCTCCCGCTCGGCCGGGTCGATCCGGCCGTCCGCGGCGGCCACCAGGGCGCACATCGCCACGGCGGCGTCCCGGAACCGTCGGCCCCGCAACTGGTCGCGCCGGGCGGCCAGCTGGGCCCGGACCGCCGCGACCGGCGGCCGGCCGCCGTGCCAGGCCGCCTCGGCCGCCGCGGGCGCCAACCGGCGCCAACCCGGCCGGGCGTTCGCCAGCCAGTGCCGCGTGGCCCAGGCCACGGGCAGCGGCGCGAGCCTGGTCACCACGAGGTCGTCGACGCCGACGAGGCTGACCTGCTGGCCCCGCCAGATCTGCGGGGCCTCGTCATCGGCTGACCACTCGGCCGCGAACAGCAGGGTCAGGACGTGCTCCGAGCCCGGAGTTCCGTGAGCCCACGATGGCTCGGCCCCGTCCGCGTCTGACGAGGCTGGCGCGGGCGTGTCGGCGGCGGCCTCGCCCGCGTCACCGGTGTGCTCGACGGCGCCCGCGAACGCGAGCGCCCCGGCCGCCGGGACCAGCAGTCCGTCGAGGTGGCGGGCCAGCGCGCGTTCCGCGCCCTCCCCCGCCCCGACCGGGCCGCCGGGCAGCGCGTGCCAGAGCTCGGCCGGCGGACGGGTCAGCAGCACCTTGTCGTCGACGAGCGCGACGAGCCTCACGTCGAGCCGGATGGCGGGCGGCACGGCCATGTCCCCTCTCCTGGTGTACACGTCTTCCTGGTTGCCGGCGTCTGTCTCGATCTCGCGGCCGCCGACCAGCCGGGTCGTCAGCCGGCGGGAAGGCTGGTCCGCCAGGCCGGCTGCGCGTCCCGGACCCAGTCGAAGATCATATTCTTGAGGGCGGCCGGACGCAGGTCGAGCCGATCGAGGTCGTCGAGGTCGACCGAGAACAGATGCAACTCCCGATCATGGCTGATGATCTGCGCGGCCCATGGCAATGGCGCGGCGAACACCGTCATCAGCTCATGGACCTTGTCCGTGCCGACGGAGTAGTCGTGCTCGACGCAGCCGACGAAGTCCAGCGCGCGGATGTCGAAGCCGGTCTCCTGACCGGTCCCGCGGCGCAGCGCGTGTTCGATGGTCTCGCCCGGTGAGAGCCGGCCGCCTGGCAGGAAATACCAGGTCCGCCCACGATGGCCGGCCAGCAGCACCCGATCCTCGGTGAGGATCAGGAGCCGTGCGCTGATCTCGGTCCGATCGGCAGAGGGGGCCATGAACACTCCGCTGTGAGGCGCCGCGCACCGCCTGGCCGTGACCGTCCGGGTGAAGCCGTGCGGCCGCGGGCGGCGTCGCGGTCAGCGTCCCACACGGTGGGCCTGTCCGTACATCTCATTGTTTGCGTGCGTTCGACAAATCGCCGACACGGTCGCACTGGCGTTCCCATTGGCGCTGAGCCCCGATTGCTCCGTTTACGTTTCTCCTGGCGTCCCCGGACCGCGTGTATTGGGTCAGGGCCACGCAGGCGAGGACGAGCCCGGAGACGGCGAGCGCGGCCGGGCTGACGTGCTCACGCAGAAGCAGCGCCGACCAGGCCAGCGTGAGGACCGGCTGGGCGAGTTGCAGCTGGCCGGTCCGGGCGACACCGCCGCGGGCAAGGCCCGCGTACCAGGCGAAGAAGCCCAGGAACATCGACACGACGGTCACGTACGCGAACCCAAGCCAGCTGGCCGGCCCTGCGCGCGGCGGGTCGAGGATCGTCACCACCACGGTCGCGGGCACGGTCAGCGGCAGCGAACCGACCAGCGCCCAGCAGATGGTGCGAGCGCCGCCCAGCTCACGGGCCAGCCGGCCGCCTTCGGCGTAGCCGAGCCCGCACAGGCCGACGGCACCGAGCAGAGCCAGGTCCGCCGGGCCGAGGCCCCCCGACACGGCTCCCGACGCCACCAGGAACGCGAGCACCGCGACGAGCCCGGCCAGCGCAGCGGCCCAGAACAGCGGCGGCGGACGCTCCCGGCCACGCAGGACCGCGAACACGGCCGTGCACGCCGGCAGCACCGCGATGACGACGGCCGCGTGCGCCGCGGTCTGGGACGTCAGCGCGAGCGACGTCAGCAGCGGGAACCCGAACACGACACCCAGCGCCACCGCCGCCAGCTGCCGCCACTGGTCGCGGGTCGGCCGGGGTGACCCGGTCAGCCTCAGGTAGCCGGACGCGAGCAGGCCCGCGCCCACCGCCCGCGCGAAGGCCACGAACCACGGGTTCAGGTCCTCGACCGCGACCCGGGTTGCCGGCAGCGACATGCTGAACGCCAGTACCCCCGCGCCGCCGAGAACGCGGCCCGATACCCACCAGCGGGCAGTAGCGCTATCCAGACTCCTCATGGTCAACGATAGCGGAGCCAGCACGTCCCGCGCGCCGCCGCCGTCGCCGGACCAAACGGCGACGGACGCCGCCGGACGGTGACCCCCGTGAGCCGATGGCGATCCCGCCGAGCGGCCAATCGCGGGCGCGGCGCTCACACCGACACCAAAGTGCTAGCCAATCGAGGACCGCGGCCGCGCAAATCGGCGGCCGGCGGCCGGTTCACCGGACCGCCGCCCGCTAGATCTTCCTGGTCAGCCTCCGGCGATCGAGAACGCGGCCGACCGCCGGCCGTGACGGGCCAGCAAGATTTCCTAGACATTTCCTACCTACCAGTAGGTAACTATCTCCACCCACCAGATCCGCTCCGGCCCGGCGCCCGGCCGGCCCGGGCGGCAGCAACCCGGGAGGTCGCTCATGCTGGTCAACCGCCTTCGCCGCCGATTACCCCGACGCGCCGCACTGATCGCGCTGCCGGCGGCGCTGGTCACGGCCCTGTTCGCCGGCGGAGTGGGGACGGCCGCGGCCGCCTCGGCGGCGGCGCCGCTGCCCGTCCTCTACAACTTCCCGGCGGCGGTCGCGATCTCGCTGGCGCAGCCGAACGCCGACCCACCCGGCTCCAACGACTTCTCCTGCCGGCCGAGCGCGGCCCATCCTCGGCCGGTCGTCCTGGTCCACGGCACACTCGCGGACAAGACGAACGAATGGCAGGCCCTCGCGCCACTGCTGAAGAACGACGGCTACTGCGTCTTCGCGCCCAACATCGGCGGCGCATCGCCGGACGCCTACATCCAGGCCACCGCCCCGATCGAGCAGAGCTCGGCCCAGCTCGCCACCTTCATCGACCAGGTACTCGCCGCCACCGGCGCGTCCCAGGTCGACCTCGTCGGCCATTCCCAGGGCGGCATGCTCCCGCGCTACTACATCAACAACCTCGGCGGCGACGCGAAGGTCAACGCGCTGATCGGCCTCGCGCCCTCCAACCACGGCACGACCCTCGACGGCCTGGCCCAGATCGCCCAGGCCCTCGGCCTGTCCAGCACCGTCGCCTCGGCCTGCGCGTCGTGCGCCGAGCAGATCATCGGATCACCGTTCCTCACGGCGCTCAACGCGGGCGGCGGCACCCGGCCCAGCGTCCACTACACCGTCATCGAGACCAGGTACGACGAGATCGTCACGCCCTACACCTCGGCGTTCCTGTCCGGTTCCAACGTCAAGAACATCACCCTGCAGGACCGCTGCATCCTGGACGGCTCCGACCACATCTCGATCGCCTATGACCGCGTGGCCCTGCGCTTCGTCGAGAACGCGCTCGATCCCCAACACCCCAAGCCGCTGATCTGCGTCCCGGTCCTGCCGGTCGTCGGCGGCTGAGTTCACCCGCCCAGCACGGCAGGCCGCCCAGCACGGCAACTCCCCCAGCACGGCACGAAGCCCCGCGTCGCGAGACGCGGGGCATCGTGAATGTTCGTTCAGCGCCGATGCGGCGTGAGGCTCAGATCTTGTGGCCCCAGCAGCCCTTCGAGGCGTACCACGGGCTGGTGCCGGACATGGAGTACAGCTTGTAGGCCTTGGCCCACTGCTCGGAGACCGAGGCGTTCTGCGGCAGACCCTTTCCGCCCAGTCCGTGCCACGTGGACGGCAGGAACTGGAAAAGCCCGCCGGCACCGATCGAGTTCACCGCGCGCGGGTTGCCACCCGACTCGCACGGCACCACGGCCGAGAGGAAATGCGCCGCCGACGGCCGGGCCGAGGCGGAAGCAGGCTGGGTGGCGACCAGACCGGTCCCGACGACCGCCGCGGCCAACGCCGGGGTAGCGATCATCGCACGGGCACGGGTGGAGAGGCCACGAAGCAAGATTGAAGTCCTTTCCCACGCCTCCGAAGACGGGCAGAAATCCGCACGCACTCCAACCCGGCGAAAATCCGGCCTGGAATCCGTAACCCGGAAAGGGCATCGACACTACGATGCCAGGCGCCACCTCGGTGACGCGCCCACCCTCAGTCCCTGCCGAACAGGTCCGAAGAAAACGCCGTGACGCGGGGGCAAAGAAAAGGCGTCCCGCCCGGCGTGTGCCCCGCCGTCCAGCGCGGCACGAGAACCACCATGACAGCCAGAACCCAGCCCTGGCAAACCCCGGAAACCCCGGTAACCAGACTCACACGCCAATACAGAAGAACGTCCGGCCAGACAAATCCCGACACGTTCCCACGCTCTCGCCACCCACTGCCACCGGCCCCGCACCACGGCCGACAAGCGCGCCGGGGAGTGACCGGGCCGCCCGCACCGGCCACGCCGCGCCGTCAAGGCGCTCACTCAACGTCGGCCATTGTGAGGACGGACACGCCGCCTCGGAGGCCGAACACCGCGTGCCGGGGGTCGACCCACGGATGCACCGCCCGGCCCTACCGTCCGGCGCGTTGGATACCGACCGCTGCCGCGGGGGGCCCGCGCCGGGGCCCCGGCCCCCCGGCCCCCCCCCCCCCGGGGGGGGGGGCCCCCCCCGGCCCCCGGG
>NZ_JADWYX010000075.1:8419-45216 GCF_016786355.1 Frankia sp. AgB1.9
TCTTTTTTTTATACCCCACCGGCCCCGCGGGTGCGGCCCCGCGGCCAGCGGACCTCAGCCCTGCGGGTTCTGCGGCCAGCCGCCCTGCTGCGGCGGGTACTGCTGCCAGCCACCCTGCTGCTGGCCCTGCGGCTGACCCTGCTGTGGCGGGTACTGCTGCCACCCGCTCTGCGGGTCGCCGCCCTGCGGCTGACCCTGCTGCCAGCCACCGGGGACCTGGCCCGGCTGCTGGCCCTGCTGCCACCCACCCTGCGGCGGCTGCTGGTAGGCACCCGGCTGCGGGGCTCCCGGCTGCTGGCCCTGCGGCCAGCCCGGCTGCGGCGGCCCGTACGGGTACCCGGGCGGGCCGGCCGCAGGGGTCTGGCCGGCGCCGGACACGTGCCGCAGCGCGGTGAACGCGGTCAGCGCGAGCACCGCGAACAGCCCGAGGAACAGCCCGGCACGCGCGCCGGACTTGACGTCGGAGTCCAGGTAGGCCGGCACGTCCGGCAGCGTGGCCCAACGGATCACGATGAGCAGCAGGGCGAACCCGCTGGCGATCGTGAACACCAGCGCCGGCGGGATCGGTCCCACGGCGGGCATCCGGAAGCGCCCGAGGACCTGGGCGGCGACCAGTCCCGCGATCGCCAGGCACAGCAGGATCGGGAACCAGGCCAGGAAGCCGGAGTGCCAGGCGCTCCAGGAGTAGCTGTAGCGGTTGAGCTTCACGCCGTACCACGGCAGGAAGCTCGAGATGAAGACGACGAGGCCAGCTCCTAGCACCCCGATGTCGTAGGTCGCGACATCGCGACCTCCGATGCGTGCCATAACGTGAAAACCCCTCTTCGCTAGCGACGAACGATGTGGGCGTGCTCGCTCGGCCCATGGCCAGCGCCCAGGACCGGTCCGTGCCGCGTCCTGCCCCCAAGCCCGCCCCCATGAACGAGAGCGCCACAACGTACCAAACAGGCATTTACCGCCCGGTTGGGCTGAGACTTCCAGAGGACGAACCCAGGTCACGCCAATGTCCGGAAGCCGACAGCGGCTTTCCCGTGGACCGGACCATCCGTCGCGCGAAGCGTTCGGGGCGGCGCCGCTAGGCGGCCGGCGGCACGGACACGGACCGCGAGGGAGCAAGGTCGGTCCGAGAGGGGCGTCTCGCCTCGGCCAGCTCGCCGGGCGCCGCGGGACCGCTCGGGCGGCCGGCGGGCCGCCGGGCCCCACCGGTCGACACGGCGCCAGACCGCGAGGTGGCGCCGTAGAGCACACCGCCGACGACGAGGACCGCGCCGGCGATCTCGGCGGCCGACAGCCGTTCGCCGACCAGGACCGCGGCGGCGGACAGCCCGACGACGGGCACGAGCATCGAGAACGGCGCGACCAGGCCGGCGGGGTGGCGGGCCATCAGCCAGCTCCAGATGCCCGAGCCCAGCAACGTGCCGATCACGACCGTGTACGCGAGGCCGGCGAGGGCGCTCCAGAGGTGGCCGGTCGTGGTGAACGCCCCGGCGACCTGGTGCGGTCCCTCGACGAGCAGGGACAGCGCGAGCATCGGCACCGGCGGCACGACCGACATCCACAGGGTGAGGTGGAACGGGTTCGGCGCGTGCGCCCGGGCGTTGGAGACGTTCCCGATCGCCCAGCCGAAGCCGCCGGCGAGCACCAGCAGGAACGGGCCGAACGCGGCCGCGTCGTGCGCGCGGGTCCAGCCGACGACGCCGAGGCCGAGGACGGCCACGAGCAGCCCGGCCAGCCGGCGCGGGGTGACCCGCTCACGGAACCCGACCGCCCCGAGCAGCACGGTGAACGGCGCCGAGGACTGCAGCACCAGGGACGCGAGCCCAGGCTGCATGCCGGCGTGCATGGCCCAGTAAAGGAAGAGGAACTGCAGCGTCCCGAAGCCGAGCCCATAGCCGAGCAGCAGGCGCGTCGGGACGGCGGGTCGGGGCACCAGGAACAGCGTGGGAATGGCGATGACGGTGAATCGCACCGACGCCAACAAGAACGGCGGGAAGTGCCGGAGCGAGGCGTCGATGGCGAGGAAGTTCAGGCCCCAGGCAATGGCGACGACGACGGCGAGCAGGCGGTGGCGCGGCGGCATACGGCGACTGTCCCCGAGACCCACATATTAGGACAAGTGAAAGTTTATTCACCGTCTCTGTAGGCTGCCTACATGGATGTCCGTCACCTGGAGCTCCTGCGTGACCTCGCCGACCGCGGCAGCATCACCGCCGTCGCCGTCGCCACCCACCGCACGCCGTCGGCGGTCTCCCAGCAGCTGCGCACTGCCCAGCGCGAGTTCGGTGTCGCGCTGGTCGAGCCCCGCGGGCGCGGCGTCCGGCTGACGGAGGCCGGCCGGCTGCTCGCCGGAGCCGGCCGGGACGTCGCCCGGGTGCTCGCCGAGGTGCAGGCCCGGTTCGACGAGTTCCGCGGCGAGCCTGCCGGACTGGTCCGGGTGGCGGCCCTGCCGAGCGCCGCGACGCTGCTGCTGCCGGGCGTGCTGGCCGAACTGGAGACGACGGCGATCCGGCTGGAGTGCGACGACGTCGACCTGCCGGAGCAGGAGTACGGCCGGCTGGTGACCGACTACGACATCGTGATCGGCCACAGCCTGCACGCGGGTCCGCCGCCGGGCGCGGACGGCCTGGTCACCGTGGCGCTGGCCAGGGAGCCGCTCGACATCGGCATGCGGGCCGGCCATCCGCTCGCCGGCGGGCCGACGGTGACGGCGGCCCAGCTGATCGAGGTCGAGTGGTACGGCGTGCCGCTCGGTTACCCGTTCGACGTCATCCGCCTCGCGGTCGAGGCGGCGACCGGGCGGTCGGTCATGGTCGTCCAGCGGCTGCGGGACAACCGGCTGGTCGAGGCGCTGGTGGCGCGCGGTGACCGGGTCGCCGTCCTCCCCCGGTTCACGACCCCGACCGGCCACGGCCTGGAGCTGCGGGAGCTCGCCGGGCTGGACACCGGCCGGCATCTGCTCGCGCTGCTGCGGCCGGACCGGGCCGAGCGCCTCGCCGTCCGGCACGCCCTCGCCAGCTTCCGCCGCCACGCCGCGGACGTCGCCGCCCGCCATGGCCGGGGGCCGGGGCGTCCGTCAGGCGCGGGAGGCCCGGGTGGCGCCGGTGACCAGCCAGCGGGAGCCGAAGGCGCGCGGTGAGAGGGTGCCGGCGCGGGCCGCGAGGGAGCCGACCGCGTAGGCGCCCATCAGGCTGACCACGCCCCACTCGCCGCGCGGCGCCCAGTGCACGACCGCGCCGGCCAGCACCGCGAACACGGCCAGGTTGGCCAGGCCGGTCCAGGCGAGGTAGCGGTTGTCGCCGGCACCGATGAGCACGCCGTCGAGCACGAAGACCAGGCCGGCGAGCGGCTGGGCCGCGGCGAGGACCAGCACCGCCGGGACGATGAGCCGGGCGACCGCGGCCGAGCTGGTGAACGCCGGCCCGAGCACCCAGGCCAGGCTCGCGAGCACGACCCCCACGGCGACGCCGCTGCCCACACCCCAGGCGACGCAGCGGCGCAGCACCACCCGGACTCCGGCGAGGTCGCCGCCGCCCAGCCGGTCGCCGACGAGCACCTGGGCGGCGATCGCCAGCGCGTCGAGCGCGAAGGCGGCCGTGGCGAACAGCGTCATCGCGACCTGGAACGCGGCCAGCTCGTCCGACCCGAGCGCGGTCGCCGTGTAGGTGACCAGCAGCAGCCCGGCCCGCAGGCTCGCCGTCCGCAGCAACAGCCAGAAACCGGCCCTCGCGCCCCGCAGTACCCCGACCCCGCTCGGCCGGCCGCTCGCGCCGACCCGGCGAGCGTGCCCGGCGACCACCCCGAGGTAGGCCGCGACCATCCCCCACTGGGCGAGCACCGTCCCGGTGGCCGAGCCGGCGATCCCCCAGCCGGCGCCGTAGATGAACGCCGCGTTCAGGGCGACGTTCGCGCCGAAGCCGAGGGCGGCCACGACCAGCGGCGTGCGGGTGTCATGCAGGCCGCGCAGCAGTCCGGCGGCGGCGAAGACGAGCAGCATCGCCGGCAGGCCCGCCATCGAGATCGACAGATAGCGGGACGCCTGGGCGTCGACGGCCCGGTCCGCGCCGAACGCGCCGACCAGCGACGGGGTGACCCACCAGCCCAGCAGCGCCAGCCCGGCTCCCAGCCCGGCCGCAAGCCACAGCCCGTCCAGGCCGGCGGTGACGGCGGCCCGCTCGTCACCGGCGCCGCGCAGCCGGGCGACCGTCGGCGTCGTCGCGTAGGCCAGGAAGACCATCAGGCCGACGGCCGTCCCGAGCACCGACGACGCGAGACTCAGCCCGGCCAGCGGCGCGGTGCCCAGGTGCCCGACCATCGCGGTGTCGGCCAGCAGGAACAGCGGCTCGGCGACCAGGGCGCCCAGCGCGGGCAAGGCCAGCCGCCAGATCGCCCGGTCCAGCCGGACGGCCCCCGCCGCCGAAGCCTCAGCCGACGCTTCCCCCACGATCGCCCGGTCCAGCCGGGCCTCCTGCGCCGCCGGCGCGTCGTCTGCCAACCCCACACCGCGAGCCTGCCTCCGGCCGGCCACGATGGGGACCGTCGATGACCAGACTCACGTCCTCCTGAGCGCCCGTCTCCGACGGCGCGGTCGAGCTCGGCGCCCGCCTCGCCCCGCCGCACCCGGGGGCGCCTCGGCAAGCGAACGGGTGTTCGAGGATAATTCCGGATCGCGATCCGGGAGGCGACCATTTTCGCCGGAAGTACGGGAAAAAGCGGTCTTCGGTGGGTATGTCGACGGTGTGCCGCGTTGGAGTCCGCGGTGCGGTCGGTCCTGAGCACGTGAGGTGGGTTTTGGGGATGGCGTTTCGACTGCCCTCGCGCACGGCGTCCGTGCGGCACGACGCTGGACAGGGCCCGGATCCGGCCCTGGCGGCGCCGCCGCAGCGCGGGCCGTCCGCGGGCGGGCAGCCACCGGAGGAGGAGCCGCCGCCGGACGAGAGCCAGGCGCCGGTGGGCAGCGCGGAGGCGCGGCGTCTGCTGGACGACGCCACCGCGCTGCGCGAGCTCGCGGACGACGCGCTCGCCCGCGAGGAGGACGCCCGCGCCGAGGTCGCGCGGCGTTTCCAGGCGGTGCGGGCGGCGCTCGCGCGGCGCGACCTGGCGACGATGGATGTCGAGCGGCTGAAGGACACCGCCGACGACAGGCTGCCGTTCCCGGCGCTGCGCCGGGCCGGCTACCGCACCGTGGCCGACCTGGTCGACGAGCGGCCGGAGGTGCTTGAGACGCATCCCGGCATCGGCGCGGTGTCCGCGAACCGGGCGATCGCGGCGGCCCGGGCGCTCGACCAGGCAGCGCAGGAGCGGCTGGGCCTGCGGGTCGCGATGGACCCCAGCGACGAGCGGGCCACCGACCTGCTGCGCTGGCTGCGCCGCGTGGTGCGGCTCGCGGACACGCTCGACGACGTGCGCGGACCGGCCGGAATGCTGGCCAACGGTCTGCCGCCCCTGGTCACGGCCGCGGCGCCGACTCGTAGCCGGACCCGGATGCTGTTCGCCGGCGAGCGGCGCCGGGTCGCGGCCCGTCAGGCGCTCGACCGGGTGAGGCGACTGCTCGACGACGCCGAGACGGCCGGGACCGCCGAGCGGCTGACGGCGGCGGTCCGGCTGGCACGCACAGCGCCGGGCGACACCGGCGTCTGGGGTGACTTCGAGCGCGCGGCGGTCCGCTACTACGGGCTGCTGGGCGAGATCGTCGGAATCCGGGACACCACCGACGCGGCGGCCGGGCAGCTGCCCGAGGACATCGCGGCCCGGGTGCGGGAGCAGCGGCTGGACGGCGAGTACCGGACCGTGTCGCTGCGTGGGTACCAGGCCTTCGGCGCGAAGTTCGCGCTCGCCCAGCGCCGGGTGATCCTCGGCGACGAGATGGGTCTGGGCAAGACGGTCCAGGCGATCGCCGCGATGGCGCACCTGCGGGCGCTCGACCAGACCCACTTCCTGGTCGTCTGCCCGACGTCGGTGCTGGTCAACTGGCTGCGCGAGATCGCCCGGCACAGCACGTTGACGGCGCATCGCCTGCACGGCCCGGACCGGGCCGACGCGGTGCGGCGCTGGTTGGCCGAGGGGGGCGTCGCGGTCACCACGTTCGACACGCTGAGCGCGCTGGAGCTCCCGACCGCGCTGCGGGCCCGCGTCGACGTGCCGACCCAGCGGGACCGGGTGCGCCGCAGGCGGACCGTCGCCGCCGGCGCGCCGGGGCCGCGCATCGCGATGCTGGTCGCCGACGAGGCCCACTACGTGAAGAACCCGGCGACGAAGCGGGCCGAGGCGCTGCGGGCGCTGGTCAACCGGGCCGACCTCGTGGACCGGGTGCTGTTCCTGACCGGCACGCCGATGGAGAACCGCGTCGACGAGTTCCGTCAGCTGGTCGGGTACCTGCAGCCGAGCCTGCTGCCGGTCAATCCCGCCGCCCGCCGGCCGCGGGACACCCCGGAGCTGTCCCCGGCCCGGTTCCGGACGTTGGTCGCGCCGGTCTACCTGCGTCGCAACACCCACGAGGTGCTCTCCGAGCTGCCCGACCGGGTGGCGACCGACGAGTGGCTCGAACGCGGCTCACGCGCCGAGCAGGCCGCCTACCGCAAGGCGGTGCTGGACCGGAAGTTCATGGCGATGCGCCGGGTGGCCTTCACCGGCGACCCGGAGCATTCGGCAAAGCTCGACCGGCTGGTCGACATCGCCCGCGAGGCGGGCCAGAACGGCCAGCGGGTGGTCGTCTTCTCGTTCTTCCTTGAGGTGCTGGACATCGTCGGCCGGCGGCTGCGGGCGGACCCGGAGTGCGGCGCGGTCTTCGGGCCGATCACCGGCGCGGTCGCGGCCGAGGAGCGCCAGCAGCTGGTGGACGACTTCGGCCAGCGGCCGGCGCCCGCGGTGCTGCTCAGCCAGATCGTCGCCGGCGGCACCGGGTTGAACATGCAGGCGGCGTCGGTCGTCATCCTGTGCGAGCCGCAGGTCAAGCCGACCCTGGAGGAGCAGGCGATCGCCCGGCTGCACCGGATGGGCCAGATCCGGACCGTGCAGGTGCACCGGCTGCTGACTACCGACAGCGTCGACCAGCGCCTCGTCGAGATCCTGGCCGCGAAGCGGGTCGAGTTCGACGCCTACGCCCGTCGCAGCGACCTGGCCGACGCCGGCCCTGAGGCGCTCGACGTGTCCGACGAGGTGCTCACCAAGCAGGTGCTGGAGGAGGAGTACGCCCGGATCGCGAAGACCGAGGCCCGCGCCTGACCCGGGCGCGTCGTGCCGAGAACAGAGCGTCGCACGTGGGCCGCCGGGAAGGGCGCCCCCCCCCGAGGCCCGCAGGTTGAAGTCGAGGTGGCGGGCGGGGGGGGGGGCCCGCCCCCCGGGGGGGGGGGGGGGGGGGGCGGGGCCCCCCCCCCCCCCCCCCCGAGGCCGTCAGTGTCTCGTCGTGGTGCCGGCGTGGTGGTGGCCACCGTGGCCGGCGACCAGGAAGCCGATCACGCCGATGACGATCAGCGCGGCGACCACCGCGAAGAAGATCTTCAGCTTGCTGTACGGCCGCTCGCCCTGGATCTCGCCGGTCATGCCGTTGACGAGGATCTGCCAGCTGCGCCCCGCGTAGAGGAACGTGGCGATCCACAGCGGCAGCAGCATCAGCTTGAACGTGACGTTGTTGTGCTGCGTGTTCACGTGGTGAATCCGCTGCTCGTCGCCGCCGATGTCGTGCCTGACGTCGTCGGCGATGACCTTGGCCATCCGGTTCTTCGCCTCCTCGAAACCGGACTCCGGCTCGAGGTCGTAGCGCAGCGCGAAATGCCCGGCGAGGAACTCCTGCTGGAACGGCTGGGCGGCGTTCAGCGGCCAGGGCGCCAGGTCGTCGACCTTCTTCGGCGGCAGCACCGAGCTGCCGGGCACCAGCACGTCGTCGAAGACCCGGTCGACGTTGCCCTGCGCGTGGTGCCAGCGGGTCTTCTGCACCTGGCGAGTCTGCTGCTTGCCCTCGCTGTCGGTGTAGGACTCGGTGACCCAGTAGTGATCGCCGCGCTCGCCGTCGTAGCCGGAGAAGGTCCGCGAGTCGAACGTCCAGTGCGGGACGTAGGTGCTCTTCATCGACTCGGTCTCGGTGACCTTCTTCAGCGCCTTCGGCGCGAACCACCGCGACGACGTCCACTTGCGGACGGCGTCGCGCACGGCGCCCCGGTCCAGGCCGAACGGCAGCACGCCCTCGGGCACGATCTGCCCGGTCGCGGCCGGGTCGATCACCAGCGGCGAGCCGCAGAACTGGCAGAGCGTGGCGGTCTCGTTCGACTCGCTGCGGGCCGCGCAGCGCTGGCAGACGTAGACGTAGGCGCCGATGCTGGCGACCGGCTTGCGGGGCAGCGTCGCCAGGTTCTCGATCGCGATCTCGTGGATCTCGCGGTCGCCCGCCGCGATCTCCTGGGTGAACCCGCAGTACGGGCACCGCATCGACGTCGAGCCTGGCGCGAACTCCAGCCGCGCGCCGCACCCACCGCAGGGATAGGTCGCCGACGCGACCGAAGCCTGCTGGAACCCTTGATCGGTCATTGCTTCCTCAGCTGTGGTGACGCGCTCAGGCCTGCGGCGGGAGCGGCGGGGGGACGCTGCCGAACAGCGGCGCTACCTCGGCGACCTGAGCCGCCGCCGTCCAGGCCGCCATGCCGTTCTTCCAGACCAGCGTGTCGGGCCGCAGCTGGCCGCCGGAGATCTGCTGCGAGAGCTGGCCGCGGTCGAACGGGCCGAGCTGCTGGCCGTTGACGCCGATGAACCACTGCTCGGACTGCGGCAGGGGCGGCGGGGTCGCCGGCGCCTGCTGCTGACCCGGCTGCTGGTAACCGGGCTGCTGGTAACCGGGGCCAGGCTGCTGGTAGCCCGGCTGCTGGAACCCGGGCTGCTGGTAGCCAGGCTGGCCGACGCCGCCCGCGGCACGCTGGCCCAGTGCCATCCCGAGCCCGATCCCGAGGCCCTCGCCGGCGCCGCCCTGGTTCTGCGCCGCGGCCTCGATGGCGTTCGCGGTCTGGAACTGGGTGTACTGGTCGAGATTCCCGAGAATGCCCATCTGGCTGCGCTTGTCGATGGCCTCCTCGACCTCGGGCGGCAGCGAGATGTTCTCGATGACGAACTTGGGAATGGCGATTCCGTACGGAGCGAGCTCCTCCGTCAGCGCCTTCGCGAGCGTCCCGCCGATCTGGTCCTGGCGGGTGGCCAGGTCGAGCATCGGCACGTGGGCGTTCGCGAGCGCGCCGCCGAGCCGGCCGACAATCAGCTGGCGCAGGAACTCGGATACCTCTTCGGTGCGGAACTGCGGGTCGGTGCCGGCCAGTTCCTTCAGGAGAAGTCCGGGATCCACCACCCGCATGGAGAAGGCGCCGAACGCCCGCAGCCGGACCATGCCGAACTCCGGGTCCCGGACGATCACCGGGTTCTGGGTGCCCCACTTCAGGTCGGTGAACTGCCGAGTCGTGACGAAGTACACCTCGGCCTTGAACGGCGAGTTGAAGCCGTACTTCCAGCCCTTGAGGGTCGACAGGATCGGCATGTTCTGCGTCTCGAGGGTGTACATGCCGGGCGGGTACGCGTCGGCTATCTGGCCCTCGTTGACGAAGACGGCCGCCTGGGACTCACGCACGGTGAGCTTGGCGCCCATCTTGATTTCGTTCTCATAGCGCGGGAAACGCCATACAATGGTATCCCGGCTGTCGTCGGTCCATTCAATGATGTCGACGAACTCGCCACGGATCCGGCCCATGATATCCACGTTCGCACCACCCCCGGAGCCTTCGGCGCCTGTCGCCACACCACCTGTGGCGCAACTTCGTGGCGAACCATACCGTCCGGTCGCCTTGGGGGTGGATCGTGTCCGCTAGTTGTCAGACAGCAGGCGGGTAACTCCTTGGGCCGCGTGACGCGGGCCTAGCGCCCGGTGAACCGTGGCGGCTGCTTGGTCGAGAACGCCTCGACGGCGGCCCGGTGGTCATCGATGGCGGCCAGCGCCGCGGGGTCGCGTCCCTCGGCGACCAGCACCTGCTCCAGCGAGGCGGCCCAGGCCTGCCGCATGGCGCTCTTGGCGATCGCGTAGGCCCGCGGCGGACCGGCGGCGAGCCGGCGGGCGAGGGCGGCCGCCGCCGGCAGCAGCTCCTCGGCGGGCAGCACCCGCGCGACGAGTCCCCAGGCCAGGGCGTCGTCGGCGGTGAACGGCTCGGTCAGCAGCACCAGCTCGCTGGCCCGGGCGCCGCCGACCACCTTGACCAGGCTCGCGGCCAGGGCCGAGTCCGGGGTGAGGCCGCTGCCGGTGAACGCGGCGGTGAACCGCGCGCCGGCCGCGGCCAGCCGGACGTCGCAGGACAGGGCGAGGCCCAGCCCCGCGCCCGCGCAGGTGCCGTTGACCGCCGCGACCACGGGTTTCGGCATGGTCGCGAGGGCCGTGACCACCGGGCTGTAATGGTCGGCGGCGCCGTCGAAGGCGTCGCGGCCCTCGGCGCGCACGGCGGCGGTGTGCTCGCGCAGATCCCGTCCCGCCGAGAAGACGCCCCCGGTGCCGGTGAGCAGGACGGCGCGCACCGCGTCGTCCCGGGCGACCCGCTCGACCGCGTCGCGCAGGGCGATCTTCGCGATCTCGGTGAGCGACGGTGTGGTCATCGTGAGCGTCGCGACCTCGTCGGTGACTGTGCAGGTCACGGCGCCCAGCGTGCCGGGCCCGCTGCAGTGGCGACCGTCCATGCCGTCAGACTACTGTGTGTAATCGAATCTCGGTCATCCGTAGTCCGGGATGGGCCGAAGCGCGACCATAGAATTCGCCCGGTGAACGTGGTCTCGCTCGGATTTCGGACTGACCTGATGCTGCGGCGGCTGGCCGGTGCCGTCATCACCGAACAGCCGTCATACCTCGCAGTCCGGACGCCCGGCAATCCCGGGTTCTGGTGGGGGAACTTCGTGCTGGTCGACCGGCCGTTCGCGGCGGGCGACGCGGCCCGCTGGGCGGACGTCTTCGCCCGCGAGATCCCCGGCGCCGCCCACCTCACGCTGGGCGTGGACGGCGTCGACGGCGACGCGGGCGACGCCGCCGAGCTGGCCCGGCTCGGGGTGACCGTCGAGGTGGACACCGTCCTGACCGCGACCCGGCTGACGCCGCCCGCGCGGCCACCGGTCGGGACCACGATCCGCCCGCTCGCCGGCGACGCCGACTGGGCCGAGGCCTTCGAGCTACGGCTGGCCGCCCACGGCGAGCAGGACGCGCCCGCCGAGCACCGCCAGTACGTGGCACGCAAGGTCGCCGAGGAACGCGCGCTCTGCGACGCGGGCCACGGCGTCTGGTTCGGGGTGTTCGTCGACGGCCGGCTCGGCGCCAGCGCCGGCCTGTTCGCCGACGGCGACGGCCTGGGCCGCTACCAGAGCGTCGAGACGCATCCCGACCTGCGTCGCCGCGGGCTCGCGTCGGCCCTGGTCCACCGCCTCGGCGACTGGGGCCGCACCGAGCTGGGCGTCCGCACGCTGGTCATCGTCGCCGACCCCGACTACGACGCGATCCGGCTCTACCGGGCCCTCGGTTTCACCGACACCGAGAAGCAGGTACAGCTCTGCCGCGAGCCAACCGCCGCCGAGGCCTGAGCGCCGCGTCCCGGGGGGCCGCGACCGTGTGTGAGAGTGACGGACATGCCCGTCACGTCGACCGTCCCGTCGCCGGCCGTCCTCGCCGCGTACCACGGGCCGCCGGCCTTCGGCTGGCCGTCGGCGGCGGGCCGGTGGACGTTCGACCCGGCGCTGGTGGTCTTCGCCGCCCTCGCCGTCGGCGGTTACCTGCTGGCCGTCGCCCGGGTCCGCCGAGCCGGCGGACGCTGGCCGGTGGCCCGCACACTCAGTTTCCTGGTGCCGGGGATCGGCCTGGCCGTGCTCGCCGGGCTGTGGTGGGTCGGCGTGTACGCGCGGGTGCTGTTCTGGGACTTCACCGTGCAGGTGATCCTGCTGCTGCTGGTCGCGCCGATCTTCCTCGCCTTCGGCCGGCCGCTGACGCTCGTGGCGCTCGGGGGCGGCCGGCCGGGCCGGTTCGTCGACCGGGTGCGCGCGAGTGGCCCGTTCCGGGTCGCGTCCCATCCGGCGTTCGGGCCGCTGCTGGTTCCCGTCGTCGTCTGCGCCGTCTACTTCACCGGACTGCTCGCGACGGCGCAGCGTGACGCGGCCGTCGCGGAGATCATCCAGATCGCGCTCCTGCTGACGGGTTTCGTGGTCGCGCTGCCGCTGGCCGGTGAGGACGCGGGAACGTCGACGACCAGCCTGGCGATCGCCGGGGGCATGTTCTTCGGGGTACTGGAACTGCTGCTGGACGCGGTCCCGGGCATCTTCGTGCGGCTGCGCCATGGCCTGCTGGCGCCCGGGTACTACGCGTCCCTGCACCGGCCTTGGGGACCGTCACCGCTGAACGACCAGCATGTCGGCGGGACGATCCTCTGGACGGTCGCCGAGGTCGTCGACCTGCCCTTCCTCGTCCTTCTGGTCCGGCGGTGGATCAAGGTGGACGCCCAGGAGGCGGCCCGCGTCGACCGGGAGCTCGACGCCCTCGCGCTGGCCCAGCCCGCGCTCACCGGGTCACCCTCGGCCGACGGCGAGAGCGCCGGTGCCGTCGCGGCCGAGGAGGCCGAGCGGACCCGGCCCTGGTGGGAGACCGACGCCGACTACTTCGGCGGCTCCCGTGCCGCCCAGTTCCGCCGCGCCGGCGCCGAGCGCAACCGGACCGAGCCCTCCTAGGCGAGAGCCACCGCCGGGAGCCGATCGTCCGGCCAGCGGTCGTTCGAGCGGCAATCGTCCGGCCAGCGGTCGTCCGGACGGCAATCGTTCGTGCGGCGATCCGCGATCGCCCTTGCCGTTTGCGGTCTGGTAAAGGCACGATTCCCACGGTTATGTCGCCGGCTCAACGCTTCCTGTGGCGCGCCGGGGCCGGACGGCCAGGGCGTGACCGGACTTCGGGGGCAGGCTGTGACGCTGCTGCGCGACCGCAGGTTCCGGCTCCTGTGGTCAGGACAGCTGCTGTCGAACATCGGCGACTGGTTTCTCGTCGTCGCCGTGCCGGTGTACGTGTTCCAGCTGACCGGCTCGACGCTGGGCACCGGGCTGGCGCTCGTCACCCAGATGGTGCCGGCCCTCATCTGGCCGCCGGTCGCGGGCGTCCTGGTGGACCGGATGGACCGGTTAACGGTGATGATCGTCGCCGACGTGGCCCGGGCCGGGATCATGCTCCTGCTGGTCCTCGCCGAGGCGGACCGGCTGTGGCTGGTCTACGTCGTGCTGCTCGCCCAGGCCTCGTTCGCGCAGTTCTTCCTGCCTGCCCGGCAGGCCGTCATCCCGGCGGTCGTCGGTCGTGGCAGGGAGCTCGAGCACGCGAACGCCTGGTTCTCCCTGTCTGGTGGGATCATGCGGATCGCCGGCGCGCCGCTGGGTGGCCTGGTCTACGCCGCGGCCGGGTTCCACGCGGCCGTGCTTGCCGACAGCGCGAGCTACGCGATCTCCGCATCGACCCTCGTCGGGGTGCGCGCGCTGAGCCGGAGCCCCGGGACCGCCTGCGCCGCGGCGCAACCCGCTGCCCACCACCAGGCGGTGGTGTACCTGCGGGAGGCGGTCGACTTTCTGCGCGGCCACCGCGTCCTGTGGGGGCTGCTGCTGGTCTCGGCGGTCTTCGAAGGGGTGGACGGGGCGCTCAACGTCCTGCTCGTGCCCTACGCGGTCCACACGCTGAACAGCGGCTCCGGCGGCGCCGGCCTGCTGTTCGCCGCGCTGGGCGGGGGGTTCCTGCTGAGCGCGCCGGTGGGGCGGCGGGTGGCCGAGGCCCGACGGCTGCGCGTCGGCGTCGCCGCGTGTCTCGCCGTCATCGACGCCTGCTTCGCCGTGCTGTTCCACACCGACGCGTTCGCCGTCGCCCTGGTCGCGATCGGGATCGTGGGCGTGCCCGGCGGCGCGTTCGTCCTCGTCGTCCAGGTCGAGCTCCAGCGCGGAACGCCGTCGGCGCTGCTCGGGCGGATCGGCTCAGCGTTCGCGGCCGCGCAGATGATCGCCGCGCTGCTGGGCGCCACCCTGTCCAGCATCGCCGTCCGGCCGCTGGGCCTGACCGTGGTCGCCGACGCGGCCGCGGTGGTCCTCCTGCTGGGCGCCGTCGCGGCCGTGGCGCTGCTCCCGGCCGGCCCCGTCCGGGCGAGGGCCGACGCCACCCGGCGCCGGGCGACCCACCCGGTGAGCGCGGCGCCGGCCGCCGAGCCCGACGCTCCCGGGTGAGGTGGCCGGCGTCGCCGCGCCGGGATCAGGGCAGCAGCAGGCAGCTGTCGCCGAACTCGTGCCACAGGTAGCGGGCCCGCACCGCCTCCCGGTAGGCGTCGGCGACCAGCGACGGACCGGCGACGGCCACGAGAAGGTCCAGGTGCGAGGCCCCGGGTGCGTGCCACCCGGTGACCAGGCCGGTGACGGCGCGAACCGGCCGGTCGGGCCCGAGGACGAGGTCGGTCCAGCCGGCCGTGGGCCGTACCATCCCGTCCGGTCCGGTCGCCGACTCCAGTGCGCGGGTGACGGTGGTGCCGACGGCGACCACCCGGCCGCCCCACCGGCGGGTCGCGTTCACCAGCCGCGCGGTGTGCGGGCCGACCCGGAACCGTTCCGGCTGCGGCGGCTCGCCGGGCTCCTGCGAGGAGACCCCGGTGTGCAGCAGGACCGGTGCCACACCGACCCCGCGGCTGACCAGGTCGGTCACCAGCTCGGTGGAGAACGGGCGCCCGGCACTCGGCATCTCGGCGCTGCCCGGGTCGCGGCCGAACACCGTGCGGTAGGCCTCGATCGGCTGCGGGTCGGGCACGTAGGAGTAGCGAATCGGCCGGCCCACGTGGGCCAGGTAGGCCACCACCCCGCCGTCGACCGGGACGTGCGCCCGCCACAGCCGGCGCTGGCCGACGGGGTGCGGCCCGCGGACCGTCAGCCGGACGCCGGCCGGCAGGGCGAGCTGCTCCCCCGGGCGCAGGTCGGCGACCGGGCCGGCGACCGCCTCACCCGCCGGGCGGACCTCGACGACCCAGTCGCCGTCGTCCAGGGCCGTGGCGAAATGGACGGCCACCGTGTCACCGCCCGCACGGATGCCGGTCACCGCGGCGGGCAGCGTTCCCGACGTGTTGACGACCACCAGGTCGCCCGGGGCGAGCTGGTCACCGAGGTCGCTGAACCGGGCGTGCCGAAGGTCTCCCGGCCGGGCGACGAGCAGCCGCACACCGTCCCGGCGGGGCGGCGGAGCCGCCGCCTCGAGCCCGGCCGGCAGGTCGAACACGACGGCGCCCGTGACGTCCCGGGGACGCTCAGCCGCTCCCCCGAGGACGGCCGCTCCCTCAAGGACGGTCCTCCCGGTCGAGGGCGCCGTCCTGGTGGAGCCGGCAGGGCTCGGGCCGGTCATCGGGCCGCCTCCGCCGGGGCGGCGGTCGACGCCAGGACCCCGGCACGGTAGCGGCCGCTGGGTGGGCAGGTCTCCAGGAGGCGCAGGATGGCCGGCGCGACCAGCTCCGGGCTGGGCCGGTCGGAGATGTCCTCGTCGGGGAAGGCTCGCTGGTGCATCTCGGTCAGCATGTCGCCGGGGTCGACGGCGTAAGCGTGGATCGCCGGCTCCTCCGCGCCGAGGACCGCGGTGAGGTGGTCGAGCGCGGCCTTGGTCGGCCCGTACACGCCCCAGCCGGGATAGGCCTCGACCGCGGCGTCCGAGCTGACGGCGAGCCACGTGCCGCCGCTCGCGCGCAGCGCCGGCAGCGTGAGCTGGGCCAGCGCGAGCGGGGCGAGGACGTTCGTCTCGTAGGCGGCCCGGACCGCGTCCAGCGGGGCGGCCGCGAGCGCCGGCAGCGGGCTCGGGCCCAGGTCGCTGGCATTGGCGACGACGAGGTCGAGGCGGCCGAGGCCGGTCGCGGCGTCGACGAGGGCCTGCCGGTGGGCCGGGTCGGTGACGTCGCCGGCGACCGCGACGAGGGACGGCCGGGCGCGGACGGCCTCGGCGAGCCGCGCGGCGTCCCGGCCGTCCACGACGACTCGCCAGCCGCCGTCGGTGAGGGCGCCGGCCAGCGCGCGGCCCAGCCCCCGGGATCCTCCGGTGATCAGTGCTACTGGGTTGGTTGGCATGCCGCGATCGTGATTCTTCAAGTTAACTTGAAGTCAAGCGGGCGGCACCCACGCCGTCCCGGGCGAGGAGGCTGGCATGCAGGCAACCGATCTGCTGACCGTCGGAGAGATGTCCGAGCGCAGCGGTGTCGCGGCCTCCGCCCTGCGCTACTACGAGGCTCAGGGTCTGCTGGTCGCGACCAGGACGACCGGCAACCAGCGGCGCTACCCGCGCCATGTCCTGCGCAGGCTGTCGTTCATCCGGGCGGCGCAGAACGTCGGGCTCTCGCTCGACGAGATCAGGTCCGCGCTGGCGGCGCTGCCGGACGGCCGCACCCCGACCCGGGACGACTGGGCCCAGCTCTCCCGGTCCTGGCACGAGCGGCTCGACGACCAGATCGCCGCCCTGCGCAAGCTGCGCGACGGCCTGGAGTCGTGCATCGGCTGCGGCTGCCTGTCACTGGAGCGCTGCGCGATCTCCAACCCCGGCGACATCGTGGCCGGCAACGGCCCGGGCGCCGTGTACTTCCCCCGGGCGCTGCGCGGCGCGACCGCGCACCACGGGTGACCTGGGCCGCAAGCAGTTCTTGCCCCCGAGACGGGTCCGGCTATAGATGTCGTGTGACGTAGGTAACCTCGGTTGAGTCGGGTCGAGGTGGGCAGCGGCCGACCGGGTCACGGTCGGCGGTCCGCCCTCGCGGGACAGGAGCAGGCTGATGATCGCGCTTGGGCAGCGGCGAGACGCGACCGCCAGGGCCGCGGCCAGGCGGAAGGGCGTGCTCGCCCTCGCCCGGATCACCGAGCTGGCCCAGACCGGCACGGTCCTCAACGACCAGCCGGAGGTCAGGCTCAGCCTCCAGGTGGCCGGGCCGGGCCTCGCCTTCGACACCGCCGCCCGGGTCGCCGTCGGGGGCGCCCGGCGGGCCAACGTGGACGCCGGCCAGCTCGTCGTGCTGGTCGACCCGGCCAGCCGCGAGTACCAGATCGACTGGGACCGCAGCGCTCTCGTCAACGGGCTGGTGCCCGCGCGGTTCGCCTTAACCGGCGGCGGTGTCCGCGACCTGAGCGGCCAGACCGGCCCGATCATGGAGATCCTGCAGATCCTCTGGGCCCACAACGTGTCGCTGGGCCGCATGTCGGAGCCCGGCACCGACCCGGCGGTGGGCGAGCAGGTCCAGGCCGTCCTGCGCGCGGCCGTGGCGCGATAGGCCACCTCGGCCCGCGCGCGGGCCGCACTCTGGGTGCATGGTGCAGACCCTTGACGTCCTGACGGCCGCCTCCTGCCTGCGGGACGGTGCCGGCGGCAGTCCCACGGCGGTCATCACGGGCAGCCACGAGCTGGGGGAGGCGGACCTCGCGCGCGTTCCCGCCCGGATGGGCGCCTCCCATCTGGCCGTCGTGGGGCCGGGCGACGGCGTCCGCGAGCTCCGCTTCTTCACCAGCGCTGGCGAGCTGCCCAACTGCGGGCACGCCGCGATCGCCGCGATCGCCGTGTTGGCCCTCGCCCGCGACGGTTTCCAGGGCCGGCTGCGCGCGGCGGGCCGCGAGTTCGAGGCGGCCGGCACCTTCCGACCGCCGACGGGCCCGGCCGGGCCCGCGCTGTTCGACGCGTGGTTCGACCAGGGCGTCGTGGACAGCCGGGCCGCGACGACGCCGGAACGCGACGCGTTCTTGGCCGCGCTCGGGCTGGCGCCGGACGCGCTGCACGCCGACGACGACGTGTCGGTCGCCTCCCCCGGGCGCGAGCGCCTGCTGGTCCCGGTCGCGGATCGGACGGTCCTGGCCGCCCTGCGCCCCGACCAGGACCGGCTGGCCGACGCGAGCCGCCGCCACGGCCAGCTCGGCTGTTTCGTCTACGTCCCGCCGTCCGCCGCGACGCCCGCGGCGGCGCGGATGTTCGCCCCCGCGATCGGGGTGCCCGAGGACGTCGCGAACGCGAACAGCACCGGCTGTCTGGCGGCCCATCTCCTCGCCACCGGCCGGGATCCGGCCGTCGCCGTCGACCAGGGCGACGCGCTCGGCCACCCGTCGACGGTGTGGGCGACCGCGACCCGGACCGCCGGCGGCATCGCGACCCGCGTCGGCGGGGCCGTGCACGTGCGGCGCTCCAGCCGCGTCGTCGACGCGCTCTGACCGCCGCGCGGGCGCCGGGCGACGATATGCGGAATACATAGACGCAGGTCGAGCGTTTCACCGAAGTTTGCCGCGACCCTCGCCGGCCCGATCGTCAACGCAGCGCCACCCGAGCCCTCCGATCTGAAGGACCCGAGTTGACCGCCTCCCTGGACACCGACGGCCTCCTCGCCGCGGGCGACCTCCCGTCCGGCGGGCTCGCGCCGGACCCGACCGCCGCGGGCCTCGACGAGGCACGCGGCCGGACACCGCTCGTTATCAAGCTCCTGGTCGGCGCCACGTTCACGGTCATCCTCAACGAGACGATCATGACGAACGCCGTGCCGCGGCTGATGGTCGACTTCGACATCAGCCCGCGGGCCGCGCAGTGGCTCTCGACGGTGTTCATGCTGACCTTGGCCGCGCTCATCCCGGTGACCGGCTGGTTCCTGCAGCGGGTGACCACCCGGATGGCGTACGGGGTCGCGATGGCGACCTTCTGCGTCGGGACGGTGATCGGCGCGGTCGCGCCCATCTACCCGGTCCTGCTGGTCGGCCGGGTGATCCAGGCCGCGGGCACGGCGGTGATGATGCCGCTGCTGATGACGACGCTGATGACCGTCGTCCCCGAGCGCGACCGCGGCCGGGTGATGGGCACCGTGACCATGGCGATGTCCTGCGCCCCGGCACTCGGCCCGGCCGTGTCCGGCGTCATCCTGCAGCTCGGCTCGTGGCGGCTGATCTTCGTGTTCATGCTGCCGATCGCGGCCGTCGTGGGCCTCGGCGGGCTGCGCCTGCTGGAGAACATCGGCGAGACCCAGGCCACCCCGGTCAGCTGGATCAGCGTCGTGCTCGCGGCGGCCGGCTTCGGGGGCTTCCTGTTCGGGCTCAGCGAGGCCGGCGCCCTCAACAGCGTCTACGTCGGGCTGATCATCGTGGGGGGGCTGGCGCTGGTCGCGGCGTTCGTGGGCAAGCAGCTGCGCCTGCAGCGGGTCGGCAGCCCGCTGCTGGACCTGCGGACCCTGAACCACCGCACGTTCAGCGTCTCGCTGCTGCTCCTCGCCGCCGTGGACATGGCGTTCCTCGGCTCGATGTTCCTGCTGCCGCTGTACCTGCAGGACACCCGCCACCTCAGCTCGCTGGAGACCGGCCTGCTGGTGATGCCCGGCGGCCTGGCGATGGGGGCGCTCGGCCCGCCGGTCGGGCGCCTCTACGACCGGTATGGCGCCCGGCCGCTGGTCATCCCCGGCGCCGCCTGCTCGGTCGTCGCGCTCGGCACGCTCAGCCAGCTCGGCGCCCACACGCCGTACCTGCTGCTGCTGGCCGCGCACATCGTGCTGATGGCCTCGCTGGCCGCCGTCATGACCCCGGTCTTCTCGGTCGGCCTCGGAGACCTGCCGACCGACCTCTACGCCCACGGCAGCTCGCTGTTCGGCACGATCATGCAGGTCTCGGGTGCCATCGGCACCGCCCTGCTGGTCGTCATCTCCCAGTCCCGCGAGAGCCACCTGGTCCACGCGGGCGTGGCGTCGGCCGAGGCCACGGTCGGCGGCCTGCGCTGGGCCTTCGCCGGCGGCGCCGTCTGCGCGATCGCCACGACCCTGCTCGGCCTGCTCCTGCCCCGCACCACCGCCCGCCCCACCAACCCCGACGCCACCGAGGCCTCGTCCGAGGCCGAGCTGGATCTGGCGCTGGGCTAGATCCTGGCGGTGCCGGCGATCGTGGTGTGGGCGTCGCCGCCGACCCAGACCGTCCCGTCGCTGGCCTTGTCGATGTGCACACGGCCCCGGCGGCCGAGGGCCGTCCCCTGGGAGGCGACGTAGGTCGACGGGAGGACGTCGCCGGCGAGCCACTGGGCCAGGCTCGCGTTGAGGCTGCCGGTGACCGGATCCTCGGTGATGCCCAGGTGCGGGGCGCAGAACGCCCGTACCTCGACGGCGCACTCGCCGCCTTCCGGGTAGGGCCCGACCACCCCGGTGTCCTGCTCGATCGCGGCGAAGTCCGGGGGCAGGGCGAGGACCTGCCGGGCGGAGGCCAGCCGCAGCCCGACCCAGCCGGGGCCGTTGTCGCACCATTTCGCGTCGACGACGTCGGCGGGCTCGATGCCGAGCGGAGCGGTGAGCCGGGCGAGCAGGTCGTCGTCGACCGGGCCGTCCCGCAGCAGCGGCGGCGCGGCGAACGCGAGCCGGCTGACTCCGCCGGGCACCGGCACTCGCGTCGTGGCGCCGGGCGCCGGAAGGGGTTCTGTGTCGCCGGGCGCGGCCGCCGGGTCGGACGCGAGCCGGCGCAGCGGCACCAGGCCCGCGGCGCACTCCTGAACGATGTGCTCGCCGCGTGGCACGCCGCCGGCCTCCAGCCAGGCGTGGGCGCTGCCGATCGTCGGGTGGCCGGCGAAGGGCAGCTCGCCGCCCGGGGTGAAGATCCGCAGGCGGTAGTCGGCAGCTGGAACGGTCGGCGTGAGCAGGAAGGTCGTCTCGCTCAGGTTGGTCCAGCGGGCGAACGCGGCCAGCTCCTCGTCACTGAGCCCGTCGGCCTCGTGCACGACCGCGACCGGATTGCCCAGGAGCCGCTCGCGAGAGAACACGTCCACCTGGCGGAAGGGCAGCATTCCTCGACGGTAGCCAGTCGCGGCCCTGAACCATCAGGGATCGCGGCGAGAACAGCATGGCCGGTCCCGCGCCGGCCGGCCTCGCCGACGGCACGGGACCGGCCACTGTCGCCTGACGGGCCGGCCGGTGTCACCCGACCGGCCAGCGCGGGACCGGGGTGACTCAGACCCTGTAGAGCTTGGCGGCGTTCTCTCCCATGACCTTGCGCTGCGTCTCCGGACGCAGGGTGGAGATCTTCTCGCTGACCATCCCGACGGGGTCCGGGTGCAGCGAGGTGGGGTGCGGGAAGTCGGTCTCGAACATGATGTTGTCCTCACCGACCTGGTCGATGAGGTGCTGCAGGTCGCCGCGGCCGGTCTCGAACCAGAAGGTCGCGAACCAGTTGTCCGCGAAGTACTCCGACGGCTTCTTCTGGAGCTTCTTGGCCCACTTGGGCGCGTTCTCGACCAGCTCGTAGTCCATCGCCTCGAGCATGAACGGCACCCAGCCGATGCCACTCTCGACGGAGACCATCTTCAGCGCGGGGAACCGGTCGAACATCCCGGAGTACGCGCTGTTCAGCAGCAGGCGGGAGTTGTTCTGGAACAGCGACGCGCCGCCGATCGCGGGCTTCACGTAGTCGTCCTGGCTCGGCCAGTAGCTGTTGCCGAAGTAGCTGAGCGAGGTCTGGCTGGCGCCGATGTGGAAGTGCACCGGGATGTCGAGGCCGGTGCAGACGTCCCAGAGCCGGTCCCAGGCCGGGTCACCGAGGTCGGGCGACCCGGAGTCCTGCGGGTCGGCGGTCATGTTGATCCCGCGGGCGCCCTTGGCGGCGCAGCGCTCGGCCTCGCGGGCGCAGGACTCGATGTCCCAGGCCGGCATGATCGGCATGGGCAGCAGGCGGTTGCCAGACTCGGCCTGGATCTCCTGCATGGCGTCGTTGTACAGCTCGATGCAGAGCATGAGCAGGCCGGTGTCGGCGACCGAGTTGCGCAGGTTCTGCCCGCCGAGGCCGATGGCGTTCGGGTAGAGCACCTGCGTGTTGATGCCGAGCTCGTCCATCAGGCGCAGGCGTGCCTTGGGGTCCCAGGCGGCGGGGTGGACGTCGTTGATCCCCCACGGTCCGCCCTGCGAGTCACGGTGCGGGTGCTTCTTCCCGTCGTGGTCGATCGTGCCGCCCGAGCCCGCGCGGCCGAAGGTCTTGCCCTCGATGACCCACATGTCCAGGCCATTGATGCGCTCGACGTGGGGCATCCGGTCCTCGTAGCCCTTGGGCGCCCGCTCGGTAAAGAGGTCGTGTCGCTCGGTCATATGAGAGTCGGCGTCGATCACTCGCAGACCGTCAGCCAGCTTGGCCACCGGAGCCTCCTTGCGTCCGCTTCACACACCCGTCTGATGCGCTGCTGAGCGTACGCTCACCTCAGGGCGGTGACAATCTCCAATTTTGTATTTTTGATTGACGAACGGTGACCACGATCGGGAGGATGGCGACGTGCTGGTCGAACCCGCGTTGCGACGGACGAAGACGAGCGCGGTCGTCGTCGAGTACGTCCACCGCGAGATCTTCGACGGCCGGCTGCGCTCGGGTGACCGCGTCGACGTCGAACGGATCAGCGTCGCCCTCGACGTGAGCCCCACCCCGGTTCGCGAGGCCCTCGTGCTGCTCGAACGGGACGGCCTGGTCGCGACCCGGGTCCATCGCGCCGCGTTCGTCCAGCACTTCGACGCCCGCACGCTGCGCGCGGACTTCCACGTCCTCGGCCTGCTCAGTGGAGTCGCCGCCGCCCGGGTCGCGATGGACCACGACGCCGGGGTCGTCGCCCAGCTGCGCGACCTGCTCGACGAGCTGGCGGCGAGCGAGGCCGCGCCCGCCCGGCGGCACGACCTGGCCGTCGAGATCGTCCGCGTCCAGCACCTCGCCGGCGCGACGCCGCGCCTGCTCGCCGAGCTGCGCGGGCTGGGCGGCTTCCTGCAGTGGGCCGCCCACCAGAGTGACCGCCGCGCCCACGACGAGATCGTCGCGGAGCACCAACGCGTCATCGACGCCATCGCGGCCGGCGACACCCGGCAGGCCTCGGCGACCTGGCTTGCCGATGCCCGGGCCGCGGCCGAAGCGGTGATCGGCGAGCTGACCCGCCGCGGCGTGCTGCGCGCCGACGGCACCAACGCCGCGACCACCTGAGCCATCGGCACCGAACCCCCGCGTGCGCGGCGCAGGTGACCGACGGTCGGGAGGCGCGGGCTGGTGGCGCGGGACCCGTGGCTGCTCGCGGCGCCTAGCGCAGGCTGGTCCCGCTGATGACGACCACGGCGACGTCGACCGCGGCGATCGCCATGGCGACCCGGAACGCCTGCCGGTCATCGGGCCGCAGGCCGAAGGCCACGGTCAGCGCGGCCACGGCGACCAGCACGACGAGCCGCCAGATGCTGACGCCCGCGGGGCCGAGCAGCGCGACGACCGAACCCGCTACCAGCAGCAGCACGGCCGACCAGCGGGCACCGGTGGCCCCAACCCGGTGCGGCAGCCCGCGGACCCCCGTCCGGGCGTCGGTGGCGAGATCGGGCAGCGTGTTCGCGAAGTGCGCGCCGCAGCCGAGCAGGGCTCCCGCCAGCGGCAGCCACCAGGGCGGCAGCGGGTGTCCGGGCAGCCCGAGCACGACGAACGTGGGCAACAGCCCGAACGAGACCGCGTACGGCAGGACCGACAGCGGCGTGGCCTTGAGGCCCAGGTTGTAGGCCCAGGCGCTGGCGACGGCCGCCAGATGGACCGCCCCCGCCGGCCAGCCCGAGGCGAAGGACAGCGGCACGCAGGCGAGCAGCGCGAACGCGGCGCCGCGCGCGACCAGCCCCGGCGGGAGGCCACCGGCAACGATCGGCTTCTCGGACCGCCCGCCGGTCTCGTCCCGTCGCCGGTCGATGAAGTCGTTGCTCCAGCCGACCGACAGCTGGCCCGTCAGAACCGCCGCGGCGACCAGCACGACGCCGCCCGCGGTCCGTCCGATGGAGACCGCCAGCGCCGTGGCGAACAGCGTCACCGCGACGGTCGGCTCCGGATGACAGGCCCGCACCAGCGCACCGAACCGCCTCATAGCCGCAAGCGTCGCAGAACCGTCCGGGCCCGACCCACGTAACCCGGTCCCCGCCGGGCCGACTGTCCCGCATCCGACGCGGCCGGCTGCGCCCGGCTGTTGATCGCCGATTTGGCCCTGGCGTGGTCGTGATCAGGGCGTTTCTACAACCACCCGAGGGTCAAGACGGTGATCTTGGCACGAAGGTGGCGGGGCGCGGCACGAAGGTGGCGGGGCGCGACTGGGCCGCCGGGGGGACCGGCGGTCTGGCGCCCCGGCGGCCAGCGGCCCTACGGCGGGGACCTGCCTCAGCCGCCCTGGCCGGTCACCGGCCGATTGCGGTAACGCTCGATCAGTTCCCGGGCGCCGGGCTGCATCCGCACCGGCGGGAGCCCGCGCGCGAGCAGCAGGAGGTCGTCGCGGACCATCGCACCGATCTCTCGGAAGGCGGCCGGGATGCCGCCGGCCCGATGCCCGGACAGCACCAGTCCGTCGAGCGCCCGGGCCGGATGGTCCAACGCGAGTGGTTCCTCGGGCCAGACGTCGACCGCCGCCCGCAGGTGACCGCCCGCCACCCGGTCAAGAAGGGCCTCGTAGTCGACCACCGGGGCTCGGCTGACCAGCACGAGCCGGGCGCCGGGCGGCGCCAGGGCCAGCTCGGCGGCCCCGAGCAGGTGCCGGTTCTCGGTCGTGGCGGCCGCGAGCACGAACAGGAACTGGCTCCGGCTGATCGTCTCGTCCAGGCTCGTCGGGAGCAGACCGCGGTCGCGCAGCACCGCGGCCGGCAGCCACGGGTCGTACACCCGGATCGTCGGCCGGAACGGAGCGAGCAGCGGGTGCAGCGCGCGGCCCAGGTTTCCGAACCCGATCAGGCCGACATCGGCCCCGCGCAGCAGTACCCCCCGCGACCCGCCGTACGGCGTCCGGCCCTCCATCCCCGCTCTGAAGGCGCGGTCCTCCTGGCTGATGCCGCGGGCGAGGTCGAGCGCGAGCCCCAGGGCGTACTCGGCGACCGGCTGCGCGAACGCCGGACCAGCGGACAGGACGTGGATTCCGCGCTCGAAGCAGGCCCTGTAGTCGACATTCGGCAGGAAGTTGCCCTCGACATTGAGCACCGCGCGCAGCAGCGCCGCCCGCGCGATCCGCTCCCTCGACAGCGCCGGCTGCCCGACGATCGCGAACACCTCCGGCAGCACGGCGTCGAGCAGCGTCTCGTCCGCGACTGGATCGATCCCCGGGAGGTCGACGATCTGGAAGACCTGATCCAGCTCGGCGCGGACAGCTGCGTCGAACAGCTCGTCGTGGCGACGCGGCGCGGGCCGCAGCACGACGATCGGCCGCCCGCCCGAGCCGGCCGGAGGCCCTGTCCCGTGGCCCAGACCATCGATCCCCGCCACCTCCACCAGACGATCTTTCATCTCACTCCGTATCTGTCATGACGGGCTGGCCCACAATGGTCGCTCGCGTGGCGGGTTTGATGGAGTCCGTCGGGCCACGAGGAGCAGCCGAGGATGAAGATCCTGGTCGTCAAGCTGGGTTCGAGCTCCGTCACGCGCGCGAGCGGGCCTGACCCCCGGCTGCTCACGAACACGCTCGACTCCGCGCTGGAGGCGCACGACCTCGGCTGGGGTGTCGTGATCGTCTCGTCCGGGGCGGTGTCGTCCGGCACGGCCCACCTGGCCAGGACCGGGGTGGCGGAGTTCAGCGGCCGGCTCGCGGCGGCGGTCGGGCAGCCCTACCTGCTCGCGATCTACCGCTCGGTCGCCGACATGTCCGGGCGTAACGTCGCCCAGATCCTGCTGGCCGACCAGGACCTGCGCAATCCGCGGAAGATGGCCGTCATCGCGCAGGTGCTGCGTGAGTCCGTCGAGAACGGCGTCATCCCGATCGTCAACGGGAACGACGCGACCGACGAGGCCGCCTCGGACAACGATGCGATCGCGGCCGGTGTCGCCGTGATGACGGGGGCGGACAAGCTTCTGCTGCTCACGGACGTCGACGGGGTCTACGAGCACTCACCGGCGGTCGACGCGGCGCCGATCCCCGAGATCAACGCCCATGAGATCCATGAGGTCACCACCTACCGCGGTGGCACCGGACGGGGCGGCATGCGCTCCAAGGTCCGGGCCGCCGAGCTGGCCGCGCACAACGGGATCGAGACCATGATCGCCAGCGCGCGCCGGCCGAGCGCGGTCATCGACTTCATCAAGGACGAACCGCGCGGAACGCGGGTGCGGCCGACCAACAGGCGGTTCGACGCCGACAGGCGGTGGATCGCCGGGGTGGCGGTCAGTCACGGCGCGCTCGTCGTGAACCTCGCGGCCGAGACCGGCATCGGCTGGGGGTCGAGCCTGTTCGCCTCCGGGATCAAACGGGTCCGCGGCACCTTCCGGCCCGGCGACGTCGTGGACATCGTCAGCCCGCAGGGACGGCTGCTGGGGCGTGGGGTCTCCCGGACCTCGGCGCTGCTCGTGGAGCTGGTCCGCTCGATGAGCATCGAGGAGATCGCCCTGGTGCTGGTCGGCGTGCTGCGCCGGTTCGCCGACGCCGGGACGCAGCTCGCCGCGACGAGCCCGGCCCGGCCGGTCGTCCACAACGCCCTCGCGCGGCTGGACCGCATGAGCCCGGAGAACATCCGGACGCTGGCGATCGAGATCCTCACGCTCTATCCCTCGGCGGCCGTGGCGGCGATGCTGCCGAACGGGCAGCGGACCGCGTCAGACCGGCTCCTCGAGCGCTTCGTCCACGTCGTCGACGATCTCAGCTTCATCGACCGCTCCCGCCTGGTGGTCTACCATCCCTTCCCGCCCAGCCCGGCTCCTGGCTGATCCCCGCGCCGGCGGCCGAGCCGGTGGTCAGCGGCGGGCGGCGTAGATCCTGCGGACGACGTCCTCGATGTCAGGTTCCTCGACGGTGAAGTCGAGGACCTCGGCCCGCTCGGCGACCGCCGCGAAGACCCGGGCGGCGGTCGTCGCCTCCGCGTCGAACGCGATCCGCTGGCGCAGGCCGTGCGCCTCGCTGGACAGATGGCGGGTCGCGGGTATCCCGGCCAGGTCCGGCGACGGCTCGGCCAGGTCGAGGACGAGCACCCGCTCGGCGCCGGTGGTCCGCCCGAGGCCAGCCAGGTCGCCGTCGTACGCCAGCCGGCCGCGGTCGATCACGAGAACCCGGTCGCACAGCCGCTCGACGTCGCCCATGTCGTGGGTGGTCAGCAGCAGCGTCGTGCCGTGGGTACGCCGTTCGGCGATGAGGAACTCCCGCAGCCGCTGCTTGGACAGGACGTCGAGGCCGATCGTCGGCTCGTCGAGGATGACCAGCCGGGGAGCGTGCAGCAGCGCGGCGGCCACCTCGGCACGCATCCGCTGACCCAGCGAGAGCTGGCGGACCGGGGTGGTGAGAAAGTCGGCCAGCTCCAGGCACTCGACCAGCTCGTCGGTCCGGGCCCGCTCCGTGGCGGCGGTCAGGGTGTGGATGGCGGCCAGGATGCGGAACGACTCGCGCACCGGAAGGTCCCACCACAGCTGGGACCGCTGACCGAACACGACCCCGACCTGACGGGCCAGCCGGCGTCGGTCCCTGACCGGGCGCAGCCCGCAGGTGGTCACCGTGCCGCGCGTGGGCACGAGGATGCCGGTCAGCATCTTGATCGTGGTCGACTTGCCGGCCCCGTTGGCGCCGATGTAGCCGACCGCCTCGCCTGGCTCGATCCGGACGGTCAGGCCGTCGACGGCGGTCACCCGTCGGCGACGCGGGCCGTCGCGCACCGTGAACTCCCTCGCCAGGTCCGCGGTCTCGATGATCGCGGTCATCGGCTCCTGCTCCCTTGGGTGATCGTTGGCTTTCGACAGAGGTCCGGGGGGTGGCTCATCCGCCGCCCCCTCGGTAGTGCCGGACTCCCCAGTGCCAGCACAGCAGGGCCATGGCCCATGCCCACAGCGCGGCGAGCGGCCCGCACCAGCCCAGCCAGGTCGGCAGCCACGGGGGCGCCGGCAGGTCGAGCAGCCGCAGGGTCGGCAGGAAGCCCGCGAAGGCCATCGGGAAGAAGTAGCCGAACACGACCTTGAGCGGTCGGGACCAGACCGCCGCCGGCTGGGTGGCGGCATAGCGGCCGCCGTAGACGAACGCGTTGGTCAGCTCCGCGCCCTCGACGAGGAAGAACTGCAGGCCGCCGGCCCAGACGAACATGGCCGCGAACGTCGCGCAGCCGCTCACGAGGGCCACCGCGAGAAGGGCCACGTTGCCCACCGTCCAGGCCACGTCGTTGACGACGAGACCGGCGCCCAGCGCGGCCAGGCCGACCCCGATCCGGGTCAGCCGGCGCAGGCTGATGTCACTGGTCATGAGCTGGGCCAGCAGCGGCTGCGGTCGCAGGTAGAACACGTCCAGGGTGCCCGCGCGCAGGTAGACGGGCAGGTTGTCGCAGTGGCCGACGGCCAGGTCGGCGACCGAGAAGGCCAGGTCGGCCAGGCCGAACACGAGCAGGATCTGGTGGAACTCCAGACCGCCGAGCCGGGTCACCGCGTGGAAGAGGACCCAGACCTCGGCCAGCTCGACCAACGTCGCCAGCGCCGAGCTCACCAGGTCGAGCGCGAAGTTCGACCGGTAGGACGTCTGGGACCGCACCCGGGAGGCGATCACCATCCGATAGGGCCGCAGCCAGGTCCGCGGCCGGCCGGCTCCTTGCGCCTTCAGCGCTCCCGCCTCAGCCACCCGCGCCTCAGTCATTCGCGCCTCAGCCACCCTGTACCTCCAGGCGGCGCCGGCCGGCCCGGGTCAGCACCTGGCCGAGTCCGGCGACGCAGACGAGCCAGCCGACCTGTACCGCGAGCAGCCCCAGCGCGCCGGCGAGATCGACCCGACCCGCGAGGACGTCGATCGGGTACATCATCATCGACGGGAACGGCGTGGCCTCGGCCATGACCAACAGCCAGCGCGGAAACAGCCCGATGGGAACGAACAGCCCGGCCAGGAATCCCGAGATGACCATGTAGAAGACCTGCAGGCCCCGGGTCTCCACCAGCCAGAACCCCGCGACCCCGACCAGGTAGGCGGTCGCCACGGAGATCACGATCCCGAGCAGCAGGCTGCCGGCGCCGAGTGGATAGGCCGCGAGCGAGCCCGGCGGCGCCATGCCCACGAAGACACCGATCACGATCATCGGGATGCCGCGCGGAATCAGCGCGAACAGGGACCGCCCGACCTCGGTCGCGATCTCGGCCGCCTGCACGTCGAGCGGACGCAGGAAGTCGACCGCGACCCGACCATCCTTGATCCGTTCGGCGATGTCCGTGCGGCCGTTGAGGTTGAGCGAGCCGAGCATCGCCTGGGAGAGCCAGATGTAGGTGCTCATCCGCCCGACGTCGTACCCGGCCAGCTCGCCGCCTGCCGCGTGCACCGTCGCGACGAGCACCGCCACCTTGAGCAGGCCGAACGTCGCGTTGGCGACCACCCCGCCGAGCGCCGCGAGCCGGTAGGCGGACTGGCGCCGGAACCCGGCCCCCAGCAACCGCCAGTAGACCCGAGCAATCCCACGCATTGGACGTCAAACGCTATGTGCCGCAGCGAGACCCGCGCAACTCCGAAACACACCGGCATTGCCGGAACGCCGACACTCACCCCACGTTGATGATCAACAACGGCGGGCGTCTCGTACAGATCCTGGCTAAGCCCGCAGAGCCTGGCTGCGCGCGGCCTTGATCGCCGTTTGGGCCCTGTGATGGTCGTGCCGGGGGCGTTTCTACGACCACCCCAGTGCCCAAACGGCGATCATGACCGGTCCGGTGGCCCAAGCGGGCAGCGAGGCTGGCTTCGCTGTCGCGGCTTCATCGGGCGATGGGCTGATCACGATCGGGCGACGGAGACCAGGCGCGGGCCAGCTCGGCGAGCACGGCCTGCGCGTGCCGGAGCTGGCCAAGTTCGTAGGCCCGGGCCTCGCCCGGGGTCACGCCACCGCCATGCAGGCCGGTTAGGGGGACGGGCTCAAGCGCGAGCAGCGCGATGATCGCCCGGCGGTACTCCGCCACCAGCCGGGCCCGCTCGCCGGCCGCGACATCCGGGCGAACGGCGTCGCCGTCGGCGGAATCCGGCAGCCCGGGTGGCCGGGCGTCGACGGTTCGGCCGCGCCTGTCCGGGTTGGCGAGCCCGGCTACGCCGCTGGCCGCCGGGCACTCACCAACCCGTGACGGATCGGCCAGCGCGGTGGCCGCACGGCCGGCGTCGCGGTCCGGCCGGTCGGCCACGCTCGGTGCTGGCTGGGCCGAGCCACCGACCGGGCCGAGCCTGTCGAACGACTCGTGCCCACCTGACTCGGGCCCACCTAACCCGCGCTCGGCCACACCGTGCCCGACCAGACCGTGCCCAGCCGGCCCGCGCTCGGCCAGACCGTGCCGAGCCGGACCGTGCCCGGCCGCCGGGGCGAGGTCAGCCGGCCTGTGCCCGGCAACCGGCCCGTCACCTGCGAGCGGGCTGGGAGTGGCCTGGGCGGCTGGCCGACCGGTGTCGAACACGAGCGGGCTGATGACATGGCGACCTAGGTCGTGGCGGTCCGCGAAGGCCGCGGCGGCCTGGGCGGACTCGAACGCGACGATCACCCTTGCGGCCTCGGGGTCGTCATCGTCGGCGAGGGCGACGACGGCGAACAGCTGGTGTGGCGCGCTCAGCTGGTACCTCCCTCAGGTCATCAGGCGCGAGCGCCCAGGCTGCCCGCCGCGGTCGGGGCGCGGCGGGCTGGTACGGGTTCGGCGGTGTGGGAAGCCTTCGAGCGCCGGCCGGCGACGACGGGATCCCGCACCGAATCGCGTCGGATGGCGCCGCCCTGCTCACGGGCCGACCGCCGGAAACTTCCGGCGGCCGCGCGCGACGACTGCTCGGAAACAAAAGGCGGCATGGTCTCCGGATACGCATCGGCCCCAGGCGATCCCAAGCCAGACGCCACGGATGCCGCCTGCTCCCAGACCGGGCCGAAAATATTCGGCGGCACGACGGAACAGCGGTCCATGATGCGTGCAGGATGGCCGCAGGCCAGAAAAACACCGCACGTCCGTTCGTGCGCGGTGTTCCTCGGATGCGACGTGTGCCAGCTGCTATAGGTGTCGGTTACTACGCCCTGGGTGCCACAGGCCTCAGATACTCGGCACCTGAACATGCTACCCGGCTCGACTACCCGGCGCATTGATTGCTCGGTGTACTAGTTGCTCTGTACGTTGGTCAATCAGCAAGTCAGTCGCTCAGCACACCGGTGGCAGGCAGATCGGCCGTCCAGCGACTATGTCACCCAGCAACCCAAGTCCAGAGCACCTAAGTCCCGAGCACTAAGCCACAGCACCTAAGTACAGATCACCTAAGACCAAGGGCGACTGTGCGGCCGCCCAGCGGGATGCTGGCACATGAATAGCATCGTTGGTACACCCGGTCAAGCAGGCTGCCGGCCGAGCCGGGGCGGGCTCACAGGTCGACGACCGGCGGCTCGGTGCTCCACGGAAAGTTGATCCACCGGTCGGTCCGCCGCCACACGTACTCGCACTTCACCAGGGATCGCGGCTTCTCGTAGATGACCGCCGTACGCACCTCGGCCACGTGGTCCTGGATGAAGTCCCGGACGAGTTCGATGGTCTTGCCGGTGTCCGCGACGTCGTCGGCGATCAGCACCCTCTTCGCCGAGAAGTCGACCGTGCTGGGCACCGGCGGCAGCATCACCGGCATATCCAGGGTGGCGTCTACTCCGTTGTAGAACTCGACGTTCATCACGTGCAGGTTCTTCACGGCCAGCGCGTAGCCGAGGGAGCCGGCCACGAACAGGCCGCCGCGCGCGATCGCCAGGATCACGTCCGGCCGGTACCCGTCGGCGGCGACCGCCTGGGCCAGCTGCCGCGAGGCAATGCCGTAGGTTCGCCAGTCGAGAATCTCCCGGTCGTCCGCCATGCGACCGAACAGTACCGTTCCGGCCGAACAGCCTGGGGCACCGGCCGCCAGACCGGGCGAACTCGGCCGGAAGCGCCACCAGGCCCCGAGAGATCATCATTGGGCGCCCGGTGCCGACACGCTCGTGCGGACGCCGTAGGCCGCCGCTGGGGTACCGCCAACCCGGTGCCCTCTGACGCCCGGCGGCGCGGTGACCGTGCGTCGGCGGGCCGGCTCGACGAGCGTGGTCCGCGCGGTTCTGCCTGCGTCCGGCACGGGCCGTTATCGCCTCGTCGTAGGCGGACATCAATGGAGCAGCTGGATTCAGCGCCCTCACCCGCGAATCGGTCACGACGGTGCCTCAGACGGATCGCGGAACACGGCTCGCGCAGGGGCGGCTCGGCGACGGCGCACGCCAGCCCGCTTCCAAACCAGGTCGAGTCGGCCGATCCCGGCCGCCCGCGCTGTGCCGCCGCCGGGGATCCCGGTCGGCCAGCGCCCGGCACGGCCCCTCGCGGTACTGGCCCGCGACGGCCGGCCGCCCGCCGCGCCGCTGACCACGCGGTTCGCCGCCGCGCGGCGGCCCGCCGTTCCCGTGGTCAATGCCCGATGGCATTCACCATTTCCGGGTGTCACCCGCGCACCACCAGCATCCGAACATCTGACGGCCTCGAACATCAGCCCTCGGCGGCGGCGAAATTATCGGCGTAGCAGCCGGGCCCGGCAACACGTTTCGCCGGGACCTGTTTCGGCTGTGTCGCTGCGGCAGTCGATCTCCTGACCATGTGAAGCTCGGCGCGAATATCGAACACCGGATGTCACGGTAGCGGACACCATCAATGTTTCTACACAAACCGAAGGGGTGTGGGGGAATGCGACCGGCACGATTTGCCGCCGCCATTGGCGGAGCGCTTGTGGCCTGCGGGACCATCATCCCGCTTGCGACGCCCGCTCTTGCCGTCGGATCGCCGGTCGGGCTGGACAGCTGGCCCACGACCGTGCCCGGCGCGGGAACGTCGTCGCAGGGATGGCCATACGACACGGGCTGGCCCACCGGCACGACCGGGCTGGACACCTCGTCCACCGGCTGGCCGAACAGCACGTCCTGGCCTGGCTGGCCGACCGGTCAGACCGGCCTGGAGCCGTCATCCACGCAGTGGCCGTACACCACAGGCTGGCCCGGGTGGCCCACCGGTACGACCGGTTCGGACCCCTCGTCGACGCAGTGGCCATACGGCACCGACTGGCCCACCGGCACGACCGGCACGGACCCGGCCACGACGCAATGGCCGTACGGCACGGGCTGGCCCACCGGCACGACCGGCACGACCGGCACGGACCCGGCCACGACACAGTGGCCGTACGGCACCGACTGGCCCACCGGCGAGACCGGCACCCAGCCGACGAGCACCGATTCGACCGACCCGTCCACGGACCAGACCGACACGAGTGTCGCGTCGTCGGATTCGGGCGACCCGTCCACGGACCAGACCAACGCGGACGCGCCCACCACCTCCGACATGGCCGGCGGCCCGACCGACCAGACCGGCCCGACCGACCAGACCGGCCCGGGCCTGCCCTGGTCGGGAGTGCCGGGCTGGGCCTCCGGTCAGGGGAACGGAGCTACCTCGTCCTGGAACCCGGCGAGCTGGCTGCAGAACATCCAGCAGTGGTTCTAGCGCCCTCGGCGGGCCGGCCAGCGCTGGCCGGCCCGCACCGTGGCCCGTCGCGGGCGTCCGCGTGACGAAGGCGGCTCGGGCAGACGGCGCCGAGAGCCGCGGGTGTCAGGACGGCGCGGGGCGGCCGGTGGGCTGGCGTCGGCGGCGGAGCAGCCGGTGCGCGCAGTCGAGGATGTAGCCGCGTAGCTCGGCATCGGGGATGTCCGCCGCGCCGCCGGCCCCGACGCTCTTGAGGCCGGCGAGGAAGAGATTGGCTGCCACGATCTGGCCAGGGTCGGGGTCCGGGCCGACGAGCGCGTCGACGAGCCGCTCGCCCAGGGGCGCGAGTAAGGGGTCGGTGGCGAGGATCTGCGCGACGGCGAGGTCGCCCTCGAGGATCGCGTAGAGCCGCCGGTTGCGAATCAGAAGGTCGACGAGGCCGACGAGCAGCTGCTCGGTCCGCACCGCCTGCGATCGTTCCCGTTCGGTGTCCTCGACCATGGCACCGAGCTCCGCGAGCGCGGGCCGTACGACGGCCAGGACGATGTCCCGCTTGGCCTTGAAGTGGTAGTAGACGGCGGCCTTCGTGACGCCCAGGCGATCCGCGATCATCTGCAGCGACGTGGCGCTGACGCCGCGTTCCGCGAACAGGTCGAGGGCGGCGGCCACCACCTTCTCGCGACCGGCGCCGGCGCGGTGCGTCGCGGCGTCCAGCGTGGTCATCGCCATCCCCAGTCCTCTTCCTCACCACCGTCCCGACCGGCCGGTGGCGCGCTCCCACGGACGTGTCCACGGCCACGGCAGCCTACGTGACGGGCGCCACCGACTCTGGCTCGCGAGAGGAACGCCGTGGACCGGGCGTTTGATCCCGCCGCGGAGTGTTAGCCGAACGACAAGGCAAATCCTAGCCGGTCGGCTGGTCAGTTCCTTGCCGGTCGGCTAGCGTCGGACCCGATGAATGGCGCCTGCCCGCCGCCGAGCCGTCGATCCGAGGAGACATCCGTTGGCCACCTACCTGTACCGACTGGGGCGGGCGGCGTACCGGCGCCGGCGTCTCGTGGTCGCGTTGTGGGTCCTGCTTCTCGCTCTCGCGGGGGTCGGTGCCGCGACGCTGTCCGGACCTACCTCGGACGCGCTGTCCATCCCGGGGACCGAGTCGCAGAAGGCGATTGACCTCCTCAACGAGCGGATGCCCGGTGCCGGCGCGGATACCGCCGCGGCCCGGGTGGTCTTCACCCTCCCGGCCGGCTCGACTGGCTCACTGGCCGATCCGGCCCGGCAGCGGGCGATCGAGCAGGCCGTCCAGGACCTGTCCCACGCGCCGCTGGTCGGCAGGGTCACCGACCCGTTCACGACCGTCGGCGGGAAATGGGCCGCCGTGTCCGCAGACGGCCGGACCGCCTACGCCAGCGTGAACTACACGGTCCAGGAGCGCGACGTCACCGGCGCGGCCCGCGACGCGCTGTTCGCCGCGGCCGGCCCGGCCCGGTCAGCCGGCGTCGGCGTCGAGTTCGGCGGCTCGGCCACGCAGGGCGCGGCTGCCCAGAGCGCGACCGAGGTGATCGGCATCGCCGTCGCCGCGGTCGTCCTCCTGATCACCTTCGGGTCGTTCATCGCCGCCGGGCTGCCGCTGCTGACCGCGCTGCTCGGGGTGGCGATCGGCGTGTGTGGCATCGCGGTCGCCACCGGGTTCATGCACCTGAGCGCCAGCACCTCGACGCTCGCCCTGATGATCGGTCTGGCCGTCGGCATCGACTACGCCCTGTTCATCACCTCGCGGTTCCGCCACGAGCTCGCCGCCGGCGAGGACGGCGAGCAGGCCGCAGGGCGCGCGGTGGGCACGGCAGGGTCTGCGGTGGTATTCGCCGGCCTCACCGTCGTCATCGCGCTGGCCGCGCTCACGGTGGCGGGCATTCCGTTCCTCACCCAGATGGGGCTCGCCGCAGCCGGAACGGTCGCCATCGCCGTCGCGATCGCGCTGACCCTGCTGCCGGCCGTCTTCGGGTTCGCGGGCCGGCGGCTCGCGGCCGCCCGGCCGTCGGACGACGCGGCGTCGCCCGCTCGGCGCCGTGGGCGCCACCTGGCCCGACGCTTCGCGGGCCTGCGGTCCCGGGACCCGGAGGCCGACGGCAACCGGCCGACGATGGGCGAGAGGTGGGCCCGACTGGCGGTCCGGCGCCGCGGCTGGGTGGTCGCCGCAGCGGTCCTCGGCCTCGGGCTCGTCGCGGCACCGGTCACCAGCCTGCGTCTCGGCCTGCCCGACGACAGCACGGCCGCGCCGTCCAGCACCCAGCGAGTCGCCTATGACCAGCTCAGCGCGGGTTTCGGCGCCGGATTCAACGGGCCGCTGCTGCTCGTCGTCGACCTGGCCCACGCGGGCGACCGCACCGCGGCCGTCGCGAAGGTGGCCGCGACGATCCGCGCGCTGCCGGACGTCACGTCGGTCGGTCCCGCCACCTTCAACGAGGCACGGGACACGGCGACGTTCTCGGTCACTCCTGCCAGCGGCCCGAGCGAGGCCGCGACCGAGCACCTGGTGCACACGATCCGGTCGCAGGCCGGAGCGGTCACGGCGGCCACCGGCGCCGTCGCCATGGTGACCGGTACGACCGCCGTCAACATCGACATCTCCGAGAAGCTCTCGGCCGCGCTCATCCCCTACCTCGCGGTCGTCGTCGGCCTGGCCTTCGTGCTGCTCCTGCTCGTCTTCCGCAGTGTCCTGGTGCCGCTCAAGGCGACCCTCGGGTTCCTGCTGAGCGTGGTCGCGACCTTCGGCGCCGTCGTGGCGGTGTTCCAGTGGGGCTGGCTGAAGGACCTGTTCGGGGTCAGTTCCACCGGCCCGATCGTGAGCATGCTGCCGATCTTCCTCGTCGGCGTCCTGTTCGGCCTGGCCATGGACTACGAGGTCTTCCTGGTCACCCGGATGCGGGAGGAGTACGTGCACGGGCGCGGCCCGGACGACGCGGTGACCGTCGGCTTCCGGCACGGGGCCCGGGTGGTGACGGCGGCCGCCATCATCATGATCAGCGTGTTCGCCGGCTTCATCCTGTCCAGCCAGCCGATCATCCAGTCCGTCGGTTTCGCGCTCGCCTTCGGCGTGCTCGTCGACGCCTTCGTCGTCCGGATGACGCTCGTGCCGGCTGTGATGTCGCTGCTCGGCCGGCGCGCCTGGTGGCTGCCGCGCTGGCTCGACCGGCGGCTGCCGGACATCGACGTCGAGGGCAAACGCCTCGACAGCCCCGCGGTCCTCGCCCCGGCCGCGGCCGGCCAGCCGGACGGCGTCGCCCCCGGGACGGAGCCGGCGAACGACGCGGGACTGCCCAGCCAGCGGCGGGCCACCAGCGGCATCACGATCCGGTAGCCCGCGGCAGGTCACACGCCGGGGGGGGGCCGGG
>NZ_JADWYX010000076.1:0-17472 GCF_016786355.1 Frankia sp. AgB1.9
GGACCTCTTCGCGCGCCGGATTTCGCCCGGCGATTCATATGGAGTACTGATGCGTTCTAGACCTGTCCTGGCCGGCGGGGGCGGCGTTGGGGGCCCCGCCGCCCAGGGTCGCCCCGCCGGGGGCGCCCGGGCCGCGCTCAGTGCTCGACGGCCCCGGAGATCCGCTCGTCCAGCCGCCGCCCGCTCTCCGGGTCGAACAGGTGTACCCGCTCGGCCGCGACGCGGACCCGCACCGGGTCCCCGACCACGGGCACCCGGTCACGGCCGGGGATGCTCACGGCCCAGGGGGTGTCCTCACCAGGGCTCACGCAGGTCACCACGGTGCCGTCCCCGGTGAACTCGACGACGTCCACCACACCGCGCAGCACGACCCCATGATCAGCCGGAACGACCAGCCCGTCCGCCGGCTCGACCACCTCGTCCGCCAGCTCGATCAGCCCGTCAGCAGGCCGCCATCCCAGCAGCACCGGACCAGGTCGAGCTCCTCCGGGTAGCCGCGCGGCCACCCCCGGCCCGGTCAGTACCGGCCCTTCGCCGCTCGGCCCGACGAGATCGGTGCTCGGGGTCACGGTGTGCAGGTTCATCGGGGGGCTGCCCAGGAACGTCGCGACGAAGGTGTCCGCCGGGTACCGGTAGACCTGCTCGGGCGGGCCCGTCTGTACCACCCGGCCGCGGTTCATGACGACCAGGTTCGTGCCCATCGACAGCGCCTCGAGCTGGTCGTGGGTGACCAGCACGACCGTGTTGCCGAGCTCCCGGTGCAGCCGGACCAGCTCGGCGCGGGCCCGCTGGCGCAGCTGGGCGTCGAGGCTGGACAGCGGCTCGTCCAGGAGCAGGACGGCCGGGCGGCGCACGATCGCCCGGGCCAGCCCGACCCGCTGGCGCTCGCCGCCGGAGAGCTGCCGGGGCAGCCGGCGGCGCAGGTCGCTCAGGCCGAGCCGGGCGCAGACCTCGGCCACCCGGCTCTCGATCTCGTCACGGCTCGGGCCGTGGCGCCGGTCGTGCCTGGCGGCGAGCCGCAGGCCGAACGAGATGTTGCGCTCCACGGTCATCTGCGGGTACAGCGCGAAGTCCTGGAAGACCATCGCGACGCCGCGGTCCCCGGCCGGCAGTCCCGTGACGTCGGCGCCGTCGATGACCACCTGGCCGGCGTCAGCCGTCTCCAGCCCGGCGATGACCCGCAGCCCGGTCGACTTCCCGCACCCGGACGGCCCGACCACGACCGTGAACGAGCCGGCCGGGATGCCCAGGTGCGGCACGTCGAGCGCGGCGTGGCTGCCGCCGTATCGCTTCACCACGCCGGCCAGCGTGATCCCATCGGACGCGGGGGCCAGCGTCGGTCCGGCCGTCGCGCTGTCAGCCGAGCTGTCAGCCGGGGTCGTGGCCGCGCTGTCAGCCGGGCTGTCAGCCTGGGCCGCGGCCGAGCTGTCAACCGGGCTGTCAGTCGGGCTGCCAGCCGGCCTCTCAGCCGCGCTGCCAGCCGGGTTGGTGGTCGCTGTGTACGTCATCTCAGTCCGCTATGCATGAAGGCGTCGGTGACGCGGCGGGAGGCGAGGAAGTAGACGGCGACGATCGGCAGCGTCGCCAGCATCGAGCCGGCCAGCAGCGGCCCGTACTCGGGGCCCTCCTGGGTCAGGAAGATCGCCAGTCCGGGCTGGATCGTGGCGTGGTCGACGTCCGGGGCGGCGAGGCTCGGCCACAGGTACTCGTTCCAGGCGCTGATGAACAGCAGGATCGAGACCGCGCCGAGCGCCGGGCGCAGCATCGGCAGCGCCACCAGCCGCAGCACCTCCCCCGGCCGGGCGCCGTCGAGAACGGCCGCGCCCAGCACCATCGGGGAGATCGCCCGGATGTGGTCGCGCAGCAGGATCACCGCGAGGCCGGTCCCGCAGAGCTGCGGGAGGATCAGCCCCGGGAAGGTGTTGCGCCAGCCCAGGTGCGAGACCATCAGGAACAGCGGGATGACCAGCGACTGGGTCGGCACCAGCAGGGTCACCGCGGTGAGCGCGGTCAGCACCCGATGGGCCCGCGGCGGGAACCGGACCAGCGCGTAGCCGGCGGGCACGGCGACCAGCAGCTGCAGCAGCGTGACCCCGGCCGCCATCACCGTGGTGTTGAGCAGCAGGCGCCAGACCGGGAAGGCCTGGGTCGCCACCCGGTAGTTGTCGACGGTCGGCGGCAGCGGCAGCGGGTTCTGGTCGAAGATCCCGCCCGGCGTCTTGAACGACGCCAGCAGCGCCCACAGCACGGGCAGCACCATGACGGCCACCGCGACCAGCAGGAACCCGTGGTGAACGACGGCCCGGACGACCGGCCGGGCCCGCAGGGCCGCCGGCGAGCGAAGCGAGGCAGGCGCCAGCCGCGGCTCCGTGTCCCGGGTGACGGTCACAGTGTTAGCCGACAGCATGCTGCCTCCGTCTCGTGGCCAGCGCCCCGAGCCCGAGCACCACGGCGAGCCCGCCGGTGATGACGACGGCGGCGGCCGAGGCCGTGCCCGCGTCGAAGAAGGTGAAGGCGTACGTGAACAGCCGGTAGTAGAGGTTGTCGGTAGCGCCGTCCGGGCCGCCCTGGGTCAGCACGGCGACGTTCGCGAAGATCCACGGCCACACGACGACGAACGACAGCATCGCGAGCAGCACGACCGTGCGCCGCAGGTGCGGCAGCACGAGGTGCCGGGTGATCTCCCACTCGGTCGCGCCGTCGAGCCTGGCCGCCTCGACGACCGAGCGGTCCAGGTTCGCCAGCGCCGCGCCGAACAGCAGCACGTTCAGCGCGACGACCTTCATGGCCGTGATCAGCACGATGACGTAGAGCGCGCTGGACGGGTCACCGAGCCAGTTGCGCGGGCCGAAACCGAACCAGCCGCCGACGACGTTGACCAGCCCGGACAGCGGGTCGAGCAGGAACTGCCAGGTGATGGCCGTGGCCACCGGCGCCACCACGACCGGCAGGAACAGCAGCGTCCGGTAGATCTTGCTGACCCGGCCGGGCCGCTTCCACAGCGCGATCGCCAGTGCCATCGGCACGACCGTGGCGAACGGCAGCATCTCCAGCGCGTAGGCCAGCGTGTTCCAGCCGGCCTGGTGGAACTTGGCCTCGTGCGCCAGCCGGGCGTAGTTGGCCGTCCCGAGCCAGGACGGGTGGGGGGCGGTCAGGTTCCAGCTCATGAAGCTCAGTACCCCGGTGAACACCAGCGGCCCGTACACCCAGACGAGCAGCGCGATGATCAACGGGGTCAGGTAGAGCCAGGGGCGGGCGCGGTCGCGCAGCCGGACGACCGGGGGAGCGTGGACGACGCCACGCTCCCCCGCCGTCAGAGACGGAGAGCTCATCCGATCACTTCTGGCCGAGGACGCCACGCACCTGGGTGGCCACCGACGATAGCGTCGACGCCGGGTTGGCTCCTCGCAGCACGATCGGCTCGACCGCGTCGTCCTGGAGGGCGACGACCGCCTGGCTCGCGTTCTTACCGGCGAACGACTTGTAGGGGCTGACGTTGCCGAGCTGCGCCAGGGCCGGGGACAGCAGCTTGTTGGACGCGAAGAACGGCTGGAGGTACTTGGGGTCGGTCGCGAGCTCCGGCCGCAGCGGCAGGTAGCCGATCTTCGAGGTGATGATCGTGAAACCCTCGGCGGAGGTCAGGAACTTGATGAACGTCCACGCGGCCTGCTGGTGCGTCTTGTCCTTGGTCAGGACCGCGAGGCCGGCGCCGGAGTACGTCGGGGCCGCCGGCTTGCTCCCGAAACTCGGGAAGCCGGACGTCCGCAGCTCGAACTTGCCGGTCGAGGCCTTCAACAGGCTGGCCGCGACGGCGGTGCTGCCGACCAGCATGCCGAGCTTGCCGGCCGAGAAGGCGGCGACCGCGTTCGTCGCCGTGATCGCCGGCTGTGCGCCGGAGGTGGTCAGGTCCTGCATGGCGCCCAGCGCGCTCACCGCGGCGGGCGAGTCGAAGGCCGGCATCCCGTCGGAGCCGACCTCCTGGCCGCCGTTGCTGGCGATCACGGACTGGGTCAGGTAGTCCGACTTGCCCGAGTCGACGACGGCGAAGTACGCGCCCTCGGCATCGGCCTTGCTCTTGATGGCGAGCGCGTCGGTCTTGAGCTCGTCGACGGTCGTCGGCGGCTTGTCCGGGTCGAGGCCGGCCTTCTTGAACAGGTCCGCGTTGTAGAAGATGACCGGGATCGAGATCGTGTAGGGCATCGCCTTCACCTTGCCGTCCACGGACACCGCGGACAGCAGGTGCTGCGAGAACCCGGCCATCGAGGTGTCCCAGTCGGCCTTGGTCGGGATGTCCTGTACGGGGACGATCGGCAGCAGCTGATAGGCGGCCGCCATCTTGCTCCAGCCGATCTGGGCCACGTCCGGCGGCGTGCCGGCCGCCGTGTCGGTCTGCAGGTGGGTCAGCACGTCGGCCACCGCCACGCCCTGGGGCTTGATGGTGATGTTCGGGTGCGCCTTCTCGAACGCGTCGATCAGGGCCTGGGTGCCCTTACCGCCGATGTCCGGCGTCCCGTAGTTGTAGGACAGGAAGCTGATCGTGACCTTCGGGTCGGTCGTGGCCGCCGCGGCCGCGCCGGTCGAGGCCGCGGCGTTCGTCGAGCCGGTGGTCGACCCACCACAGGCGGCCAGGGCGGCCAGCGAGGACACCGCCACCAGGGCGACGGCGGCGGTCCGTGCCCGCCCGAAACGGCGAGTCAGACGCTCTCGGTGCATCAACGGGTCCCTCCCGCGGGACGTATGTCGAAGGATCGGCCGGGGGCGGCGAGGTGCACCGGACCCCCGTAGGAGCGCTCGGCGTCGGCCTTGCGCGCCTTCAGCCAGGTCTCGTCGGCGGTGATGAAATGAGTCAGGACGAGCTGCGCCACGTCGGCCGCGGCCGCCACCTCGCCCACCTCTGCCGCGCAGAGGTGGCCGTGGCTGGTCGTGTCGGGCTCTTCGAGAGTCGCCTCGGACAGGAAGAGGTCGACGTTCTGGGCGAGCGGGACGAGATCGGGCGTCGCCGCCGTGTCCCCCGTGAAGGCGAACGACCCCTCCGGGCTCTCGATGCGCGTCCCGCAGTTCGGCAGCGAATGGTTCAGGCTGTGCATGATGATCTTGCAGTCGCCCACGGTGAACGCGTCCGCGGGCTCGTACTCGTGCACGTCGAACGCGACGTCGAACGACCGGTCCAGCATCGGGAAGGACGGGACGGGGAATGCGGAGGCAAGAATCTCCAGCCGCGCGCGCCCGCCCTTCGGGACGTACAACGGAACAGGGGGCCACTCGTTCAGCGCGGCATCCCGCAGGGTCGGGAAGCGCGCCGGGTCACGCAGCCGGCCGGCAAGCAGTGTCTTGCCGAGGGTCAGCAGGTCATAGCAGTGGTCCGCGTGCAGGTGACTGATTATTATGGCGTCGAGATCACTCGGGTGCGCGATGGAGCTGAGTGCCGTGGCCGCCCCCGGGCCACAGTCGAGCAGAATTCGGGCCGACCCCGTCGAGACCATGTAGCTAGAGCTGGCCTGGCCGTCCGCGGGCATTCCCTGACGACAACCCAAAACGGTTAACCGCATACTGTTCACATTTCTCTAGATCCGGTGCCAGCCGACCTTGGCCTGTCGACTCCGGGGAAATGCTCCCAGCGCGGGTACGTCTCTACAATCGCGATTTCATGATGGGACGATCGCACATCCGAATTCGGTTTGTTTACCTTTCGTCCGTCGGCGCGTCACACCGGCGTCGGGCGACGCTGCCCCGCCGGTGGTATAGGCGGGCGTTACGCGTCCTGGTCCTCGTCGCCCGGCCCGGCGGCGCCACGTTCGACCTCGCCGCCGCCCTGGGCCGGGACGCGGACCGTCCGTTCGCCCAGCTGCGGCGGGAACGGGGCCGCCGCCTCCAGGCTGGTCAGGAACGCGCCGACGGCCGGCTGCGAGTCCGGGCGCCAGACCGCGCGGACGCCGACCCGTGGGACCGGGTTGACGATTCTCATGGCGACCAGGTCCTCGGTCGGCCGGCGCGGCCGCGCGTCCGAGATGAAGGCGACCGCCTGCAGCGCCTCCACCATGACCGCCGTCGACCCGGCGTCCTCCACCTCGGCCGCGACCGTCAGCGGGATCCCGCACTGCTCCGCGGCGGCGAACACCGCGTCGTACATGGCGGGGCTGCGTTCCCGGCGCGGCAGCACGATCGGCTGGTCGGCGAGCTCGCGGAAGGCGACCTCCTCCCGGCCGGCCCAGGGATGGTGGCGGGTCACCATCGCGGACAGCGAGGCGGTCGACACCCGACGGGTCAGCAGGGGCTTGGGCGGAAGACTGGAATAGACGAGCGCCACGTCGATCCTGCCCTCGGACACGGCCGAGAGCTGGGGGCCGCTCAGACCTTCCCAGAGCGTGGTCGACAGTCCCGGGTAATCCCTGGCCAGGCGCCTCAGGGTCGGGCGCAGAACCTGCTGTCCGGCGGCGAAGTTGAAGCCAATCGTGATCTTTCCAACCCGGCCGGAGGCAGCCTCGCGAGCCGTCTCCACGGCCCGTCGCGCGTGTTCGAGTACCTGCTCGGCCTCGGCCCGAAAGGCGTGTCCCGCGGGGGTCAGCCGCACGTCGTGCGAGGTGCGGGCGAACAGTTCCACGCCGAGCTGGCGTTCGAGACGCTGCAGCTGCTGACTCAGCGTGGGTTGGCCGATGAACAGCTTGGCGGCGGCCCGCCCGAAATGCCGCTCGTCCGCGACCGCCAGGAAATACACCAGGTGTCTGAGTTCCAGCTTGGTCTCCATCACACCTCCCGCCCCGACTGTAGGCAGGCCGGTGCAACCGCAGATGAAGCGGACATGGAGAGAAGCTGGCTTCCTGACGCGACGGCCTTGCGCGCGCAGTGTTATTCGTCTCACGACCAGCTGCGTCATCCTCCCCGGGCCGGTGTATTCGGGAGCAGTTGGACCAGCGCGGCGACGACCAGGCTCAGCGCCGCGAGCAGGAGCAGACCGGAACCGAAGGCGGCCGCGATCGACCCGCCCGAATGCCGGGCCGCGAAGAACACCGCGCCGATCACCGCGACGCCGATGGAGTTCCCCACCTGCTGCGCGGAGGCCAGCACGCCGGACCCGGCGCCGGCGACCGCCGGTCGCACGCCGAGCAGCACCCTGGAGATCAGCGGGCCGGTCACGAGGCCCTGCCCCGCGCCCTCGACGGCCAGGGGCAGCGTGACCCAGAGAAGGTCACCGCCCGTCCCGTGCGCGCGGACGACCACCCACAGCGCCAACAGGCCCAGGACGCGCAGCCCGGAGCCGAGCGCGAGCCCCTGGCGCCCGAGCCGGGCGGCCACCCGGCCGCCGGCCAGCGACGTCACCAGGAACCCCCCGCCGAGCGCGCTGAAGACCAGCCCGGCGCGCAGCGGGCTCAGGTGCCGGCCGTCCTGCAGGTACAGCGCCAGGACGAAGAACCAGGAGGCCACGGACGCGTTGAACACCACGACGTTGACCAGGCCGACGACGAAGGTCCGCCCGGAGAACAGGGCCGGCGGCAGGATCGGGCTCCCGCCGCGCGCCGCGATCCGCCGCTGCGCCACGACCAGGGTAGCGAACAAGCCCGCCGCCACGACCAGGCAGCTCCATGACCACCAGGGCCAGCCGGCGCCCGGCCCCTCGACGAGTGGCAGCACGACGGCGACGAGCGCGGCGGTCACCAGCGCGGCCCCGAGCAGGTCCAGACGCGGCCGAACGCCCGTCGGCCGGCCGGCCGGCACATGGCGGCGGGTGAGGGCGAGCGCGGCCACGCCGATCGGCACGTTCACCAGGAAACAGGCCCGCCACCCGAGACCGGCCACGTCCGCGGCGATCAGGCCACCCCCGACGACCTGGCCGGCGACGGCCGCACCGCCGAGGGTCAGCGCGTAGCAGGTGTAGGCGCGGGCCCGCGCGGGACCGTCATACGCGAGGTTGAGGATCGCCGAGACCTGCGGCACGAGCACCGCCGCGGCCAGCCCCTGCCCGGCCCGGGCGGCGATCAGGGCCGCCGTGCCGTCGGCGACGCCGCACAGCACCGACATCCCGGTGAACAGCGCGAGGCCGGCGGCGAACACCCGGCGGCGCCCGAAGCAGTCGCCGAGGCGCCCGCCCAGGATCATCGCCGCCGCGAACGCGAGGTTGTACGCGGTGACCAGCCACTCGAGGCTGTTCGGCCCGGCGTGGAAATCCCGCTCGATCGCGGGAATCGCCGCGTTGACGATGAAGATGTCGAGCACGACCATTCCGGTGCCGGCCAGCACGACGGGTAAGAACGCCGGCCCGGGCGGCTGGATATTCGCGGGCGCGGTGCTCGGGCTCTGAATCTCGGACGCCGTCGCCGACATCCCCCCATCATGGCCGCCGGATAGCGGCCGTCCAGCCGCGGCAGCGCATCGCGATGGATCCATCGCCAATCGATCGGGGTAGAACGGCGCGACCTGACTCGGAGCGAACTCCCAGATGAACGGCGGACAATATCCGCGGGTAATTCCCGTACTAGGCGCCGGTCACCGCGGCCCGGCCGGGAACCATCGTCCGGGAGCGCCCGCGCTGGACAGGCGCACGCCGGACCGGGGTGCTCAAAGCGAGAAGACGCGGCGGGCGTTGCCGGCCAGGAACAGCTCGCGGGCCTGTTCGTCGAGCCCCAGGTCCGCCAGGTGCTCCAGCGCCCGGGCGGGCGTGATCATCGGATAGTTCGAGCCGAAGAGGACCTTGTGGCGCCCCCGACCGCGCAGGTAGTCCACCAGCTCCGCCGGATAGCGGCGGGTGGTGTAGGCGCTGGTGTCGATGTAGACCCCGGCGTGCTTGTCGGCGACGGCGATCATCTCCGTGGTCCACGGGTAGCCGATGTGCCCGCAGACGATGGTCAGCTCGGGGAAGTCGAGGGCGACCTGGTCGATGTACGGAATGGGCCGCCCGGTCTCGGACGGGCGCAGCGGGCCGGTGTGGCCGACCTGGGTACAGAAGGGAACGCCGAGGTCGACGCAGGCCGCGTACAGCGGGTAGTAGAGCCGGTCGGTCGGCGGGAGCTGCCAGAGCCAGGGCAGGACCCGCAGCGCCACGAAACCGAGCTCCCGCACGGCGCGGCGCAGCTCCCGCACCGCCTCGACCGGCCGGGTGATGTCCACGCCGGCCACCCCGCGCAGCAGCCCGCCGGACTGGGCGACGAACCCGGCCACCTCGTCGTTGCTGATCAGCGGTCCCTGCGGCCCGTACCAGGCGGCCGCGAGCCCGATCTCCACGTCGGCCGCCCGCAGCTCGGCCAGCGTCGCCTCGACCGGCGGGGCCTCGGTCAGCGCCTCGCGCCCGGTCCACCTGCGCAGCGGCGCGAACATCTCATGGTTGGCGTGACGCAGCGTCGGATGCTGCAGCCACGCGTCGATGACCGGCACGGCCGTCCCCATTTCTCGCCGACCGCCCGGTGGACCGGACGGCGGCCATCAGCGGCATTCTGACGGAATTACCCTAAGGCATCCGTGCCGAGAGAGGGCGTGGACGTGTCCACAGCGCCAGAGGTTGTCTTCGACGCCTTTCACCCCATGCACCGGTCGAATCCGTACCCGCGGTACGCGGCCGTCCGCGAATTCGCCGCGCTGTACCCGATCAGGCCGGATATTCTCATGGCGACCCGCTACGAGGAATGCTCGGCGGTCTTCACGGACGCACTGTGGGGCCACGGCTATGAGGACGGGATCAACCCGTTCCGCCCGGGGGTGGCGCCCGACGACGTGCCGGGCTCGATGGTGCGGATGGACCCGCCGACCCACACCCGGGTTCGCGGGCTGGTCAAACGGGCCTTCGTCCCACGGACCACGGAGGGGCTGCGCGGCCGGATCGAGGGCCTCGTCGGCACGCTGCTCGACGCGGCGATCGAGGCCGGCGAGGTCGACCTGATGGAGGCGTTCGCGCGGCCGCTCCCGCTGACGATCATCGGCGACCTGCTCGGCATCCCGCCCGCGGACTACCCCGAGGTCCAGAAGTGGTCGCTGGAGATCGTCCGCGGCACCGACCCGGACATCCTGCAGTCGCCCGAGTGCCTGGCCCGCCGGTCCGAGGCGATGCTGGAGTTCGAGGCGTACTTCGCCGGGCTCCTCACGCTTCGCCGCGCCGACGCTCGCGACGACATGCTGACCGGGATGGCCGCCGCCGAGGACCGCGGCGAGCTGACCGGCCGGGAGGCGCTCGGGCTCGCGTCCGGGCTGCTGATCGGCGGGTACGAGACCGTCTCCGACGTCATCGGCAAGGGTGTCGTCGCGCTGCTGCGCAACCCCGACCAGATCGCCCTCTGGCTCGCCGACCCCGAGCTGGCCGGGCCCGCCGTCGACGAGCTGCTCCGCTACGAACCGCCCGTGCAGTTCACCCACCGGGTCGCGCTGGCCGAACGCGAGGTGGCCGGGCACACGTTCGCCCGGGGCGAGGGCATCGTCATCCTCACCGCCGCGGCCAACCGGGACCCGGCCGTGTACGCCGACCCGGAGCGCCTCGACATCACCCGGTTCGCCGGCCGCAGCCCAGCGCCGCGCCACCTGTCGTTCAGCGAGGGCCTGCACTACTGCCTCGGCGCGCACCTCGGCCGGCTGGAGACACAGCTGGCGGTGGACGCGCTGCTGCGCCGCTCCCCCGCGCTCCGGCTGGCTGGCGAGCCCATCTGGCGCGACACGGTCGCCATCCACGGACTGGACACGCTTCCGGTCCGCCTCCGGAACTGACCGCCCGCCCGCCGGTGTCCGGACCAGGCTTCCCAGGGAGACCCATGAGCGTCCACGAAACGGCCACCGAGCCGCCCGCCACCGAGCCGCCCGCCGCCACCACCCCGCCGGCCGCAGCCGAGCGGGCCGTCGTCCAGCCGGCCGCCACCGAGCCGGCCGCCGCTCAGCCGGCCGCCGCTCAGCCGGCCGTCGTCCAGCCGAACGGCGCGCCACACGGCTACGCGTCACACGCCTACGCACCCGAGATCGTCTTCGACGCGTTCGACCCCGAGCACTGGCCCAACCCCTATCCCCGCTACGCGGTGGCCCGCGCGGCGCGGCCGCTGTTCCCCACTCCCCTGGGCGTGCACCTGGTGACCCGCTACCAGGACTGCGCCGCGGTTCTGCAGGACGACACCTGGAGCCACGCGCACGAGGCGCAGCTGTTCCACCCCGGCGTCGACACGACGGACCTGCCCGCCTCGTTCCTCTGGATGGACCCGCCCGACCACACCCGGCTGCGCGGGTTGGTCAGCAAGGCGTTCACCCCGCGCACCGTGACCGCCCTGCGCCCCCGCATCGAGCGACTCGTCCGGGAGCTGTTCGACGCGATCGTCAAGGGCGACGACGCCGGCGAGGCCGACGTGATCACCGCTTTGGCCTACCCGCTGCCGCTGACCGTGATCGCCGAGCTGATCGGCGCGCCCGCCGCCGACCACCCGGACCTGCAGCGCTGGTCCCGGGCCCTCGCCCGCGGTTTCGACCCCGACCCACTGCTGACGCCCGAGGAGCGGGAGGGGCGTTCTCAGGCGGCCCGGGAGTTCGTCGCCTACTTCCGTGGCCTCATCGCCTGGCGGCGGGCCGAGCCGGCCGACGACCTGATCAGCGAGCTGGCCGCCGTCGAGGAGCGGGGCGACGTCCTCACCGAGGACGAGGTCCTCGCTACCTGCGTCACCCTGCTGGTCGCCGGGCACGAGACGAGCGTCAACCTGGTCGCCAACGGGCTGCTGGCGCTGATCCGCCACCCCGACCAGTACGCCCTGCTGCGCTCGTCTCCGGAGCTGGTCGCACCTGCCGTCGAGGAGATGCTGCGGTACGACTCGCCGGTGCACCTGACGACCCGGCTCGCCCATCGGCGGACCGAGCTCGCCGGGCGGACGTTCGAGGCCGGCGACGGGGTCGTGCTGCTCTTCGGCTCGGCCAACCGGGACCCGGCGGCGTTCGCGGAACCGGAGCGGTTCGACCTCACCCGTTACGCGAGCCAGCCGCCGGCTCGCCGTCATCTCACCTTCAGCCTCGGCATCCACTACTGCCTCGGCGCGCCGCTCGCCCGGTTGGAGATGGAGCTCGTGCTGCGGGAGCTGCTGCGGCGAGGCCTCACGATGACGCTGCTCACCGACCGCCTCGATTACCGCCGCAACCTCGTCCTACGCGGCCTCGCCAGCCTCCCCGTCCGCTTCGAGCAGCCTGGCGTCCCGGCCCAGCGCCTGGCCGGCCGAGGCTCAGGGCAGCGGGCCGGCCTCGATCCGTCGTAGCGCCGCGGCGTACTCGTCCGGCGCCGGCCGGAACCCTTCCAGCCACCACGTCGCACCGGCCGCGCCGATCGACTCGACCGTCTCGCGCGCCTCGGCCGGCTGGTCCGGCCGGGTCCGACCGGTGATGACCACGTCGAAGGGGTCGATGCTGGGCTCGGTGGTGGGGTCGGAGCTGGGGTCGGTTCTGGGCTCGCTGGTGGAGTCGGAGCTGGGGTCGGAGCCGGGGTCGGAGCTGGGCTGGGTGCTGGGGTCGCTGTTTGCCCGCTGCTCCCGGACGGCCGCCACGATCTCGGTGACGACGGCCGGGGTCGGGTTCCAGGACCCGTCGTCCGGGCTGACCACCATCGGCACGACGCCGTCCCACCGGGCCGCCCGCCGCAGCGGCCGGCGCGCCGGCCAGTTACAGCCGATCCAGACCGGCGGCCGTGGCCGCTGCGCCGGCGTCGGCTGGAACGTCACGTCCAGGGCGGTGACCTGCTCGCCGCGGAAGTCCACCCGCTGGCCAGACCACAGCCCGGCCAGCACCTCCAGGCCCTCGTCCAGCCGCCGCGCGACGACCTTGGGCGCCACCGGCTCGCCCCAGGTGCCGAACTCGGCCGCGAGCGTGAACCCCAGCCCGGCACCGAACACCAGCCGCCCACCGGAGAGCCGGTCCAGCGACGTCGTCTGGCGGGCCAGAGTGCCGGGCCGCCGCCGGGCCACTGCGGTGACAAGCGGGCCGAACCTGATGCGCTCGGTGGCCAGAGCCACCGCTGTCAGCACCACCCAGGGGTCGGCCACCTCGTGCGCCCCGTACGGGAAGACCACGTGGTCCCAGACGAAGAAGCCGTCCCAGCCGGCTTCCTCGGCCCGGCGGGCCAGCTCGGCGACCCGGCGCGGATCCGCGAACTCGTCGAGATTCGGCACAGAGATCCCGTAACGCACGCGGGGATGTTACCGGCGGCCGTCACAGGCCCGGGAACCGCTCACGTCGTCGGCTGGTGCCGATCGGCCACCCGAACGATGCCACCCGACGGACACAATCGGTACCACCCATCGACCAGGCGATCAGTGCCACCCAACGGACGCAATCGGTGCCACCCGTCGACCAGGCGGTCAGTGCCACCCAACGACCAGGCGTCGGTGCCACCCGTCGACCTCGCCGGCGCGACGTCCGATTCGTTCAAGCCAGACCGGGACCGGTGCCCCTACGGTCTTCGCATGCCTACGTTCTCACTGACCGGAATCGTGGTGTCCGATATGGCGCGGGGCCTGGCGTTCTACCGCCGGCTCGGCCTGGAGATCCCGGCGGCGGCCGACGCGGAGCCGCACGTCGAGGTGACGACTCCGAACGGGCGCCTCGCCTTCGACACCGACGCGACGATCCGCTCGTTCGACCCCGACTGGCGGGCCGGCACCGGCTCGCCCCGGCTCGCCCTCGCGTTCGCCTGCGCCGACCCGGCCGAGGTCGACAAGGTCTACGCCGAGCTCACCGACGCCGGTTACACCGGGGAACGCCCGCCGTGGGACGCCTTCTGGGGCCAGCGGTACGCCACGGTCGCCGACCCCGATGGCAACCACGTCGACCTGCACGCCCCGCTGGCAGGCGCCTGAGGCTGTCCCCTGAGCAGCGCCCCGGGCCATGCCAGCGTCTCGATCGTGACGAGCCCAGCGCGCGCCGTCGCGATCAGGCCCGGCGGGCAAGGATGTTGAGGCGCACGAACCTGACGCGCGGCTCGCCGAGCCGGTCGGCGACGGTCTCGGCGATCTCGCGCTGCTCGCCCACAGGCCGCTCTGCGATGTATGGCGCGAGCACGCCGCCGAGCAGATACTCGACCGCCGCCGCGCGATCGTCGAAGTCGACCGGCTCGGGCGCCAGCCACGTCCACCCGTCGCGGAAGCCAGCGTCGCGCAGCCAACCGAGTGTCTCCTCCGCGCCCGCATAGCGGTTCAGGCGTCGCCAGTCGATCCCGAGATCGTCGACGATCGCGCGGACCCCGGCGACGCTGCCGTCCCCGCCGCACTGCGCCACCAGCGCGCCACCGGGGCGCAGCACGGCCGCCAGTCGCCGGTACATCGAGGCGTGGTCACGGATCCAGTGGAAAGTCCCGGTGGAGAGCACCGCGTCGAACGGGCGCCCGTCGTTCACGGCGAGCAGCGCGTCGTCCTCCAGGTCGAGCGGGACGACCCGTGCACGATCGCCATAGCGCGCCAGCCGCTCATGTGCCCGCTCGCGCATGCTCGGCGAGACGTCGCCGGCGATCACCCTCGCGGCCGGGAACCGGTCGAGCACCGACTCGGTCACCCGGCCGGACCCGCAGCCGGCATCGAGGATGACAGCCGGCCCGGCGCAGGCGTCGGGCGGCAGCCGACGCACGACATCTTCGCCCCAGGTCTGCTGCGGCATCGCGACCACGTCATACGCCCGGGCATCCCACGCGCTCATTGCAAGCCTTTCGTCGCCGACAGGATCGACATCACCGGCTCGATCGTCCGGCAGCCGAAGATCTAAACTGCGGTGGAACGCTCAACCACAAGGACACGGCTGAGCGGATCGGCCGACTTCACTGAACGATCATGCAACTATAATTGTCCAACGAATACCAGGGAGCCCAGGAGCACTCCCATGCTCTCCTTCCAGACCCGCTACTTCGGCAGTCAGAATGGGTGTCGATTACCCGAGGAAACCCGCTGTCTAGGGATGGTGGGCGGAGATGGTCGGGGATTGACACGGTCGGTCGTGCGCACGGCACTCTGAGCGTTCGCTTCTTCCTGATCGGCGACCGTGTCTGTGGTGTAGGTACGGCCGGTCGGGGCGGTCCAGGTGAACACACCGGGCCGTGGTTGGTCCAGCTTCCAACCGCCGCGATGTTTCGCGTTGTGATGCCGTCTACAGAGAAGCCCTAGATTGTTCAGCGCTGTGCGGCCGCCATTGGAATGGGGGGTGGTGTGGTCGAGGTCGGTTTTTGTCGCAGGCATGCCACAGCCAGGGAACACGCAGCGGGTTTGTTGGTGGCGGACGAGGCGGGCGAGGGCCGGGGTGGGTATTCGGCGGTCGTTGATGACCGGGTAGTGTACACGCGACGGTGATCGGCATCGACAGGTAGGGCGGGGCCACGGTGAGCGTGCTAGGCGCTGGGTTCGTGCGGGTGTCCTCGGGTAGCCAGGACGAGACGTCGCAGCTCAAGATCCTCGCGGAGGAGGCGGCGCAGCGCGATATCACGATCGTGAAGTGGTTCCGGCTTCATGGGTACTCGGCGAGCCGTGGCGCGCAGGAGCCGGCGTTGCGTGAGGTGATCGCTGATATGGAGCGTGATGCCTATTCTGTTCTTCTCGTTACCGAGTCGTCTCGGTTGGACCGCCGTGACGATTTGGACGCGCAGGCCGAGATCTTGTTGGGTATTCGTTCGGCGGGTGGTGATGTCATCTCGGTTGCCGAGCCTCAGTTCGGGAAGACGGATTTTGCCGGCCGTATTGTTACGCTGGTGGCGCAGCACGCGAATGCGGAGAAGTCGAGGATGGTGCGGCAGACGACGTACCGTGGGACGTTGATGGTGATCGCGAATAAGGCGTGTCGTGGTCCGTTGCCGTTGTTCTGGGAGCTTCGTGGGGAGCGGTACGCGAAGCAGGCTTCCTGTGTTGACCCGGAATCGGTCAGGGATATTTATGTGCGTGTGGCCGCCCGCGAGTCTCTGTTGTCGATCGGCCGCCGCTACAATGTAACCTCGGCGCAGGTGAAGAAACTTGTGCGGTTTCCCGCGAACCACACCGGGGTTGTGGAGTGCCGGTACACGCATGAGGGGGTTACCGAGGAATGGGCGCATCAGACTGTTCCGGTGATCGAGTCGCCGCTGTGGTGGCGCGCGAACAACGTGCTCGCCGAGAATATGACGACCTCGCGGGTTAACAGAGGTGGCCGTCCTATCGGGTCCGTCGACAACTGGTTGAGTGGCATTCTCGCGTGCCCGTCATGTGGCGGGAAGACCTACGTGCAGTCCGGCCCCACCGCGAGTGGGAATCCGCGCGTTCCGAGGCTTCGTTGTGGTGGCCAGAAGCAGGAGCGCAAGGCGTGCGGGATTTTCACTGGCTGCGCATCTGCGCCCATCGTCAATCTGGTTGATTCGATGCTGTCTCATGACGCCACGCCGATTCTCGCTTTTCAGCGGGTGGCGGGGAACTCGCACGAGCGGGATGATATGCAGTCGGAAGTCGCGAAGATTCAGGGTCGTCTGTCGGTGACGGACGACGATGACATGCTGGACGAGTTGATCGCTACGCGGAAGTCCCTCAAGGCGGCTATCGACGGTTTCATACTTGTCCCTGACGTGTACGACTACGCGGAGACCGGGCAGACAGTCGGCCAGATGTGGAAGGCTGCCGACGCCAAGGCGAAACAGGGCATTCTCCGCGCTATCAGGGACTCCTGGGGTTTGGCGCTGTCCAAGGACGGCGGGCGCTGGGGCATCACGATTGGTACGGGATTCACGAGCGCGGATGACGCGAACGACATCGTGGACCTGGGCAACGGGTTGTGCTTCCGCCGGCAAGGCACCCTCTCAGCGCGGTAAGGCCGCACAGGGCCCGTTACCCGCTCGGCGGCTCGTCGGGAGCGGCGACGACAAGCACGATGCGGCCGGCTTCAAGATGGCGGAGCACGTCCGAGAGCCGGAAGGCGTCGGCGGGGAGAACCACCACCACGGTCGCGTCGCGCGGGCCGCCTGGATCGTCGGGACGGTCCTGGGCGGGCGGCGCGGGCGGTGGGCCGGGACGGCGGTGGGACGTGGACGGACGGGCGCGGGACGTCGATCGGCGGGCGGACCGGGACGGCACGAGCTGGTCCAAACGGCCTCCAACACGGCGACGTCCGACCGGCGGGACCGGTCGGACGATGCGGCGGAGTAGGGCGAAAAGTGCCCCTACACATATATAACGATCAACGGCCGCGATCCGTTCCCAGTGGACGCAAACGACGCCAAACGCATACATTCGCGCGCCTGTGTTGACAACCACGGCTGTCGGTCGTCGGGATGCGCTCTCGGCTCGTCCACGGGGCCGTGGGGTAGCGGGTAGCGCCTGCCCGGAGCTGCAGAGGGGCCGTAGCGCGGGTTTCGGGCCGTATCGCGTGCCGGCCGCTACCCGCTACACCCCCGCTACCGTGCAGCTCACAGGCCCATAGCGGGTAGCGGCATAGGTAGCGCCGCCGCTACCCCCTCCAGATGCCGCTACCCGTCCGCGCGGCCACGACCGATGGCACCGAGCCCGCCAACCCCTCAGGGTTGGCGGGCTCGTGCCGAGC
>NZ_JADWYX010000076.1:17572-45111 GCF_016786355.1 Frankia sp. AgB1.9
GGGGCCCTCGTGCCGAGCGGGGCCCTCGTGCCGAGCGGGGCCCTCGTGCCGAGCGGGGCCCTCGTGCCGAGCGGGGCCCTCGTGCCGAGCGGGGCGCGTCGCCGGGAGGTAGCGGGTAGCGCCGGTCTTGGGCCGTAGCGGGCCCAAAACGGCGGTTTCGGGGCCGAAGCGGTTCTTGCCGCTACCCGCTACCTCCTGGCGAACGCCCAGCTCAACACCCACGTGCGAGGTAGCGGCGGGGGTAGCGCCGCCGCTACGCCCCCGCTACGCCGCTACACCCCCGAGACGCTTGCAAACCGCTTGCCAGCGCTAACCCCAGCAAGCAGGCAGGGGGCGTGGCGCCCTGGTAGATCCTGCGGCCAGACCGCGAGCGGGACGGCTTCCGCGACACCAGCGATCGACACGTTACGAACGCCCGCCATCGCGGCCACGTACCCGAGGGCGTCATCGCCGATCGTCTCGTGACCGTGCCGGCTACGGGGCCGACTGCCACACCCATACGGGCCGATTCCCTCGCCAGGCGGGCGGGTGTGTATCACGCCGTAGTGTGACGGGTCTACGATCGCCGCGTGACTAAGCCACGCCAGATCCCACCGGCACGGCTTGCTCTGGCCGAGGCCCTGCGCACCCGTCGGCAGCGCGCCCGACTGAGCTTGCGCGGGCTGGCCTTGGCCGTGGACTGGCCGAGGGACTACGTGGAAGACGCCGAAGATCCATTCGAGCCGCTGCTGCCCCCGCGCCGAGTGGTGGCCGCGTGGGACTCCGTCACAGGTGCCAAGGGCGCGCTGCTGGCTCTGTACGACGAAGCCGAGTAGGGGGAGGCCCCACACCATGCCCAGAGCCATCCTGACGCCCGACGTCGTGACCGAAGCCGAGCAACACATCACATGGCTTCTAGCTGATCTTGAGATGGTCCCTTACCAGCGCACGGCGAGCATGGCCGGACGTATCGCCACCCTGGCCACGCACGGTCTGGGAAGCTCCCGAGAGACCGAGGCGCCGTTGCACCGGCTCGCGGGGAAGGCCGTCCTAGTCCAGGCCGATGCGCTGCGCGAGATCGGTAAGCCCAAGATTGCTGCTGATCTTGTCGGGCAGGCCCGCATACACGCCGCGCACTCGGGTGATCCGCAGATCCTCGCGGCGGCAGCGCACGTCGGAACCGCGCTGGCGTTCTACGAAGGACGGCCCCAGCGCGCGGCCCATGACGCCGCTGAGGCGTCCGAGTGGGTGACCGGCACTCAGATGGCCGTCCGGCTGCATCTTGAGCGTGCGCGAGCCCTGGGCATGCTCCGGGACGCGCCGGGCACCCGAGCGGCAGTGACGGCAGCATGGTCCGGCTGGGACGCGCTCCCGTATGAACAGCAGAGTGATCAACCGGCACAGTGGTTCGACAGCATAAGCGCCGCCGAGCTTTTGTACTTCTCAACGGTGGCTCTCGCATTGGCTGGTTCAAATGTGCTGGCCGAGGAAACGGCCGCGGAGGCGATCAACGTACTTCGCAGGTCTAGAATGCGAGGCTATGAGGGTTGCGTCTGCCTAGCGCTGGCGACAATGTGGGCCTATTCAGGGCTTCTTGACCTAGATCATGCGGTGAGTCTGGCCCATGAAGGTCTGGACCTCTTTGGTGATCGGCGGGAAGTCTCGACGGACAGCGCGGCTCAACGATTTATCGTGGCTGCGAAACCACACATTGGCGCCGACGGGGTCTCAGACGTCCTCGACCGCATCGTCGAGTGGCGACAGCTACCGCTTCACTAACCCCCACCCGCCCGAGGTGCTTGCCAGAACGCTTGCTAGCGCTCACTGGAGCAAGCACACCCGCTACACCAGCGCAACCTCCCAGCTCACGGCCCACGACACAGGCAGCAGCCAGGGACGCGCTGCCGCTAGACCCGACAGAAGGGCGTGTACACAACCCGACTTGCAACGGTGGCCGAGGTCGAGGACGGTGCCGGTTTCGGGGTCGGTCAGGACACGGCGCCAGTGGGCGTCGGCGGCGAGTGCGCGTCCGACCTTGGCGGGGATCGGGCCGTAGCCGACGAGTTCGGTCGGGTTGTCGTCCAGGCCCGCCAACGTGCCAACGGGGGCGATGACCTGGAGTTCGACGCTGACGTGTTCGCGGCGGTTACCCAGGAGTAGGGCGGTGAGGACGTCGGCGCGTCGGGCGTCGATCGGGCGGGTGTCGATCGAGCGGGTGTCGCTGTCCAGGCGGCTGTCGGTGTGGGCGATCTGGTTGATGCGGTCGTAGATCGCCTGGGCGTCCTCGGCGGGGAGTACCGCGGTGAGTAGGGCCATGCCGTCATCGAGGGATTGGATGCCGATTCGGCGTTCGGTGTGGGCGCGGCGGCGGCGTTTCGCGGCGGCGTCCGGGTCGAGCCGGGCGACGAGGCGGTGGATCTTGCGGCGCCACTGGGGTGGGGACGCCAGCCGGCTCCCGGTGAGCATCGCCGCCTCGACGGTGGCGCGGTTGCGGTCGGTGAGGCAGAGGGTGAGCTGGTGGAGCGCGGCGAGCCGGGTGTGATCGAGCATCCCCGCGGTCAGGTCCGCCAACGCGGAGGGAAGCCGGGTGGCGATCTCCCAGGCGGTCGCCAGCCGGCTGGACATCGTGCGCGGGGACTGTCCCAGCTCGGCCGCCAGCTCATCCGCGGCGAACGGCGAGTACAGGTCACCACGCTCGCCGTCCCCCGCGGCGGGATTCGCCGGACGCTGGCGGGCGAGATGCACCTGGGTATGGACCGTCAAACCCTCCAACCGGGAGGTCAGCCGCGCCAGCCGCCCCGCCAACCCCAACGTCGCCGACGCGTCACAGCAGGCCAGCCCAGCCAGGACCTCGTCGAACACCCCATCGACCAACCCCAACCGCCCAAGCAGATCATCGACAGCGTCCCTGTCGGGCGCGGGTAAGTCGACGGTAGACGGGGCACCTGCGGGGTCGCTGTCCGGCGTCGGCGAACCGGCAGTAGGCGGGATATCGGCGGGGTCGCCGTCGGACGCTGGCGAGCCGTCGGTAGGCGGGATATCGACGTGGCCATCGCCGACCGGCCGGGCCGCCGCGTCCGGACAGATCTGCGTCCGCACGAACCGGGCATCACGAGCACGCTCGCTGCCGGACAACTGGCCGCCGAGCAATTGACCATCGACCGACTGGCTGTCGGACAACTGACTGCCGAACAACCGACGGTCGGACGGCGGTTCACGGCCGTCCAGCAAATCGAACATGCACCCACAATAACGACTCACCGGAAAAGTGCAACCGGCCACGAGGCGTCAACAGCAATTCACTGACCGCGCTTGATCACGGTTGAAGCGCTTGTCTAGCAGCGATTAATCCGCAATCCGGTAGACCGGCACCGCGTACGGGAATTCCCAATTAACGGGTGCCTGACGCGCGCTTTTATGAGAAGCGGGGTCTTACCCTGCGGACACTTGAGACCTGCGTGTTCGCCAGCCTTCGGGAGCCCAGTCAGCACAGGCTTCAGGGGCGGGCTCCACCCGGAGAGGTCCGCAAGGGCACCGGCCCTGACGGGCGCCTTTCTGACAAGCGGGGTCCTACCCTGCAGACACATGAGACCTGCGTGTTCGCCAGGCTTCCGAGCCCAGCCAGCGCAGGCTTCACGGGCAGGACTCACCCAGAGAGTCCGCAAGGGCACCCGCCCTGACGGGCTCTCGGGCCGGCCGCTCCAACGCCGACGAAGGCCGACCTTGGAGGCGGGGCTTCCGCGAACGGCGGTCTTGATGGCCCTCGCGGTGGTGCAATCGATCCGGCGCCGTCGAGCCAGATCGACCTGAGAGGCGGAGTTCCTGACGACACGCCGCGCGATCGGTGTTACGCACTGCCTCGTGGGACAGCGCGGCCGCACCGTCCGTCTCACCTCCGCCCGCGTGCGCACCACGACGATCTGATTGGTCTGAGCGATGACTGGTGACGTGTTCGCCGGAACCGCCGGGTATTACGCACGTCATCGACCGGGCTATCCACCTGCGTTCCTGGCCGAGATCGCCCGGAGATTCTCCCTCTCCGGGGCGGGACGGCTTCTCGACCTTGGTTGCGGGCCCGGCACTCTGGCCGTTGCTCTGGCCAGCCAGGTGTCCGAGGCGATCGGCGTCGATCCCGAAGCTGACATGCTCGCGGAGGCAGCCCGACAGGCGGACCTGGCCGGCATCCACAATGTCCGATGGGTGGAGGCACACGCGGAGAGTCTTCCCTCGGACCTCGGCGTCTTTCAGCTGGTGACCATGGGCCGGTCGTTCCACTGGATGCGGCGGGACCAGGTCCTGGAGTCGCTCGCCGAAATGGTCGCTCCGGCGGGCGGCCTGGCGATCGTCAACGACAACTGCCTGGTCCGGCCTGAGACCGACTGGCAGCGCTCGGTCGCGGCGATACAGGAGAAGTTCCTCGGAACCGTGGGTCGCGTGGGCGACGGCGCCTTCGTGCCGCCCGCGGAATCTCCTGAAACCGTCCTGAGACGATCCGCGTTCCGGCACGTCGAGCGGATCGTCTACGAGTTCGAACGGCAATGGACCGTCGAGCAGATCATCGGCTATATGTACTCGACTTCGGTTCCCGTCAGACGCCTTCTGGGCGATCGGCGCACCGTATTCGAGAAAGAGCTGACGGAGGTGCTGATGCGCCATTCCTCGAACCACAGGTTCACCGAGCCCGTCCGCCTCGTCGCGTTCTTCGCCTTTCGCGAGGCCTGAGCGCGCCCCCAGGCTGGCTCGCGAGACGGCCCCGACGCCCCAGAGAGGCTTTCAGGCCGCTGGAACGATCAGCTCGCCGAGTGGCGCCCCACCCAGGGAATGGACCTCGCGGGCGAGGTGAGACTGGTCCGCATAGCCGGCCTCGGCGGCCACGGCGGCGAAGGGTGTGCCGCTGCGGGCGAGTGCCACCGCGCGGCGGAAGCGCACGATCCGCGCGAGGGTCTTCGGCCCGTAGCCGACGGCGAGCTGGCAGCGGCGCAGAAGCTGGCGCTCGCTGAGGGCCGCGGTCCTGGCGACCTGGGCCACCGGTGCCCCGGCCCGGATGCCGGCGAGCGCCGAGGGCGCCAGCAGGTCTGTCAGGCCGTCGCGGCGGCCCCGGCGGAAGATCTCGGCCTCGAACGTCGCCGCCGGCGCGTCGGCGGCCGCGAGCCGCTCGGCCAGACGGGTCGCCTCGGCCCGGCCCCAGATCTCGGCGAGCGGCACCCTGCGGTCGCGGACCTCGCTGGCCGGCACGCCGATGTGCGCCGGGCCGACCGCCGAGTCGAACCGCAGGCCGAGGTGGACCACGCCCGGCCGCCAGAGCGTCACCGTCGCGGCGGTGTCGGGCCCGGCGACGATGATCTGGCCGGTGTCGCCAGCCCCGGCCCGCGACCAGATCAGGTCCATGCAGCCGTCCGGCAGCACGCGGTGCGTCGATGGTCCGGGACCGAGGGCTCCCGCCTCGATCGGACCGGCCGGGCGTATGCCACCGTCCGCGGTGGCCTGCCACACCGTGGCCGCCACCGTCCTGGCCCGCCGCTCGTCGTACATCATCTCGAAGCTACCCGGTGCGGGACCGGCCTACCGTCCGAGGACAGGTTCCTGCACTCGCCGACCACCGACGGCCTGACACGGCCCGGGGCGGCCGGAGACGGCCCGGGGCCCGACCCGAGCCTCGACCGGTCAGCCGGGCGAGCCGTGGAAGCCGAGGTCCAGCAGCTCCTCGTGGAAACCACCGATCTGGCGGTCCCGGTCGACGAGGTGGACCTCGAGGATCCAGTGGCACGGGCGCCCGGCCTGGTCCGTGCGGCGCATCGGCTTGTCGGAGCCGGGGGTGACGTACAGCTCGATCTTGTTCCCCGGGATCCGGTCGTGCGGGAACTGCCCGATCAGATGCCCGCCGATCGGGCCGCCGAACTCCCAGCCCACTTGCTCGGCGAGCCAGTTGAGCTGGGCGAACAGCTGCTCGCCCGTGATGTCAGGGTGGGTCTCGAAGTACTCCCGGCCGCCGTTCCAGACCTGCGGCAGCGCGTCCCGCAGCCGCTTCTTGACCGGGTCGTCGCCGAGGACGTAGGTCCGCCCGAGGTCGGCCTCCCACTCCTCGAAGATCGGCCCGAGGTCGCAGAACACGATGTCGTCGGCGCCGATCGGGCGGTCGGGCGGGTTCTCGGCGTAGGGAAGCAGCGTGTTCGGGCCGGCCCGAACGATGCGCTTGTGCCAGTGCCGGCTAACGCCGAACAGTTCCGCCGCCAGGTCGCGGATCGCGTTGCTGGCCTGCACCTCGGTCACGCCGGGCGCGAGCAGACCGCGCTGCTCGACGGCGGCGAGCAGCTCGACGCCCTTGGCCTGCGCGTCCAGCAGCTTCGCGGCCCGCACGTCGTCGTCCTCGGTCAGGTCGGTCACTCTCGAAAAGTAGCAACAGCGGGTCGGAACAGGCCCGAAAGCGGACAAGGACTGGTCAGAGTCCATCCAGGCCTCGGCGAGTCAGACGTGATGGTCGCGCGCACCCAGCGCTTCCACGCCACCGGGTATGACCGACCGACCAGGCGGCTCGACGGGCTTGCTGACGGGGGCGCTCGGTGGTGCCGCCTCGACCTCGGCGGAACCCATCAGCCGCAGCTTGCGCTGGGCGCGCTCGTAGAAGGTCGTCCGGCCGAGACGCACGACGTGCGCGGCGGCGGGCCGGGACCGCAGGCTGATGCTGGCGCCGGGCTCCACGTAGCCGCACACGTGCCCGTCCACCTCGACCGCGAGCCGGCCACTCGCCGGTAGGACCTCGAGAGCCAGGTCGTCCCGCACCGACAGGACGAGACCGCGGTTGAACGCGGAGTGCGGCGCCGCCGGGGTGACGAGAAGCGCCTCGACCGACGGGCTGACGATCGGCCCGCCGGCGGAGAAGCTGTAGGCCGTCGACCCGGTCGGGGTGGCGACGACGACGGCGTCGGCGGCGTAGCTGACGAACGGCCGGTCGTCGACGCGCAGGCAGACCGCGGCGCTGCCGCCGTGGCCGGGCACCCGCACGACCGCGACGTCGTTGAACGCGCTGACCGTTCGGCCGCACAGCTCGGCGTCGACTGCCAGTCGGGGCTCGGCCGTGTACCGCTGCTGGTCGATCGCGCACAGGGCCGCGGGAAGGTCGGGCACGTCGACCTCGGGCAGGAAACCCAGCTTGCCGAGGTTGACGCCGAGCACGGGCGCCGGCCCGCCGTCGGCCAGCCGCATCGCCCGCAGCATGGTGCCGTCGCCACCGAGGCTCACGACCAGGTCACTGCGGGCGCCCAGCTCCGCGGCGGGCACCGGCAGGGCGGCGCACCGCAGCCGGCTGATCTCCTCGTCGACGCCCAGCACCTGGACGCCACGGTCGGCGGCCCAGTCGAGGATGGCACCCACCGCGTCGGCCGAGTCGCGCCGCGGGTGCAACACGATGCCGACCGTGCGTGGCGGGGTCGGCTTCGGGAGAGTCACGGGACGGGTCACGCCGGGAGGTCATCGGCGGTGAGCTCGCTCGGCGCCGGGACGCCGATCGCCTCGAGCAGCTGGGCCACCTTCCGGTCCAGCTCGAGGCCGACCGAGGCGATCCGCGGATCGGTGAAGCTCCCGAGCTGGGCGCCGGGCCGGTCGATCCCGAAGCAGGCCGCGCCGTCGGGCCGGGTGTGGATCGTGACCCGCAGCGGCGCGTACAGCATGACCGCCGGGTCGTGGCGATACATGCGCGCGGCGATGGTCTGGTTGCCCATCAGGTACTCGACGCACCGCCAGGGCAGGCCCAGCGGGCTCATCATCGCCGTCACGTCGGCCTGCCAGAACCGCATGAAGCCATGCGGCGCGTTCTCGTCGGCGGCCGCGAGCACGTCGTCCCAGCCGCGGCCACTGTCCACGATGGCCTGGAAGTGGGCCTGTTCGAGGACCGGGACGGCGGCCTCGAACCGCGCGACGAACTCGTCGTAGCCGACGGCGGCGACGATCGTGAACCGGCGGGCCTCGTAGGCCACGATCGTCGCCTCACTCAGGCCGCCCTGACTCAGGACTCCGTGTGCTCCTGTGCTCATCTGCGCCTCCGTCGTCCTGGGCGTGCGATCCGGCGGCCGGGGGCGCGGACCGGAATCCCGGCCCGTCGGGGCCTCAGCCGCGCGGCGCCCGGACGAGCCGCCCAGCAGAAGCATTCCCAGCAGGACGAGCAGGTAAAGGAGGAACACCAGGACGGTGGCCGCCCAGCGCGCCCAGCGCGACCAGACCGGCCCCGACCACGGCGAGCCACCGGCCGCCGCCGAGCCGAGCCGGGCCAGGCCGATCGCGGCCGGGACGAGCAGCCCGAGCCCGAACCCCCATCGCGATGGGGCCGGTCCCGGTGCCCCGGCGAGATTCCCAGCTGGCCCGGGAGCCCGCTCCCTACCGGCTGGGAACGGGGTCCACCGAAGCTGGCGCCACTGGTTCACCGCTGTCTGGAGGGATTTCTCGTGAGACGCATGTGGCGCATCGCCGGAGCTCTGTGCATCGCCCACGTCGTGCTGCTGTTCGCCGGTTACTCGCAGCAGAAGGCGCCGAACTTCGGCGACTCGGCCGCGAAGATCGTCAGCACGTACGCCGGGGTCTCGGCCACGAAGATGTACGCCGGCGGCTTCGTCGTCGCGCTGGCCTGGCTGGTCCTGCTCGCGGGGGTCACGCTCGTCGCCGGGCTGCTGCGGGGCTCGACCGAGGCGTCCGGCTGGTTCAGCCGGCTGATCACGACGGCCGGGTCGACCGCGACCTCGGTGACGCTCGCCGGCGCCTATGCCGGCGCGGGTGGCGCCGTCTACGCGGCGAAGCACGGCTACGCGCCGCAGGTCGTCGCCGGGCTGGCCTACGTCAGCAGGTTCTCCGACCAGCTGGCGATGGCGGCGGCCGGCCTGTGCGCGCTGGCTGTCGGCGCCGCGGGCCTGGCGTCCCGGGCGCTGCCCCGGTGGGCCGCGTGGGCCGGCGTCGCCGTCGGCGTCGTCGGGATCGTCTGCGCCTCGTCGGCGGCCCTGCTCAACACGGGCAACCTGCTGTGGCTCGTCTGGCTGGTCATGCTCGGGGTGGTGCTGCTGCGCGGCCCGGCCCGGTCGGCCGCGACGCCCGTCCCAGCCGACCACGACCTGGCCAGCGCCCTTTCGTGACCGGCGCGGCCGCTGGCACGATGCCCGATGTGTCACGTCCGCGCCTGGTGACCGCCGCGATCCCACTCGCGGCGGTCGCCGTCGCGGCGGCGGGCTCGGGCGTCGCGGTGTGGGCCCGCGCCGGGGGGACCAGCGGGCAGGCGGGCGCGGTCTCGCTCGCGGTGACGATCGTGCTCATCACGCTCGCCGGGTGCGTCCTGGCGCTGGCCCGCCCGGACAACCGGGTCGGCTGGGTGATGGCCGCCGCCGGCGCGGCCTGGGGTGTCGGCGAGGGCGGGTTCGACCTGGCGGTGCGGGGCATCGTCACGCACCCCGGCTCCGTCGCCGGTGCCGGAGGCCTCGCGGTGGTCGGGGCGTCGATCCGGGCCGCCGGCTGGTTCGGCGCGGCCGTGGCGGTTCCGGTCGTGTTCCCCGACGGACGGCTGCCCGGCCCGAGGTGGCGCTGGCTCGGCTACGTCGCGGTCGCCGGCCTCGCGTCCACGTTCGTCGGCACCGTGCTCGACGCGCACGTCGAGAACTCCGTCCTCGCCAGGGCTGGCTGGGACAGCCCGGTGCCGGCGGCGGTCCACGGGGTGGGCAACCTGCTGTCCACCCTGAGCCTGCCGCTGATGGCGGTGACGGTCGTCGGCTCGGCGGCCGGGATGGTGCGCCGCTGGCGACGCGGCGACGTCCGGCTGCGCCGCCAGCTGCTGGTGTTCGCGGCCGGCGTGGCGCTTCCGGTAGTGGTCATCCCGGCGTCGTTCGGCGCCGGGTCGCCGCCGTGGGTGTTCGCGGTCGCGGTGGCACCGGTTCCCGTGGCCGTCGCCGTCGCGGTGCTGACGGGTGGCGTGTTCGACCTGGCGACGGTGGCCAACCGGTCGCTGGTCTGGGGGGCGCTGTCGGGCTCGATCGTCGCGCTGTACGCGCTCGTCGTCGCGGGGACGGGCGCGGTGCTCGGCCAGTCCGGCGCCCGGTGGCTGCCCTGGCTCGCGGCCGGAGCCGTCGCGGTCTCGTTCGCGCCGCTGCGGGCCGTGCTGCAGGACGCGGCGAACCGGATCACCTACGGCCGTTGGCGCACGCCGTACGAGGTGCTCGCCGGGCTCGGCGCGCGCATCGAGGACGCGGCCGACACCGAGCGCGTCCTCGGCGGCGTCGTCAGCGAGCTCTACGTGACCCTCGGGCTGACCGGCGCCGCGCTGCGGGACTCCGGTGGCCTGGTCGTCGCCGGGACACCCGGGCCGGGGAGCGTCGTCGTGCCGCTCACCGCGTACGGCCGCCACACCGGTGATCTTCTGTACACCGAGCCGGCGACGCCGCTGCGCAGCTCCGACCGGCGCGTCCTCGCCGACCTGGCCGCGCAGCTCGCCCTGCTGATGCACGCCCGGTCCCTCACCGACGACCTGCAGGGGGCGCGGGAGCGGCTCGTCCTCGCCCGGGAGGAGGAGCGGCGCCGGTTGCGCCGCGACCTGCACGACGGGCTCGGGCCGGCGCTCGCCGGGCTGATGCTGAAGGTGGACAACGCCCGCGCGGTCGTCGAGGAGGACTCGCCGGCGGTCGGGCGTGATCTGGCCCTGCTGCGCGACGACATCGCCCGGACCGTGGTCGACGTGCGGCGGCTGGTGGAGGGCCTGCGGCCGCCGGCCATCGACGAGCTCGGGCTCGGCCCCGCCCTGGCCCAGGCCGTCGACCGGCTGGCCACGAGGTCCGGGCCGGCCATCGGGGTGACGTTCGCCGACGACCTGCCGGCGCTGCCCGCGGCGCTGGAGGTCGCGCTCTACCGGATCGTCTGCGAGGCCGTCACCAACGCGGTCCGCCACGCCGACGCCGCGACCTGCGCGGTCACCGTGGACCTGCGCGAGCGGATGCTGAGCGTCGAGATCCGCGACGACGGCGTCGGCCTGCGTCCGCCCAGCTCGGGCGGCCACGGCCTGGCCACGATGCGCGAACGCGCCGAGGAGCTCGGCGGCACCCTGACCATCCGCGCCGACCGCGCCGGCACCGCGATCACCGCGCTGCTGCCGCTGCCCACCGAACGCACGGGGGAACAGCCGTGATCCGTCTCCTCGTCGTCGACGACCACCCGCTGTTCCGCGACGGCATCGCCGCGTCGCTGGCCCGGGTGAGCGACTTCGAGGTGGTCGCGGTGGCCGAGACCGGCGAGCAGGCCGTCGACCTCGCCGCCGAGACGCGGCCGGACGTCGTCCTGATGGATCTCAACCTGCCCGGGATCTCCGGCGTCGAGGCGACGAGACGGATCGTCGCCGCCGCGCCCACCGTGGCCGTCCTCGCGGTGACCATGGTCGACGACGACGACACCGTGCTCGCCGCGATCCGCGCGGGTGCCGCGGGGTACGTCCTCAAGGGCTCGACCGGCGAGGAGATCGCCGCCGCCACCCGCACGGCGGCCGGCGGCGGCGCGGTCTTCGGCGCCGGCGTCGCGAAGAACCTTCTCGCCGCGACGCTGGGCCGCCGGCCGGTCGGCGACGACCGCCTGACCGACCGGGAACGCGACGTCCTCGCGATGATCGCCGAGGGCGCGACGAACCAGCAGATAGCCAGAGCGCTGGGGCTCTCGCTCAAGACGGTCCAGAACTATGTCTCGCGCGTGCTGGAGAAGCTGCAGGTCACCGACCGCACCCAGGCGGCGATCCGGGCCCGCGACGGCCGCGCGGGCTGACCAGCCCCTGAGGCACTGGGTTTTCCCCGGGAGGCCTCCCGCCGACGCGACGGACGGCGGGCGGCCGCGGCCCGTTACGGTCGACACAGCCAGTCGCACGATCGCGCGAAGGGAGTGACCTCTCGGTGGCACGTGTGGGCTCGATCGGTGGTCGACGGTGGGGACGCGCCGGATCCGGGCCAGCCGCGGTGCGGGCGTTCCTCACGGGCCGGCGCCGACTCGCCGCCGTCAGCGCGGCGGTGGTCCTGGCCGTGGTCGCCGCGCTGGTCGTCGTGGCGGCGGCCGGCCCCGACACCGCGATCCGCACCCAGTCCCGGTTCGTCACCGGCACCCCGGAGAACGGCGGCCGGGTGATGCTGGACACGACCCTCTACCTGCCGAGGTCGACGCCGGCGCCGGCGATCCTGCTCGCGCAGGGGTTCGGCGGGTCCAAGGACGACCTCGACACCGCGGCCCACGCCCTGGCGACGCGCGGCTACGTCGTCCTCGCCTACAGCGCGCGGGGCTTCGGCCGGTCGGGCGGGCTGGTCCACCTGGACGCGCAGGCCTACGAGGTCGCCGACGCGAGCAAGCTGGTCACCTACCTGGCGACGCTGCCCCAGGTGCTCAAGGACTCCCCCGGCGACCCGCGGCTCGGGGTCGCCGGCTCGTCCTACGGCGGCGCGCTCGGGCTGCTGGCCGCCGGCCAGGACAAGCGCATCGACGCCGTCGCCGCGGACATCACCTGGAACGACCTGTCGACGGCGCTGTTCCCGAACGCCGGTGCCACCGACCCCGGCGTCTTCAAGAAGCAGTGGGCCGGCGTGCTGTTCAGCTCCGCGGCCGGCCAGCAGCCCGGCGCGTGCGGCCGGTTCGCGCCGGACCTGTGCGCGGCCTACCAGCACGCGGCCACCACCGGGCAGAGCGACGGCGCGATGCTGGCGCTGCTGCGGGCGTCCAGCCCCGCGACCGTGCTCGACCGGATCACGGCCCCGACGGTGCTGATCCAGGGCGAGCAGGACTCGCTGTTCGGGCTCGGCCAGGCCGACGCGAACGCCCGCGGCCTGGCCGCCCATGGCACGCCGGTCAAGGAGATCTGGCGCTCCGGCGGCCACGACGGGACGACGTCCGCCAAGGAGCTGGCCGGGTACGTGGCGGACTGGTTCGGCCCGGTCCTGCTGCGCCACGGGCGGCTCGACACGTCGTTCGACGTCGCCGTGCCCGGCAGCGCGATCTCCACCGACACCGGGCAGGCCGTCGCGCGCACCCTGCGCGCCGACGACGCCACGACGAGCCGGCGGACCAGCCACCTCACCGTCGCGGGCCCGCCCCAGACCGTCTACGCGCCCGCCGGTGGCAACCCGGCCGCCGTCACGTCCGTCCCGGGTCTGGGCGCGCTGCTGTCCAACGTGACCGCGCTCGGCGGGGCGGCGGCGCCGCTGTCCGGGTCGGCGGGCCTCGCCACGATTCCCGGTCAGGTGGCGGCCTTCGCGTCCGCGCCGCTGCCCAGGTCGATGCTCGTCGCCGGCTCCTCGACGATCACCATCCAGGTGGCCGCGCGGGGAGCGACGGACGCGACCCTGTTCGCGGCGCTCGCCGACCTGGACCCGGACGAGGGGCTGCGGCTGCCGAACGGCCTGGTGGCGCCGATCCGGCTCACCGGCCTGCAGCCGGGCGTCACGCGGACCGTGACCGTGACGCTGCCCGCCGTCGTCGCGTCGATCCCGGCCGGCCACCGCGTCGTCGTCACCGTCGGCACCACCGACTCGGCCTACCAGCTGCCGACGTCGCCGCGCGCGTACACGGTCGCCCTGGACAACGCGTCGTTGCAGGGTGACCTGACGGTCGCCGGGATCGACGGGCGGACCGCGCGGGCCGGCGGCCTGCCGTGGGCCTGGCTGCTGGCCGGCGTCGCGGCGATGGCGCTGCTGCTGGCCGGCATTCTGGTGTCGGGCGCGCGGCGGCGGGCGCGGCGCGTCGTGGTGGACGAGCTGGCGCTGGTCCCGGTCGTGATCGACGGCCTGGTCAAGGAGTACGGCGACGGGTTCCGCGCGGTCGACGGGGTGAGCTTCCGGGTCGAGCGCGGCCAGGTCGTCGGGCTGCTGGGGCCGAACGGGGCCGGGAAGACCACCGCGTTGCGCGTCCTCATGGGACTGATCAGGCCGACCGCCGGGACGGTCCACGTGTTCGGCGAGCGGGTCGAGGCCGGCGCGCCGGTGCTCTCCAAGGTCGGCACGTTCATCGAGGGCCCGGGCCTGCTGCCGCACCTGTCGGGGCGGGACAACCTGCGTCTCTTCTGGGCCGCGACCGGCCGGCCGCCGCAGGACGCCCAGTTCGACACCGCGCTGGAGATCGCCGGGCTCGGCCCGTCGGTCGAGCGGCGGGTCAAGACCTACAGCCAGGGCATGCGCCAGCGCCTGGCGATCGCCCAGGCCATGCTCGGGCTGCCCGAGCTGCTCGTCCTCGACGAGCCGACCAACGGCCTGGACCCGCCCCAGATCGCCGAGATGCGCGAGGTCCTGCGCCGCTACGCCGCGACGGGGCGCACCGTGGTGATCTCCAGCCATCTGCTCGCCGAGGTCGAACAGACCTGCACCCACGTCGTGGTCATGCACAAGGGGAAGCTGGTCGCGGCCGGGTCGGTGCAGGAGATCGTCGGAGCGGGAGCGCCGCAGCTGGTCGTCGACGACGCGGAGAAGGCGCGGCAGATCCTCGCCACCGCGGGGGTCAGCGCGCAGGTCATGCCGGCGCAGCGCTCGTTGGAGGAAGTGTTCCTCAGGATGGTCGGGGCGGATCAATGACAGTGCCACCCACGAACGCGCCGCCACCCACAGGCGCGCTGCCAGCCACGGACGCGCTCGACGGCCTGCGGCCCCCGCCGACCCAGCGCGGCGCGCACGACCGGCTGATGGACGTCGCCGAGGCCCACGACAACGGCTTCCGGCCCGAGCGCACGCTGCGGGCCCGGGTCGAGTTCGTCCGCCAGCTGCGGCGTCGGCGGACCCTCCTGGTCGGGCTCATCCTGCTGCTGCTGCCGCTGGCGATCGCGCTCGCCTTCCAGGTCAGCTCACCGGACTCGTCGGGATCGGCGAACAACGGCAACTTCCAGGGGCAGCTGCTGGTGAGCCTGGCGACGACGGGCGCGACCAATTTCGCGCTGTTCACCGAGTCCGCCTCGGCCTCGTTCCTGCTCGTCGTGCTGGTCGCCCTGTTCTGCGGCGACACGGTGGCCAGCGAGGCGAGCTGGTCGTCGCTGCGGTACCTGCTCGCGATCCCGGTCCCCCGGCCGCGGCTGCTGCGGCAGAAGCTGATCGTCGCCCTGTCGCTGAGCCTCAGCACGAACGTCCTGCTGCCCGGCTGGGCGCTGGTCGTCGGCGGGCTCTTCTTCGGGTGGGCGCCGGCGCAGTCCGGCACGGGCGGGTCGTTCACGACCGGGGAAGGGCTGACGAGGCTGCTGATCGTCGTCGGCTACGTGAGCCTGCAGTCGCTGCTGGTCGCGGCGCTCGCGTTCCTGCTCGGGGTGGTCACGGACGCCCCGCTGGGCGCCGTCGGCGGGGCGACCATGGTCATGGTCCTGTCGAACATCCTCGACTCGATCACCGCGCTGGACCCGTACCGCCGGTTCCTGCCCACCCACTTCCAGTACGCCTGGCTCGACGCCCTCGGGCCCGGCATCCAGTGGGACAACATGATGCGCGGCACCGGCGTCGCCCTGGTCTACTCGGCGGCGTTCTTCGCCCTCGCCTGGTGGCGGTTCCAGCGCAAGGACATCGTCAGCTAGCGCTGTGCCCGCGAAGGTCGGCCCGGCGCGGTGATCGCCGTTTTGGCCCTCGGATGGTCGTGAATCGGGCCTGGTCGCAACCATTTGAGGGCCAAACTCGCGATCATGATCTTGTCGGGGAGCGTCGGACATCGTCACCTAGCGCCCGCCGGTTCGGGTCAGGCGCCCGCCGCCAGCCAGGCGCCGACCGAGCCCATCACGTCGGTGTCGTAGCCCTGGCCGACCATCCGCGCCAGGTCGGCGATCGAGACCTCGCGCAGCACGGCGCGCCACGCCTGGTCTGCGGTGATCATGGTGCGCTTGATCGCGCACGGCGCGGTGCAGGCCTCCGGCGGCGCGGCCAGCGGGCCGCGCTGGCGGATCTCCGTGCACACGAACGTCGGCGCCGCGCCGTCGACCGCCTCGACGACGTCGAGGACCCTGATCTCCTCCGGCGGGCGGGTCAGCACGTAGCCGCCGGCCTTGCCCTGCACCGACTGGACCAGCCGCGCCCGGGACAGCGCCTGCAACTGCTTGGCCAGGTAGGTCGCCGAGACGCCGTGCAGCTCGGCGAGGCGCGCCGCGGGCACCGGCTCGGCCGCGGCGGTCAGCACGACGCAGCAGTGCAGCGCCGTCTCGACCCCGCCGGACAACCTCACAAAGCCAGCGTATCGACAAACCCTTGACCCGGACAACAGGTGTCCGGGTATCGTGACCCGGACACATTGCATCCGAGTTTGAGAGGGTTCGCATGAAGATCACGGTTCTCGGTACCGGCCTCATCGGAGCACAGGTCGCGCGGAATCTCACGGCGGCGGGCCACGACGTCGCCGCGCACTCGCGCTCGACCGGGGTCGACCTGCTGACCGGCGCGGGGCTCGACGACGCGGTCCGCGGCGCCGAGGTGGTCGTGGACGTGACCAACTCGCCGACCTTCGACGAGGCGTCGCTGGAGTTCTTCCGCTCCTCCGTCACCCACCTGCTGGGCGCGGCGGCGAAGGCCGGCGTCGGCCACGTCGTCGCGCTGTCGATCGTCGGCGTCGACCAGGTGCCCGACCTGCCCTACTACCGGGCCAAGACGCTGCAGGAGGACCTGATCAAGGCGGGGCCGATCCCTCACTCGATCGTGCGCGCCACCCAGTTCATGGAGTTCGTCCCGACGGTGCTCGACCTCACGACCGACAGCGACGTCGTGCGCCTGCCGGGCACGCCGATCCAGCCGATCGCCGCCGCCGAGGTCGCGGCCGCCGTCGCCGAGGTCGCGACCGGCGCGCCGCTGCGCGGCACCCGCGACATCGGCGGGCCCGAGGTCTTCGCCCTCGATGAGCTGGGCCGCCTCACCGTGGCCGCGACCGGCGACGGCCGCACGGTCGTCACCGACGACACCGCGGGGCTGTTCGCCCCCGTGAAGGGAGACGTCCTCACCACGGGCGAAGGCGCGCATCTGGCCACCACGCGCTACCGCGACTGGCTACGGTCGCGGTAGCCCGACCGTCATGCCAGCGGCCGCGGCGCCGCGGGTGTCACAGTCCGCGGCGCCGCCTCGTCTGACGAGTGGTTCGAGGGAACAGGGGACATCCGTGCGCCAGATCCTCATCGTCGGCGGTGGCTACGCCGGTTTCTACGCCGCCTGGCGGCTGGAGCGGAAACTGCGGTCGGGCGAGGCCGAGGTCACCCTGGTCGACCCCCGCCCCTACATGACCTACCAGCCGTTCCTGCCCGAGGTCATGGCCGGCTCGGTCGAGGCGCGGCACGCCGCCGTCTCGCTGCGCCGCCACCTGCGCCGCACCCGCGTCGTCGCCGCGACGGTGACGGCCGTCGACCACGCGCACCGGTCGGTCACCGTCCAGCTTCCCGACGGCGACACCCGCACCCTCGGCTACGACCTGATCGTCGTCACCGCCGGCGCCGTCACCCGGAAGATCCCCGTCCCGGGCATCGCGGAGCAGGCGATCGGCCTCAAGCACGTCGAGGAGGCCGTCGCGATCCGTGACCGGCTGCTCACCGCGTTCGACCGGGCCGCCGCGCTGGCACCGGGACCCGGCCGCCAGCGGCTGCTGACCGTCGCCGTCGTGGGCGGCGGCTTCTCCGGGGTCGAGGCCTTCGGTGAGCTGCTGTCGCTCGCGACGGCGCTGCTGAAGCGCTACCCGGAACTGCGCCGCGACGAGCTGCGGTTCCACCTCGTCGAGGCGTTCGGCCGGATCCTGCCGGAGGTCACCGACAAGCCGGGGCGGTGGGTGGTGCGCTCGCTGGAACGGCGGGGCGGGCGGGTCCACCTGAACACCCAGGTCACGTCCGCGGCCGACGGGCACGTCGTGCTCTCCAGCGGCGAGGAGTTCGACGCCGAGCTGATCGTCTGGACGGCGGGCAACGGGGTCAACCCCGTCATCGGCCGGCACACCGACCTGCCCGTCGACGAGCGCGGCCTGGTCGTCGTCCGGACGGACCTGCGCGTCGGCACCGCGAGCGACCCCGTGCCCGACGCATGGGCGGCCGGCGACGACGCCGCGGTGCCCGACCTCGCCTCACCCGTCGCGGGCGCGCACACGGTCGCCAACGCCCAGCACGCCTACCGGCAGGGAAAGCTGCTGGCCCGCAACGTCATCGCGACGCTGCGTGGCCGGGAGCCGAAGGCGTACGTCCACCACAGCCTGGGCACCGTCGCGACCCTCGGCATCGGCCGGGGCATCTTCCAGTATCGGCGTCTGGTCATCACCGGGCTGCCCGCCTGGCTCATGCACCGCGGCTACCACGTGCTGGCGATCCCCACCTGGGAACGCAAGGTCCGGGTCTTCGCGGTCTGGGCCACCGCTGCCCTGTTCGGCCGCGACATCCTCTCCCTCGCCGCCGTGCAGAGCCCCCGCGACGCGTTCGTCACCGGCGGGGAGCCGGCCGCCCTCCCGGCGGAGCCGGGCTGAGCCCACGAACCGCCGCGGGCGGGGCGGTCATCGCGTCGGCGCTCCTCTCGGGCGCACGAGCACTTCCTGGGCCACGGTGGCCACCAGGTGGCCGTCGGCGTCATGGATCGCCCCTCGGACGAGGCCGCGATGGCCCGCGACGACGACCGTCTCCTGGGTGTGCCGGTGCCAGCGGTCGAACCGCACCGGGTGGTGCAGCCAGATGGCGTGGTCGAGGCTGCAGGCCGACGCGAACTCCGGGCCGGCGTCGTCCGGGTAGGCGCGGAAGGCCATGTCGAGCAGGAAGTAGTCGCTCGCGTAGGTGAGCAGCGCCGTGTGCAGGCTCGGGTCTGCGCCGACGTCGCGGGGCAGCCGCATCCAGTGCGCGCGCGGGCCGCCGGCCGGGGCGCCGCCCATGAAGACGACCGGCTCGGCGAGCCGCATCTCCAGCGGCGGCGGCTGGTCGACCCAGGCCAGCGCCTGGGGCCGCAGGTCAACCGGGGCCTCCCGCGCCCAGTCCTGGAGCAGCGGCAGCCGCCGCGGGTCCGCGGTCGCGACGGTCGGGTCGACCGGGGCCTCGGGTCCGGCACCGCCCGCGTCGAACGTGACGATCGCGGTCAGCAGCACCCGGTCGCCCTGCGCTACCGTGACCCGCCGGGTCGACATCGACCGGCCGTCGCGGACCCGCTCGACGGCCAACTCCACCGGGACGCCCGGCCTGCCGGCGCGGACGAAGGAGGCGTGCAGGGAGCACGGCCGCTGGTCGGCAACGGTCACGCCAGCCGCCACGAGCGCCTGCGCGAGCAGCTGCCCGCCGAAGAGCCGGTTGAACCGCGCTGGCTCCGAGCGGGCCTGGAAACGGTCGGCCCCCAGCGGTTCGAGCGCGAAGGCGGCGAGCAGCCCGTCGAGCGACCCGAGGACCGCCCGGCGCAGGTCGAGGTCGACGCTCACTCGGTCATCACATCATCCGCCCACAGTTTGGATCAAATATTCAACGGCTGGCCTCGGCCCGCCGCCCAAACTAGGCTGCACAGTCCGTGAGATGCCACGACGGGCGATTGCCGTGCTGACCGGCGAGAAGATCCTGATCACGGGCCCGGCGGGCCGGATCGCCCACGGGCTGGCCCGCTCGCTGGCGGGCGACAACGAGGTCTGGGGCATCGCCCGGTTCAGCGACCCGGACTCGCGCGCCAGGGTCGAGGCGCTCGGCGTGACGACCCGGGCGGTGGACCTCGCCGACGGCCCGCTCGACGCGCTGCCCACCGACTTCACCGTGCTGCTGCACCTGGCGGCCGACTTCAGCCCGGACGACTACGACCGGGCGATCCGGGTGAACGCCGAGGCGACCGGCCGGCTGCTGGAACACTGCCGCCGCGCGCGGGCGGCGCTCGTGATGTCGACGGTCTCGACGTACAAGCCGCATCCGGACCCGTGGCACGCCTTCGCGGAGGGCGATCCACTCGGGGACTCGATGGCGCCCCCGTCGGCCCCGTACTCGGTGTCCAAGATCGCCCAGGAGGCGGTGGCCCGGTACTGCGCCCGGTCGTTCGGCCTGCCGGTGACGATCGCCCGGATGGGCTGCGCGTACGGCGACCAGGGCGGCCTCCCGAGCTGGCACCTGGCGGCGGTCGCGGCCGGCGAGCGCGTCCGGACCCGCTGGGACCCGATGCCGTACAGCCCGATCCACGACGACGACATCTGCGCGCAGCTCGAACCGCTGCTGGGTGCCGCGAGCGTGCCCGCGACGATCGTGAACTGGGCCGGCGACGACGCGGTGAGCGTCCAGCAGTGGGCGGCGTACTTCGGCGAGCTCCTCGGCGTCCCGGCCGAGGTCGAGGTCGAGCCGATCCCGGGCGCGTCCGTCGGCTCCGTGGGTGACCACACCCGGCGAGCCTCGATCACGGGCCCTTGCCGGGTCGGCTGGCGCGACGGCTTCCGCCGGCTCGCCGAGCAGCTGTTCCCGGACCGGCTTGCCGCCGCCGAGTCGAGGGGCTGACGGCCGAAGGGCTGACGGGCTGAACGGGAAGAATCGTCGGAGGCTGGCTGGCGGCCTCGAAGAGAGCGGAGAACCGACATGGATGTTCACGAGGCGCTTTACACGACGAGGGCGATGCGCCGGGTGCGCCCGGACCCGATCCCGGCGGACGCCCAGGCTCGGATCCTCGACGCGGCGATCAGGGCGCCAAGCGGCGGCAACACCCAGGGCTGGCGGTTCCTCCTCGTCGACGACCAGGCGGTCAAGGGCCGGCTGGCGCCGCTCTACCGCAAGGCGCTGACGACCCTGTGGGAGACCTTCTACGCCGACCGCCTCGCCGCGGCCCGAGCCACCCCCGACAGCGAGGACAGCGCCACCCTGCTGCGCATCCAGCGCTCGTCGGACTGGCTGGCGGACCATTTCGCCGAGGTGCCGCTGTTCCTGTTCGCGTTCGTGCAGCGTGACCCGACCGGCGGCTCGATCTACCCGGCCGTCTGGAACGCGCAGCTCGCCGCCAGAGCCGAGGGCATCGGAAGCTCGCTCACCAGCGTGCTCGGGGTCTTCGCGAAGGACGAGGTGCTGGAGATCCTGGAGGTCCCGCGCGACGAGGGGTGGATCAACGCCTGCTGCGTCAGCTTCGGCTACCCGACCGGGCGCTGGGGTGTCGCCGGCCGGCGACCGGTACACGAGGTGGCCGCGCGCAACAGCTGGAACGGCCCGCTGGGCTTCGAGGTGCCCGCCCCCCTCTGGCCCCCGGACGGGGGCCCCACCACGGCGTAGGCGCGGAGACACGCGCGGCCCTAGGCGCCGAGACACGCGTCACCGCGGGCGCGGCGCCGCGCGGGCGAGCCCTTGCACGCCGGCCGCCGGGTGACCGAGCATCCTGGTGGGGATCACCCTGACTCTGGAGACCGCATGCCCCTGCCCCCGCCTACGCGTACCGAGATCAGCGCTCGGCTGCTCGTCCTCACCGACGACCGGGCCCTGCTCGTCCGTCGCCGCGGGCAGGCCTGGTACTTCCTGCCCGGGGGCCCGGTCGAGCCCGGCGAGACCGTCGAGGCGGCGCTGCGGCGCCGGGCCGACGAGGAGGCCGGGCTCGACATCGCCGAGGTCGAGCTCGTCGGCTGCGCCGAGCACAGCTATGTCGCGGACGGCGTCCTGGTCCACGAGCTGAGCACCGTGTTCGCCGCCCGGCTGCCCTGGGGGGCTCAGATCATCAGCAACCGGGCCGACTTCCACCTCACCGCCGTCGCGCTCGACGAGCTGGCCGACCTCGACCTGCGCCCGCCGGCCCTCACCGGGATGATCCACGGGTGGAGCCGGGACCACCGGTCGCGGTGGCACACCACCCTGCCGGCCGGCTGACGGCGCCGGCGCCGCCACGGGCTCCGGCGGCTCAGCTGGCGGCCGAGCGGAAATAGACGAGCGGGTCGGCGGCGACGTCCTTGAGCCGGTCGGGCATGCGCCAGGTGACGTACCCGGCGAGGGCGACCGCCCAGGCGGCGGTGGCCAGCACGACGCCGGTGGTCGAGATCAGGGGTCGCAGCAGGGCGAGGCAGACCGTCGCGGTGATGACCGCCGCCCGCAGCGGCGGGCCGACGCGCAGGGACCGGTTCGTGACCAGGCTCCGGGTGCCCACGAAGATCAGGTCGAAGTACAGCTCGACCCAGGAGACACGCTTCCACACCGTTTCCTCGGACACCGGCCCATTTGACCTGATGGCGCGGCGGCACGGAAGCCCGGCTCGAGCTCGCGGCAGGGCCGCGGCACCCGCCAGCGCCTGACCGTCGGGGAGCCAACTCGGCGACCCCGTTTCACCCGGGTGGGGACGGGCACGCGGAGGGCGGGACGGAAGCGAGGGGAGGCGACGATGACGGGCGCCGATCCGATCCTTGTGACGGGCGCGGCCGGCGGACTCGGTGGGGTCGGCCGGACGGTGGTGGAGCTGCTGCTCGGCCGGACCCGCACCGTCCGAGCGATGACCCACCGGGAGGACGAGCGGGCGCAGGCGCTGCGCGACCTCGGCGCCGAGGTCGTCGTCGGTGACCTCACCCGGCCGGAGGACCTCGCCCGTGCGCTGACCGGCTGCAGGCGGATGTACTTCTCCATCAGCGTCTCGCCGCGGTATCTGGAGGCGGCGGCGACCGTCGCCACGGTCTGCCGGGCCCTGGGCGGCCTGGAGACGCTGGTCTCGATGTCGCAGCTCACGGTGTCCCGGATGACCGCGCTACGGGTCGACGAGTCCTGCCAGCAGCGGCTGCACTGGCTGTCCGAACAGGTGCTCGACTGGTCCGGTCTGCCGGTGACGCACGTCCGTCCGACGGTGTTCCTGGAGAACCCGATCTTCACCGGGCTGGCGGCCGCGTCGATCCGTCAGGACGGGACGCTGGCACTTCCACTCGGCTCGGGCCGTACCTCGCCGGTCGCCGCCCACGACGTCGCCCGGGTCGTCGCGGCCCTGCTCGACGAGCCGCACCGCCACGAGGGCCGGGTCTACGAGCTGACCGGTCCGCTCAGCCAGGACCTGTCGGCGATCGCCGCGGAGTACTCCCGCGCGCTCGGGCGACCTGTGCCCTACGTGGACGTGGCTCCCGACTGGTGGGCCGAGCGCGTTCTGCCAACGGCCGGCCTGACCGCGCACGTCGGCCAACACCTGGTCACGCTGGCCCGCATGCACCGGGAGAACCGGTTCGACCGTCACACCGACACGGTCGAGCAGGTCACCGGCACCCCCGCGCAGACCATCGAGTCCTACGTCGCCTCCCATCGGGACGAGTTCCTGCCGGTGCACGCCAACGCCTGAGCACCGAACGCCCGCGGACCGGGGGCAGGGAATCAGCCCGGTCCGTCGCTCGCGGACGCCAGCAGCGGCACCACCACGTCGCTGACCGGCGTCGGGATGCCATGAACCCGACCGCGTCGCGCGATGACGCCGTTGCGGGTGTCCCATTCGAGCGGCCGGCCGGCTTCACGGTCGGCGAGGATGGAGGTTCCGAGGTCCGCCGGGTTGGCCTGGAAGCTGTCGAGGATCTCCAGCGGCACCTCGTCGCCCAGAACCGCGCCTTCGGCCCGGGCGACCGCGAGACACTCCCGCAGGTAGGCCAGGGACAACTGGGCGATGTCCTCGCGGCCGAACATGCCGGACCGGCGGCCGCTGAGAGCCATGAGCCCGGCGGCCGCGTTCTGGAGCAGCTTGCGCCACGCTACGGACGTGAAGTCCACGGCCAGCTCGACCGAGCAGCGAGTGCCGCCCAGCGCCGCGAGCACCACCTGGGCCGACGGTAGGTCCGGCAGGGTCAGGCGGGCCGCGCCGCGCAGCCAGACGGAACCGTCGGGCTGGGCCACAGCCGGGAACCACACGACAGCGGGCAGTACCGGGCAGCCGGGGACGTGGGGCGCGACGGTCGCCTCCTGCTCGACGCCGTTCTGCAGCACGCAGACAGTGGTCCCCGGCTGGCACAACGCCGCCAACCAGGGCGCCGCCGCGGCGGTCTGGGGCGACTTGACGGCGAGGAAGACGAGGTCGACCGGCTTCTCGGTCCGCGCCGGATCGATCAGCACCGGACCCGGCACGACGAGGACGCCGTCGGCATCCCGCAGCTCCAGGCGCTCGCGCGCCGTGCGACCACACAGCGACGGCGTGCGGCCGGCCTCGTGCAGCGCCGCCGCGACGGTGGTGCCGATCGCCCCAGGACCCACGACCGCGACCGTTGGATTCATGACGTTGTCTTCTCTTCTGGATTGGTCGACGGGTGGATTCGGCGCGGCCGGTCAGCTGACCGTCGAGCCGAACAGCTTCCCGATGCTGTAGGTGACGCCCGCCGCCACGAGGATGATCGCCAGCTGGCGCAGCGCCCCGCGGCGAAGCGGGCGGCCGCCGGAACGGGCGACGACGGCTCCGACGAGGACGCTGGCGGCCGCGGTCAGCGCGATGGACACGACGACCGCGGGAACGCCGTGCAGGAACCACCAGGGCGCGAGCGGGACGAGGGCTCCCGCGGCGAAGTAGGCGAGCGAGGTGGTCGCGGCGGTCAGCGGCGAGCCGAGCCCCGCGGGGCTGATGCCGAACACGATCTGGGCGGTGAAGGCGAGGAACCGCTCCTCGTCGAGCGCGAGCTCCGAGGGCGCGGACTGGGCGGTCGCGCGGGCGAGTCCGGCGGCCTCCAGGCTCGAGGAGAGCTCGTCGAGCATCAGTCTCGGGTTGTGCGTGACCAGCCGCCGGATCTGGGCCAGGAGACCGTCGTAGAGCTCGGCCTGGCTACGGACGGAGACCCACTCCCCCGCGGCCATCGACAGCGCGCCGGCGAGCAGGCTGGCGAACCCGGCCAGGCGGACCGCGCTGGGCGAGGCGTGCGCGCCGGCCAGGCCCAGGATGAGGCAGATGTTGGTGACGAGGCCGTCGCTGATGCCGAGCACAGCCGCCCGCGCGCCACCACGCGCGACCTTGGCCACCTGGCCGGCGAGCTCGGCGGCGTCGGCCGCCGGGTCGGCGGGCGCGCCGGTGGCGGTCGTGTGCAGCGGGCGGGCCGGCCGGTACGGCCGGTACGGCCGGTGGCCGGTCGCCGGGGACGGGACGGCCGTGGCCGCGGCGTCCTCACTCATGGGCGGCACTCATGGGCGGCGCTCACTCGCGGCTCAGCCCGGTGAGGGTGGACAGCACCGAGACGGCGTGTTCCTGGACGCCCGCGACGGCGTAGGTCCTGCGGACGACGCCGGCGGGATCGACCAGGTAGGAGACGCGCAGCGGGAAGGCGGCGTACTGGTCGTCCGGCGCCCGCTCGACCCCGAACAGGCGCCCCACGCTGTGGTCGACGTCGGACAGCAGCGGGAACTCGAAGCCCTGTTCCTCGGCCCAGGCCCTGTTCTCGTCAGGTGTGTCGAACGACAGGCCGACGATGAGGCAGCCGGCCGCCCGGAACTGCTCGGCGCGGTCGCGGAGCTCCTGGCCCTCGATCGTGCAGCCGGGCGACCCGGCCCGTGGATACCACCACAACAGCGCCCAGTGGCCCGCGAGCGCCGTCGAGGAGACCAGCTTCCCGTCCTGGTCCGGCAACGCGAACGCCGGAAGGCGGGCACCCGGGTCGAGCATGTCAGCGATGCTATGCGCCGGCTCCCGGTCATCCGTGTCCGGTCACCTCGCTCACGAACACGCGCGGGCGGCGATCCGCCGGCACGTTCAGCCAGTCAGCCCGGGAGGCCGCGCCGTGTAGGTGACCAGTGTCTGCTCCGGCCGGTCGGCGACCTGGAGCACGACGTGCGCGTACTCCAACGGGCCGAGGCGAGGATGGCGGAGCCTCTTCAGGCCATTGCCTATCGAGACGACGTCGTGCTCCGGCCACCACCGCCGCACGTACGCGCTGTCGCGCTGGAGTTCGCCGACGAGGGCCGCGACACTCGGCTCGTTCATGTGGGCCGCGGTGGCCAGCCGGAAGCGCCCGAGCATGGCGCGCGCCTCCTGCTCCCAGTCGAGGTAGACCCGCGTCGCCTCGTCGCTGGTGAACATCCAGCGCACCAGGTTCCGGTCCTCGGGTGCCCGGGTCTCCCAGTCGGTGAAAAGCTCGCGCGCCGCCGGGTTCGCCACGAGGACATCCCAGCAGCGTCCCTTGACGAAGGTCGGATAGGGATCGAGACGCTCGACGAGGTCCGCGACGTCGGGCGAGATCGTCTCGGCCGGGGGCCGCGCCCGCCACTCGGTCTCGCGGCGCAGCTGCGCGCTCGCGGGCCGGCCGTTCGCGAGAACGTCGAGGTACTGGCGCTCAGCCGGATTCAGCCGCAGCGCCGCCGCGAGGGCGTCGAGCACCTGCGCGGAGGGGCGGACCTGGCGGCCCTGTTCGAGGAACGCGTAGTAGGTCGGCGACAGGTTCGCGAGCGCGGCGACCTCCTCGCGGCGCAGCCCGGGTGTACGGCGCCGCGCTCCCGGCGGCAGCCCGACGGCCGCGGGGCTGAGCCGGGCGCGTCGGGACCGCAGGAGCTCACCCAGCGTGACCGGGTCTCCCTTGGACTCCACGCCCGCGAGCATAGTCACGGCGATGCTAGTAAAGACATGCTGTGGTCACCCCGCTGTGCGCTGCGGAGACTGGGCTCCATGGACATTCTTCGGGAGCGAATCGAGGTTCCGGTGCCGGATGGCACCGTGATGGCCAGCTATCTCGCTCGGCCGGCCGGCGATATAGCGCCGGTCGGGGTGATCGTGGCGCATGAGTTGTTCGGGGTGAACCCGGATATCCGATCCGTGGTGGACGAGATCGCCGCCGCCGGGCATCTGGTGATCGCACCGGAGTTCTACCATCGGGACGCCGAGCAGGGCCGGTACCTGGCCCGGGACGACGACGGCCGCCGCGCGGGTTTCGCTCTGTTGCACAAGCTGAGCCGCGCCGGCGCGATCGCCGATGTAAGGGCGGCCATGACGACGCTGACGGGCCGTTACGCGGTTCGCGAGGTTGCCCTGGTGGGATTCAGCGCCGGCGGCCATCTCGCCTATCTGGCCGCGGCCAGCCTGCCTGTCTCCCGGACAGCCGTACTGTACGGCGGCTGGCTTCCGACCACCGACATCCCGCTCAGCCGTCCCGAGCCCACCCTGGAGCTGACCCCGGGAATCAGCGGCCAGGTTCTCTGCCTGTACGGCGGGAACGACGCGCTGATCGACGCCGACCAGCTCGAGCGGATCTCGACGGCCCTGCGCTCGAATGAGATCCAGCACGAGCTCGTCGTCTACCCGGGCGTTCAACACGCGTTCTTCTGGACCGGCACGCCCGCCTTCGATCGAGATGCCCGCGACGACGCCATGAAAAGGATTCTGGCGCTGCTCGCCTGACCGGCTCCGCCGATGCTCGCCGAGTATTCATCTCGGGGTCTAGGCCACGTTCACGGCCCGCCACGTCGGCTGCGGTGAATCGAGGGACGCCGGCCGACGAGGAGATCTCGCCCCATGCAGATCGCGCAGATCTCGGACACCCACCTGACCCACCGCGGCGGCCTGACCGAGGCGAACTTCCGCTGCCTGATCGCGTACCTCAACGAGGTGGCGCGCCCGGATGTCGTCGTGATCACCGGCGACATCCAGGTGATGCACCCGGACGACGCCGACGAAAGGCTGCGCGCGCGGCTGACCGGCCTCGCCGCGCGGCGGGCCGAGGCCCAGAAGCTGATCGACGACTCGCTCGCCGAGGGAGTTCCC
>NZ_JADWYX010000077.1 GCF_016786355.1 Frankia sp. AgB1.9
GGACCGGGCGCTTCGATACGCGCCCGGTCCCGGACAGGCGAAGGCACCGCCAGGGTGATCGAGTTCGGGTCAAGCGGGGTAACGCGTCGGGACCTTTAGCCTGTGGCGCCGGGGCCTCTGTACGGGCATCATGGGCGCGGCCCGCAGGAGGACGCCGGAAGCACCTGTTCTGAGCGCTCTCTGACTCCCGCCAGCCACCGTGGACCGCCCCGGGCGGCCCGACATTCCGGGCTGGCGCGGACGCGGGCCGTCTCGTCCCACGGTGTGGCGATCGCGAGGCCGCACAATGGAACATGAGCGCCCGTAGCTCAGCGGATAGAGCGAGTGCCTTCTAAGCACTGGGTCGCAGGTTCGATCCCTGCCGGGCGCACTACGCAGTGCAACAAGCCTCTGACCTGGGCCAATAGGCTCGATCAATCGGGCTGTATGAGAAGAACGGCACGTCGGTGCAGGTCAGTGTGGGAAGAGTGGGTTCGTACGGAAAAACGGTTCGGTCAGGACTGGCGGAATTCGTCACTGTGGGTGGCGACGGACGGGAGCGGGTACCCGTCGTCGAGTCGTTGCTGCTGGGGTCTGCAGCATCTGGGTTCCCGTGCCGGTCGGCTCCTGAATCGAGGCCGCGCGGGGGCAGTAGATCACTGGACGTCTGACCAACGGAAGGTCGTGAGCGGGGTTCTCGCGCGTCAGACCACCAGGGAGTATGCCGACGCCTGTCGGCCCCGGATCTCACACTCGGTGACGACGCTCGCCGTCGCTGAACAGGTCGAGCGATAATGGGCCCCTGGACGGGGTCGCGCAGGTACCGTGCTGGAAACACTGGAACTCCGATCGGCGGATGCGCGACTCACGTCGCGACTTATGTCTAGAGCCCGACGCTTTTAGGCGATAGCAGCCACCGCTCACCGTTAGCGGGCCGAGTGCTGGCCTGCGCGTACCGGCGGCAAGCTTGGGTCGTCGCCGAGTCCCCGGTCCCTTGGCGCCCCCCTCATTCGCTCGGGTGACCATTCCCCGGCCTGCGGTTCCTCTCCTCGCTGACGTCGGTCTTCGCTTCTCCAATCCAGCGCCGTGTCGACCGGGCATGCGGCGCGGGTATGGAGCGCATCGCCATGTCCACGGTTCTCGGTCGCGTCCTCGTCGTCGCTCTGTGCGCGGCGATCTCCCTCGTTGTCGCCCTGCTCGCTGGCATCCTCGCCCGGGCCGACGGCGCTTCTTTGCCGGCCGCGGTCCAGCGTGGCGGGGCCGCGTTCGCCGGCGCGCTGGGCCTGGCGGTCGTCGTGCTCTCGTCGGTGGGGGCGCTGTAGCCCGTGGCGGCGAGGGCGCTGACGCCCCTATGTTTGTCAAGCTGCGGTGGCTGTTGGTGTGGCTGGCTGCCGGGTGGGGTGTTGGAGCGAGTTGTAGGTCTCGCGGGCAACGTGGCGTTTGAGGCAGCGGATGGCTTCGCGGCGGGTTTTGCCTTCGCTGGTGCGGCGGTCGATGTAGTCGCGAGTGCGGGCGTCGCATCGGATCCGGGTGATGACGATGCGGTGCAGCGCGGCGTTGGCTTGCCGGTCGCCGCCGCGGTTGAGGCGGTGTCGGCGGGTTTTGCCGGAGGATGCCTCGACGGGGCTGGCGGCGCACAGGGCGGCGAAGGATGCGTCGTTGGTGAGGCGGTCGTGGTTGTCCCCGGCGGCGATGAGCAGCGCGGCGGCGCTGTCGGGGCCGATGCCGGGGCGGGTGAGAAGGTCCGGGGCTCGCTGGGTGATGACGGCGGCGAGGCGCTGGTTGAGGTCGCGGATCTCGGCGGTGAGTGCCTCGATCCGTGTGGCCAGGCGGCGCAGTGTGTAGACGACGGTGCTGGTGACGTCGGTGGGTTCCACGACGTCGAGGGCAGTGCAGCGCCGGATGAGTGTCGTCGGGCCGAGTCCGGAAGCGACTCCCGCAGCGTCGGCTCGGCGCAGACGAGCACTGCTTTGAGCTGGTTGATGGCCTGGGTGCGGGCTTTGACGGCGGATGTCTTCGCGATCTTGAGTATCCGTGCCATCTCCACCGCGCCGTCGCCGGTCTTCGCGGTTGCCCTTGCCTGGCCGGTCAGCACGGCGTGGGCGGCGGACTCGGCGTCGACGGTGTCGGTTTTCCCGCGGCGGCGGCGGGTGGCGCGGTCTGGCCGGTTGACCTCAAGCACATGGATGCCGTCGCCGTGCAGGTGGCGTGTCAGTGCCGCGCCGTAGGAGCCGGTGCCCTCGACTCCGGCCCGGGCAAGGCGGCCGTGTTGGCGTGTCCAGGTCACCAGTTGTTGGTAGCCCACGGCCGTGGCAGGGAAGGACGCGGTGCCCAGCAGCGCACCGACCGTGCTGATCACGGCTGCGACGTGGGTGTCCTTATGGGTGTCGACGCCTAGGATGACGTCTTCGGCGGGGTGTCGGTTTGGCCGGGGGACGCGGGTTGGCGCACGCTGGGCATCGGTCGTTCGTCTCCTGATCGGCTCGGTGGCGGACGGCCACCGCCGGGCCGGGCAGGGCGGTCAGAACTGTGACGGTGCCTTGTGCGGCAAGGCCCCTATCGGGACACGCCCGCCGGTCCGGCGGTAGCACGCGTGCATCGAGCGGCAGTCGACAGATCAGTGCGAGGGCATCACGCCAGTTGCATTGCGGGTCAGACCACCACCCGGTGCGCGCAACCAGATACTCACGGTTGCATTGTGAGGAGCCGGGGCATGCCGAACTACTGCTGGCCTGGTGATCAGATGGCGTGGGCGAGCTCGATGCCGCGGCGAATGGTCTGGACGAGCGCATGTCCGGTGCTGATCGTCTGGGCGGAGCGCAGTCGTTTCAGCCCGTGCATGGGTCGTGGCCGGGCTTTGAGTCTGCTGTGGTCGGACTCGATGCGGTTGTTCTCCCAGCGTGCGTCAACGTGGCAGGCCTCGGGCAGGAGCTCATCGAGAACCCGCGGGTAGACGCGCGCCTTGTCGGTGGTGACCTGGACCGGCCGGCGACCGTGGGCGAGAGCCCGGTCGGAGAAGCGGCGGGCGGCGAGCTGGTCGCTGGCGAGCACGTCGATGACCTGTCCGTGCTGGTCGACGGCACGGTACAGGTAGCGCCACCGGCCGGCGATCTTGATGTAGGTCTCGTCGATGAACCACCTAATGCCCGGGCGGTGACGGCAGGATCGGGCCGCGTCTACCAGCAGCGGCGTGAACCACTGCGCCCGCCGGAAGATCGTGACATGGTCGACGTCGAGCCGCGTTCGACCAGCAGCTCCTGGACGTCGCGGTACGACAGCGCGAAACTCGGATACCAGCGAACCGCCAGAACGATGACCTCCGGCGGGAATCGGAAGCCGGCCAACTTTGACGCCGGGATCGGTAGACGCACGACACCTCGAGCCACCACACGATCATGCGGGCTTGCAGCGCGGACCCAGGCGATGGCCGGCTGCAACAGTCCCAATAGCCTGTTCAGGACGCTTTCCGGCCGGTTCGCACCAGTCCGCGCGTTCCGCAAAACAGAGGTGTACTTCAGCAAACCTGACGGGTTGACAACTAGCGCGAAATGTGTTCCCATGCCCAAATGGGGGACGATTCCAAACCAAAGGCGGGTCGGCGCTGGGAGCGAATACCCACGAGCAGGTCCCTGTGGCTCGCCACGCTCTGGCATGGCAGCATGTCGGGAATTCTTATGAGCTTGTTCGCCTTCGTGTGTCTCCGGGTCATCTTCCAGCGCGCGATCTCCTGGACCGAGGCGTTCTACCTCATAGTCATTCCCATAAATCTCGTCGTGATGGCCCGCGCGGACCGACGCGTCGACAGACTCGTCACGTCAGAGCTCCGCGGCGGTCAGGGCTCACGGCGACCAGAAGGTGATGAAAGTTATGTGCTCTACCTGCGGCCGTTTACCGTCGACGGATCCCTGGCCGCCGCAGACGACGTCGGCGGCCGAAATTTTCTGACGACTCTCGCCGATTATTTCGGCTACCGTCACCCCGGCGAGCTCACCAGCACCTGGGAAAGCCGTCTCATCGGGCTCCTGCAACGCTTCGGCCAGGTATTCGCGGTCGGCCGGCCGGGCGAGTCTCTGCCACTGCCAGGTGCGCGCCGTTTCTACCTGCGGCCAGGCGAACCATGGCACGACGACGTCAGCGAGCTCATCAGCGGAGCCCGGCTGGTGGTCATCGTGGCCTCCATCGCGCCCGATTCCATGGGCGCGGACGGAACTCTGTGGGAGTACACCGAGTCGATCCGCCTGCTGTCGCCGTCCCGCGTGCTGCTGGTCGCGGTCGGCGAGCGGGCCGGTTACGAGCGCTTCCGGGCGGACGCCGCCAGGTACTACCGGACCCGGGCGGAAGAGCTGAGCGAGACAGGGGAGGAGCTCCCGCCGCCGCCCGCGCTGCCGGCATGGCCGGCTCCCCGGCGCCCGGCCAGGATGAGAACGGGGGTCTTCCCGATGCGCGGTGTCATTCGCTTCGCCGACGGCTGGGCACCCGAGTTCGTGCACTTCGACACGTCGGCCGAGCGGGGCCTGACTCCGCACGCGCGGTGGCGTCGCACGGCCGCGAGGCAGGTCAAATCGTTCATCGAAGAGTTCGAGAAAGACCTCCCAGGAACCGTCTTCTCCGGCATAGAAGCCCGCTGGCACTGGCAGAGCAAAGTACTGGTCACCACTTTCATGGCGCTCGCCGTCGTTTTTTTGCTCAAACTATGGGATGGTCGAAGCATCGCCGAGAGGCTGACAGTCCTCGCCGCACTCGCGCTGGTCGCGCTACCGGCGTTGGCTCGCCTGACGAGGCTCATCCACGACGGAACCAGCTCGTTTCCTAAGGTACGGATGCCAGACGAAGAGCCGGATAGCGTCTCCGCCGAGACGCCCGGTTCCGGCGGCGCAAGATACATCGTGCTCGAGAGCACGCTTCGGTGGCCGGGCCGCTTCGGGATCGGCCTCCAGAAGGTGCGGTCCTACAGCGACGAGAATGGCCGGCCTGTCCTGCCTCCGACCCGCAGTCCGCTCTGGCCCATGACGACGAGAAAGACCCTGCTACTGCCCCCGCAGGCGGAGCCGATTGGTCTCGGGAGAAATGTCCTGTGCTACCAGGTCGTGCGGTACGTCCAGACCGAACGTGACGCGAAGCTGCGCAGCGGGAGTTTCCTGGTGCGAGCCATCTTCAGCCTGATTATCGCGATCGGGGCGTTCGTCGGCGCGATCATCATGTTCTCGAACGTCCCCGGCATTGACTTCAGCCTTCTTTTCCCGCTGCTCCTGCTGCTCGCCTCGGGGCGCTTTCTGCTGTCGTGCGGTCGCGACTGCCGGCGCCTGGGTGCCATCACTCTCACCCCCCGGATCCCACAGGACATAACGAGGGAGCCCAACGCGCTCTACCTGCACCCGCGACCGGCGGCAACGGATCCGACCACGCCTTGGGAGAGCGGCCTCCTGAGGGACCTGATAGCCGCTGCCGGTGGGAAATTCCTACTTCGGGGAACTGCCATGAACAGCGACCTCTCGCCGAGCCGAGCCGCCCGCCTGCCGCTGCTGGGCGATGACTGGCGGAGCACCTTGAGCACAGCGCTGCCTCATTTTCGTTTCGTCATCGTGCCAGCGTGCGGCCTGGGCGTCGAGGCGCGCTGGCAGGTGACCGAAGCCGCGCGGCTCCTCCCGCCGAGCCGCCTGCTCATCGTCCTTCGTTCGGGGGACGAAGCGGCCGCGGAATACGTGCGCCTCCGCCAGTCGATCCAGCAGGCTTTCGACGAGCGGGCGGCCGAGATCTCCGAGTTCGACCGGGCCGGGTCCTGCTTGGCGCGCCTTCCGGTAGTGCCCCTCGCCGCCGCGGCGCCGGACGGCTGGCACGCGGCTCTGCAGGGCGTGATCTACTTCACCGACGACGGGACGCCACAGGTCCTGCGATTCGACCTCGTCGATACAGATGATGGCGAGGACGGCCGCAAGCCCCAGATCCTGCGGATCAGGGAGACGCTGCGGCCGATCTTTGCCGATCCGGCCCCATCGGCCGATGGCTCCCCGAGGACCGCCTCGAATCCCGCGTAAAGCTGGTTTCAATCCGGTGGGGGGCCCGACGGCTGCGTGGTCGTGCGTTCTCTCACCCGCGGGTGAGGGTACGGACCCCGACGGGCTTCGGCCTTGGTTTCCCGGTAGCGCCTTCTTGACGCTGCTGCCGCCGTCCGCGTAGAGGTCGCTGCCGGTCATGAAGGCGGACTCCGACGAGGCGAGGAAGACCGCTGCGGCGACGATGACCGCCGGGACGCCGAACCGGGTGATGTGGGTGAGCCGCATCGCCGCGCTCATCGACTCGCGACTGGTTCGTATTCGTTGATCAGCCCACCGAGGACGGGTCGGCGCTTGATCCGTCTGGTGGTGAGGTCTGCGACGGGGTGGTCGGGCTGGGGTGGCCGGAGATCGCGGCTGCGGTGGGTCGTCGTCCGTTGTAGTGCACCGCATAGTCGGTCAAGACGGTCCGCAGGTGCCGTTCGCTGAAGATCAGTATGCGGTCGGTGAGCTCGGCCGGGATGGTGCGGACGAACCGATCCGCGTAGGCATTTGCCCGCGGAGCCCGAGGCGGGATCTTGACAGCGGTGATGCCCGCGTCCACGAGGACCGCATCGAACGAGGCGGTGAACTGCCCGGCACGGTCGCGGACCAGGAACCGCCGGCCGCTCTGTCCCCGAGGTCCTTGAGGTCGTTGCGGATCTGCTGGGTGGTCCACGGCCCGTCCGGGTGCGCGGTGGCGCCGACGAGGTGAACGTAGCGCGTGCCGACCTCCATGACGAACAAGCAGTACAGACGCCGCAGCGTGACGGCGAAGTCGACGTGGAAGAAATCCACGGCCAGCATCGTCGTGGCCTGGGCCCGGAGGAACTGCCGCCAGGTCATGTCGGTCTGCCGCGTCGGCGCGGGAGGCAGCCCGAGGGTCTTCAGTAGCCGACGGATGGTCGAGGCACCGACGCGGTGGCCAAGCTTGAGCAGCTCGCCCTGGATGCTCTTGTATCTCCACGTTCTGTTCTCGCTCGCGAGCCGTTCGATCAGCGCAGCGATCTCCGGGTCGACCGGCGGTCGCCCGGGGTTCGGCACGGGTAGGCCACTTCCGGGTGACCAGACAGCGGTGCCACCGCAGGACGGTACCGGGTTGATCAGCCGGTGCAGTCGAAGCCTTCTCGGTAGGAGCCGAATCAGCGCGGCCAGTATCGCCCGGTCCGCCCAGTCTCACTGCGGCTTGGGCTGGGCGCGCCGCACTGTGACCTCGTGCCGAAGGACGAGCAGCTCGATGTCCTTGGACACCGATGAACGACCGAGTAGCACCAGCCAGCCACACACCCGGACGAAGATCAGGTAGAACACGCACGGCCATAGTTGACCACCATGCCCACGCCGTGCCATCGCATCAGTCCAGGTTGCGAGCCCAGGCCGACTTCTGGCACCCCACACGCCTATGGCGGTCAGGGTGACCCACGGGCGAGGACGCGGAGCCTCTGCGGCGGCTGTTGGTGAGGTCGTTCACGAAGGCCTCACCGGGGCGGGTCCGCTCGGTGCGCGACGTATGCGGCCTCAGGTAATCGACCGCCAGGGCGTTGTTGCGGTGGAAGGCCAGGCGCGAGGCTGGCGGCCTGATCGGCTGCTCGGGTGCGAGGACGACCTCCGCCTCGGGCGTGAGCAGGAGGGGGTTTGGTTCATGGTCCCAGCAAGCTGATGTCGAGACGATCGCTGGCTCGTGACGATATTTTGTGCTGGTCCGGGTCCCGACCTGTGGAGGTGTGATCGCGTGACCGCACCCCGTGTGTTTCTCTCCTACAGCAACCGCGACACCCGCGATGCGACCACCGCTCAACGTCTGGCCGCCGGGCTGCGCGCTTCGGGTGTGGACGTCTGGATGGATCGGGACAGTCTTGCCGCAGGCGTCGAGTGGCAGGAATCGCTGATCCGTCAAGTGCTTGAGGAGCGGACGCATTTCCTTGTGCTGCTCTCGGGCAGCTCGATTATTGCGCCGTGGGTACTGGCTGAGATTGACCTCGCTCGTCAGCGCTACCGCGAGGACCGCACCTTTCGGGTTCTTCCACTGGCCATGGGTCAGCTGGCCGACTTCCCCGGGGCCGATTTCATCGATCGTTTTCAAAGAGTGCCCCATCATGAACTGTTCGCAGATCAGCTTACCGAGGTGGCTCGCGCCGTCGGCGTAATCGACCTTGTGCCTGCCGTGGTGGCCGAGCTCATTGCGGACAAGACGGAGTATTTCGTAGGCCGTGAGTACGTCTTCGATGCCATCGGTGATTTCGTAGCCAGCGAGGATCGCGGCTACTTCACGATCGAAGGGGATCCGGGCGCAGGTAAGACCACCATCCTGGCTGAATACGTCCGGCGGACGGGTGCGGTCGCCCACTTCAACGCGCGCGGGCAAGCTCTAAATACGAGCAGCCATTTCATCCGCCAGCTCGGGGCCAATCTGGCGGCCCGGTACGGCGTGGCTCCGCTAGCCGCAGCCGTCGACCGGGACCGTCACGGGGAAACGCTCTCTCGCCTGCTAATTGATGCTCGTGCCGAAGCGCCTGCCGGTGAGCCAGTGCTTCTGGTTGTGGATGCGCTGGATGAGGTGAACAGCCTCGGTGATCCACCCGGAGCGAACGCGCTCCTGCTTCCGAGTCACGTCCCGGCGGGTGTCTACTTCGTTCTCAGTAGTCGTCGTGCCGCCACCGTTCTCGACACTGATTCCCCCAGCCGGATCTTCGATCTCGGGCATGTGCAGAGCGACACCATGGTTGATATCCGCCAGTTTCTCGAGCAGGCAGCGTCCCGAGATCCGCTGAGCCGCTGGTTATCTGAACGGGGTGTGCCAGTAGTTGATTTCGTCCGACGCCTCGCCGAGGGCAGCGAGGGCAACTTTATGTACCTGAGATATGTTCTGCCGGAACTGCTCTCCGAATCGCAACTGACCCTGGAGAGGTTGCCGCGCGGGCTCGAACAGTACTACGAGGTGCACTGGCGAGCCATGGATACGACGGGCTCTGAAGGGCACCTCAAAGTGTGGGTGATCTACCTATTGTGTCAGCTTGAGCAGCCCGCCACTGCGGGTGTGCTGGCTAAGTTGCTGCACGACGTCGAACCCGGCGCCGACGCGATCGCGGTGCAGGAGGTGCTGCTGGAGTGGCGGCAATTCCTGCACCGCGAGGAAACCTCCGGCGCACCACGATGGAGCGTTTATCACAACAGTTTTCGTGACTTCCTGCGACGTAAGGACACCGTGACGAGCGCTGGTCTCTCGCTCCCCGAAGTTAGCGGTGTGATCGCGGATGTGCTCTGGGACCGAGCGCGTTCATGACCGAGGTCGATCAGGAACTCGCCGACCTGACTCGACATCTCTGTCGCTACCTCTACGACGCGGGCCGAGTCGACCGGTTGATCGAGCTCATTGCCGATGACCGTTGGATGCTCCGCCGACGTGATCCGGTCACCGATGACTGGGACGGATATCAGGCGGATCTGGAGACAATCTGGGACGCAGTCGATCAGTCATCGATCGCGGATCCGACTCCCTATTTGATCCGGCTGGCCGTGATCCGGTCCACGTTGTCCTCGGACGAAGATCTGCCTCCGGCGCTTGTCCTGGCCGCACGGTCCACCGACGCCTGGAGCGTCAAACGCACGCTCTCCGCGATCAGCAGGCAGCCGTCATCCACCCTCCGCGCCGCCATGCTCCTTACTCTGCTCGAGGACGTCGGATCCGAGCAGTCGGATTCGGTTCGCGCAAGGATCCTCGACTTGATCCAGCTACCAGCCGGCGAACTCCCGGCCGAGGAACTAGTGCGTGGATTGGAACTGCTAGAGCCTGCCGAGCGACTGGCCGTGGTCGATCGGATCGCAGCGGACGCGATCATCACCTCAGTCGCGCAGAGGGTTGGCACGGTGACTCCCGCAGCCATAGTCGATGCTCTCGAAGCCGTACCCGAAGCACGGCGGCCAGTCCTGATCCGTAAAGTGGCGGACCGACTGATTCTCGAACTCGCGCCATCGGCCCGGTCCGCTGAAGAGCCGGATGATCGGGCAGAGCAGGAGCCGGGGCGACTCCCCTCACCGCCGTCTTTGCGGGATCAGCAGTACCAAGATGCAATTAAGGTCCGCTTCGACTTGTCACGAGCCAGCCGAGACGTAGCTGAGCTGCTCGTTCGCCTAGCCGCTTTCCTCCCGCTCCATCCAGCTCCCCAAGATTTCTTGCAGGCCGTCGGCAAATCCCTGGGGTTCGTCACTGACCCCAACCTGCTCGGCCGACTGATGGAGGCCTACGCGCTCCCAGGACCAGCCGAGTCGCTGAAGCCCAGCGAGGATGGTTCGCCTGATGAGGAGTCGCGCGCGCGCCGTGACTTGTTGAGAAGTGTCCAGGCCGCTGTGCGCCCGGGTGAGGTGAATGAATTGCTCGGCACCGATGACCTGCCAGGCGACTCGATCGAGATACTTCAGTGGCGCTACCTCAACCTGCTTCTTCCGAAGCTCAACGGACCTGACGAGGCACCCGATTACGAGCCATCCGAGGGAGGCGCTGCGGATTACTCGCTAGTGATGCGAGAGATCCGGCGATTAGGCATGCCGACCTTCCTCGCGACGATGGTGTCCCGGGAACCGCTGTCGGACGCGGATCTGCTGAAACTGGTCCGGGAGACGATGAAGCCAAGCGACTTGGCCGAGCAGCTCTTCATGATGTCTCTGATCAACGAGCTCCGCGAGGACGAAGTTCAAGACGCTCAGATCACACAGGCTCAGCGGAGGATCCGGGCAGCTCTCCTGATCGCGGCGCTCGACCGGCACGTCCAAGAGGGAAGCGTCGCGGCGGCATGGCTAGGAGTCAGGGCGGACGACCTCGTGGACGTCGATTGGAACGCCGTGCTGGCGCACTTCCTGGCCCTGTCGTTGGATCCACAGCGCACCACCCTGGATCTGGTTTACGGCACCGCGATCGACATACGCACGGCTCCCCGGCTGGCCGCGTTGCCTCTGCTCCTTCCGCATCTGATCGATGATCAGGTAAGCAGTGTGTTCACGGATGTCCTGGCCTGGTACGACTCGGACATGCGGCGCGCTGGGCTCGAGTTGCTCGCTCCACGTCTAACGCGGCAGCAGGTGGATCGAGCATTGCGGTCTCTCGCTCCGGATGTGGATGCGGTAAGCCAGCTCTGGGCCATCGAGGCCCTCACTACGGGAATCAACGCCGGCGATTTGCGACTGCTCACGGTCGACGAGTGGTACGCACAAACGATCACTGACATCCGTAGCGGGCAGGACTTCGGGCTTGCCGCACGGCTGATTTCCCGCCCGGTGGGCGAGCAGCCGGACAAACGGCCGCCGCCCGGAGACCTGCTCCCAGCCGCCCAGCTCCTGGGCCCGCTACGGTCCATGACCGTTCCCCACCGCCTCGATGCTCTCCTTGCCCTCGCCCGCGCCACGGCGGGCCGGCTGCCGCCCAAAATCGTCGCCGAGGCCCTAGCCCTCCCAACAGCCGGCGACAACAACAAGATCAGTCCGCGCGGCTGGCTGATCGCCATGCTGGCCGATCGATTTCCCGACGAGTGGATCGAGCGGGTGTTCGTGGCCGCGCTGGAGCTTCCGGAGCGCAACGCGATTGGCGACTCGCAGGCCTGGGGTTGGAACTGGATCCACGAATACCCGCGGGGAGCGGCGATCCTCGCGCTGGCTCCTCGCCTGACGGGCGACCAGGCCACGGCCGCCTTCGAGGAGTGCAAGCGACTGCCCTGGTTCGCGCGTGAAGAGATCACGCGTGCGCTCGCAGCCGTGGCCGACGAGCGTCTCGCGCGCCTGATCTTCGATCACGCCCTGCATGTCCATCCTGACTACATGAGCCTGCCGGATTCTGTGTCCGGCGCCTACGTGCTTGAGCAGACCGTCGTGATGTCGGAGCTGGCGATCTTCAAGATCGAGCGCGAGGTGCAACTGGCCGAGGTGATCGCGGCGACCGTAGATCGTCTGGATCAGGATCGCTTGGACCGAGCCGTCGCGCAGGCGCTGGCATTCACTAATGACGGACCTAGGGCCTGGCTCCCAGCCCGGTTGCTGCCTCACCTGCCCAGGGGCCGGATCGAGCCACTGCTGTCATCCGGTGCGCTCGCGGCGATCGAGTTCGTAGGCGCCGATCCAGGCCGACTGGACCTGCTCACGGACCTGCTCCCTGCGATGGAAGACGAGATCGCTCGGCGGAGCGACGCCGTCCAGAACTTCGTCGAGCGTCACGCCCACGAGCGACGAGAACGCCTGACCCGCGCCGAGTACGAACGACTGACGGCAGATGAGGCGCGCGAGTACGAGCGGCTCCTCGGTGCGGACGCCATGGCCGAGGCGTCCGCTGCCCACGAGTGGTCCGCGCAGGTAGACCAGCGGCCGTTCGTCCTCCGGAGTCTTCTGTCGCCGGTCTTTGCCGGACAACTCGAGAACATCCTCGTCCAGACTCTTGCCCAAGCACCGCTCCGGCCGCGGGTTCGCGCGATCGAGTCCATGCGCGAGGTGGTTGAGCCCGAACAGCGGGCGGCAATCGTATCGGCCACCATGCGGCAACTGATCGAGCAGGACCTGGATCCAATGAAGCGTGTCCAGGCACTGGGCGAGCTTCTTCCCCTGCTCGACCAGGCGGCGGTTGACGCACTGGTTTCGGTTGCCGCCGTTCAACCCGGCCCTTCGATCCGGGATGACGAGGAACTGGCCGCCGCCATTGCCGCGATGACCGTGCGCGACTTCGGCAAGGTGACGCGCTCTCACCCCGGCTTCGACGAGTTCCGTCACAACCTGGTGGCCCGAATCGTCGAGAAAAGCATGAGTGACCAGGACCTGGACGTCATCCGGGAGCGTCGTGGAGCGCGGGTCCAACTGCTGGACCACGCTGGGCCGAGACTCTCAGCGACTGGCATGATTCACGCCGTCGAGCTAGTCTGCTCGTTGCCTCCGGTCGAGCGCGGAGATGGCATCGCAGCTCTCCTGCCGGTCGCCTCTGGACCCAACCGTGACCGTCTGGTGGCAGAACTCATCGATCTGCCCTCTGCGTTTGGCCGGTTCTGGGGTCTCTTCAACGCTCAAGATGCTCTCGGTGAACCGAGTGATCCGAGGCTGCCGAAGCTGGCTCGCGAGACTGCACTGTCGTTTGCTGACCCCCGGTCCTCCGCGACCCTCCTGCTGATGCTGATCGGCTACTCCGGTGACGACCGCGAGGATTGGATCCTTGAGGCTGCACGCCGCTTGGAACGGCTCCCGGCGCACGAGCGGCTTTCTCTGTTGTCACTGATCGCACGCATGGCTCAGAACAACGAACGGCTGACGGCAATCTTCTGGCAACAGACCTGCGGAGGCCCGTCGCTCGACGACGTATTCGCCGGCCTGCTCGTGGCGGCTCGGCTCGGCGTGTCCACGTCCGCGATCACGGACTCTCAGCGACAGGCTCTCCGCGACGCCGTAACGCATCATCTCCGCTCAGCTGCCCGCAGCGAACGCGCCAGGCTGCTTGCTTTCGTGGCTGGAGAGGCCCCAGGTCTCATGGCGATGTCGAGCCCCGAGGGTGGGTTTGAGGCAGCACGTGCAGTCCATGAAGTCTGTTCTCTCTGGCGCTGGTAATGACGCCCGAGTTCGTCCTCGCCGCCTACCACCGGCTCTACAACATCGAGAAGGCGTTCCGGATGTCCAATAGCGACCTACCGCGAGGCCGGTCTACGACCACGAAGGCGCCTCGATCGACGCCGCACCTGACGATCGTGTTCGCCGCGCTCGCCGTCACCCGGTTCATCGAGGACCGCCCCGGCTGGTCGGTCCGCCGCTTCGTGCGCACCACCCGGCGCTACCGCACTATCCAGATCCGCGCCGGTGAGCAACGTTTCACCGCCGAGGACCCGCTCCCGGACGATCTGCGCACCGCGCTCGCCCTCATCGTCTGACCCCGCACGGGCCGCGACCCGAACCGGCCGCACCCGTGCCCCCAGAACCGGCTCAGAACGGCCGCGCAGAGGCTGGCCTGGCCGCTAACCAAGCCCCTGAACGGACAAAACGCCCGCCAATCCGAGATTGATCAAGCTGGCCGGATGCGCCGTGCGCGCCAAGAGGGAAGCCAGGTCGGAAAAGCAGGCCGGTTCGGGATCGGTGATCGTTCGGCAGTCGTAGGAGTGACCTGGCGTTGCCGAGGTCCTGGTACCCGTCCGTGCGGCCTTCGCGAGTCATCAGCGTATCGATGTATCAGCTCAGCACGATCGCGATGAAGCCTCCGACGTAGGCCAGAGCGAACAGCGGCGGTACCCACTGCTCGATGTGGGTCAGCGGCCAGTATACTTCCTTATCATCACCTTCGCCGAGCGCGACCCATTCCGCCTTCCAGTAGGGCGACGCAGGCAGTCGCTCCTCCAAGGCCCCGACCACTAGGTACTTCGCTGCATTGAGCTGACGGTAGGAGCGCACCAACCAAAACCAGGTCATACATTGGATCACTAGCACAACCAAGGGCGCTATCAGGAGATCGAGCGGAGCCTTGGGGAGGTTCTTCCAGGCTCCTCCAATGAGCGCGAATATCGCCGTGTTCAGTGTCAGGTAGAAGGTGTTCGCAAGGCCGCGTCGAGCGCTAATGCGGTCGGCCATTTCAAGGCAGACATTGTACTGCGCGAGAATTGTCTCTCGGTACTTGACGTCGTCGCCGCCAAAGCTACTGGAGTCCACTCCCGCAGTCCACAGCGAATTGCGGACGCTATCGAAGTCGGCGCGTTTGCCGCCGCCGAAGTAGGACCGCCAGAACTTGGCCACAGCCGATGTCGACGACATAGGGCAGAGTCTACAGTCTCTGCTCTACCTTTCGGGGTTCCGCCGTCTTGGGTGGTCAATGACCGGTCGGCCCGTGAGGAGCTCCCGCTTCGGGCTAGCCGGATGGGAGATGCGCATCGGACTGGGGGGCGCGGGGAAGCCCGGCAGAGGGGTTGCCGCGTCGACCTGCCGTGGTCCCGACGGCGGGCCGCTTCGTCGTTGTGCACCTTGAGGCCAGATGATCTCGACATGGGTTCCTGTGGATCGGGCGTACTCGACGACCGCGGCGGTGCCTCCTCGGTCGACGGGAGCGCGGCCGTCCCAGACCGCGAACAGAAGATCGATGGAGTTGACGAGCGTCTCGTTCGCTGATGCATACGCCGCACGGTTGGACTCATCGTGCGGCATAACTCGCACACAGGTGGCGCGATCGACGAGACTGTCGAACAGGTCCGCGTGATCATCGGTGACCTGGCGTTGACGGTAGTCAGCAGCGGGAACGATGATCGCGAAATCGCCGCCGAGTTCGAGGACGGCCTCGGCGAAGATGCTGTCGGCGGCGACCGCGATGCAGCTGACGCCCGTCACACCGTGCGCCATGTGGGGGTGAGGGCGTCTGTTAGAGCCTCGCGGATCAGTCGCACGCTAATGGGGGTGAGGTCCATGTGACCGGTGACGCCGATACGGGTCAAGGCTCGGGCCTCCTTCCGTCTTGTTCGTGCTGTCGCTGGTCGTCGTGCCTTCTAGCTTGGAGCCGCCATGCGGACGATGGGTTTGATCCTGGCGTGGAGTGAGCGATGGGGCGAGCGGAGACGCGGTATCGGCGTGGACGGCGGCCAATGGGATTTCTTCGTTTCGTATACCCAGGTGGACCGGAGGTGGGCCGAGTGGATTGCCTGGGAGTTAGAAGATGCGGGCTATCAAGTCCTGCTTCAGGCGTGGGATATGGTACCGGGAAGCAACTGGACCGTTGCAATCGGGTCCTCGACGAGCAGCTCCCCGCCGCCCATCACGTGGATGCCCGGTACGCGAACAACAAGGTCGAAGCCGATCACGGCAGATTGAAGGCACGGCTGCGGCCGATGCGCGGGATGAAACGTCTCCGCTCCGCGCAGGTCATCGGCTCCGGGAACGCCTTCGTCCAGAATCTCCGCCGGGGCCGGTACGAACTCGCCTCCACGCCGAACCCCATCACCGACTCGCCGCAGCGTTCACCGAACTCGCCTTGGCTCTCTGACCAGGCAACCAGGCTGCCCCGGCCCTGCCCCGGGCCAGCTCAATGCAACAGCGCCAGCCCGGGTCCGCAGAGGTTCCGCAACATCCACCCGAAGACCGCCCGACCAGCCAGCGCACCGAAACCCAGCCACCCCGGCCCCGGCCGCCCCGCTGGCCACCCCAACCAACGACGCGCGATCCACCGACCGGTCGGCAAGACCAAGGACGAGGCAACCACTGCACGACCTCGGAGGCAGACAAGTTAAACGACAAGCTAAGAGGGCCAGACGGCCCGCGATCTCTGGCTTCACCGCAACGGAGCCACTGGCCGAAGAAAACAGGTTGTCAACTCCGTCGGACTGAGTCCGCGTTTCGCGCAAGGATCGCGGCACGCGGCCGATCGGGGGGAAAGATGGCAGCTTGGCGCAGCCGGTTTCGGCGCGGGGAATCACTGGGATCCTGGATCGGCCTGGGTGTCGTACTTCTGCTCATCGTGGCCTCGGGCCTGGCTGCCTCGGCCGATACTCCACCGCTGGCTGTCTCTCTCGGACCGCTGTTTCTCACGGATACCGAGGCGCCGGCGGGGTTCGTCCCGGACCATGCGTTCAGCGGGCAGCTGACGACGGAGCGCCTGGGACCGCTCGGAATCGACCCCGGCACGTTCGAGCGCGGCACCCGGGCCGGCGAGGTGCGGTCGTGGCGGACGCCGGCGACGCTCGGTTGGCGGTCACTGATCGCGCGTTTCAGCCCGAACCGGTTTGATTCGTTCGAGGAGATCACGGCGCGTTCGCTGTCGGCTGTCGGGCCCGTCGTGGCGATCAACCCGCCCGGCATGACGCTTCCGCCCCTCGGCGCGGCCCGGGCGACGATGTCCGACGTCGACTGGCAATCCAGGATCGACGAATGGATGAAGCAGGGGGCCCTCGTCGTGATCGCCGTGCCGCCGTTCGCGCTGACCGCGGGCCTCCTGTGAGAACTCCAGCAGATCATCGACCGCCGGTACTGGGAACGCACCGTCCGGGTCGTGCCGGCGGTGCCAACTGCGGAGTTGGCGTCGCGCTGGCATCAGCTTCGGCAGGTCGACCCCCGGGTCTGGCCCCTGACTCGAACCCTTCCGCCGTATCCTGGGAACGCACTCGCGTTGATCTGCACTGCGGGCGGCTGGCAGGCGTTCTCCGCTGCCCGTCGAGACGAGTGGGCCTACCGCTCGGCGCTACGCACGGCTTGGGATCAGCTACCGGGGATTCAGGGGCCGGCCAGATGAGGCGTCGCTGCTCGCGTGCGGGCCGGATATCCGACCGACGATCGGGCCGTACCAGCGGACGGGCGGCGACGGGCGCTGCCCTGGCCGGCGCGCTCCTGGCCGCGGGATGTTGCCTGGCCTGGTTCTTCGCGCCGGGCACTGCGTACGCGGCCAGCGTCCCGCCAGCCACCATTGGCTCAGCAACCCGATTCATCGCCGTACCTCCGGTGCCGGCCACCGGCGCGAGGGGCTGGCTGTTCCTCGGCCAGGAGCCTGGGCAGACGATTCTCTCGGGGACTGCGGCGCAGTGCCCGAGCCAGGCGCGCCGCTGGGATGCCGACGGCGGGACACGCGTGACGTTGACGGTGTACGACTGCCGGTCGAGCCAGGACGCGGCCGTCGCGCTCTGGACGGCGGCGATTCAGTTGGTGGACCACAGTCACTACACGGCAACCGAGCTCGCCGACCACTCGGTGCTGCTCACCTCCGCGCCGGGTCAGTCCGACCCTGACCCGGTCGTGCTGAACGCGCTGGCCAGGGGCCATGTATTCATCATCGCGGCGGTCTGGGCACCGGCGGGCGCTCCGCTCGACAGAGCGGGCATAGCGGAGCGCACCGCGGCGGCTCAGGCCGAGCTGGCGGCGGGCGCGGGCTGGAACGCGCACGTCGACCTGCGGTTGCGGGTGATCGAGTCGCGACGCTTCACCGAGACGTTGGGCGCGCTGATCCTCGGCTATCTGGCCGTGATCGGCCCGTGGGCGATGCTCACCAAGCCGCTGCGCGGCGAGCGGTACGGCGTTCGCAGCGGTGATCCTCGCTGGACCGACGTCACCAAAGCCGCCGGCTGGCTGCGGCGGTGGGTCCGGCTGCGCGCGGCGGCGCGGGTGGGCTTCCTGCTGTTCGCCATAATCCTGGTGTCCGGGGAAGTCAGCGTCGGCTCCGTCGTGACGGTGGTCATCTGCGGCGTTCTCGGGTGGATCAGGCCGGTGGGCAGAGTCCGTGGCTGGCGGCCCTCCCGGGTTCGCGGCCTGCGGATCTTCTCGTCGTGGGGCGCCTGGATTAGCGCCCCACTGGGTGCCGTAAGCCTGGTCCTGCTGGCGGCAGCGGCACTGACGGTTCTGATGCCCTTCACGGCGCTCGTGTCGGGCATCTCGCAGTCGCCGCTGTTCGTCGGCGGCACGCTCGACCTTCGCTATGTCCCAACCGATACGTCCAGCCCGGTGTGGTGGTCACTGCTGCCGTTGGTTCTTCCGCGTGAGTACGCCCTGGGAGTCATGCTGGCCGTCGCCATCGTGCTGGTGATGGCGGCGACGCGGCTGCGCCGGGCAGGACGCAGCCTCGCGCTCGCCGCGCGACACCACCTACCGCCTCCGTACGTCCTGTACCTCCGGAACTTCGGCGACGACCGGCTGCGGATGTCTACCAGCGCGATCGGGCGGACCAGCCTGGTGGAACGCCTGAACCCCTTCACCCGCCAGCCGTTCGAGGAGGTGCTGGCCCGCCATCTCAACCGCCTCGCGCCGGTCGTGACGGCCCGGCCGCCCGGAAGCCGAGTGCCGACGATCGGAGCGGTGCGGATGATCCTTCCCGACGGCTCCGCCTGGAAGGATGGTGTCGCGGAGTATGCCGGCCTGGCGAGCGCTGTGGTCGTCGCGGCGACGCCCGACGCCGTCCAGCCCGGTCTGCGCTGGGAGCTCTCCTACCTTGACCGCGAACGCGCGACCGGGCCCGTCATGCTCGTCCTCGGTCCGCATCCCCGCGGGGATCTAGTCGCTCGCTGGAACCTGTTCGTGGCGGCGGCCCGTACGTACCCGCGCTTCGGTGCGTTGGACACCTACCTGGACGGCGGCCATTCCGGGGCCATCGTCATGGTGCTGGACCCGGCGGAAGGATGGCTGACCTGGGGAGCGGAGAAGCGCAACGAGTGGACCTATGCCGTCGCGCTGTCCCATGCGATCGACCGTGCCCGGGCCATCGGGCCGTCTCCGGATCGGATCGGGTCGGAGGGCATGCTGGCGGGTGCGCCGAGGTGGCCCGAGCCCTACTGAAGAGTCTCGCCCGCGGAGCCCTACGGCGTGTGCCTCAACCCGATGCCGGCCGCCCGCGCCAGCTCCGGTAGGCGGTCGTCGAGGTTGTCGAGGTCGATGCCGAGCACGGTGTCCCGCACCAGGTCGACGACCTCGCGTTCGCTTAGGCCGGTGGCGGCCAACGCCCGCGCGGCCGCGCCATCCGGGTCGACCACGACCGCGAGGGCCAGGACCGCTGGCGGCACCGGCCCCAGGTCGTAGTGAGCCGCCAGCAGGCTGGCGAGCCGCAGCGCGCGCACGCAGGTCCCCGTGAGCGAGGTGCCGGCATAAGGGGCGGCGGCGGCCGGATCCCCGTCGGCGACATGGAGACCCGCCAGGTAGTCCGGATCGGCGGTGTGGGTCCACAGGCGTTGCCACCGTGCCAGGTGATCGACGGCTGGCAGCGCGAGAAGGACGTCGCGGGTGTTCACCGGGCGCCCATGGATCCTGCTGGCGAGGTCGCCGAACACGTCGGTCACGCTCGAGGTCATCTCCGTGGCGCGCGGCACGCCGTGGTTCCACGCCGCGGCCGTAGCCGTGGCCGTCACCTCGACGGCCGACTGGGCGGCGGGGGAGTGCCGCGTCTGCCTCTCCGCCGGCGCCGGCGCCGTCGCCGTCGCCCCATTGACCCCGGCCGGCCCGGCCGCAACCGTCGGGGCCTGGGCCACCGCCAGGTTCGCGATCACTGAACGGTTGTGGGTGCGGTCGGCAATGATGAAGTCGGTGGCAAGGCTCAGCGCCACAGCATAGGTCCACTCGGTGCGACGGCGGGCTCCCCACACCCGCCAGGAGCCGTCAGTGGCCTGCACCGCGACCAGTGTCCCCGAGTAGATGACCTGCACCTCTCCTTCCTCCCGCTGTTCAAAGTGGAGCAGGCCAGCCAGGCGGGGCTGTCCCGCGGCCGCGGTCAGGAACAGCCGCCAACGCGGGGTCAGAACGCGCTCGGGTAGCGGCGGCAGGATGACGCAGAGGGGCGCGCTCGCCGCCGCGACGGCGAGCTGTGGTGCGAGTTGGTCCACCCGGGCGAGGTGCTCGGACTCGCCCACCAGGGCGACCACCGCCGCCGCCGGGTCCGTCGGCCGCTCGAAGGGCGCGAACGGTCCCAGCCGTCCCAGCCACCGCGCCGCCACCGGGCGGAACGGCCGGCGCCGCGGCCAGGCGACACGATCGATCAGCGGGACGCCCACCAGCCGCGCCGCGAGCCGGACGTCCTCTCGCGGCCAGAGGGCGCGGACCGGCAGTCTGAGTGACCCGCCTGACGCCTGCTCGGCCGCCGTGGCCGGTGCCGAGTGGGCCGTTCTGGCCGCCAGCCGGCGAATCACGACCGCCGCAACGATGCACAGAGTCGCGGCCCACGGCCCCGCGCTCGCCGCCCGCCCTATCGGTGCTAGCCAGAGCACCACCGCGTACAGCCGGCTGTTCCCCGAGGTGGTGTCCAGGTAGGCCGGGTCGAACCAGCCGCCCCGCAGCATCGGTGCGTCGTTGAATCCAGCGGAGGACAGCAGGCTCCTGGCCAACAGGATGATCAGCCCGGCGCCGAGAAGCGCGGTGGCCACGCCGGTCAGCGCCCGGTAGCGGGCATCCGGGCTGGCCGCCGCGCGGGATGCGCCGCGCGTCGCCGCGGTAGCCCGCGCCGTCGCGGGCATCCACCGAGCCGGCAGCGGCGCCCACGCGACGATCGCGAGTGCCACCGCGATGCCCACCGACAGGACCTGCACCCGCAGGGCAAGCGCCGCGCCCGAGACCATCACCACGGTGAGCGCGCCGGCGGCTGTTCGCGCGCGGTGCGTCCACCTCACCCGGCGGGCGAGGGACGTGATATCGACCCAGCGTGGGTCACCCTGACGGCGCGAGTAGCGACCGCGCCAGACCTTGTTGAGGATCGCGTGCGGGCGCAGGAGCAGCCCGAACATCGCCAGCGTCAGGAAGCTGTCGAGGGTTCCGGGTGGCGAGTGTGGGTCCGGTGGGCCGGCCCGGTCGGGTGGGCTGGACAGGAGTGCGGCCTGCTGCCCGGTCACCGCGTCCAGGACATCGGTCCCGTCGAGGTCCGAGGTGTCCACCAGCTCGACGGAACTCAGCACCAGGGTCCGGCCCGATTCGAGAACCTCGCCGTCGACCGTGGGCTGACCATCGTCGAGCGTTGGGGACAGAACGAGCACCCGGTCACCGTGCCGTTTGATTTTCAGGGGGGCCCGGTCGAGCAGATGCAGATAGCCCCAGGCATAGACCCTGGCGGCCACGACCGTCGGGCAGGTGACCACGCTCAGCCTTACCGTCGCGTCCTGCGCCCGCCAGACCCGCGCCACGGACCGACATCCAGCATCAACGCCCGGAATCCAGAGCTGCCCTGGCACCCGCCCCGTCAGCGTCCAACTCGTCACACCGTCCACCCGCGGCTGGTCGATGATGGACGGCGCCGGCGTGGCTGGCGCCGGCGCCGCGAATGCGGCCGTCGCCGACGCTGTGCCCAGCAACAAGGTCAGGCCGAGCGTTGCGCCAGCGACCACATATCCGAGAGCCCACCCGTTTCGCCATCGCATGCGCAGTAACAAAGGTCCCCCCACCCTGTATCGCGCCAGGATACTCGTTACTGTTTTTCCGGGCGACCACCAGACGTTCCAGGCGCCCTGGCTTCGCCGATCGAGATGTTCAGCTCTGTGACCAGAGCGTCGATCCGCAGCCGGATTTCTGCAGGTGGCCCGGAGCGGCCGGCATCAGCGGTCGGCGTCGCAATGCTTCCGACAAGAACCCCGCGCGGGATGACCTGTTCGCCTTCACCGGCGTAGTACCGCAGGCTCTCCGCCGCGGCGATCAACGCGCGGCCGTCCTGGTCGGCCAGTGACTGGGTCAGCCTGTCCAGCACCTTGGCTACCGACGGCCGAGCCGGGTCGGCCTGTACCCACACGCTGCCGGGCAGTGACCATCCGGCCGCCGAGTGAAGAAGTCGGGCGACGGTCGCGCGGGCGGCCAGAAACGTTCGGTCAGCTGTCGGGTCGTCGTCCGTCATCACTGGTCCTTGTCGCTGAGGGCCCAGTCAGCGCCGTAGGCCCGCCGGCCAGACGACGGTGACCGGTCTCCCTTGTTTCTCGGCGTACCTGACGACGTCGGCGGTGCCACCGAACCCGCGAGCCGGCAGACCGTCCCAGACGGCGAGCAATTCATCGGATTCCTCGACGACCGCGCGGCCGGCGGCGAAGAACGCTTCCTCGGAAGGTGTGTCGAAGGCCAGCACCCGGGAGTCCGGGGTGCTGCGCAGCAGCGTGTGGAAGCCGGCCATGTCGGCGTCGGTCTGGAAGGTCGTCACGTACTCCGCGCTCGGAATGACGACGCGCAGCGAACCGCCCAGGTCGAGTACGAGCCGGGCGAAGAGCTGGTCGGCGCCAGCCGCCAGCGAGGTCAGCCCGACCAGCGGGGTCGGCACGGAACGAAGATGCTCGGTCAGCCGGCTGGAGATGTAGTCGACCCCTGCCGGTGGCAGATTCTGGTGCCCCGTGAACCCGACAGTGCTCATGGCCGGTCCCTGCTCATAGCCAGTGCCACCTCATAGCCGGTCCTTGTCGATCAGCTTCCAATAGTGCTGGCCAAGCTTGGTGAGCCTACAGGACTTCGAGTTGATCGCGGCGTAGTACATGTGTAGCTCGCCGACCGGTTCGACCAGCTTCACGGCGCGGGCCGCCTGCAGAAGCCCGAAATCCTGTTCGTGCAGGAGGCTGCGCGGCTCGGCGTCGGGCTCGTAAGACGGGTCGAGCGGCAGCGCATGGTCTGCGGTCGGGAACAGCGCGATGAGGGCGCGCAGCTGTTTCACCGTCAAGTCGGGCCTAGTCTGCCGGAGTTCGTGCAGCCGGTCGATGTTCGCTTTGAAGGTGGGGCGTTGGTCCCAGGGCCCGAACATGTCGGAGAGATAGGCGTAGACGCTCGCGACGGTGACCTTCCCGAGCAGGTCGGCCGCGCCGCCCCTCAACGCGTCCTCCAGGTACGTCGCGAACAGGCCGCGGCCACGCACCTCTGCCGCGGGCTGGTCCCCCCGGGCGGCCGTGATGATGGAAACCCCTGAACGGATGGTCGCGGCCGAGGATCCGAGCTGCGGGACGCCGCCGGCCGCTCCTGAGAAACAGCAATCCAAAAGTAGGATGACCTCGGGCACCGCCGAACTCATGACCATACCGAGGATCGTGGACAACGACACACCCGGGGACGTGGGCGTCCCGTCAGCGGTGCACAGCACGACATCGTTCGGCATTGGCTGGCCGTGGCCGGCGAAATACAGCAATGCGACGTCCGCGGCCGGAGCAAGCAGACGTTCGAGGTCGCTGACCAACGCGTCCCGCGTGATGCGGGTGAGGTCGCTCGTCCTGGTGGCGCAGTAGAAGTTGCGGTTCTCGTCCTCGTTACTCCGCAGCAGCGGCGCAAGCGCTTTCACATCATTGCAGCAGCCGGCCAGCGGGCGGAAGTTGTCATAGTGGTCGACGCCGACCAGCAGCGCGCGCTTCACCGGCGCCGGCCCGGATGATGTGTGAGCAAGGCATTACCCCCGTGGTTACCTGTGCCGACCTACCCGCCCGTTGGCCGCGCGGTAGCCTGAACGTCCGACGGCCGGCGTGTTCGGAGCATAGTCCTCAAGGAGCGTAGTCCTCGAAGCGTCCGCCGGGTGACGAGGTGACCTCTGCCGACACAGACCCTTCGACCCGGGAAACCGGCACGCCATAGCGTTCCGCGAGGTCCAGGAACTGGCGGTTGTGGCGGTAGTCCACCAATGCGGCGCCGAGCAGGCCGCGAAACGGCGCAGCCACGAGGCCGCTCTCAAGCTCTCTGAAGACCTCGCCCCACCAGTTCCGCGGGTTCAGCCCGCCGGCGACGGGCAGGCGCCGGCGGGGGACCCCCAGCTTTTCGAGAAGACGGTAGGCGTCGAGCGTGTCGGCGTAGGCCTCGGAAAGCTCGTCGAGAAACGTCAACCTGTCGTCGCCCGCGAGCGCCTGATCGTCCGCGGGCGCCCCGCCGGACGTGGTCAGGCCGGCCTGCTCGGCCACACGCACCGCCGCTCGGGCCCGTACACCGGCTGACTTCAGGAGCGCGCCGCCGTCGCCGAGCAGGTCCAGCAGGTGCTGTGCACATTGCTGGTCCTGCTCGAACGGGTCGGCGAGCCCGGTCGGGATCACCGTGGCGGCGGTCAACGCCCGCATGTTCGCCGCGGCGATCCGGACGTTGCGTTCGAGGTCGAGGACGGACGTGCGCGCGGAGGCCTCGTGGAACACGTCTGCGCGCAGCTGGGCCAGGCGCTGCGCTACCGTAGAGTCGGTAGGCGCTGTCGATGCTGTCGGCCCGGCGCCGAGCAGCCCCGCCTCGGCGAGGCCGCTGCCGAGCTGCCGGGCACCCGTGTCGAGGCGACGGCGCAACTGGTCGGCGGCGGTGGCGCCCGCCGACCAGATCCGGCCCTGCAGCCGCAGCTTCGCCGCCTGCGCCAGGTAGAGCTGCACGGGCGGTGCCGCGGTGCCGCCGACCGACCAGACCCACCCACCGAGCGCGGCCTCCCGCGCCGCCGACGCGATGATCATTAGCCTGCGCAGCGGCCGATAGTCGTCGCCCGCGGCGGGCTCCCAGACGGCGAATCCGGAGATGGTGCTGGCCCCACGCGACTCCCACCCGGCGGCCCGGTCAAAGGTCGGTAGCTCGGCGGCGCACCGTAGGGCCAGCCCGGCGGTGGCCGAGTGCGGATAGTGCGCGAAGACGTCGAAACTGGGGACGAGTCCCTGGTAGATCCGGGCCTCGTCGACGAGCTCGGAGCGCGGCGCCCCCCTGGCTTCGTCCCACCGAGCGTCGAGGTCCGGCCAGTCCACCTCGGCTCCGGGGAACGGAGCGAGTATCGCGGACAAGCACAGCAGACCGTGCTGACGGCGCAACACAGTCTGGAAGACACCCACGTCGGCGGGCCCCTGCTGGCTCGCGACGATCTCATGATCGGTCAGCGGGCCAGGCCCCATCAGGTCCGCCGCTGAGTCGGGCAGGTCAGCCGGGACGCGAAGGCCGAGCGCCGCCGCGTGTACGCCCAGAGCCTTCCGGCTGGCGTACCAGACCCGGCGCAGCTGGTCGTAGCCGCGCTCGGCCGCGCGGCTGTCACCGGCGGGGGCGAACAGGTGGACCACGAGCTCGGGTGCCAGCACGAGACCTCCTGTCGCTGACATGCGTCTCAGCGTAGCCGGGCGATGCGACCGGCTCGGCCCACGGTCCAACGTTTCATAACACCACGCTGACTTTCCCTGTTGCCCAGCTCGCCCCGACCGGATGTACACGCCACCCGTGATGTGGCGGGGCGAGGAACCCTACTCGTGATGATTCCGCGGTTCAGCGGGACCAACCTGAAGGAGCCGGATAACTGAACCCCGGGCCGAGCTCAGGCCGAAAGTAGCGGCCCGATTCTTTGTGCCACAGCAGACCGAGAGCGACCGCGGCGATGAGGAGAACGGTTAGATCCAACAGGCGGCCACCTATGGTTGTTTCGACGAACAACCGAATGACGATACCGAGGGCCGCCAGGCCGAAATAGACGGTGGCGAGAACTCGCGCCCAGCCGCCGCCCCGGCGGCAACCCAGCACTGACGAGAGCCAGAGCCCTTCGCAGACCAGACCGCCGATGGCCACCAGCATGAGCTTGAAGGTGAGCCGTGCGAGCTCCTCATGGGCGACAATTGCGCTGCCATGCTCCGTGACATCCCGATATCCGAGGTAGCGGGTGTAACCGATGTAGACGACGTCCGCCAGGGTCAGCGCCATGCCGAGATACATGATCCGCAGTGCGGCCCACACGGACTGTGGCATCGGGACCGCGCGTGAGGGTGAGCCGAAATGTGCCTCGGACGGCGTGACCCACATCAGCACGATGCCTGCGACTCCGGCGAGTGCCGTCGTCAGATCTATCACGCCGGCCCAGGAATGCGCGCGAATGTCGAGGTCCAGCTTGGCCAGCACGAAGAGCGTGCCGAGAATGCAGCCGCCGAGGGCCAGGACTCTGCCCCAGTTGTTTCCCCGCTGGCACCGCAACGCGATCCACGCCCACGCGGCCGTCGTCACGAGTCCACCCACGATGAACCAGCTGGTCTCCATCATGCCGACGCTGCCGTCGAGGTCACCGTAGGCTGGGTTCTGGATCGCGTCTCGCGCAGCGGCGGCGTCGTAGTACCGGGCCAGCATGGGCACGGTCACCAGGGTATTCAGAAGGGTCAGGACGACCCCGGCGTACATGCATCGCAACCCAGCGCGGACGGTCGCCGGCACCAATCCAGCATGCGCGGCGATGGACACCTGCAGGGCGTGGGCGAGCCATGGGGCTGTCCGCTGCCAGGCTTTCGTCGCGTGGTCCAGGGCGCCGGCGATGGCAAGGGCATAGGTCCATTCAGTGCGGGTCGCCGCGCCCCAGGCCTGCCAGCCCTCGCCAGGAACGTGCACCAGGAGATGCGCGGCGCCGGTTGGATTCAAGGCGCGTGCTCCGTCAAAGAAGGACCAGCCGGAGACGACGGCGCAGAACGCGGCCCAGTTCGCTCCGGCTTCGTCTTTCCGCCGCGGTGGCAGCACCAGAATGACGCGCTGATGCGCCAGCCTCTCCGCGATCATCTGGAGTTCCCACAGCAGGCCCTGGTTCGTCGTGGCCGGTGCGGCGGAGACCATGACCGCGAGGCTTTTCGCGGCGATCGCCTCGACCCTGGGCTCCCAGCCGTCCATGGCGAGATGCATCTTGGCCGCGCCGAGAGTACGAAGCCTGATGCGCGGGTCGTTGACCGCGATCAGCGGGCCATACCGGGCGACACGCCAGGCGAAGATCTCCTCGAAGGGTCGTTTCCTGCGAAGAGTCAGCTTGCCCGAAAGGCCGCGCCTGCTGGGACCGGCCGCCTCGACCGAGACGGCGTCGTCGCCGAAACTGCGCAGGTACAGAATCGGCGGGCGCGGATCCTGCACGATCAGCGTGTGTGCCTCCGCGGTCAGGATGCGCAGTCCCAGCCGGTCGAGCGCCACCGCGGCCGTCCCGAGCACGGCGAGGAGCGCGACGACGAGGCCGTAGCGGGGAACCAGGCCCAGGACCGCGTCCTGACCCCGTGTTCCGACGGTGACCACATCGCCTATCCAGTACGCCACGGCGGTGATGATCACCGGTACGAGCAGCAGGTTCGCGGCGAAGCGGAGGCCGAGGCCGATGACGCTGGTCGGGCGACGCTCGTCCGTGCCGTACACCTCGCCGGCATAAAGCGGGTCCCGGAAGGCACGGCAGAGCGGAGTAAGCGCCAGTCCGCTGGCCACGATCCCCCCGACCGCGGTGAAGTAGAGGACGCCACCGACGTGCCGGTCGCCGGTCGGACTCTCGGCCGCGAAGTAGTCGGCCAGGAAGATGAGAACGCCCGCACCGACCAGGATCCGGCGGGTGACCACCGCCGCTCGCCAGACCGCCGAACGGCGCCGGACACGGCCGACCTTGGGACCGACGTCGGTCCAGGCCGGCGCGGCCGGCGGCAGGTCGTACCGCTCTTCACGCCGATGCCGGCGGACGGCCCGGATCACCCCAGCCAAAGCTATGGCGATGAGCGGGAAAAACACAACCCCGCTGGAGATGACGCCTTTCACTCTCTGCCCCCGTGATCAGTCGACCCTGCTGGGCCACATCCGCCATGAAAGCAGCAACCTGCCGACCGGTGGGGGGATTGTCTCCACGAGATAGGCCTTCGGGGCCTGCGCGCCGGAATCCGTCCGTCAGCCACGGGGCAGGTCCGTGACCCAGGCGTGCCGATCCATGCCCCGCGACGATGAGAGCCGTATAGCCCCCGGGGTTGTCTGGCCAGGTCAGAACGGGCGCACCGCCAGGGACTCGACCCCGACCACGCAGACTGCCGGCGTGGGCGTTCGTCGGCGCAGGTTACGTGCCGCGCGGATTCCTTAGCTTGCCGTTTAACCTTCGATCCGCGTTGGCTTGCCCTTGTCCGTGCCGGGTCGGTGGGGTGCGCGTGTCAGGCTGACATGGCACGACCTTCGATTGATCATGTTTCTCGCCAAAGTCACAAGATCAAACGGAGGTCGTTGGGGGACAGCTTGCCGCGGGATCTGCCGGGCGTCGAGGACATCGGGGTGCTGTGTCGCTTTCGTCGGGACTTCCATGGCTGCCTGTCCCGGCGGGCGGACACGCTGTTCGAGTTGACCGACGCGGTGCTGTGCGCTGACGGTCCGGTCCGGACACTGGTGGGGCTGTCGCTGGCGCCGGAGCACCGTCGGGGACACGGGGCCTTATACGACGCGGGGAACCATGGCCTGCTTGATACCGGCCGGCTGCGACGCGACCTGGCGGGGCTGCCGTTACCCTGGTCCGACGACGGCCGGATCATGCTGGCGGTTGACGTCAGCCCGTGGCTACGCCCCGAGGCGGCGACCAGTCCGGGTCGGATGTTCTGCCACACCTATGGCCGGGGCAAAGGGCAGGCCCAGGTGATCCCGGGCTGGCCGTACTCGTTCGTGGCCGCGCTCGAACCGGGCCGCACGTCGTGGACGGCGATGCTGGACGCGGTCCGCCTCGGCCCGGACGACGACCTGAGCGCACCGCCACCCGCCGCCATCGCCGCCCACCACTAACCGTCAGCACCTCTGCAGCTGGGTCCTCACCGACTGCTTGCTGCCGACAACGGCGGCGGCCGGGCAGCCGCGTGATCGTCGGTCACGACGTCAGGACTCCGGCCCGGATAGATCCTCCACTCGGGACTGTTGGAGATCGGTGGCGTGGAGTACAACCCAGCCCTATGAGCGATCGCGGGGCGGCTCGGCGTTCCGGGCGGCGGTGGCTGTTGACAGTGGCCGGTGTCGCTGGCCTGGGGGCGGTCGCGGCGGTGGTCGCGATCTGGCATCTGCCGCCCCAGATGTATCCGGGCTCGAGTGACGGGGCGGTCCAAGCCCGCGCGGCGTTGCAAGGCGCGCTCTTGACGGCGGCGGCGGCGCTCACGGCGGTCGCGGGTGCGTTGATCGCTTTGGATGAGACGCGCCAGGCCAACGCGGAGGTGAAGGCGGCGAATGCGGAGGTGAAGGCGGCGAACGAGGAGACGAAGCGGGCGAACGAGGCTGCCGACGTCCGTGAGCGGGCCGCGGACCTGAACACCCACGTGCGTGAGTTGTATGCGACGGCGATCGGGTTGCTGGGCGCGGGCACGGTCGACGGGAGGCTTGGGGGGCTGTATGCGTTGGAGCGGATCGCGGTCGATTCGCCGGCCGACCAGCGCACGGTTGTGGAGGTGCTGTCCGCGTTCGTCCGCGAGCACACCCGCCTGCCCCCGCCCGGTCCGACCGGCGCACCGCGTGCCGCTGGGCCGGACACGCCGGATACCGATGTGCAGGCCGCCCTGACGGTCCTCGGGCGTCTCCCTGGCCGGCTGGATGTCCCGCGCGCTGATCTCACGGGCGCATGGCTGCGCGGCGCGATGCTGGCCAAGGTGAATCTGGCCGGCGCCCAGTTGGATGACGCGAACCTCACGGGGGCCGTGTTGATCGGCGCGGACCTGACCAGCGCAGGGCTGACCGACACAGATCTTTCCGGTGCCACGTTAGAAGGGGCGGACCTGACGGGCGCCGACCTGATCCATGCGAACCTCACTGGCGCCAACTTGCAGGAGGCGAACCTTATGGATGCCGGTGTCATGTTGGCGGATCTCAGCCGTGCCCGCCTCGTCGGGACGAACCTGACCAATGCCCACCTGGAAGAGGCGAATCTGATGGGCGCCCTGCTGAACGGGGCGAACCTGACCGGCGCCGCACTGGATGCGGCGACCCTCGTCGGCACCGATCTGATCGGCGCGGACCTGGCCCAGGCCATGCTGGGCGGACTGGACCTGACCGGCGTCCTCGGGCTGACGCAGGATCAGCTGGACGTGGCGCGGGGGAACGAGAACACACGGTTGCCTGAGGGGTTGTTGGCGCCGTTGTCGTGGTTGCCCTCCGCGCCCTGAACACTCGCCGGCACCAACTCACACGCAGCGAAGCGTCGTCTGCCCGCCCTGCTGAGGGAGGCCTCGGGGCGCGCTCCGTTCGGCCACTCCCGCCGAAAACGAGCGATAGCGCCGACCAGGCCAGCCATGGAACTGCGGAGGTGATCGGCCGGGGCAGGGTCGTGTCTAGTCTGGCTGTTCACAGGTGGTTTGACGGGCGCCGCGCGTGCGATGGGCCAGGTTCCTGCCTGGCCTTGTTTGGCTGGCCGCGAGTACCCGGTCCACGTCGCCGGCGACCGCGCACCGGCGGTTCCAGCAGTGGTCGCGGGTGGGGGTGTGGCCGAGGCTGCACCGGGTGGTGTTTCGACCGTCACGGCGAGGTGGGGAACGTGGACTGGTCGTCCGGGATCGTCGGCGCGGCGAGCCTGCGGCGAAAGTAGGGGCTCGCTGACCGGGCCGAACCTGGCTCGGCGGCTACCGCCCGGGCGACCCGAGCATGGGATGCTGGCCGCCCAGTGCGCCGCCCGGCGGCCCCGGGAACCCGAAACTCGTGCCACCTACCTCTTCGCCACGGATCGCGAACTTCGCCTCGGTCACGGCGGTGCCGATCAATGCCGGGTTGTCGACGACTGCCGAGACCACGCCGCTGGCAGGCCTCTGGCACCCGGACAGGCCGTCTGGGTCTCGCTGCGGACGGGCCGTCTGTCGGGGCGTGCGTGGCGGACGGTGGCGTCGCCGCGTGGTGGCGGGCCATGGGGCGCTGCCGCTGGTTGCGGTGGGTTACACATCGCGGTGGTCGGATTCGGCGGATCGTTCGTTGTCGTGCTGGATCGGGTGGTTCGTTTCTGCAGGTCGCGCGCGCCAGTGGGTGTTGCCGAGATATCCGCCGCGGCGGATCTTGCTGTGGCTGGCGGGGATGGTGATGGTTGGGCCGGTCACGCTGGGGAGGTTCGCATTCGTGGCGGTCGGGTGCACCAATCCAGGCAAGGTGCGAACCTGCATACCGTCACTACGCCTGTGTGTATGGTTGCGAAGATCGTCCTGATCTGTATGGGTCGCGGTCGGCGGTTCGGCCTCTGGGCTGTATGTCGGGATGCGGAAGATCGGTTCGATCTTGTGGCGGCCGGTCACGCGGATTTCGGAGACGAGGGAGCCGGTCAACCTGGAATACGGATCTTCCCGATGTCGATCTTCCAGTCCTTGGCCGGACCTGGTGGTCCGGGAGGCCCAGTCGGCCCCGTAGGTCCAACGGGTCCGGCAGGTCCGGCAGGTCCGGCGGGCCCACTGGGTCCTGCGGGTCCTGCGGGTCCATCGGGTCCATCGGGTCCATCGGGTCCATCGGGTCCTGCCGGCCCAGCAGGCCCTTCCGGTCCTGCGGGTCCAGCAGGTCCTACCGGTCCTGCGGGTCCTACGGGCCCAGCCGGTCCAGCGGGTCCGGCAGGACCAGCCGGACCGGGCGGCCCAGTGGGCCCGGTGCCGGAGTGCAGGGGGATCGAGGTGATCGAGGGCTTCGAGGTCACCGTGGAGCCGGAATTTGGCGTCGCGCTCGCGGTTGCCACGTTCTCGACCTTCCCCGCGTCGACGTCCGCCTGTGTGGTCACGTAGTTCGCCGTGCAGATCGTCGTCACGGCGACGGCGAGAGTCGTCACCGGGCAGTCGACGGCCGACAGGCCGGGCATCGGGTCGTTGACCACGAGCTTGCTGAGTGTGACCGGGCCGCCGTTGGTGATGATGTAGAGGTAGGTCAGCCGCTCACCCGCCGCAGTGAAGGACGTCGCGTTGACGGTCTTCACCAGCGACAGGACCGACACCGACAACGTCGTGATCGCCGGCTCGGAGACGACCGACAGACCGGACGGTGGCGTGCCCGCCGCCCACGCGCTGTTGCTGAGGGTGCCCTTGTCGACGTCGGCCTGTGTCGTCACGTAGCTGGCGGTGCAGCTCATCGACTGGTTCGCGGCGAGGGCCGTCGCGTCGCAGCGCAGCGGCGACACACCCGCCAGCGCGTCGTACACGAACACGTTGGTCAGCGGCTGGCTGCTGGTGTTCGTCGCGCGGTAGGTGTAGTCGATCTGCTCGCCCGGCCCGGTGAAGGACCTCTGGGCCGTGGACTTCGTCAGCGAGATCGTCGCTGGCACCAGCGTCGCGGTCGTCCGGAAGGGCGTCGAGGTCACCGGTGGCCCGGAGGCGCCCTGGCCGGTCGCCACCGCGAGGCTGTACACCGAGCCCCGGGCGAGGTCCTGAACGTCCGTGTTGTGCTGGGCGGTGCAGATCATCGACACACCAGGCGGCAGAGGTGGACCGCTCGGGCACGACACCGGAGTCGTGTGCAGCGCCTCGGTGAGCCTCACATCCAGCGGGACATCGCCGGTGTTCGTCACCAGGTACGAGTAGCTCAGCGACTGGTTCACGGCGGAGAAGGTGGTCGGCTGCACCTGCGCCACCAGCGCGATGCCTGGACTGGGCTGTCGCGGGGGTGGGCCCGGCGTCGTCGTGGCCGCCGCGGGGGAGACCACCGGCGGAGCGCCCGGCACCGATCCGTAGGCGATCGCGACGTTGTTGACCTGGCCGGCGTTCGCGGCGGCGTCGCCGGTGACGTAGGAGGCGGTGCAGGTCATCGCCGCGCCGGCGGCCAGCGTCGTCGCCGGGCAGGTGACCGGGCTCAGCCCGGGCAGGCCGTCCAGGACGTCGACGTCGGACAGCCCGACCACGCCGGTGTTCGTCACCAGGTAGGAGTAGTCCAGCGTCTGGCCCGTGCCGGTGAACGTGGCTGGCGCGACGGACTTGGCCAGGGAGAGCGCGCCAGTGGCGGGCGGGACGGGCGGGCCACCGGTGCTCGGCGTGTAGGCGGCCGACGGCGGCGACGCGACCAGCACGCCCGCGGGGTCGAACCCGACGAGGTAGGCCACGTTCGCGAGGAAACCGGCGGCGACGTCGGCCTGGGTCGATACGGCCGAGACACTGCAGGAGGGGCGTTGGCCCGCCGGCAGCGTCTGCGCGCAGCTCACCGGTCCAGAAGTTGATCGGGACGACACGAGTCGCACCCCGGTCAGGGTGACGTTTCCGGTGTTGAACGTGCTGTAGGTGAAATTGACCCGCTGGCCGGCCGCGCTGAAGCTACTGGCAAACACCGGGGTCAACTGAAGGCTCGGCTTCTGAACGGCGGGCACGGAGGCCGTCGTCGGTGCCGAGGTCACCCACTGGCCGGCCGGGAGCCGGCCGCTGGCGACGGCGCTGATGTAGATCGCTCCTCGGTCGAGGTCCGCGGGAGTCGAGGTTGTCTGCAGGGCGCAGGTCATCGACTGACCGGGCGCGAGTACCTGCGCCGGGCAGGTGGCCGCGGGGCCGGGCCGGCTCGTCTCCAGGATGGAGACCTCGCTCAGCGGCGCGGCGCCGGTGTTGGTCACGACGAAGGTGAAGCTCAGTGGAGTGCCGCTGGCGCTGAAAGAGGGCTGGTCCGCCGAGCCAGTGATGCTGAGCGAGCCGGGCAGCGCGGTGGACGTGAGGCTGTGCGCCGGGGCGGAGGTCACCGGAGGGCCGGACGGCGGCGTGCCGTTCGCGACCGCGGTGTTCACGACCCGTCCGCGGTCGACGTCCGCCTGGGTCGTCACGTAGGTGGCGCCGCAGTTGGTGGTTGCCCCCGGGACCAGTTCCGCGGCCGTGCAGGTCACCGGAGACACGCCCGCGAGCGCGTCGTGGACGACGACGTTCGTGAGCGGGGTGTCGCCGCTGTTCGTCACCAGGTAGGAGAAGTCGAGCGTCTGCCCGGCGCCGGAGAACGAGCCCGGGGCCGCGGACGTGGCGACCGTGATCGCGGGAGTCAGTGTCGCTGCGGCGAGTGGGAGTCTGCCGGAAGCGGACGGATCGCCGGCAGCGGGCCTCGCGACGGCCATCGCCGGCGCCGCCGTCGCAGTCAACACGGTCAGCGCGACCACGGCCGCGACGGGCCAGGCCATTGGGCCCGCGGATCCGGCTGATGCGAGCAGCCGCTCGCGGCGCCGCGCTGGACGTCTCGACATGCTCGCTCCTCGGCGTGGTCACCCGCCGAGACCCGAGACTCTGGCGGGCCGGCGGCAGACCTTGATGGACCGGCACAGCGCGGTCCCACGTCCCAGCCAGGTCCGGGACGCCCGGCGAGGATTACACAGAGTGATCGAAGATTGGCGGAACTCGTACGCGGCGAGTCGGGTCTCGGGCCGAGCCCTCGGAAGGGCGCTGTTGCATTGAGCTGGCCCGGGGCAGGGCTCGGACGGGCCGGTTGCCTGCTCAGAGAGTCAGGGCGAGTTCGGTGAACGCGGCTGCGAGTCGGTGACGGGGTTCGGCATCGGTGCCGAGTTCGTAGTGGCCGCGGCGGAGATTCTGGACGAAGGCGTGCCCGGCTCCGATGACCTGAGCGGAGCGGAGACGTTTCAGTCCTCGCATCGGCCGCAGCCGTGCCTTCAGCCGGCCGTGATCGGCTTCGATCTTGTTGTTCGCGTATCGGGCGTCCAGCAATGCTCACCATCATCGTGGCTGAACGGCTTGATCCCGGGGACATCGAAGCCTTGCACCACCCAACGCACGCGGGCAGCTCAACGGCTACACGGCGGTGATGACCGCGATCACCGGCTGATTGCCGCGCTACCGCCGCTCGCGGGCCCGCAGCGCCGGCTCCGCCAAGGCAGCGGCGCCGCGGATCCCCCCCGCCTTCTGAGCCGTCCGACCCGAAAGGTCGCCGTCGCGCCGAGAGTCGGCGCCTCGAGCCCCGGACCGGTCCACAACGTCCACCTCGCCTCCCACAAGACAGCCAGAGGCAGTTCGAGCTCCCGACGGCCCGAAGGTCCGTTTATGCAGCTCAGTGGGGTCGATGTGGATCAGCCCCGCCGGCCTTTCATCTTCGCTGGCAGCGGAGTATGGCTGCCATACTCCCTCGCCAGGCTGCCGCGGTAGAGCCGTCCGAGTCCTCGTTGTCGACGGGACTAGCCGATCCCTCCCGGTATCGCAGGTGTCGCAACCAATCGGCCGCGTCGTTCCACAGTCCTGGCCCACGAGTGATCGAGGAGCGCAGAGGCGACGCCGGTCCGCATCCCCCCGTGGGACAGCGTCGGGTCGCGGTGTTTGGCGACCTGGAGCCGCGCCTGCGTAGGCCGGTCTGGCATCTGGATTGTTACGCCAGACCCGCCGGTCACCAAGGCCTCCACCTGGTGGTGAAGCGAGTTTGGACACTCCAAGTGACTCGGCTGACGGCCTGCATGACCTCTGGTGTTCCGATCATCGACAAATGATCTTACCGATCCTGGTAGCGACTTCATTGACCAGGGCGGATGGGGTCAATGCTTGCTACCAAGCACAGCCGTTCTACCGGGTCAGGGGGCCTGGGCGTGATCCCGGAGGGACCTACCGACCTTCGTAACCTCGCATGTTCTACTGCGAGCGAAGTCGAGACTGTCGGCACCTTGAGCACCTCCGCAAGATCCGGTCGCTAAGATAGCCGATTAGCCAGAGGCGAGGCCAACTGGCGCAAGGCTAAAAAGGTAATAGAGGCCGGAGGAACAGGGGGACGTCTCGTGACCGAGCATCGGTTGCTGCTACAAATCGAGAGAGCACCGAACGGCGAGAAGAGCAGGATGGCGCGAGAGCTGCGCGACTTTATTCTTGACGAGGAACCCGAGGCTGATATCGAGTTCATGCGGTCTGACCCTGAAGCACAGGATATCGGAGCCACCTTGATTCTAATCCTCCAAACGCCGTCTATAGGCGCCGTTGCTCTGGGAGTCAGGTCGTGGCTCGCGCGGCGATCAACATCGGAAGTAGTATTTAAGAGCGGCGAATCATCTCTGTCGGTCGACAAAATAAGTAGCCGCTCAGCCAGTGAGCTCGGAAAACAGCTAGCTGAATTCATCGACCAGCACCACTCCGAAGATGAGTGATGGCACGAATCCCGATCTGTCAAACGTCAGAACGGCAGCGATTCTGATTGGCGCCAGCGAGTGGCCCGGCTGGCAAGACCTCGACTCAGCCACTCTGCGCGGGTCCCATTCGACCCTAGAGAGAATTCTTCCGAAACTTGGGATTACAACAGAATATACTCTGGATCTTTTCGATGAACCCCTAAACGCGAACGTTCAACTGATGGAGATTCATAATTTTCTCACCAGAACCGACTTTTCCCGGGGGCGCCCGAGTGACGTGGTCATTTACTACATCGGTCACGGGGACTCACCTGGGATCGATAATCAATATTACCTCTACGTCGCTAAAAGCTCCAAGGAACTGCCTAGGGGATCGGCAATTTCGGCCGCGGCTCTCGCAGAAGCAGTCAGTATGGCTGCAAGGTTCATGCGCATCTATCTTATAATCGACGCATGCTACGCCGGAGCCGCAGTGCCGGCTTTTGCTCACATCGGGGGAAGTCAAGGAGTTGCACTCCTGCTGGCCTCGAGCAGAGAGGACGCCGCAAGAGCGCCTCAGGGAGCGCTGGCGACTGCATTTACGAAGCGATTCGTTCAGGCTGTTCGGAGCATTCCACCGTCTGAGCCAAGATCCCTCAGTGATCTTAACCGGCAAATGATTAGCGCGCGGGCGTCCGATCAGGCCGAAGACAACGAGCCCCACCCTCAGATTCACAACCCTACTCAACGCCGCGGTCCGGTCTCCGAGCTGCGCATCTTTGGGCGCCCCGGTGGCAATTATCAGGGTGGAGATGATGAATTCTCCTCCCCAATTGTAGTCTTCATGGGGTTCGCCGCCATTGTCGTCGCAATTATTCTGCTCCTAAAATATCATGGCTCAATACTCACTTCAGGTGTCTCGCTCAATGTCCCAGCAAGTACTGGAGACTCGAAGGGAATCGAAAAGACCCTGGACGCATACTTTAATTTTGTGAACGACCATCAACTAGGCAGAGCCTATGATGAACTCGGCCCTGGATTTGCATCGCAAACTACGCGGCAGCAGTTCGAGGCAGGCTACGAAAATGTCCAAATAAAGAACATTTCAGTAGAAGGTTCAGGTGTTCGTAATGGGTCTCCTGTGATAGAAGTGAAATATTCGGAGTGCTATACCAGCGACGGAGAGGCTGGTGAGCGGTGTGACAGCGGTAGTCATCAGTTCCTCATGGTTCGCCACGATAACGTCTGGATCATAAACATGATCCTTCCATAAGCCCCGTCGAGCGCGGCGCGAGCCGGCGTTGTGCTTCGAAGGCGACGAAGTATCGGAAATTGGACATCCCAGCCGATCGCGCGGCGCGGGTTCTGCCAGAACCGGTCGATCAGCTTCGGGAAGTGGATCGCGTGCCGCGCCGCCCGCGGGTGGCCATACCTGCTCGGGTCGATCGGGGCCGTCGCCATGAACCCGGCCGTAGGTGAGTGTGAGGCAAATTGACAGCCGCCACGCCATCCTGTCTGCGCGGTGTAGGTCCGCCCGACAGTGCGCTTCTCGACCGGCTGCCGCGGGGCTCGACGCCATCCCGTCGAACACGTTGTCCTCCTACGACCAGGTCCTCGACACGGCCGTGCTCTTCGACGCCGTTCCGGACCGCTTCCGCGGCTTGTCCGGCGCGGACGGCTCCCCAGCAACAGCGCTGGAGCGGTATTTCGCAATGGCTCGTGGCGCCGACGCGGTCGCGCTGCTGGAGATGACCCGAGCTCGACCCGTCGACGAGATTCCGGCTCGCTGACGACAAGCCGCTGCGTGAGTACCGGGAGGCTCGGGAGGTCGGGGTCGAGACCCGGCCGGTAGTCGTCGGCCCGGTCACCTTCCTGCTGTTGGCCAAGCCGGCCGCGGGTGCGCCGGGCGGCCTTCGGCCACTGGACCTGCTCGACGACCTTGGTCGAGCAGTACGCCCAGCTGCTCGCCGACTTGGCCGCAACCGGTTTCAGCTGGGTGCAGCTCGACGAGCCGGCGTTGACCCGGGAACCGTCCGGCGCCGAGTTGGCCGCGACCGCCCGCGCCTATGCACGCCTCGGCTAGCAGGTCGCGCGGCCGAAGCTGCTGGTCTCGACCTTCTTTGGTGACGCCTGCCGTTGCTGGTGGCGGTGGGTTACCTATCGCGGTGGTCGGATTCGGTGGTTCGTTCGTTGTCGTGCTGGATCGGGTGGTTCGTTTGTGCAGGTCGCGCGCGCCAGTGGGTGTTGCCGAGGTAGCCGTCGCGGCGGATCTTGCTGTGGCTGGCGGGGATGGTGATGGTTGGGCCGGTCACACTGGGGAGGTTCGCATTCGTGCCGGTCGGGTGCGCAAACCCCTGTCCTGCAGGGCTTTTGGTCCTCAGGTGATCAGAGGCGACCATTGCCCACATGCCCATTGACGGCACAGGCGCGTCGGCGCCCTCCCGATTCCTGGCGATGACGATCGTTTCTTCAGTCGGTCGCAGGGCGGAAGGTGCGCTACCCGCACCCCGGAGCGTCGGTTACCAGTGAGACGAGGATGGTGCAGTAGGACCGAGCAGTGACCAACCAATGGCCGTCGACCCGGACGGCCTCCAGACCGATTTCGCCCTCCTCGACGTGACCGCTGCGGTTCGTCCCCTGGCGGGCGAGGTCCTTCGCGATCGGCGTCGTCGGATCGTTGTACGCGTAGGTGAGGTCTACCCGGATCGTGTCCGGCCCGGTCCATACCGCATGCGTGACCGTGGCGGTCACGTTTGCCGAGAGGTGGGGGAACGATGCGAGCAGTTGCTGGCGGGCCTTCAGTAGCTTCGGACCGTTCTCGACAGCGCGTACCCAGGCGTCGTCCGGTGCCGGGGGGTGCCCGAGCGCCGTAGTGAACGCCGCCTGGATCTGCTCCCTCGTCGTCGATTGCACCGCGCCGGGCTCGCCGACGACCGTGATGTTCTCCGCGACTCGCAGCAGGGCCCCGGTGTCCACCGGTGCGGCGCCCTGCGCGGTGACCGCTACTACCGGCCCGTCCGAGGCCTCCCGCCAGGTCAGGCCCGCGCGGTAGTCCGGCGGCGCGCCCGCTCGCGACGCCAGGCCCCCGTCGTAGAGCCGGCCCGGCTGTCCGTGCACGGTGATCGGCGTTCCCCCTTCCAACAGGGACGACGCCACGAAGTCCTCTTGAGGAGCCCAGCTCACCACGATCCGCAGCAGGGAGTCCTTCTCGCTCGCCTGGGTGAACGAGCTGACGTAGATCGCGTCCTGGTGTCCGGTGTACGCCACGCCTGTGCCGGGCTGGTCGGTCTCGTTGCCAATCCCTTGGCCGTTCGGTCCGCCCGCGTCGCCCAGATGCGTCGTGCCCGCCGGCAACCAGCCGATCCGGATTCCACCCCAGCCCGCGTCGGCCCGCGGTGGGCTCGTCTCGGCGATGGTCGCGGCCGGCCCCACCACTGTTCCGGAATCCTCTACGCGCAGGCCGACGGGCGCGGCGACCGCGACGACGACCACGAGCGCCGACGCTGCCGCCGCGACGCCCCGGCGGCGGCGCCGGCGCGCCCCCGCCCGCACGTCCACCGCGAACCGCTCACCGACCGCCACCGGGGGCAGCGCGTCCCGTGAGGCGCGTAGCCGGGCGGCCACTCCTTCGAGGTCCTCGGTCGCTGTCACCGCCGCCCCTCCTTCGCCGCGCGCTGGCTCGATCTCGTCTCCGCGCTCGGCGGCCGCGGGGGAACCGCCGTCCTGCCCCCGCGGGGATCGTTCGTCAGCACATCCGCGGCCGACGCTGGAAACGCCCTCCCGCGCGGGTCTTGGTCGGCGGGGCGGGCGGCGGCGAGTAGGTGCAGATGCTCGCTGTCGCGTAGCCGCGCCAGGCCCCGCGACGCCTGACTGCGGACCGACCCGACCGAGCAGCCAAGCACCGCCGCGACCTCGCTCTCGGGCAGGTCGTCGAGGTAACGCAGCACGACCACGGCCCGTTGGCGGGGCGGGAGCGTCCGCAACGCCCGGATCAGCCCGTCGGCGACCGCCAGCCGATCGGCGTGATCCGCGGCAGCCATATCCGGCTCCCCGCCCCAGGTCAACGGAACCTCGGGGACCCGCGCTCGCAGCCGCCGCCAACGGCTCGTCGCCGCGTTGACCAGCGCCCTGCGCACGTAGGCCTCGGGGTTGCCGTCGGCGATCTCGCCCAATGCAGGTAGCAGCGCTCGAATGCCCCCTGGAGCAGGTCCTCGCCAGCCGCGCGGTCACCACCGACGAGCAGGATCGCGCTCAACAGCAGCCGGTCCGCCGCCGCGGTCACGAACTCCTCGAACGCCTGCTCCCCGTCCCGCACCCGCCCGCGCCTCCGATCTCGCACACCCCCGCTACACCCGGTATCAACGCGCCCCGCCCCACGAATCGATGAGCGCTGCCGCACGCAAAATCCAGGAGCGGAACACCGTGACAGAGCGGCCCGCTGCCGGGACGTTCGTCCGTAACGGAGGGTTACGTCCCGCGGCGTTCAGATCCGGTGGTTCGGCAAGAGCCGAGCAGACGTTCGCAGGGCGGAACAGCGGTGCTGGTCGGCCGGCGACCGAGTAAGCGAGACCACCCGGCGAGTCAATGCGACCGGCTTGCCCGCCAGAGCGTGAACGGGAGTAGGACGGCCACCGCGAGCGGGAGCAGCCACCAGGCCGGGATGGCGGTGTGGATCGCACCGGTCGCGGCGACCCCGAGCGCGACCCCGAGGGCGACGCGCCAGTCGTCGCCGACGATGAAGTCGTACCAGAAGGCAAAGAACGCGCGGATCTTCGCGGTCATCGGTCAGCTCGCTTTCGGGGCGGGTGCGGCGCCGCTCAGGGCCGGTGAAGCCGGGTGTCGGCGCAGGATGGCGACGAGACCGAGTGCGAAGACGCCGATCGCCGGCACGAGGATCAGAAGGGCCGCGTCGGAGCCGGGCCAGCGGCCGCCGGCGCCCTCGGCCGCCCAGAAGGTGCCGAAGCCGGTCAGCATCACGCCGACGACGAACTTCATGGTGTTCTCGGGCACCCGGGCCAGTGGCGCTCGAACCGCGAGCCCAGCCCCCGCGACGACGACAACGGCGGCGACGGCCGCGATCGCCGCCGTCGGGATGTCGTGCTGGTTGGAGCCGAAGGTGACCACGATGAACGCGACCTCCAGACCCTCCAGCAGGACACCTTTGAACGACAAGGTGAAGGCGTACCAGTCGCGGACCACGCCGCGGCTGGTCGCCGCGGCCAGCCGGGCCTCGGCCAGCTGCTGCTCGTAGAGCGCGTTCTCGTCGTGCAGCGCCTTGTGCCCGCTCGCGCGCAGGATCGCCTTGCGCAGCCACTGCAGGCCGAAGATCAGCAGCAGGGTGCCGACGACGACTCGTAGCGCGGACAGCGGCACGGCGGTGAGAGCAGGTCCGAGCGCGGCGACGACCACGGCGAGAACGATCAGGGCGCAGAACAGGCCTTGGACCGTCGAACGCCGGTCGCGGGCGGTACCGGCGGCGAGCACGATCGTCGTCGCCTCGACGGCCTCGACCGCGCAGGCGAGGAACACAGCAATGAACAGCGATGCGGTGGTCATGCGACCTCCCAGCTGTCCCGGCGGGGACAGGCTCACTCGAACCACGATGCCTGGACTGGGACGCGGTCGCCCTTCGACGCATCGTGCGCGGGCATCCGTCGGTGGACGACCGATCAATTCGTCGTGAGTCTAACGACTGTTAGATCTGATGGCGAACGATCGGGGGCAGGCGGCGTGGGCCGCCGGCCGGAAGATCAGGACGGCCGGGTCGACGTCCGCCGCTCGCACGGACAGATCACGCAGGGACGCGCAGCGGGCTCGAGCTCGGGCCGGGCGGCGGCGACCGCAGATCGGGCACGCTGACCAGGCCGACGGGTTCCGGCTTGGCCGGGAACACGAAGCAACCGTCCGGGTCGAGCGACACCGTCACGGCGGTCCCGCGGGCGTAGGGGTGCTGGTCGAAGACGGACGTGAGCGTGCCGGCGGGAGTGACGATCACATGGTCGTAGCCGCGGCCGCGGTAGGCGAGGTCGAGGACCGTTCCGGGTAGCCCGTCGCCGGCGGTGTCCGCGTCGCCCGGCCTCGCCGGGAGCAGGTGGGTGGCAGCCGGACGGACCAGGAGACTGACGGCTTCTTCGGGCCCGGCGTCGCCGGTCAGGCGGCCCGTGACGGTGCGTCCCGCGACGCGAACGGTCGCGACCTGGTCGCTGGCGGTGGCGAGGCTGCCGGGCAGCTCGCCCGCGAGGCCGGTGAAACGGGCGACGAACGGCGTCGCCGGTCGACGGTAGACCGTCTCGGGGGTGGCCAGCTGCACGAGCCGGCCGCGGTCGAGAACCGCGATCTCGTCGGCCAGCGCGAACGCCTCGGACTGGTCATGGGTGATGTAGACGGCGGTCGCGCCGCACTCGCGGGTCAGCGTGGCGATCTCGACGCGCAGCCGTTCGCGCAGGTCGGCGTCCAGGTTGGAGAGGGGCTCGTCGAACAGGAGCAGGCCCGGCTCGGCGACGACGGCGCGGGCGAGCGCGACGCGCTGCTGCTCACCGCCGGAGAGCTCATGCGGGTAGCGGTCGGCATGCGCGCCGAGGCCCACTCGCTCCAGTGCGGCGTGGGTGCGGCGGCGAGCCTCGGCTGTCGGCAGCCTGCGGCGGCGCAGCGCGTAGGCGACGTTGCCGGCGGCGGTCAGATGCGGCCACAGCGCGTAGTCCTGGAAGACCATCGCCAGGTCGCGCCGCTCGGGCGGAAGGTGGCTGCGGCCGTCGGCGACCAGAGTGTCGCCCAGGCGGATGGTGCCGTCGGTGAGCTTCTCGACACCGGCGAGCAGCCGGGCGAGCGTGGACTTGCCGGAGCCGGACGGGCCGAGCAGGACGAGGAACCGGCCGGCGGCGATGTCCAGCCCGACGTCGTGCAGCGCGGTGACCTGGCCGTAGCGTTTGACCGCTCCAGCGACCCGCAGCCGATGGCCGCGGCTCGAAGGAGCGTCGGATGCGGCGGTAGCCGTCACGAGGTTTCCTTCCGCTCGGATTGGGTGGCGGGCTGGTGGCGGTCGCGGCCGAGGGCCACGCTCACCGGGTGGTTCCGACGCGGCGCCAGCCGGCGGGGGACAGCAGCCGGTACAGACCCCACGCCACGGCGACGACGGCCAGCGCTAGACCGATCGCGATGACCTCCATCGCCGTGCCACCGCCGAAGTCGTAGTTGGCCAGCGCCTTCTCGATACCGACCGCGACCGGGGGATGGTTCGGCGGGTAGAGCAGCTGCGAGACCGGCAGCTCCAGCAGCGTCGCGGCGAACGTCAGCAGCCAGGCGGTGACCAGCGGCCGGGCCAGCAGCGGCAGCACCACCCGCAGCCACGAGCCCAGCGCGCCCGAGCCGTGAACGCGGCTGGCGGCCCGCAGGGAGTCCTGCACCTGGCCCACCGCACCGACCAGCACGCGGGAGACCGGTGGCAGCGCCGTGGCGACATAGGCCAGGACCAGCAGCGTCGTCGTCTGGTACAGGTGGATGCCCGCATGGGCGACCCACGGCAGGTTGTAGGTGAAGATGTAGCCGGCGGCGAACACGATCCCGGGCAGCGCCACCGCGGTGAGCAGCACCATGTCCAGGACGCGTGCACCGACCTGGCTCCCTCGCTGGGTAAGCAGTCGGGCGGTGACCAGGCCGAGCGCGGTCGCCGCGGTCGCCGTGATCGCGGCGAGCCTGGCCGAGAAGGCCAGCGACGCCCGCATGTCGGCGTTCCGCAACACGCGGTCGTAGTTGGCGAGGGTGAGGCCGTGGCCGCCGGCCAGCGAGCCGAGCCCGTTGATCAGTGACGCCGACACGGCGCCGAAGGCGGGTACGCCCAGCCCGACGATGAGGACGGCGGCGAGGAAGACCACGGCGCCAACCTTCGCCGGCGGCGACAGGACGTGCCGGCGCGCCGGTCGGCTGCGGCCGCCGAGAACCTGGTAGCTGCGGCCGCGCAGGGCCAGCGACTGGGCGGCCAGCGCGATTCCCGCGAGGCCCAGCAGCACCCAGCCGACAGCCGCCGCGACGGCGAACCGCACCGGGAACGCGTCGACGGCGTTGTAGAGGGTGTAGGTCGCGACCGGGAAGTGGGCGTCGTTGGCGAGCGTCGCCGCGACACCGAAGTCGCTGACCGACTCGGCGAACACGATCGCCAGCGCGGACCAGACCGCCGGGGCGAGCAGCGCGACGACGACCCGCAGCGCGGCGACCCGACCACCGCCGTGCACCCGGACCGCCGCCTCGAACTCCTCACCCAGCCCGCGCAGCGCCGCCGAGATCGCCAGGTACGCGAACGGCACACCCTTGACGGTCAGCACGACGATGACCCCGACCGGCCCGTACAGCAGCCGGCGGGCCGTCGCGTCGGGAACTCCGAACAGGTCGAGCACGCCCGCCGGCTCCAGCAGCCGTTCCCAGCCGAGCGCGATCAGGTAGCTCGGGGCGAGGAGCAGCACGAACATCGCCCCGGGCCACACCCGACGGCCCGGTACATCGGTACGCCCCGTCAGCCAGGCCACCACGAATCCTGTCCCGGCCGCGACCACCGCGCTGATCACGCCGACGAGCAGCGAGTCGAGCGTTCCGCGCAACAGGACGCCGGTGAACGCGGCGCGGAAACCGGCGAGGGTGAACCACGCCTGCCCCTGGCCGAACAGCCGCGGCAGGAAGGCGTTCAACAGGAACAGGACGATCGGCAGGACGAGGATCGCGACGATCAGCAGCCAGAACGCGACCAGCGGCGTACCGCCCAGCCGGGAGGCCGCGAGCCGCGCCCCGGTCGGGTCGAAGCCCGGAAGGCGCCGCACGCGCGAGAGGCGCGGCCGGGGCCCCCGCGGGGGGCGGTGACGTTGGGGGGCCGGCCCGGTCACCCATCGGATGACCGGGCCGGCGATGCCCCGGTGCCGGTCTCCCGGGCCGGAATCGGTCAGGC